>NZ_SGUC01000161.1 GCF_005435165.1 Halorubrum sp. GN11_10-6_MGM | reverse complement strand
GTCTTTCGAGGCGCAGGGCCACTCGTTGATCTCATCGGGAGACAGGTCGTACCGGGTGCCCTCCTGCACCGCAGGGACCGTCGAGCCCTCGTGGGGAGGATGGATCCACTCCCAGACCGTACGACCGTCTGGGGTGACCTCCAGAATTCGTCCCGCGTGGCTTTCGGTCAAAAGCATATTCCCGTTGCTCAGCATCTGCCATTTCCCCCCTGCTTCCGTGTAGAACGCATCGGACTTCGGGGTTGGGAAAAGCACCTCCGTGGAGTCCGTGTGGGGCTGAACGGCCCAGATGCGGCTTCCCCCCTGCATGGTGCCCCGAGCCGTAAGGTCCCGGTTGTTGTCAAACACCCCGATCCATCCGTCGCCGATGAAGTCGGGGTCGTGCTGCATGATAAAAGGCTCAGACGCGTGCCACTTCACCGTTTCCGTCTCGGGGTCGAGGACGAACACGAGATGGACG
>NZ_SGUC01000160.1 GCF_005435165.1 Halorubrum sp. GN11_10-6_MGM | reverse complement strand
ACGCATGGGACACGTGGGTGCGGAAGAGATCTCGAACCCGCTCGGCATCCTCGTCCGTCAGTTCATTCTTCCGCACCTTCTTCGCCAGCGCCGAATGCAACTCGACGTCGGTCAGCCAACTTACAACCGGAGGGCGAAGCGCACGAAGCCGCTGCTCGGCCCGTTCGCTAAGCGGCTCTGGACAGTAGTACACCGCGAGAATGCTGGTGTCGACGTATTGGATCAATATCGGTCCTCGTGTCGCTGACGTTGTACTGTTTCACTGAGGGGCTCTCCACGAACCTGAAGGGCCTCGCGCCACTGCTGGAGTGAGGGAAGGGCGTCTTCATCCGTCTGTACAGGTCCAAGACGCACCGGGGGACGTCCCGACCGCGTAATGAGAATCGTTTCCCCCTCCTCCACGCGAGCGAGAAGGGCCTCAAGACAGTTTTGCACTTCTCGAAGCGGGACCTGGGTCATAT
>NZ_SGUC01000159.1 GCF_005435165.1 Halorubrum sp. GN11_10-6_MGM | reverse complement strand
CTTTTCGGCGGCCTCGTCCATGCTCATCACCTGATGGCCGTCGAGGGTCGCCTTCAGCGCCTTCGCCGGCTTGACCTCCGTCACGATCGTGTTGGCGCCCATGCCCTTGGCACGGGTCGCCACGCCCCGCCCGCAGTGGCCGTAGCCCGCGATCACGAAGTTCTTGCCCGCGATCATGGTGCTGGTCGCGCGCAGGATGCCGTCGATCGTCGACTGGCCGGTGCCGTACACGTTGTCGAAGTCCCACTTCGTCTCCGCGTCGTTGACGGCATACACCGGATACTGCAGCTCCCCGTCGTTGTCCATCGCCCGGAGCCGGTGTACCCCCGTTGTGGTTTCCTCGGAGCCGCCGATGATGTGGTCGGCCATCTCCGGATGGTCGGAGTGGACGGTAAAGATAAGGTCCGCGCCGTCGTCAAGCGTCAGGTGCGGCGGCGTGTCGATCGTCCGCTCGATGCACC
>NZ_SGUC01000158.1 GCF_005435165.1 Halorubrum sp. GN11_10-6_MGM | reverse complement strand
CGCCTGCCGGCGGGCGTCCACGGGGGCGGCCACGAGGTAGTCGGCGTCCGACAGCAGCTGGGGCCGCGGCAGCGTGGCGGCACGGCCGGTGCGGAGGCGGAAGCGCCCGCTTTGCCCCTCGCGCCGTTGCGCGAGGCGATCCGGGTAGGCGAAGGCGGTCAAAAGACCCGTAACCGCGACGTCGCCCGCCACCTTCGTGGAGACCCCCAGTTGGGCCCGCCAGTGGTCGGCCACCTTGCGGACGTGGCCGACGGCGCCGTAGGGGACCACGTAGCTGCGGGCATGGTCGGGGGTGGGCCGTTCGCCGCGGCGCAGGCGGTGGAGCGCCTCCAGGCGCAGTCGGAGGTCCACGTCCGGCGCCTCGCCCTGTCCCTTGAAGATGTCGCGCTCGCCGAGCAGGGCCGCGAGGTCGCCCGCCACGGCCCCGTGGCCCAGCGCCTGCGCATTGAGGAGCATGTGGGCG
>NZ_SGUC01000157.1 GCF_005435165.1 Halorubrum sp. GN11_10-6_MGM | reverse complement strand
GTCGCGGTCCCTTAAAACAGCGGAGATCTCGTCTTCGGCATCCTGATAAATCACATCTGTGTCGACGGTTGTTACCTCCTCGAAGCTGTCCTTCAGGGCTTCTCTATCGTCCTGATCGGGACCAAACCTTTCGAGTACTCGCCGGATGCGGTACGCCGCAATGGAGGCGGCCAGCCGCTCCTTCTCTTCTTCCAGCCTGTCAAAAACAGCTTCCTTCGCCTTCCCGACGAGGACGTTCACGCTTGTGTCCTCGGCCTCGTCAAAATGCTTTTCTTCGGCGAAGACCCTGAGCACCTCTTCGGTGATCAGGAGGTTCTCGATCTCGGATACTTGCGTGACGTGGACAGATTTGGCTTCGAGCGACTTGATCTCTTCGTCAGTTCGGTAATCCCGGTCAATCAAACCGTAGCAATCCAGGTCATGGAGACCGCGCAAATCTTCGAAAGCCCCTGTCGCGGAGATAAC
>NZ_SGUC01000156.1 GCF_005435165.1 Halorubrum sp. GN11_10-6_MGM | reverse complement strand
ATCTCGCGCCCCTGGTGAATGAGCGGCTTGTCGAAGTGCACCGTGCCCTCCACACTGTCGGGCACGGGCGCGGTGAACACCTCCCCGCTCGGCATGTTGTGGCGGCCGGCGGAGTTGATGGCGTGCATGTGCTCCACGTTCATCTGGATGTCGGTCTCCCCGGCCACCACGCGCACCGTGCTCGCGTCTTCGAGCCGCCGGCGGAGCTCCTCCTGGTACGCCTCAACCGCCGCCCAGTCGCGCAGGATGGCCCCGTAGACGAAGTCGCGGTACGCCCCAAGCGGCAGGTCCGCGGCCTGGGCGTGCGCGTTCGTGGGGTGCTGGGTGAGGCACCACCGCTTCGACAGGCGCTCCTCGATGATGGGCTTGTGCGCCCGGGAGCGCTCCGCGAGGCGCGTGCCGGGGACGTCGTTGAGGGCGGCCAGGTTTGGGGACGACCGCACGTGGATGGCCACGTCGCACGCC
>NZ_SGUC01000155.1 GCF_005435165.1 Halorubrum sp. GN11_10-6_MGM | reverse complement strand
ATTCAAAGGATGCCTATTTCTATTCTGTGTCGGTCTAAGTCAGCAGGCCGGCGCGAATTCGCATGCCCGTCGGTACGTCGCCCATCGCCTGCGCTCTTTCCAATATGCTTGCCCCCACGGTGTCCGCTCAGTCTGACGAGGCGTCTTCCGGTTCCGAGGGCTCGTTTTCGCCCGCCAAACTGCCTCTCGACCGTCCCGCGTCGAGTCTTGAGGAGGCGGTCGAGCAGTTGCAGGGCCGGCCCGAGGAGGAACTGCAACGGGCCCGGAAACACCACCGCCGCGCCCTGACGGCCCTTCGGGACGGGGCGTACGAGGCCCTTTCGGAGGAGACGCGCGATCGGCTTACGAATCAGTTCCGCTCTGGCCTGCGCGCCTTGAATCAGGCACTGGATGAGGCAGGGGAGTCCCCCCCGGACGACGGCACCTCCTCGTCGACCTCGCTCGGGGACGTGCTCACGGGGCTGTGG
>NZ_SGUC01000154.1 GCF_005435165.1 Halorubrum sp. GN11_10-6_MGM | reverse complement strand
CGACGGCCTCGTCCGGAAACGGTGCCCCCGACCAATCGGTGAGAGCCAGTGCCTCTTCGGTGTGTCTCTCTGAAGTGGCCTGACTGCCGCGAGAAAGCCCCTGTACGAACGCCCTCCACCTTTGGAAGGCCCACCGGCCCCCGTGCACGTGCCGGGGACGGATGAGCTCTGTGGTCGTGTTGCACCAGGGGCGTCTCTGTTTCCGGCGGCTGGTGGCCGCGACGTCCCAACGGCGGTCCCGCCGACGGCAGTCACCCTGACCTCCCAGTTTCATTGGACGCGTCCCTGCTCAGACCATGACCGTTGAGGTCTACCACCGCCAGCACGCCCCAACCGGCACCGGATACAACGTCTTTGAGGAGCGGCCCGACGTGGCCTGGAGCGACCGACAGCACGAGTATGAGCGCTCGGCGACCGTCGAGGTGGAAGCGCCCGATCGCCGCGACGCGCTGCGGCGAACCCTTCGTC
>NZ_SGUC01000153.1 GCF_005435165.1 Halorubrum sp. GN11_10-6_MGM | reverse complement strand
GATATACTCCAGCTTAAGTCCTTCGTAGTGAAAATATGCGATGAATGAGCCTTCTCTCACCAAATTTTTTTTCTCGAGGGACTCCGGATTACCAAGGTATTGCGTAACTTGATCGAGCGAAGCAGCCGACAACAGATCGGACAGCGTCACCCCTTGGATAGTTGCACTGCTGCTTACCTCCTCGGACTTAAGCCTGCCTCGGCTGAGAGAGGCTTTTTCGAAATCATCAAAGGTTATATACGAAGCCTGAACAACCTCACCCTCATAGGTTCTCTTGAAGACGTTTTCGGCTTGTGCTATCAGCATATCCGGAGAAAAAGAGACTGACAACAGGACTACTACGGAAGTCGCAACAAGGTACTTCATAGTTATATAGAGTCAGCTTCAGGAAACAATATAATCAGGAGTACTGATCGCAAAAAGAGGGGCACTTTCATATTCCAAGATTACCTAAAACAGGTGTCCTATTC
>NZ_SGUC01000015.1 GCF_005435165.1 Halorubrum sp. GN11_10-6_MGM | reverse complement strand
CTTGATCGATCGCCTCATCGAGTTCCTCTTCACTCAGATGTTCGAGGTGATCTTTCGACGGTCCAGGCATAGTTCGTACTTACACTCTAATATTACAAATTTTTCGGCTATCACTAAAGGCGTCTCGTGATGACGAGAGAGCGAAGCTCTCTCGAACCACGCTCCTCGCTCGCGCTGCTCGCTGCGGTGCTTACGTCGCCTCCGGCCACCTCGCGACTGCCCCTTCGGAGTCCCGCCCACCGCACAGCGACCGCACCTCACGCCTCCCCAGCCTCGTCACCGGACTACGTCCGGTTTCAAGCGAGAGCTTCGCTCTCGCCCTGTCGCTGGCACCCTTCGCTTCGCTCCGGGAGCCAGCGACTCCCTCGCGCGTGCTGCTTCGCGGCCTCCGCTTCGCTCCGGTCGCTCGCAGGCACGCGCCACCGCACCGCCCGTCCATTATAAATAGGCGAGCGGGATCATCAGCGCGACGCCGAGCGCGATCCCGCCAACGAGGACGGGCTTGCCGCCGCGCGGGAGGTCTTCGCCCGTTTCGAGCGCCTCGGGGACGAACTCCGTGAGCACGAGGTAGATCATCGCGCCCGCCGCGAAGCCGAAGCCGTACGGGAGGAACGCCCGCGCGTACCGCACGAACGCGAAGGCGATCACGGCCCCGATCGGCTGCGGGAGGCTGGAGAACACCGACCACCACACCATCTTCCACTTCGAGACGCCCATCGACCGCAGCGGGATCGAGATCGCGGTCCCCTCGGGGACGTTGTGGATCGAGATGGCGACGGTCATGAACACGGCGAGGAGGGGGACCGTGAAGCCGAACAGCGTCGTCCCGCCCGCCAGCCCGAGGTCCGCGAAGGAGACGCCGACCGCGATCCCCTCCGGGAAGCTGTGGACCGTCAGCACGCCGAGGATCAAGATCAGCTTCTTGAAATCCGCCTCCGCGTACTCCCGCGGGTCGACCTCGGCGTCCAACAGCACGTCGTGGGCGACGACCACGAGCGCGACCCCCGCGAGCATCCCGACGCCGATCTCGACCGGCGTCCCCTCCGCGAGCCCCTCTTGCACGAGGCCGAACAGCGACGCCGAGAGCATGATCCCCGACGCGAACCCCCACAGCGCCACGTTCCCGCGGTCGCTGATCGTCTCGAAGAAGAAGAACGGGAGGGCGCCGATCCCGGTCGCCAGCGCCGTGATCAGTCCCGCGACGAACACGAACGCGTAGGCGTCGACGGCGGCCATCTGTCGTCTCGGGCTACGCCGGTCCGGGTGATAACTCCGGGGGACGCCCCCGCGATCCGGGAACGCCCCGCGTTCGAGGGCTGCGGCGGACTCACCCGAGCCCGCGGATCAGACCGGCGACGAACACCCACAGAAACAGCACGACGAAGAGCAGCAGCACGGTGATCTTGGTCCCGAGGGGCGAGCGAAACCGACACGGTCGCCTCCCGGAGCCGTCCTCGCGCTGACCCGACCGGATCGGCGCGGTCACGCTCACGGCTCGCTGTCCGGGCGGTCCGACGCGGACGCCCGATCGCCGTCGGTGGCGCCGTCGTCTTCGGTGGCGCCGTCGTCTTCGGTGGCGCCGTCGTCGTCGGTCGCGTCACTGTCGTCGGTCGCATCACCGTCACCGGTCACGTCGCCGTCACCGGTCGCGCCGTCGCCGCCGTCGTTCTCGCCGTTCGTTACATCGTCGTCGTCGGCCGCATCGTCAGCTCCAGCCGTCGGAGCCGCCGAGCCGGTCGAGCCCCCTCCGCTCGCGGACCCGTTCGTCGACGCTTCGCTCGCACCGTCACCGGCAGTCGGCGACGGTCCCGGCGACGACGCGTTCTCGACCACCGGGTCGGACGGGGTCTCGCCCGTCGCTCCGGGAGTCGCAGGCGGGTTCGACGCGTTGCCGGACGCGCCCGTCTCGTTTGCCGGCGGGCTCGCTCCGGGAGTCGCTCTACCGGCACCCGGGTTCGAGACGTTGCCGTCGTCGCCCGCCGGCGCCGAGACGTTGCCGTCGTTCGGAACCGAAACGTTCCCCTGCGGTCCGACGGCGCTCGGCACCGGCGTGCCTTCGTCTCCGCCGGCGCCCGCCGTTCCGTTGCTCAGGGCCGCGGCGAGACCGCCGGCGTCGGCCGACTCGTTTAATTCCCGCAGCTCCTCCGGCGTCTCGAACGTCGTCGTCACGTCCGCGCTCGCCGAGAGGACCGCGACCGTGGCTCCGCCGGCGAACGCGACGCTCCACACCAACACGGCCAGCGCGACGAGCGCGACCAGTCCGCGGTTCGCCGCCATCAGTCCACCTCTCCGACGTCGTCCGGCCCCGTCGGTGGCGTCGCGGACGCGCGGCGCTCCGGTTCGGCGCGGCGACCGGCCTCGTCCGGCTCCGCACGCTCGTCGTCGGGGGACGCGGCCGGCTCCTCGCTCCGGTCGACCTCGTCGGCGGCCGCGTCGCTCTCCGAGACACCGCCGTCGGCGGCCGCCGGGGGCGCCGACGCGTCGCCCGCAGACGCCGCGCTCGGCTCGCTCCGATCGAGCACGCCGCTCGCCGGCACCCACGCCGCGAGCGCGCCGAGCAGGAGCGTCGCGGTCGCGACCGCCACCGCGATCGCGGCGGCGGTGCGCAGTTCGAACGCGACGTACGCCGCGTACGGGGCGAACGCTGCGAGCACCGCCGCCGCCCCGCCGACGGCGTCGACCGAGATCCCTCCCGAACCGCTCGGGGCGGTCTCCTCGGTCGTCGACTCCGGGTCGGAAGCGACGGCGGTCGAGGTGGCCGCACCTAGGGCTCTCGCTTCACCTGAAGGTCCCGCTTCAGCCGAAGCTCCCGCCTCATCCGAAGCTCCCGCTCCCGTCTCGTCGCGGTCGCGGACGATCGACCAGATCTCCGTGACTGCGAGCAGACCGAAGGGGAGCAGCACCAGCGCGACGAACCCGAACTGCGTGCCCGCGAACTGGATCACGTACCCGATGTACGGGATCGTCAGCGTCACGACGCCGACGAGGCTCCCGGCGGGGACGAGCCCCGGATCGGGGCCCTCGTTGGCGTCGCCCATCGTCTCGAACGCGAGGGTCGAACCCTCGCCGACCACGCCGATCACGCGGTGTGTCACCGGGATGTCGCTCGTGCCGCGGACGAACGTGATCACGTCGCCCTCCGCGATCGCGGTCGGGTCGCGCTCGGCGACGATCACCACGTCGCCCGGCGCGATGGCGGGCGTCATGCTCGCCGTCAGCACGACGAAGCTCTCGTCGGCGCCCACGACCTCGGGGGCCGCGAAGGCCGCGAACGGCGCGACGAGCGCGATCAGCAGGACGATCCCGAGTACGTTCGCCGCGCGTTTCGTCCGTGGTGATGTGAGTATGGTTGTCATCATTTCGCCCCCGTGCCGCACAGCGGCTCGTCGTCGGTGGTCGCGGCCGCGACGATCTCGTACAGCCCGCCGTAGACGTCGCCGACCCGGAGCGACTCCGAGCAGCTCGTATGGATCTTGACGCCCGCGGGCTTCTTTCCGCCGCCGCTGCCGCCGTTTCCGTTGCCGCCGCCGTTCCCGTTGCCGCCGCCGTTCTCGTTACCCTCGCTCCCGTCGTCGCTCCCGCCGTCGTCGACGTAGATGTTCGGACCGATCCAGCCTGGGGTGTTCGTCCCGGCATTCGCCCCGTTGACCACGAAGGTCCCGTTCGGCGCCACTTCGCCGTTGAACACGATCGTGCCACCGTTTCCGACACCCTCAGCACCGCCGCTGGTGGCGACGACGACCACGGTCGCCGGGTCGTCGCCAAGGTACTGGAGCGTGAGCGAGCCGACCTTGACGTCGTTCTCGTCCTCGCAGGGGACGCACGTCTGCTCACAGCCGTCATCGGCGAAGGGGTTCGCCCCCGGCGCGCTCGCCCGCTCTTCCGACACGTGACGGCACTGCTCGGCGTACAACCGGAACGTCAGACCCGTTGCCTTCCCGCTGACGTCGGGTGAGTCCGCCGGGAGGTACGGGGCGACCTCGACGGCGATCGAACCCCCGTCCGGACCGGCCTCAAGGCAGCCGTCGTCGATCCGCACTCCGGTCGCGAGTAGGCGCTCGACCTCCGCGAGAGGCCGGTAGCCGTCCGTCAACGACTCGCGCGAGTCGCCGTCGTCGACGACGACCTCGACCTCGAGGGCCTCGCCGAGAGGGTCACCGTCGGAGCACTCCGTCGCGAGCCACACCCGGACGGGGTTCGCCGACGCGCCGACCTCGAACCCCTTGGGCTTGGGCCGGTCGTCGAACGCCGTTCGGTCGACCGCGAACGGACCGACGGTGACGGTCCCGTCCGTGAGGTCGCCGTCGACCGTCAGCCCGACCTCGCCGGCGCCGAAGACGTTATTCGGGAACGTCTCGCGGTCCGAGAGGTACGCGCCCGTGCCGAGCCCGCTCGCCATTCCGACGGCGCCGACGCCGCCGATGCCGGCCAACAGCCGGCGGCGGCTCAGTCCGCCCGGTCGCCGCCCGCCGTCGCTTCCGGGGGTCATGCGCTCCCTCCGGCGGCGTCGCCGCCCGTCGGGACGTTCCGCTCGAAGGGGTTCCCCTCGTCGTCGCAGTCGACCACGCCGAACTCCACGAGGAAGTCGACCGCGCCGCCCTGTCCGGCGTTGCCTCCCTCGCCGTCGAACTGCCACTCGAAGGTCAGGCAGCGCTGCTCGCCTGGCCCGAGACAGCCGTCGCCGAGGAGTCCCGGACGCAGTTCGACGCCGTCGGCGAGCGCGAACCCGGCGATGTCCGCGAGCGTCTCGTCGGCGATCAGTTCGCCGGCGCTCGCGAACTCCCCCTCGGCGCCGCCGCAGCTGCCGATTCCGAAGATCCCGGTGTCCTGCCGGACCGTGAGCGTGATGCGCTCCGCGAGCGCGACGCTCGCGTCGTCGAGGCCGTCAAGGTCGGGATCGATCCGCAGCCACACGCGGGCGGTGTCCTCGGGGTCTTCGAGTCGGAGGCCGACGCTCGCGGTCCCGTAATCGTGCGGCAGCGCGTTGTCGACGTCGACGAGCCGGATCCCGGCCGTCTCGACGTCGTCGACCGAACCCACCGGGCTCGAATCGACGACACTCCCGTTCTCCGTGCGCCGCCACCCGACGAGCAGATTCAGCGCTGTGTCCGTCTGGGCGTACGTGTAGTCCGTGTACTCGTCCCAGTTGTCCGTCCCCGTCCGCCGTCCGGAGGCGGCCCCGAGGGTCGCGAAGCCGACGGCTCCGGCGCCCGCGAGTGCCTCCCGCCGCGTGAGTCCCGATTCTTTCTGTGTCATTGTGTGTCGTCGCGGCTCCGAACGGCCGTGTCGTCGATACGCTCCCTCGTCTCACCGCTCTTTACCGTCACCGAGCTCGTATGTATGCGCGACCTACCCGGTCCGGTACAGACATCGTACCCGGCGGTACGGGCGCCGTACCCGCCCGCAATCGTCCGGTTTGACAGCCGCGCCGACTCGCCCCGTCTGCTCGACTGATCGGGGCGATCCGGTCGATCAGGCCGTCTGCTCGGGGCCGTCGCCGTCGTTGTGCCGGCACTGCTCGGTGTAGAATCCGAGGTCGAAGCCGATGGAATCGGATTGGACCTCGTTGTCAACCGACGGCGGAAGCCACCACGCGAACCCGATGTAGTTCGTCGTGAGCGGCTGGTAGCATTCCCGGGCGCTGCTGGTCTCCGGATCGTTGATCTCGTCGAAGGGGGTCGATTCGTCACCGTCGAGCGGAATCCCGTTGCCCGAGCTAAGACTCGTCAGCGTGTCCAGCAACGAGCCGCGAAAGATGACTTCCTCGCCGCCGACCGTGGTGATGAAGCCAACGAGGTCATTGAGGATCTGGGTAGAGAGCCCGTCGGTGATATTGATCCAGTCACCACACTGGACTTGCTCCGACATCGTCTTGAGTTCGTCCGCTCCCGTGGTATTTGGCGAAACCGCGAGCAAGCAAGCGTTCTCGTTGTCGATACGGTTGAGTGCGCTGGTACGTTCCGCGGCTGACCCGTCGTCGTCCTCATCGGTGATGACGACGAGAATCTTCTTCGCACCCTGTCGCCACGTCAAGTTGTCCAGCGCGAACTCGATCGCTTCCGAAGCGTTCTCGGTCCCGCCTTCGATACTGAAGTTGAAATCCAGCTGACTGGAATCCGTCGTGATGTCAGTCGTTACGATGGTCGGGGTCGAATCGCCGTCACCGTTGTCCTCGTATGCGATCAGTCCAAACGCCGCATCGAGGTTCGAGGTGTCGAGTTGGGTTGCGACGTCCCCGATGTTGTTCTCGAGGAACGTCGCCTCGTTTCCCATGCTCCCGGACCGGTCGTGTAGGAACGCGATGTCGACTTTTCCGGAACTGGTCTCCCCGCCGCTGCCGAGGACGTTGTCGCCGTCGTCATACCACAGGACGGTCTGAATCTCGCTCAGCAGTTCCACGTCAGAGCCGAGGATGTCCGAAACCGTGTCGCCGGCAGCGACATCGTACGACTCGTCCGCTGCCCCGGACTCGTCAGCGTCGCTCGCTTCGGGCTCCGTGTGTCCGCCTTCCGCAGCCGTGGTGGGCTGGCCTTGGAACCACACGTAGCCGGGATTGTCACAGAGGTGGAAGCTCAGCGTGAGTTCACCGAAGTCTCCCGGCTTGACGTCCTGGAGATTGACGAGTGGGAGCGCCGACCCGTCACTGTACGTGTCCGCGTTGTCCGTCCGCAGCGCACCGGCCGCCGTCGGGTCGAGGTCCGCCGAGAGGTCCGCCCCATCGGTACAGACATCGCCGACTGCGACGTCGTTCGTGGTAGCGTCGAACGGGTCCTGACTCCCGTCGCCATTCGTGTCAGGGTACGACTCGATCGCGGTGTTGTCCATGTACGCGTCGAGGTCCGCCGTCGCGACCCAGACGAGCGGGTTCGCCGGGTCCGGAAGTGGCGTGTACGGTGTCGTGTCGTCCTCTTCCGGCATCGACCGCCTTACCGTCAGCCCGTCTGTTGGGTTCGAGAAACCGTAGTACTGCGGGAAGGAGTAGTGTTCCTCCCAGTCGACCTTGAGGTCGAGAGCGCCCGCAGTGAGCGTGTTGTTCTCGAACGTCTCCGCGTCGTTGAAGTACGCGGTCGTACCCAAGCCGGCACCCGCGGAGGCGAGGCCGACGGCGCCGAGGCCACCGAGGATCTTGCGCCGCGAGAGTCCGATTGTGTCGTCTTTCATGATGTCGTGTCACCTTCCCGGGAAGGAGGACCCACCGACGGAATCGAACCGTCGTGCGCGCCAGCGTGGGCCGATGGATTCCGGAGGCTGTCCGGACCGGTAGTTGACTGACTGTACTACGAGGGGCTGCTGTTGTTGAACGGGTTGGCGGTGCTGTTCCCGGCGTCGCCGTTGTGCCGCGCCTGCATGGCGACGAACCCGAAGTCCATCTCGAGGGCGTCGGTCTGGATCCAGTTGCCGACCTCGGTCGGGACCTCCCAGTGGATGCAGAGGCAGGGGCCGGCCTGCTCGCTCGCGTCCTCGGACGGGGGGTACGGGTCCACGTTCGCGTCCCGGATCGGATCGATCAGGAAGCCCGCCTCGAGCTCCGCGGCGAGGTCGGCAAAGGTGTAGTCCGAGGGGTTATTGAGGACCGTCTCGTCGATACAGGTGATCTCGCCGGTCTCGGAATCGACGTCGATGCCGGTCGCGTACGAGACGGTGACTTGGATGTTTTCGCTCAGCTCACCCGCTCCCGCTCCGTCGTTCGGACCGCCGATGTTCCCGCCCGTAGAATTGTCGACCGGCGCCATCTCGGGCTCGGGCTGGCCGTTCTCGTAGTCCGTGACGCCGTTCTCGCTCCCGATCCAGAGGTATCCGGGGTTGTCGACGATCTTCGGACAGAACGCCAACGTCCCGCTGTCGCCGGGCTTCACGTCGCCAACGCTGAAGTCGTAGCTCTCCGTGTTACCGTCCATCACACCCGAGGTCGCGCTCGAACCGTAGCTCCCCTGGTCGACGTAGGTGGCCCAGTCGACGATGAGGTTGAGTTCGCCCGCAGTGAGCGTGTTGTTCTCGAACGTCTCCGTGTCGTTGAAGTACGCCGTGGTGCCGAGGCCCGCGCCTGCGGAGGCGACGCCGACCGCGCCGAGTCCGACCAGCATCTTGCGCCGCGAGAGTCCGATTGTGTCGTCGTTCATGGTTGTGTATCCCTTATTGGGAACTCCCGGCGGCGGTCGCGAACCGCCGTGTCGGCCGCCCGAGGGCGCCGAACCGGGTAGACGAGCGAGGCTCGTCCGGAGGTCGTTCAGTGGGCTATTCGGCTACTCGTCGACAACCGGCGGTCCGCTCTCACAGACACCGAACGGGTTCTCGTTGTGGCGGGCCTGCTCGGCGCCGAAGCCGATATCGAACACGATCGAATCGGTCTGGATCTCGTTACCCACCTCCTCGGGGTCGATCGACCACTCGAAGCCGAAGTAGTACGTGGAGCACGCGCTGAACGGCGTCGCGTTCACGTCGGGGCAGCCGACCGTTGGTCGGGTCTCGTCCGTGTCGTCGATCCCGCCCTGGCCCGCGGCGTCCGACTCCTCGAGCGTCAAGAGCGGCTCGGCGTCGAGCAGCAGCCCGTCGGAGTCGAGGAAGTCGCTGAGCTTCCCCTCGAACAGGCAGACCTCGCCCGCCTTGTGGAGGGCGATGTGCTGGAACGCGCCGGCCACGTTGTTCGGGACGGTGCCGAAGCTGAGCTTCTCGCGCGGGCCCGCGGTGCCGTTCGCGTCGGAGGCCATGTATTCGAACAGGTCCCGTGCCGCGGTGATCTCGGACGCGTTGTTGGCGTCGACGGCCGGAATGAGGTCGTATTGGACGGTGTAGATCGTCGCGCCGTCCGCCTTGGCGTCGTCTGCGGCTGTCTCTGCCGCCTCTCTACCGCTCTGTCCGCCCGACGGAACGCCGTCGCCGAGGACGACCATACACTTACCCTCTGAATCGCCGGCCTCGAGGACGCCGTGCGCGGCTTCGATCCCCTCGGCCAACTGCGTCCCTTCGCGCTCGGAGGAATTCTCGTCGAAGTTCGGGCTGTCCGGAAGAGTCTCGAGGAAGCTGCGAGCGGCCGCGTAGTCGGTGCCTAACGACACTTCCTCCTGTGCGTCGTTACCGAACGTGACAACGGAGATGTTGATCGCATCCGATCCCGAGAGGTTCGCGTTCGCGGCCTCCAGCTGGTCCACGAGGCTGATGGCCCCGTCGACGGCGTCCTGGAGCTTCTGGGGGTTGTACTGGTCGTTCGTGTTTCGGAGCGACGGGTCAGTCTCGACCATCGAGTACGAGCGGTCGAAGACGATGACGGTGTCGTGGTCGCCCATCAGCCCCTCGAAGGCGTTGTCGCCGTCGTCGTACCAGAACTTCACGTCGATGGACTCGGCGAGCTCGCCCTCGTCTTCTCCCGTAGTCTCGTCGACCTCCGCCTCAGGTTCGGACTGACCGTTCTCCTTGTCCTCGATCAGGTCGCCGCCGACCCTGAGGTAGCCGGGATTGTCGAACAGGTGCGCGCTGAACGTCACCTCGCCGTGGTCGCCGGGCTTGACGTCGTCGAGCTCGATCAGCGGGCCCGCGAAGTCGTCCGGCAGGTCCGCGAAGTACTCGTCCTTGTACGCGTCCGTGGCCGCGCGGAGGTCGTACTCCCCGTTGTCGACGACCCAGTCCGCGAGGTACCCGCCGAAGTCCGGAATGATGTCCTGCTCGCTGTCACCGTTGGAGTCCGGGTACGCGTTGATCTGTTCGAGCCCGTTCGGGCCCGTGTACGTCTGTTGCCAGTCGAGCAGGAGGTCGAACTGCCCGGCGGTGAGCGTGTTGCCCTCGAACGTCTCGGTGTCGTTGAAGTACGCCGTGGTACCGAGTCCCGCGCCCGCGGACGCGACGCCGACCGCGCCGAGGCCGGCGAGGACCTTTCGCCGCGAGAGTCCGATCGTGTCGTTTGTGTCTTGGCTCATGCTTTCTCCCCCGACCCGCTCCCCGTCCGCGATGGGCTGACCGAATCGGTTACTCTCCCCTCCGAGCGATACCGACCTAGTTACGCGCTCCCACGTCACCGTCGAACGGCCGAATCCACGCGATAGAACGTCTCACAGAACCGGTCAACGGTCGCGTTCGATGGGCGGTCCGGTGTTCCTACTTCGGTCGGTTTCGCCGGTAAGAGGCCCGTACCGCCGCCTCAGAACGCGGCACGGAGACCGTACTCGACGGGTCGAATCCGACAGGAGTCCCGTACTTTCGCCACTCGTTCGGCGCTCTTCCCGGGTAACGTGCCCATACATATACCCCGTCTTGACGCAGTAGGGGCAGAACTCGGGCGTCGCCGGTCGCGGCCGCCCAGGGGCCACTCTATGAAACTCCGAAACGACGTGCTTCCGGCCGAACAGGTGTACGCCATCCTCGCCAACGAGCGTCGGCGGCGCGCGATCGAACAGCTCAACTCCGTCGGCGGGACGGTCTCCGTCAACGAGCTGTCGACGCTCGTCGCCCGTCACGAGACCGGGGAGAGCCCGCCGCCGAAGCGCTGCCGCGAGAGCGTGTACACGTCGCTCGTTCAGTCGCACCTGCCGAAGCTGGCGGACGCGGGCGTCATAACGTACGACCGCGACTCGCAGACCATCGAACCCTCTCGACGCGCGCGTGACGTGCGCCTGTACACGGAAATCCTCGCGCCCGGCGGCGCGACGTGGTCCGAGCTGTACCGCGCGCTCGCGGTGGGGTCGCTGCTCGTCGTGCTCGCCGCGCTCCTCGGCGTTCCGCTCGTGTCGGCCGTCGACCCCGTGCTGTGGACCAGCCTCGCGCTCGGTGCCTTCGCCGCCGCCAGCGCCGTCCAGCTGTGGGTCAACCGCTTCTCGGTGCTGCGACAGCTGCGGCGGCGGTGACCCGGCCTCGAAAACTGACTCCTTCTCTGTCGCACTCCGTCCTTCCGTCCGACTCCCGGCCCTGCCTACTCGTCCCTACTCGTCCGCGGCGGCGAGCGACTCGGGTAGCCGCAGCTCGAACAGCCGCGCGTCACAGCCCGCACAGCGCCCCGCGACGGCGTCGTAGCTGGAACAGCAGGACTCGACGACCCGCTCTTCGAGGGCCACCTCTCCGGCGCAGGCCGGGCACTCTTCGACGAACAGCCGGAGCGCGCCGAGGACGCCGCTCCGGTCCGCGAGCGGCAGGGCCGCCCAGTCGTCACGGATCGCCGTCAGTACGCGGTCGGCCGCGACGTCTGCCCGGAACGCCGGGCGGGACTCCCAGTGGCCGATCCGCTCGCCGTCGGCGTACGCGAACCCCGCGCCCCCCCGCCAGTCGATCGACAGCTCGTCGCGGTCGATCCCGGTGAGTTCTGCGAGCGCCGCGAGGTCGTCGCGCCCGACTTCGCCGGGGCCGACGGCGTCGTCACCTCCGTCGCGCTCCGCGACCGCTCCGTCCGCGACCGCCGCTCGCCACGCCGCGGCGAAGTCGGGCGCGAACGCGAAGTCGTCGCTCGCGGACGTCTCGACGAGGACGCCGGCGTCGAGCAGGTACGCCTCCGGGTCGATGCTGCCCGCCGCCCGGGCCGAGCCGCCCGTCCGGCCGGGCGCTTTGCCGAACAGCGCGAGGGCCCGTTCCGGGAGGTACCGCTTCGTGAGCTCGGGCGTGCCCGGAACGAGGTAGCCGCGAAGCCAGATCGCGGCGAGCGCGGCGCCGAACCCGACCGCGCCGAAGAGCGGTCCGCCGACCGCTCCCGCGGCCGCCGCCCCGACCGCCGCGATCCCGAGGTTGACGATCGTACAGGGGAGACAGCGGTTCTCGCCGGTGTATTCGGGCTGCCGGAGGCTGCTGACGGCGGCCGGGGCGGCCTGTCGGAGTCGGAACAGCATGGTGTCGCGTGACGCGTTCATACACATCGAAGGGCGGTGAACTGACCTATGTATGCGCCGCCTACCGCCCCGTCAGCCTGACGACCTGAATCAAATGTCACAGAAACAGTAGTATCTGGGAAAAATAAATATTCATGTGAAATTTCACTTCACAACTCCCCACAGAAACCCGTTTAAGCACTCATATGGTGCTTATCGTATGACTTCGCGCATCGCGAATAGGCAAAAGTATGTTAACCGAAACTGATATAAATGATCGCGACATCCTGCTACGCAGCTAAATGAATGACCTATGACACCACAACTCATCGGATCGGAGGGCTCGCCCGCAGCCGACGAGGCCGGCCCCTCGCGCGACGAGGTTTTCACCGCGCTGAGTAACGAGCGGCGGCGGAACGTCATCAAGTATCTAAAAAAGAATGGCTCGGAAGCGCGCGTCCGCGACATCGCCGAGCAGCTGGCGGCGTGGGAGAACGGCGTCGAGATGCCCGCGGTAACGTACAAGCAACGCAAACGAGTGTACACGGCGCTTCACCAGTCACACCTCCCGAAGCTGGCCGCGAGCGGGTTCATCGACTACGAGTCCGACCGGGGGCTGGTGTCGCTCACCGAGGAGAGCAGGCAGTTGGAGATGTACTTGGAGGTCGTCTCGGACAACGAGATCCTCTGGAGCGAGTACTACGTCGGGCTCGCGGTCGTGTGCGGGCTGCTGGCGGCGGCGGCGTGGGCGGGGACCGTCCCGTTCGCCGGCGTCTCGGGGTACGCGTACGCGGTTCTCTTCGCCCTCGTGTTCGGCGCGTCCGGACTGTTCCACCGCGCGTCGACGAAGCGGAACCGGTTGGGGTGACTGCGCGCGGACGCGGGGATTCGAGGCTCGACCGCGCGGACACCCGCAGGGTTTTACCCTCACACGGCGGGAGTACGGACATATGGCAACGGGGATCGTCGGGGAGTTCCTCGATCTCAAGGCGGAGACCGACGCGGACGTCCTCGCGATGCAGTGCGGCGACTTCTACGAGTTCTTCGCGGACGACGCCGAGCTGGTCGCCGACGAGCTCGACCTCACCGTGTCACAGAAGTCCTCGCACGGCTCGTCGTACCCGATGGCGGGCGTACCGCTCTCGGAGCTGACGCCGTACGTGAACGCCTTGGTCGAGCGGGGCTACCGCGTCGCGGTCGCCGACCAGTACGAGACGGAGGGCGGCGACCACGCCCGCGAGATCGTCCGGATCGTCACGCCCGGGACCGTCCTCGAAACGAGCGACGACGACGCGCGCTACCTCGCGGCCGTGGTGCGGGACGACGAGACCGACCCCGCCGCCGACGGCCCCTACGGCCTCGCGTTCGCCGACGTGACCACGGGCCGGTTCCTCGCCACGACGGTCGACGACGGCGGCGAGCTGCGCGCCGAGCTGTACCGCTTCGACCCCGCCGAGGTGCTGCCCGGGCCGCGGGTGCGCAACGACGACGAGCTGCTCGGGGCGGTGCGCGAGGACCTCTCCGGGCGCGTGACCGCGTTCGACGCGGAGGCGTTCGCGCCCGGGCGCGCCGGGCACGCGGTCCGCGAGCAGTTCGGCCGCGAGACGGCCGACAGCGTCGGGCTCGACTCGACGCTCGCGGTCCGCGCCGCGGGCGCGGTCCTCTCGTACGTCGAGGAGACGGGCGCCGGCGTGCTGGCCTCGATGACCCGTCTCACCACCTACGGCGCCGACGACCGGGTCGATGTCGACGCGACCACCCAGCGCAACCTCGAGATCACGGAGACGATGCGGGGCGACGCCGACGGCTCGCTGTTCGACACGGTCGACCACACCGTCACGGCCGCCGGCGGGCGGCTGCTCCGCGAGTGGCTCACCCGCCCGCGCCGCGACCGCGAGTCGCTCGCGGCCCGGCTCGACGCGGTCGAGGCGTTGGCGTCCGCGGCGCTCGCGCGCGACCGGCTCCGCGAGGTGCTCGGCGACGCGTACGACCTCGAACGGCTCGCCGCGCGGACGACGAGCGGGAGTGCGGGCGCGCGCGAACTGCTCTCGGTCCGCGACACGCTCGCGCTGCTGCCGGACCTCGCGGACGCGGTGGCGGGGACCGCGCTCGCCGACTCGCCCGCGGCCGCCGCCCTCGACGCGGTCGACCGCGACGCCGCGGCCGCGCTTCGCGAGGAGCTCGCCGAGGCGCTCGCCGAGGACCCGCCGAAGGCGAAGACGGGCGGCGGGCTGCTCACGCGGGGGTACGACGACGAGCTCGACGAGCTGATCGAGCGCCACGAGTCGGCGAAGTCGTGGCTCGACGGGCTTGCCGAACGCGAGAAGCGCGAGCACGGACTCAGCCACGTCACCGTCGACCGCAACAAGACGGACGGCTACTACATTCAGGTCGGGAAGTCGGTGGCGGATCAGGTGCCGGAGCACTACCGCGAGATCAAGACGCTGAAGAACTCGAAGCGGTTCGTCACCGACGAGCTCGCGGAGAAGGAGCGGGAGATCCTCCGGTTGGAGGAGGCCCGCGGCGAACTGGAGTACGAGCTGTTCGAGGAGCTGCGCGAGCGCGTCGCCGAGCGTGCCGAGCTGCTTCAGGACGCGGGGCGCGCGCTCGCCGAGCTCGACGCGCTCGCGTCGCTCGCGACCCACGCGGCCCGTCGGGACTGGACGCGCCCGGAGCTGACCGACGAGCGCCGGCTCGACGTCGAGGCCGGGCGTCACCCCGTCGTCGAGGGCACCACGGACTTCGTCCCGAACGACCTGCGGCTCGACGCGGAGCGCGGCTTCCTCATCGTCACCGGCCCGAACATGAGCGGGAAGTCGACGTACATGCGGCAGGCCGCGCTGATCCAACTGCTCGCGCAGGCCGGCTCGTTCGTTCCCGCCCGCGCCGCCGAGGTCGGGCTCGTCGACGGCATCTACACCCGGGTCGGGGCGCTCGACGAGCTGGCGCAGGGGCGGTCGACGTTCATGGTCGAGATGCAGGAGCTGTCGAACATCCTCCACTCGGCGACCGAGGACTCGCTCGTCATCCTCGACGAGGTCGGCCGCGGCACCGCCACCTACGACGGGATCTCGATCGCGTGGGCCGCCACGGAGTACCTCCACAACGAGGTCCGCGCGCGCACCCTCTTCGCCACGCACTACCACGAGCTGACGACGCTCGCGGACCACCTCCCGCGCGTGGAGAACGTCCACGTCGCCGTCGACGAGCGCGACGGCGAGGTGACGTTCCTCCGCACCGTCCGCGACGGCCCGACGAACCGCTCGTACGGGGTCCACGTCGCCGATCTCGCGGGCGTCCCCGACCCCGTCGTCTCCCGGGCGGACGAGGTCTTAGACCGGCTCCGCGAGGAGAAGGCCATCGAGGCCCGCGGCTCGCGGACCGGGACGAACGGGGGCGGTGCAGCTCCCGGCGACGGCGGAGCCGGCGACGGAAACGGCACGCAACAGGTCGTCTTCGACCTCTCGTCCGGGTCGTTCTCGGGGGACGACGCCGACGCGTCGACGGCTGAGGAGGCGTCGGCGGACGAGGCGACAGCGACGGACGGGGCGACGACCGCCTCGGCCTCGGAAGCGGGTAGAAACGGAGCGGGCGCTCGCGCGGCGTCGTCCGACGCCGACGAGGCCGCGGGGGCCGCAGCGGGCGACCGGCTCGACCCCGACACCCGCGCCGTGCTTGAGGAGCTGAGCGACGTCGACGTCGCGGCGACCCCCCCGGTGGAGCTGCTCTCGCGGGTCCAGGAGTGGCAAGAGCGGCTCGACTGACCGCTTGCGGGGCGGACGGCCGGTGCGTCTGACGTAAGAACTAATGTCCGACCTCGTCGTGTGGTGTGTATGGGCATCATGAGCAAGATCCTCGGCGGGGGTGGGAGCCGCTCCGTCGACGACTACGTCGAACTCGACGCGGACGACTTCGCCGACGCGCACGCGGAGACGGGGACGCAGGTACACTTCGCCGAGATCGCCGACCAGAGCGACGTCATCCCGATCAAAGACGCCGTGTACGACGGCGACTTCGTCATCGCCGACATCACCCGCCACTCCACGTCGGACCGGACGATAGAACACGTCTACGACGAACTCCGGCAGGTGGTCCAGGAGGTCGACGGCGACATCGTCCAGAAGGGCGACGACCAGATCATCGTCACCCCTACCGGCGTGAAGGTCTCTCGGCAGAAGCTGTAGGCGTCTGGTCTCGAAGTTTCCCTTCCCAGTTTCGTCCCTTTCGCGGCCCGCGTTCGGCCCTACCGGCCGAACCGTGTCATATATGCCGTCCTCCCGCCCACATAGAGTCGAATGGACGAGCCGGTCCTCTTGACGGGCGCCGGCGGACGGGTGGGACAGGCCATCCTCCGCGGTATCGGCGACGAGTACGACTGGCGGCTCCTCGACCGAGAGCCCCTTCCGGCCGCAAAGGTGCCCGACGGGGTCACCGACGCCGACCGGTACGTCGCCGACATCACCGACGAGCGCGCCGTCCGCGAGGCGGTCGCCGACGTCGGCGCCGTGATCCACCTCGCCGGCGACCCCCGGAAGACGGCGCCGTGGGACTCCGTCCTCCGGAACAACATCGACGGGACGCAGGTCGTGATGCGTGCGGCCGCCGAAGTCGGCGTCGAGAAGTTCGCGTTCGCCTCCTCGAACCACGCCGTCGGCGGCTACGAGACCGACGAGCGCACCCCAGATCTCTACCGCCCCGAGGACGACTACCGGCTCGACGGCAACGAACTCCCCCGCCCCGGCAACCTTTACGGCGTCTCGAAGGCCGCGGGCGAGTCGCTCGGCCGCTTCTACCACGACGAGTTCGACATGAGCGTCGTCTGCGTGCGCATCGGCAACCTCACCAAGGACCACCCGCCTCGCGAGTACGAGCGCGGGCAGGCGATGTGGCTCTCGCACCGCGACTGCGCGCACCTGTTCGACCGCTGTCTCCGAGCCGACTACGGCTACGAGATCGTGTACGGCATCTCGAACAACGACCGCCGCTACTACTCGATCGAGCGCGCCCGCGAGGCGCTCGGCTACGACCCCGCCGACAACTCCGCCGACTACACCTTCGAGGGAGAACCCAAACCCGACCGCGACGCCGAGGCAGGGGGGGATCACTACGCCCCCGAGGCGGACGCCGATCACCCCGAGATGCCCGCCGAACCCAACTTCCCCGCCGACCACGACGACGCCTGATCGGTCCGGCGAGCGGTCGGTCGCTCCTCGGCGCCGTCGCCCTTCGGCGTCCGATTAGAACAGGCCGTCGACGTCGCGCCGCTTCCGTTGCTCGCGATCGACGCGATCGCTCAGCCGCGCGGCTATCTGCGGCCGCGCGTCCGGCGTCCGGAGGTACGCGAACAGCAGCTCGGCGAACTCGGTCCGGCCGGTCCCGCGCTCCTCGCGGGCGAGGTCGGCCGCGGCGGCGAGCGCCCCCGGGTCGCCCGGCTCGCCCGCTCTCGCGAGCGCCGGTGCCGCGATCCCGACCGCGGCGAGCGACAGCCCGTCGAACGTCGGCGGCTCGCCGTCGACGCGGATCTGCGGCGGGCTCGTCGGATCCGCCCCCTCGGGGGCCGCGGCGAGCCGCTCGGCCCACTCCCTGACCGGGGCCAGCGCGACGCCTCCCGAGTCGGGAGCGCCCGCCAGCGCGGCGACGGCGTCGTCCGCGCGCTCCGCGGCACCGGACCGGTCGCCGTCGCGGTCGCGATGCGCCGCCGCCGCGGCCGCGGCCAGCCCCCGGCGCAGTCGCTCGACGTCGTCGCGTCCGTCGCGTTCGTCGGTCTCGTCGGTCTCGTCGCCGTCCGCCGGTCGCCGTCCTCCCTCCCAGACGTCGCGGGCCGCGGGGAACGCCCCCTCGTTGAACAGCGCGGCGCCGGCGGTGAGCGCGACTGGGGCGCCCGCCGCGTCGCGAGCGTCTCGGTCCTGACCGGTCTCGCGGTCGGTCACGCCTCTCGGTCCGCGACGCCGACTGATAAATGGCGAGTTCCGCGACTCGCGAGACGGGGGTCGGCCGACGACGCGGGTGAGCGGTCGGGAGCGAATCGCTCCGGCCGCCCTCCCCGACCACCAGTACACTAAGGGAGGCGGGCCGCGTACCTCCGCTCGACGTGTCCAGCAGCCTGCTGCCGGTGATCGCCGCGATACTCGTGTCGGGGCTCGCGGTCCAGCTGCTCGCTCACCGGTTCCGGGTGCCGAGCGTCATCTTCTACCTCGCGATCGGGGTTGTGTTGGGGCCCGAACTGCTGGGGCTGGTCACGCTGGAGACGTTCGGCGACGGACTGGAGATCATCGTCGGGCTCAGCGTCGCGATCATCGTCTTCGAGGGGGCGTTCGCGCTCCGCCTCGACCGGATCCGGCGCGCGTCGACGGCCTCGCTCCGGCTCGTGACCGTCAGCGCGGTCGTGATGTTCCTCGGCACCGCCGCGGCGGTCCGGGCGTTCACGGACGGCACGTGGGAGATCGCGCTGCTGGTCGGCGCGCTGCTAGTGGCGACCGGCCCGACGGTCATCACGCCGATCCTCGACGTGGTCCGGGTGCGGGACCACGTCGCGACCGCGCTGGAGACGGAGGGGATCGTCAACGACGTGACGGCCGCGATCGTCGCGGTCGTGATCTTCGAGACGCTGCTGCTCGACGACCTCGGCGTCCCCGCGACGGTGGTCTCGTTCCTCCAGCGGTTCGGCGTCGGCGTCGCGGCGGGGCTGCTCGCCACCGTCACCATCTACTTCGTTCTGGACAGCGACCTCGTCCCCGAACGCGAC
The DNA here is from genome assembly GCF_005435165.1 of Halorubrum sp. GN11_10-6_MGM. GTDB lineage: Archaea > Halobacteriota > Halobacteria > Halobacteriales > Haloferacaceae > Halorubrum. The sequence goes on along the minus strand of NZ_SGUC01000015.1, from coordinate 55,969 downwards.
GTTCAGGCGTCGCAGTTCCTCGTGCTCGCGGCCGCGATCGGGTCGTTCGCCGCCGCGGAGGCCGTCGCCGCGGAGGCCGGAATCGCGGCGGCCGCGACGAGCGGCATCCTCCTCGGGAACCTCGGGCTCGACAACCGCGAGGAGATCGAGCGGTTCGCGCAGAACACCACCACGATCGTCCTATCCTTCGTGTTCATCTCGCTGGCCGCGCTGATCGACGTCGAGGCGATCGCCGGGCTCGGCCTCGGCGTGATCGGGATCGTCGCCGTCGTCATGCTCGTCCTCCGGCCGCTGGGGGCGTTCCTCGCGACCGTCGGCGTCGAGCGGTTCACGCGCCCCGAGCGGCTGTTCATCGCGAGCGTCGGGCCGCGGGGGATCATCCCGGCGAGCGTGGCGACGCTGTTCGCCATCGAACTGGAGCTGGCGGGCAGCGTCGCGGCCGGCGAGCTGCTCGTCGGTACGGTGTTCGCGGTCATCTTCGCGACGGTCCTCGTCGAGGCGGGGCTCGCGCGGCAGATCGGAGAGTACCTCGGAGTGTCACCAATGCGCACGATAATCATCGGCGGGGGCCGGATCGGTCAGGCGCTCGCCACGCGACTGGAGAACAGGGGCGAGTACGTCGTGGTCGTCGAGTCGGACCCGGAGGTGGTCGAGCGCGCGCGCTCGGACGGGTTCACCGTCTACGAGGGCGACGGCAGCGACACGGAGACGCTTCGCGAGGCCCGCATCGACGACGCGAAGCGATTCATCACGACGACGGCCGACGACGACATCAACCTTCTCGCGTGCCAGCTCGCTATCACCAAGTTCGACGTCGAGTCGGTGTACTCGCGGGTGAACGATCCGGACAACGTCGACGCCTTCGACAGCATCGGCGTCACCGGCATCGACGCCACGACGGCGACCGCGGTCGCCATCGACGACGAGATCGAGCGGCCCGCGCTCACCCACTGGATGAACGAACTCGGCGACAGCCACGACGTTCAGGAGATCGAGGTGACCTCGGCGGCGGTCGCGGGCAAGACCATCCGCGACCTCAACGCGCAGATCCCCGACGGCACCTTCGTCGCCGTCGTGAGCCGCGACGGGGAGAACCACGTCCCCTCGGCGGACAGCGTCCTCGAAATCGGCGACCGCGTGACGTTCATCGGCGACACCGACGCGGTCCGTCGCGCGATGGAGCGCTTCCACCCGCACGACTAAACAGTTGCTTGCGGGTCGACGGCGAACAGCGTCAAAGCCCCAGCCGGGCGGCGGGCGCACGCTCGCTGCGCTCCTCGGTCGCTCCACTCCCTGCGGTGCTTGCGTCACCTGCGCCCGCCGCCCGGCTGCCCCTTTGAGTCCCGCCCCGCACAGCACCGCAACCGCACCTCACGCCTCCCCAGCCTCGTCGGCGGCTCCCGTCGGTCGCCGCCGACTCCCTCGCGCGTGCTGCTCGGCCGCGGGGCGGCCTCGCAGGCACGCGCCACCGCCTCCGAGTCATAACGGACTGAGTGTGTCGCGCATGACCCACGCACGGCTCGCTACGCTCGCCGTTTGGTGTGTCCGAAAACGTCCTGACGGAGATTTGAACTCCGGTCCCTGGCTCCGCAAGCCAAGAGGATAGTCCACTACCCTACCAGGACTCATCTCCACGTACCGCGGTTGAACTTAAGACGGTTACGGTCCGCGGGCCGCGTGCCCCCGGTCCGCACGCACCCCGGCGCGGGATGAACACCTTTTGTACCGACGGGACCCATGAGCCTCTATGAGACGCCTTCGAGCCGCGACCGCGACCCGGATCGGTCGCCGCGACGACCGATCGGGTCCCGGCGCGAACCCCGGGCAACGGCAACGCTTATGCGCGACCTCGCCGACCACGGAGGGACGAGTATGGGAGCCATAGAGGAGGTGTACGAGGACCTCGACACCGACGTCGAGTTCGAGGAGTTCGAGGCCGCCGTCGAGGACAAGGTCGAGCAGATGGGCGGGCTCGCCGACGAGGAGACCGCCGCGATGCTCATCGCGCACGAGCTGCGCGACGAGGAGGCCGACACCATCGCCGACATCGAGCCGGGGATGAACGAGGTGAAGTTCCTCGGGAAGGTGACCGCCATCGGCGAAATCCGGACCTTCGAGCGCGACGACGAAGCGGCCGAGGAGGGCCGCGTCTGTAACGTCGACGTCGCCGACGCCTCCGGCTCTGTCCGAGTCGCGCTGTGGGACGACATGGCCGCGGCCGCGGAGGAGGAGCTCGAAGTCGGACAGGTCCTCAGGGTGATGGGCCGACCCAAGGAGGGGTACAGCGGTCTCGAAGTGAGCGCCGACAAGGTCGAACCCGACGAGGACGCCGAGGTCGACGTCCAGGTGCTCGACACGTACCAGGTCGAGGACCTCACGCTCGGCGCGTCCGACGTCGACCTCGTCGGCCAGGTGCTCGACACCGACTCGATCCGCACGTTCGACCGCGACGACGGCAGCGAGGGTCGCGTGGCCAACCTCACCGTCGGCGACGAGACGGGGCGCGTCCGCGTCACGCTCTGGGACGGGAAGGCCGACCTCGCCGAGGAGTTCGACGCGGGCGAGGTCGTGGAGGTCGGCGACGGCTACGTCCGCGAGCGCGACGGCGACTTGGAGCTCCACGTCGGCGACCGCGGCACGGTCGAGCGCGTCGACGAGGATGTCGAGTACGTGCCGGAAACGACCGACGTCGCCGACCTCGAGATCGGGCAGACGGTCGACGTCTCCGGCGGCGTCATCGAGACCGACCCGAAGCGGACGTTCGACCGCGACGACGGCAGCGAGGGACAGGTCCGCAACGTTCGGATCAAAGACGAGACGGGCGAGATCCGCGTCGCGCTGTGGGGCGACAAGGCCGACCGCGAGATCGAGCTGGCCGACCGGGTCGTCTTCACCGACGTCGAGATCCAGGACGGCTGGCAGGACGACCTGGAGGCGTCCGCGAACTGGCGCTCGACCGTCACCGTCCTCGACGAGGGGAGCGACGCGGCGACCGGCGTCGCGGACGGTGCGGCCGGGGCCGCCGCCGAGAGCGACGACCGCGGCGCCGACGAGACGGGCCTCGGCGCCTTCGCCGAAGACGGACAGAAGGCGGCCGCCGAGGCCGTCGCGGGGGAGTCCGGCGGCGACGACGGCAGCGCCGCGAGCGCCGAGGGCGGCGCGGCGGCCGCGACGGCGGAGCGGTCGAGCGAGGACGTCGAGTTCACCGGCACGGTCGTCCAGACCGGCGATCCGGTCGTCCTCGACGACGGTCAGCAGACGAAGGCGGTCGACACCGACGCGAGCCTCCGGCTCGGCGAGGAGATCACGGTCCGGGGGCCGGAGCGCGACGGCACCATCGACGCGGACGACGTCTTCTGACGCGGTCGGCCGCCGCGGTCGCCCCCTCTTCTCCGCCGGTCCGATTCCGGCTCCGGGTCCGTTCCGACACCGGCGGCGATGCGGCTAACGGAAAGCGTTATACGATACACGGACGCGACTGTGTGTATGAGTGTCGAGTTGCCGTTCGCGCCGGTCGACGGGATCATCCGGCGGAACGCGGGGGAGCTCCGGGTCAGCGCGGACGCCGCCGAGGAGCTCGCCCGACGGATCCAATCGCACGGCGCGGAACTGGCCGTCGACGCGGCCGAGCGAGCGACCACGGACGGCCGGAAGACGCTGATGGCGGCGGACTTCGGCGTCGAGCAGGTCGTCAGTCGGGAGGACCTCGCCCTGCCGGTCGCGCCGATCGACCGGATCGCTCGGCTCCGGATCGACGACCGGTATCGCGTCGGCGTCGACGCGCGGGTCGCGCTGGCCGACATCTTGGAGGACTACGCGGACAACGTCGCGAGCGCGGCCGCGACGCTGGCCCGACACGCGGACCGACGAACGGTACAGGCCGAGGACATCGAGACGTACTTCGCGTTGTTCGAGTAGATGCGGTTCGGCTACAGCGAGCGGTGTCTCGACCACGACACCGGCGAACGACATCCGGAGAACCCGGATCGGCTCCGCGCGATCCGCCGCGGCCTCGCGAAGCGGCACGGCGTCGAGTACGTCGAGGCGGACCCCGCGGAGAAAACGGCGGTCACGGCGGTCCACGACGCAGACTACGTCGACGAGCTGGAGTCGTTCGTGGCGGACGGCGGCGGCAGCTGGGACCCCGACACCGTCGCCAGCGACGGGACGTGGGACGCGGCGCTCACCTCGGCCGGGCTCGCCCAGTGGGCGGCTCGCGAGGCGCTCGGCGGGTCGACCGCGAGGCGGACGCCGTTCGCGATCGGCCGCCCGCCGGGCCACCACGCGGTCACCGACGACGCGATGGGGTTCTGCTTTTTCAACAACGCCGCCGTCGCGGCCCAGACCGCGCTCGACGACGACCTCGCGGACCGGGTCGCGGTCTTCGACTGGGACGTCCACCACGGCAACGGCACGCAGGACATCTTCTACGACCGCGGCGACGTCCTCTACGCGTCGATCCACGAGGACGGCCTCTACCCGGACACGGGGGATCTCGACGAGACCGGCGAGGCGGACGGCGAGGGAACGACGGTGAACCTCCCGCTGGCGGCGGGCGCCGGCGACGCCGACTACCTGTACGCCGTCGACGAGGGGATCGCGCCCGCGGTCGAGCGGTTCGACCCAGACTTGGTGATCGTCTCGGCGGGGTTCGACGCGCACCGCCACGACCCCATCTCGCGGATGCGCGTCTCTTCCGAGGGGTACGCGCTGCTGACCGACCGGATTCGAACGCTCGGCGACGACGCCGACGCCGCCACCGCGTACGTGCTGGAGGGCGGCTACGGCCTCGACACGCTCGCCGAAGGCGTCTCGATGGTCCACGAGACGTACGACGGTCGGACTCCCGTCGATACCGAAGAGGAACCGGACGCGAAGACCGAGACGCTCGTCGACGACCTCCGAGCGGAACTGGGCCTGTAGCTCGGGAGACGAGCCGCTGTCGGACTCGCTCGTCCTCAGATTCAAACCCCTCAGGCACGGTTTTGTTCCGACCGGACTCGCGGTTCGCGGTGCTCACCGCTCGTCGGTTAATCGGAACGAAACGCCCGGAGCGGGATTTGAACCCGCGTCACGACCGTGACAGGGTCGTATGATGGGCCACTACACCATCCGGGCAAACAAGCGACAGCGTCCCGAAACCGGGGACGCCCGGAGCGGGATTTGAACCCGCGTCACGACCGTGACAGGGTCGTATGATGGGCCACTACACCATCCGGGCTTGTCGCATCAGTTCGTATCCCTGTCTGGCAAATAAGGCTTGTCATCCCTGACGGGGGTGCGGGTCGGTGACAGGGAATCGGGCCCCGAGCCGCGACGCCGGACGGCAGTCGCGGCCGATATCCTTTTGTGTCGACCTCGCGTGTGTGGGAGTGTCGAACGCCCCGCGACCCGTGAGCCGCGCGCGGCGGCGCTTGGTAAGTCTTATGACGCTGGCGTATGTACATATCTGTAGTATCTCGTGATAGCTTCTCCCCACCACCAGCACCCATGGTAGACGTAAGCCAACACGAACTCGTCCCGGACCACGTCCTCCTCGACCCCGAGGAGATCGAGGCGGTCCTGGCGGAGTACGACGTGAAGAGAACGAACTTACCGAAGATCAAACGCACGGATCCCGCGCTCCCCGACGAGGCCGAGGTCGGAGACGTGGTGAAGATCGTCCGCGACTCCCGCACGACCGACGAGGCGGTCGTGTACCGACTGGTCGTCTCATGAACAGGCAAGACCGACGCGTGGTTTCACGCGAATACTTCTCCGACGAACGGCTCGCCGAACATCACTTCCGCTCGTTCAACAACTTCCTGGACCGCGGCATGCAGGAGGTCGTCGACGAGAAGGAGACGATCGAGACGGACATCGGCGACAAGGAGGGCCAAGAGCCGGTGTACGTCGAGCTCGGCGACGTGCGGATGGTCACGCCGCGCGTCCGCGAGGCCGACGGCTCCGAGGAGCTGCTCTACCCCCAAGAGGCCCGTCTCCGCAACATCACCTACTCGGCGCCCGTGTTCATGGAGATGTCCATCGTGCGCGGCGGCGAGGACGAACCCGAGCAGGTCGTCGACACGACCGAGACGAAGGTCGGCCGGATGCCGATCATGGTCGGCTCCGACAAGTGTAACATGGCGGGCTTCTCCGACGAGGAGCTCATCGACATCGGCGAGGACCCCGTCGACCCCGGCGGCTACTTCATCGTCAACGGCTCCGAGCGCGTGCTGATGACTTCCGAGGACCTGGCGCCGAACAAGATCCTCGCGGAGTACGACTCGAAGTACGGCGACGAGATTCAGGTCGCCAAGACGTTCTCCCAGCGCCGCGGGTACCGCGCCTTAGTCCTCTGCGAGCGCAACCGCGAGGGACTGCTCGAAGTGTCGTTCCCGTCCGTCTCGGGCTCGATCGACTTCGTGACGCTCGTCCGAGCGCTCGGGCTCGAATCCGACGAGGAGATCGTCCACCGCGTCTCCGACGACCCCGAGATCGTGAAGTTCATGCTGGAGAACTTGGAGGAGGCCGACGTCCAGACGACCGAGGGCGCCATCGAGACGCTCGGTGAGCGCGTCGCCTCCGGGCAGGGGAAGAACTACCAGCTCAAGCGGGCGAACTACGTCATCGACCGCTACCTCCTCCCGCACCTCCACGAGGAGGGCGTCGACGAGGAGGACGTCCGCATCAACAAGGCGTACTACCTCTGCCGGATGGCCGAGGCGTGCTTCGAGCTCGCCTTGGAACGCCGCGAGGCCGACGACAAGGACCACTACGCGAACAAGCGCCTGAAGGTCTCCGGCGACCTCATGCGCGACCTGTTCCGCACCGCCCTGAACAAGCTGGCGCGCGACGTGAAGTACCAGCTCGAACGCGCGAACATGCGGAACCGGCAGCTCACGGTGAACACCGTGGTCCGCTCCGACGTGCTGACCGAACGGCTCGAACACCCCATCGCGACCGGGAACTGGGTCGGCGGGCGCTCGGGCGTCTCGCAGCTCGTCGACCGCACCGACTACATGGGCGTGCTCTCGCACCTGCGTCGCCTGCGCTCGCCGCTGTCGCGGTCGCAGCCGCACTTCGAGGCGCGGGACCTTCACGCGACCCAGTGGGGTCGCATCTGCCCCTCCGAGACGCCGGAGGGACCGAACTGCGGACTCGTGAAGAACTTCGCGCAGGCGATGGAGCTCTCACAGACGGTCGAGGACGAACAGGGGCTGAAACGAGAACTGGCGTCGATGGGTGTCGAGGGGATCCCCGGCATCGAGGGCGTCGAACGACAGACGGCGGACGACTGATCATGGCACAAGCAGAACGCGAAGCGAAGGTGTACGTCAACGGGAGCCTCGTGGGCACCCACGAGAACCCGGACGAGCTCGCCGAACAGATCCGCGAGGCGCGCCGCCGCGGCGACGTCTCGGAGATGGTGAACGTCTCGGTGAAAGACCGGACCCGCGAGGTCATCGTCAACGCCGACGCGGGGCGGGCGCGGCGCCCGCTCATCGTCGTCGAGAACGGTGAACCGCTGCTGGGCGACGAGGAGATCGAGGCCCTCGAACGCGGCGACGTCGAGTTCGAGGACCTCGTCGAGCGCGGCTACGTCGAGTTCATCGACGCCGAGGAGGAGGAGGACATCCTCGTCGCCGTCGACGAGGAGGACGTGTCCGACGACCACACGCACCTCGAGATCGACCCGCAGCTCGTCTTCGGTATCGGTGCGGGGATGATCCCGTATCCCGAACACAACGCCTCTCCCCGCATTACGATGGGCGCGGGGATGATGAAGCAGTCGCTCGGGCTCCCCTCGGCGAACTACCGGATCCGGCCGGACACGCGTCAGCACCTCCTCCACTACCCGCAGCTGGCGATGGTGAAGACGCAGACCTCCGACCAGATCAGCTTCGACGAGCGGCCGGCGGCGCAGAACTTCGTCGTCGCAGTGATGTCCTACGAGGGGTTCAACATCGAGGACGCGCTGGTGATGAACCAGGGCTCCGTCGACCGCGCGCTCACCCGCTCGCACTTCTTCCGGACCTACGAGGGCGAGGAGCGCCGCTACCCCGGCGGTCAGGAGGACCGCTTCGAGATCCCGGACCAGGACGTGCGCGGCGCCCGCGGCGAGGACGCGTACACCCACCTCGACGAGGACGGCCTCGTCAACCCCGAGACGAAGGTCGACGAGTCGTCGGTCCTGCTCGGGAAGACCAGTCCGCCGCGCTTCCTCGAAGAGCCGGACGACATGGGCGGGCTCTCCCCGCAGAAGCGCCGTGAAACGAGTGTGACGATGCGCTCGGGCGAGTCGGGCGTCGTCGACACCGTGACGCTGATGGAGGGCGAGGACGGCTCGAAGCTCTCGAAGGTGAAGGTGCGCGACCAGCGCGTCCCGGAACTGGGCGACAAGTTCGCGTCCCGACACGGACAGAAGGGCGTCGTGGGCCACCTCGCGCCTCAGGAAGACATGCCGTTCACCGAGGAGGGGGTCGTCCCCGACCTCGTGATGAACCCGCACGCGCTGCCGTCGCGGATGACGGTCGGCCACGTGCTCGAGATGCTCGGCGGCAAGGTCGGCTCGCTGCGCGGCTCGCGGGTCGACGGGACGCCGTTCCAAGGCGAAGACGAGGAGGAGCTTCGCGGCGGGTTAGAGGAACACGGGTTCAAGTCCTCCGGCAAGGAGGTCATGTACTCCGGCGTCACCGGCGAGAAGATCGACGCCGAGATCTTCGTCGGGACGATCTTCTACCACAAGCTGTACCACATGGTGTCGAACAAGCTCCACGCCCGCTCGCGCGGGCCGGTCCAGGTGCTCACGCGCCAGCCGACCGAGGGGCGCGCCCGCGAGGGCGGGCTGCGCGTCGGGGAGATGGAGCGCGACACGATCATCGGCCACGGCGCGTCGATGGTGCTCAACGAGCGGCTGCTGGAGTCCTCCGACGCCGAGACGGTCCACGTCTCCGCGGAGACGGGGCTCGTCGCCGTCGAGGACCGCGAGCAGCGCCGCGTGTACGACCCGGTCACGGGCGACGAGGACGACATCCACGAGCTGGAGGTCAGCTACGCGTTCAAGCTGCTGCTCGACGAGATGATCGCCCTCGGCATCCGACCGAAACTCGAACTGGAGGACGCGATTTAGATGTCAATGCAAACACCGAAAGTGCTCGGCGGGATCGACTTCGGCCTCATGGACCCGGAGACGTACCGGGACATGTCCGCGACGAAGGTGATCACGGCCGACACGTACGACGACGACGGCTATCCGATCGACATGGGGCTGATGGACCCGCGGCTGGGCGTCATCGACCCCGGTCTGGAGTGTCGAACCTGCGGCTCCCACTCCGGCTCCTGTAACGGCCACTTCGGCCACATCGAACTGGCCGCGCCCGTCATTCACGTGGGCTTCACGAAGCTCATCCGGCGGCTGCTCCGCTCGACGTGCCGGGAGTGCGGGCGCCTCGCCTTGGACGACGCGCAGCGCGACGAGTTCCGCGACCGCTACGAGCGGGCGAAGGAGCTCGGCGACGACGAACACGACGTGCTGAAGGCCGCCGTCCGGCAGGCTCGGAAGGCGTCCACCTGTCCGTTCTGCGGCGAGCCGCAGGCGGACATCAAACACGAGAAGCCGACCACCTACTACGAGGTCCAGGACGTGCTCTCGGGCGAGTACTCGGAGCGGATCGCCGCCGCGATGCAGCCGGACGAGGAGGAAGACGACCCCGGCACTTCGCCCCAGGAGCTCGCCGACGCGACCGACATCGCCCTCGATCGGATCAACGAGATCATGGCCGGCGAGTTCCGCCCGCGCAAGGAGGACCGCCGCGCCATCGAGAAGGCGCTTGACGTCGACCTCACCGAGGAGGACATGAACAAGCTGATGCCCTCGGACATCCGCGACTGGTTCGAGGACATCCCGGACGAGGACCTCGAAGTCCTCGGCATCGACGCCGAACACTCCCGTCCCGAGTGGATGATCCTGACGGTGCTGCCCGTGCCGCCGGTCACCACCCGCCCGTCGATCACGCTCGACAACGGCCAGCGCTCCGAGGACGACCTCACGCACAAGCTGGTCGACATCATCCGGATCAACCAGCGGTTCATGGAGAACCGCGAGGCGGGCGCCCCGCAGCTGATCATCGAGGACCTCTGGGAACTGCTCCAGTACCACGTCACCACGTTCGTCGACAACGAGATCAGCGGGACGCCGCCCGCGCGCCACCGCTCCGGCCGTCCCCTCAAGACGCTCAGCCAGCGGCTGAAGGGGAAGGAGGGCCGCTTCCGCGGCTCGCTGTCCGGGAAGCGCGTCAACTTCTCCGCCCGGACGGTCATCTCGCCCGACCCGACGCTCTCGCTGAACGAGGTCGGCGTGCCCGACCGCGTGGCGAAGGAGATGACCCAGACGCTCAACGTCACCGAGCGCAACGTCGAGGAGGCGCGGCAGTACGTCCGGAACGGCCCCGAGGCCCACCCCGGCGCGAACTACGTGCGCCGCCCCGACGGGCGCCGCCTGAAGGTGACCGAGAAGAACTGCGAGGAGCTCGCCGAGAAGGTCGAGGCCGACTGGGAGGTGAACCGCCACCTCGTGGACGGCGACATCGTGATCTTCAACCGGCAGCCCTCGCTGCACCGGATGTCCATCATGGCCCACGAGGTCGTGGTGATGCCGTACAAGACGTTCCGGCTCAACACCGTCGTCTGTCCGCCGTACAACGCCGACTTCGACGGCGACGAGATGAACATGCACGCGCTCCAGAACGAGGAGGCCCGCGCCGAGGCGCGCGTCCTCATGCGCGTCCAAGAGCAGATCCTCTCCCCCCGCTTCGGCGGGAACATCATCGGCGCCATTCAGGACCACATCTCCGGAACCTATCTGCTCACCCACTCGAACCCCGAGTTCACCGAGACGCAGGCGCTGGACCTGCTCCGCGCCACGCGCGTCGACGAGCTGCCCGAGGCCGACGGCGTCGGCGACGACGGCCGAGAGTTCTGGACCGGCCGGACGCTGTTCTCGGAGCTGCTCCCGGACGATCTGGACCTCTCCTTTACCTCCTCGGCCGGCGACGACGTCGTCATCGAGGACGGTCAGCTAATCCGCGGCACCATCGACGAGGACGCGGTCGGCGCGTTCGGCGGCGAGGTCGTCGACACGCTCACGAAGGAGTACGGGGAGACCCGCGCCCGCGTGTTCATCAACGAGATCGCGTCGCTGGCGATGCGCGCGATCATGAACTTCGGGTTCTCGATCGGGATCGACGACGAGTCGATCCCGCCGGCGGCCGAAGAGCAGGTCGACGAGGCGATCGAGAGCGCCTACGACCGCGTTCAGGAGCTCATCGAGACGTACGAGGCCGGCGAGCTCGAATCGCTGCCGGGCCGCGGCGTCGACGAGACGCTGGAGATGAAGATCATGCAGACGCTCGGAAAGGCCCGCGACTCGGCCGGCGAGATCGCCGACCAGCACTTCGGCGACGATAACCCGGCGGTCGTGATGGCCCGCTCCGGCGCGCGTGGCTCGATGCTGAATCTGACGCAGATGGCCGGCTCGGTCGGCCAGCAGGCGGTCCGCGGCGAGCGGATCAACCGCGGCTACGAGGACCGGACGCTCTCGCACTACCGGCCGAACGACCTCTCCTCGGAGGCGCACGGCTTCGTGGAGAACTCCTACCGCGGCGGGCTCACCCCCGAGGAGTTCTTCTTCCACGCGATGGGCGGCCGCGAGGGGCTCGTCGACACGGCGGTCCGGACCTCCAAGTCCGGCTACCTCCAGCGGCGCCTCATCAACGCGCTCTCCGAGCTGGAGGCGCAGTACGACGGCACGGTCCGGGACACCTCGGGCCGCATCGTTCAGTTCGAGTTCGGCGAGGACGGCACCTCGCCCGTGAAGGTCTCCTCCGGCGAGGGGGACGGCATCGACGTCGACGGGATCGTCGACCGCGTGGTCGACGCCGAGTTCGCCTCCGACGAGGAGAAGGAGCGGTTCCTCGGCGAGCGCGAACCGCCGACGAACCTCTCGGAACACGCCGGTCCGGGGCTGAACAAGGCCGCGGAGCTGGAGGTGGAGTCAGATGACTGAGTACGACGGCGTCACCGACGACATGGAGGCGGTCGTGGAGGCGACCGAGCTCCCCCGTCGGCTCAAGACCGAGGTGTACGAGGCCATCGACCGGAAGGCCGAGGAGGTCGGCGAGGTCACCATCGAGCAGGCGACCGACATCGCCGAGGGCGTCGAGAACCGCTACGAGCGGACGCGGGTCGACCCCCTCGACCCGGTCGGTACGGTCTCCGCGCAGTCGATCGGCGAGCCCGGGACGCAGATGAGCGTCCCGCACGACGAGCGCGTCGTTGTTCGGCGGAACGGAACGACCGACGTCGTCGAGATCGGTCCGCTCGTCGACGAGGTACTGACGTCCCGCGAGTCCCGGTCCGTGGACGACCACGAGGTCGGGCTCGCACCCGACGGGCTGGAGACGCTCAGCCTCGACGGCGACGAGGGGGTACGCTGGAAACCCGTCGAAGAGGTCAGCCGCCACGACGCACCGGACGAACTGCTTCGGTTCGAACTCGAATCCGGTCGGACGATCCGGGCGACGAAGGCCCACTCGTTCGTCACCCGACGTGACAACGAGGTCGTCCCGGTCACCGGCGAGGACCTCGAAGCGGGCGACTGGCTCCCGGTCGTCGGATCGTACGAGAGCGACGGCGACGACGAGGTCGACCTCCGGGAGTACCTCCCGGCGACCGACTACTGGTACACCTCGACGCTCGCTGACGGCGGCGTTGACACCGCTCCGGTCGGACCGGATCAGCTCCGCAACAAGCGCGACGCGCTCGACGCCGGCGATCTCGACGAGGAGACCGTCTATCCGACCGGCGGTACGGTCGGTCTCCCGGAACGATTCCCGCTCGACGCGGAGACGGGATTCTTCGTCGGCGCGTGGCTCGCTGAAGGGTCGCTGACGGACCACTACGTGTCCGTCTCGAACGTCGACGAGACGTTCCAGGACGGCGTCCGAGCGTTCGCCGATCGGTTCGGCCTCTCGGTGAACGAGTACGAGAACGACAGCGAGTTCGCCCGCGGCTACGACGTTCGCGTGAACGGGACGGTCCTTGCTGACTTCCTGCGCGCTGCGTGTACGGAAGGCGAGCAGAAGATCGTTCCCGGATTCGCGTACGGCGCGGACGACGAGTTCGCCCGGGCGCTGCTCCGTGGGTACTTCAGCGGCGACGGCAACGTCGCGGAAAGCGCGGTCCGTTCCAGTTCGACCAGCGACCGGCTCACCGCGGGGATCGCGCTGCTGCTCGCTCGGTTCGACGTGTACGCGACGCTCGGCGAACAGGACGCGTCGCGGACGCTCCGCGTGCCGAAGAAACACGTCCGGCGTTTCGCCGACCGGATCGGGATGGTCGGCGAGCGGGGTGACAAACTCGACGCCGCGGCCGCCGAGCTGGACGAGACGGGTCCGGACGCGACGGATCAGATCCCGAACTTCGGTGACTCGCTCCGCGAGGTCGCGTCCGACGCCGGCATTCCGAGCCGACAGGTGAACGCGGCGTCGAACCGCCAGCGGATCGGCCGCTCCCGGCTCCGCCGGCTCGTTGACGAGGCGGAAGCGGCCGGCGTCGACTCGGAGGCGCTCGATGAACTCCGTCAGGCGGTCGCCGGCGACGTAGTGTGGGACCGGATCGAGTCGATCGAAGCCGTACCGACGGAACACGACCGGGTGTACGACTTCTCCGTCGAGGGACTGGAGACGTTCACCACGGCAGAGGGCGTCGTGACGCACAACACGATGAACACGTTCCACTACGCCGGCGTCGCGGAGATCGACGTCACGCAGGGGCTCCCCCGGCTCATCGAACTGGTGGACGCCCGGAAGACGCCGGACACGCCGATGATGACGGTCCACCTCGACGGCGAGTACGCGACCGACCGCGAGAAGGCCCACGAGGTCGTCTGGTCGATCGAGGCGACGCGAATCCTCGCGCTCGGCGACGTGTCGACCAACGTCGCCGACATGCTGGTCCGGATCGACCTGAACGACGACACCCTGTTAGAGCGCTGGCCGACCCACTCCGACCCGACGGAGATCGCGGAGATCATCGCCGAGACGATCGAGGACGCGCTGGGCGTCGACACGCGACAGGCCGGCACCGTGATCGAGTTCGGCCCCAACGAGCCGAGCTACCGCGAACTGCTCCAGCTGGTCGAGCGGCTCCGGGAGATCGTGTTCAAGGGGATCGAAGAGATCGAGCGCGTCGTCATTCGCAAAGAAGAGATCGACGGCGACGAGGAGTTCGTCCTCTACACCGAGGGGTCGGCGTTCGGCGACACCCTCGACATCGAGGGCGTCGACGCCTCGCGGACGACGTGTAACAACATCCACGAGATCTACCGCAACCTCGGGGTCGAGGCGGCCCGCGAGACGATCATCGACGAAACGAAGAACACGCTCGAAGAGCAGGGGCTCGACGACGTGAACGTCCGCCACCTCATGCTCGTCGCCGACATCATGACGAACAACGGCGAGATCGAGTCGATCGGCCGGCACGGCATCTCCGGCAACAAGGACTCGGTGCTCGCGCGCGCGGCGTTCGAAGTGACGGTGAACCACCTGCTCGACGCCGCGATCCACGGCGAGTACGACGACCTCGACGGCGTCATCGAGAACGTCATCGCCGGCAAACCCATCTCGATGGGGACCGGCGACGTCGACCTCCGGATGGGGTCGCGCGTCGTGAGCGACGACTAATGTACGTCGAGCTCTCCGACGAGGCGCGGCGCTACATCGGCCGGTTCGACGAGCTGACCGGCGTCACGCCGACGGACTGCCTCGTGGAGGGCGATCGGCTCGTGTTCGTGGTTCCGGCGGGCGAGATGGCGGCCGCGATCGGACAGGGCGGCGAGACCGTCGCGGAGGCCGAACGGCGACTCGACAAGTCGATCGAACTGGTCGAGGACGCGGACACCGCCGAGGCGTTCGTCGCGAGCGCGTTCGCGCCGGCGGCCGTCAACGCTGTCACCGTCTCCGAGCAGAACGACCGCGTCGCGTACGTCGAGGTCGAGGAGGCGGACCGGGGCGTCGCCATCGGCGCGGAGGGCGCGAACATCGAGACCGCTCGCCGACTCGCGGCGCGACACTACGACGTCGACGACGTCCAACTGACCTGACGCGGAACCCACGCCCTTTTGCGGACGCGCCCGTTCTTCGTCGCATGGATCGGAGGCACTTCCTCGCCGCGACCGGAGCCGGAGCCGCGGTCGGCGTCGCCGGCTGTCTCGGTGGGGGCTCGGATCGACCGTCACCCGACGATTCGGAGCGACCGTCCGCCGACGAGACCGACCGACCGTTTTCCGACGCCGAATGGCGGACCGAAGACACCCTCGACGTGGCGACTCTCTCCGAGCGACACGCCGACGCACTCGTCGACGCCGGGGGCGCCACACTGCTCTCGACGGCGGCGACGAGCCACGACGGGGACGCCGATCCGTCCCCGTGGCTCCCCTCACAGGAGTACGAGGCCGCGTACGACCTCGAAAACGGGCGCCAGTACGTGCGCCAGGAAGTGACCGAGACGGACGAGACGGACGTCTCGGAGCTGTACGTCGCCGACGGCACGGCGCTGATACGCCGGCAGACCGTCGACGAGACGCGGTACGGTAGCCAGTCGGTCGACCGGTCGTCGGGCGAGCTCGAAGCGACGATGCGCTCGGAGGTCGTGACGGGGATCCGCGTCGAGGGGGAGACCACGGACGGCGAGACGGAGTACGAGGGGCTGAACCTCTGGAATCCGACGAGCGATGGCGCGGGGAACGTTCGCGGTGAGCCGACCGCGCGGTTCACCGCCGACGCCTTCGAGGGCGATCGGAACGTCCCCGAGACGGTCGAGACGGCGTCGGCGACGGTTCACGTGTACGAGTCCGGGGTCGTCCCGCGGCTCGAACAGTCGTGGGCGGGCGATCACGACGGTCAGGGAGCGACGGTCGACGTCGACATCGACTACCGCGACTTCGGCGCCACGGTGCCGGAGCCGGACTGGGTCGAGACCGCGCGCGAGGAGACGAGCGGCTGATTCGGGGAGGGGTTCGCTCGAACCGAAACGACGGGCGCTCTCGTCGGCTTACCGGCTCAGCGTGATCGAGCGCCCGTCATTTCCGATACCGGATGTCCGTGAAACACCCTCAGATCGGTCGAGAGGTACCGCTCGGAGGATCTGAGGGCGTTTCGCGACGGAGAAAAGACGACGCTTAAGTAGCTCCGTTCGGAAGTAGATGTACGATGGCGAACGGCAAGTACGCGGCCCGTAAGCTCAAAAAGGACCGGCAGAAGCGCCGCTGGTCCGACTCCGAGTACGCTCGGCGAGAGCGCGGGCTCAAGACGAAGTCCGACCCCCTGGAGGGTGCCCCGCAGGCGCGCGGCATCGTCCTCGAAAAGGTCGGTATCGAGGCAAAGCAGCCGAACTCGGCGATCCGAAAGTGCGTCCGGGTTCAGCTCATCAAAAACGGAAAGCAGGTCACCGCGTTCTGTCCCGGTGACGGCGCGATCTCCTTCATCGACGAGCACGACGAGGTCACGATCGCCGGCATCGGCGGCGCGAAGGGCCGCGCGATGGGCGACCTCTCCGGCGTCAACTACAAGGTCGAGAAGGTCAACGGCGTGTCGATGATCGAACTGGTTCGCGGTAACGCGGAGAAGCCGGTCAGATGAGCGGCGAGGAGACCGAGGCGCCGTCCGAGGAGGACGTCGCCGCCGACGAGCCGGACCCGGACGCGCCGGCGTCGAGCGAGGCCGCCAACGAGAACGCCCAACTGTTCGGCGTCTGGGACGTCACCGAGATCGCCTACGAGGATCCCTCGACGAAGCGATACATGACGGTGACGCCCATCGCCCACACGATGGGTCGCCACGCGTCGAAACAGTTCAAGAAGTCCGAGATCTCGCTGGTCGAGCGGCTGATCAACCGCCTGATGCAGACCGAGGAGAACACGGGCAAGAAGCAGCAGGCGACCCGGATCGTCCGTGACGCCTTCGACATCGTCCACGACCGGACCGAGGAGAACCCGGTCCAGATCCTCGTGACGGCCGTCGAGAACGCCGCGCCCCGCGAGGAGACCGTCCGCCTGAAGTACGGCGGTATCTCCGTCCCGAAGGCGGTCGACGTCGCGCCCCAGCGCCGCGTCGATCAGGCGCTGCTCTTCATCTCCGACGCCGTCGCCAGCGCGACGTACAAGTCGAGCACCGCCGCCGCCGAGGCGCTCGCGAACGAGCTCGTCGCCGCCGCCGACTACGACGTCGAGGGCTCCTACTCCATCTCGCAGAAGGAAGAGCGCGAGCGCGTCGCCGCCGCGGCCCGCTAACGCGGACCCGGCCACCTCTCGCTTTCTCTCCGCTCCGCTTCCCGACTACCGACCGGTCCGTTCCGTCTCCCGTCCAGTGACCGGTCCGCTCCGTCTCCGGTCAGCGACCGATCCGCTCCGTCTCCGGTCAGCGACCGATCCGATCGCGTCCCCAGAAACTTCCCGCTCGCGGCCGCGTGCTCGCGTCGCGAGCGGTGTATGGCCCCGCCGCTGGCGACGGTGGAAAGAAGGGAAAATCGGTGTCGGGCCGAGGGGCGCGGTCGACCGCGCTCAGTCGTCGGCCGGCGCCGCGCCGGAGCCGCCGTCGGCGTGCTGCTGTTTGACCCACGAGAGCTTCCCGCCGGCCGCGAGGATGTCGCGCTCGCGCTCGGAGGCGTCGAGGTCGGCGGTGAACTCCCACTCGCCGTTGACGCTCACGGTGAACTCCTCCTGCCCGGAGCGGACGCCCGCGGGCACGTCGTCGACGATCTCGAGGTCGTCGCCCTGGTCGATCTTCTCGTACGTCTCCTCGTCGATCGCCAGCGGGACGATCCCGAAGTTGAACAGGTTCGCCTTGTGGATGCGGGCGAAGCTCTGCGCGAAGACGGCCTCGATGCCGAGGTACATCGGACAGAGCGCGGCGTGTTCACGCGAGGAGCCCTGACCGTAGTTCTCGCCGGCCACGAGGACGCCGCCGTCGGCGTTGAGCGCGCGCTCGGCGAACGTGTCGTCGACGCGCGAGAGCGTGAACTCGGAGAGCTTCTCGATGTTCGAGCGGAACTTCAGGATGTCCGCCGTCGCCGGGATGATGTGGTCGGTGGTGATGTTGTCCTCCATCTTGAGGAGGGCCTCCCCGCCGTCCACGTCGATCCCGTCCTTGAGCGGCACGTCGCCGATGTTCGGGCCCTTGACGAGCCCGTCGTCGATCGCCTCGTCGGGCGAGATGATGTCGGAGTCGTCCTGGCCCATGCCGGGACCGTAGCTGTCGCCCATCTCCAGACCGGGGGCCTCGAGATCGCCGAGCTCGTCGGCGAGGTCGCGCGGGTCGACGATCTCCCCGGTGATGGCCGCCGCGGTGGCGACCTCGGGGGAGCAGAGGAAGACGGAGTCGTCCTCGATGCCCGAGCGCCCCTCGAAGTTGCGGTTGAAGGTGCGCAGCGAGACGGAGTCGGAGGCGGGCACGTGACCGATGCCGATACACGCGCCGCAGGTCGCCTCGGAGAAGTTGACGCCGGCCGCCATCATCTCCGCGGTCCAGCCCTCGCGGGCCAGCATCTCGGACGCCTGCTTCGAGCCGGGCGCGACGATCATCTCGGTCTGCTTGGCGACCTCGCGGTCCTCCAGCATCTTCGCGCTGGGGAGGATGTCCTCGTAGGCGCCGTTGGTACAGGAGCCGACGATGACCTGCTCGACGTCGGTGCCCTCGTACTCGCTGACGGGGGCGACGTTGTCGGGCATCGAGGGCGCGGCCACGAGCGGTTCGAGCTCGTTTAAGTCGACCTCGATCGTCTCGGCGTACTCCGCGTCGTCGTCGGGCTGGAGGTCGACGTACTCCTCCTCGCGGTCCTGGCGCGCGAGCCAGTCCTTCGTCTTCTCGTCGGTCGCGAAGATCGAGGAGGTGGCGCCGAGCTCGGTGCCGAGGTTCGTGATCGTGGTGCGCTCGGGGATCGTGAGCTTCTCGGCGCCGGGGCCGGTGTACTCGAAGATCTTGCCGACGCCGCCCTTGACGGTGAGCTCGCCGAGCAGGTGGAGCGCGACGTCCTTGGCGGTCGCCCACTCGGGCAGCTCGCCTTCGAGGTGGACGTTGACGACCTCGGGCATCTCGACGTAGTAGGGGCCGCCGCCCATCGCGACGGCGATGTCGAGCCCGCCCGCGCCGATCGCGAGCTGGCCGAGTCCGCCGGGGGTCGGCGTGTGCGAGTCGGAGCCGAGCAGCGTCTTGCCGGGCGCCGCGAAGTTCTCCTTGTGGACCTGGTGGCAGATCCCGTTGCCGGGCCGGGAGAAGTACGCGCCGTACGTGCCGGCCGCGGAGCGGAGGAAGCGGTGGTCGTCGGTGTTCTTGAAGTCGAACTGGTACGTCTGGTGGTCGCAGTACTGCGCGGCCAGCTCCGTCTGGATCTCATCCATCTCCAGCGCCTCGAACTGGAGCCACACCATCGTGCCCGTCGTGTCCTGCGTCAGCACCTGGTCGATCTCGATGCCGATCTCTTCGCCGGGCGTCAGCTCGCCCTCGACGAGATGGTCATCGAGGATTTTCTCCGTAATCGTCTGTCCCATATCACGCGAAGATGGCTCTCCCGTGGATATAAAACCCGCGAGTTTCCCGAAGATCGACCGTGTTAGATCCGCCGCTGCGGCAATCTTCGCTCCTGTTTCACTGTGGTACCATCCACCGTGAAATACGTAGTCGTGCCGAGTGTTTTAATTCATTAAACGCCTGAAACGGCCGAAATTGGAAGTTTCGGAGTGTCCGGCGAGACCGACCGCTTTCGCCCCGTCGAGCGCGGAGCGCGGGCGACACCGTTTTGGCTCGCCCGCGGTACCGGACGCGCATGTTCGACTCAGGAGCCGCGGTCGCGGCGGCGCTGGAGGCGGCCGGCGCCGATCTCGACGACGCGCAGCGACAGCCGAACGGCGTCGACCTCACCGTCGACGCGGTGTTCGCACAGACCGAACCCGGCCGGCTCGGGCGCGACGGGAAGCGCGTCGGCGAGCGGCGGGAGCTGGAGCCCCGCGGCGACTGCTACCGGCTGGAACGCGGGAGCTACGTCGTTCGGTACGGCGAGCCGGTGCGGATCCCGGAAGGGCGGATCGGCTTCGTCCTGCCGCGCTCGACGCTGTTGCGCAACGCCTGTACCCTCGACACCGCGGTGTGGGACGCGGGCTACGAGGGGATCGGCGAGGGGCGGCTCGACGTGGGCCACCCGATCGAGATCGAACCCGGCGCGCGGATCGCGCAGCTAGTGCTCGCGGAGGCCGACCACGAGGGGACGTACGAGGGGGCGTACCAGGAGGAGAACCTCTGAACGAGCCGGCTACTCGCCGCTCCAGTCGCCGCCGACGCGGTCGATACCCATCATGTCCTCGCCCGCGTGTTCGGTGAACACGACCTTACAGTTCGGCTCCGGGACGCCGAACGCCTCGACGGCGCGCTCCATCACCGCCAGCGCGAACGCGCGCTTGTACTCGAAGGGGCGCCCCTCGCGGATCTCGGCGTCCAAGAACAGGAGCGGCCCCTCGACCCCCCGCCCGATCGCCATCGCCGACGGCTCGCGTTCCGCGATCGTCACGGCGACGTGGCCGGCCGTCGTCTCCATCTCCTCGGTGTACCGGTCGGTGACGAACGCGACGAACTCCGTCCGGTCCGCGGGCGACAGCGACGCGGTCGTCGCGAACTGTAACAGCGGCATACTCCCGACTGGGTCCGGGGCGACTTTGTCTTGCCGGCGCGCGAGCGACGCGGCCGACGGCGCTGCGGGAGCGACGCACGAACCATCGTTGCGGGAGCGACGTGCGCGAGATTGCCGCGGCTACGCGAGCGGCTCGCTAGGTACGTAAAGGAACGAACGGCACGCCCGTGCCGGGAAAAGGTGGCACGAGCGTGTCGTTCAGTAGGTCCCCGCTGACGCTTCGGCCCTCCAAGCGAAGCGTCACCTGAGACAAGTGGAGGTAGACACTTAAACATGCCGGGGGCGGCAGTGTTGTCGTATTAGCTAGCGGCAATCCGTTCACAACAGTTCGCTAATACGAGCCGCGAACCCACGCGAACGCGTCCTGTAGGGGCGGGATCCGAGCGGTCGCTGCGCTACTGCCGGGCGGGGTGATCCGCGCGGAGCCGCGTCTGGCCCTCGCCGAGGAGTCGCTCGCGGAGGGTCTCGCCCGGCGGCTCGGCGTCGGCCGGGGGGACGAGCCCGCGCTCGCGAAGCTCCGGGACGACGAGGTCGACGAAGTCGACGAGCGAGTCGGGGCGGACGATCTCCTTGACGTTGAACCCGTGAACGCCGACCTCCTCGTGCCAGCGCTGGAGCTCGTCGGCGACCTGCTCCGGGGTGCCGACGATCTTCGGCGAGGTGGTGCCGAGCCCGCAGAACTCCGCGACCTCGCGGACCGTCCACTCGCGGTCCGGCTGGGCCTTCGTGAACGCGTTCATCGTCCCCTGGATCGCGTCCGTCTCGATGTGTTCGACCTTCTGGTCCGGGTCGAGCTCCGAGAGGTCCATGTCGAGGAAGCCGGACAGGAGCGCGAGCGTCGCCTCGACGTCGACGTGTCGCTTGTACTCCTCGTACTTCGCCTCCGCGAGCGCCTCCGTCTCCCCGACGACCGGCACCACGCCGATGAAAAAGCGGAGGCTCTCCGGGTCGCGTCCGGCGTCGGCCGCGCGCGACTTCACGTCGTCCATGTACTCGACGACGCCGGCTTCCGTCGGCTGGCTGGCGAAGACGGCCTCGGCGTTGCGCGCGGCGAACGACCGGCCGTAGTCGGAGGAGCCGGCCTGATAGACGACCGGAGTGCGCTGGGGCGACGGCTCGCAGCCGTGCGGGCCGGGGACCGAGAAGTGGTCGCCCTCGTGGTCGATGGCGTGGACCTTCTCCGGGTCGCTGTACCGGCCGGCTTCGCGGTCGGCCTCGACCGCGTCGTCGTCCCACGACTCCTCCCACAGCGCGTAGCAGACGTCGAGGAACTCGTCGGCGCGGTCGTAGCGCGTCTCCTTGTCCATCCGCTCGTCGAGGCCGAGGTTCTCGGCGGCCGACTCCAGGTAGGAGGTGACGACGTTGATCGCGATCCGCCCGTCGGTAAGGTGGTCGAGCGTCGAGAACTCTCGCGCGAGCTGGTAGGGGTGGGTGTACGTCGTCGAGCGCGTCACCGCGAAGCCGAGGTCGTCCGTGACCTCCGCCATCGCGGGCACGACGAGCTGCGGGTCGTTCGCGGGGGTCTGGACCGCCCGCTCGACGGCCGTCTCGCGGTCGTCGCCGTACACGTCGTAGACCCCGCGTACGTCCGCGAAGAAGACGGCGTCGAAGCCGCCCCGCTCGGCCGTCCGCGCGACCTCGGTCCAGTACTCGCGGTCGGCGTAGTCCGTCGACCGGTCGCCGGGATACCGCCACGACCCGGGCGAGACGTGCTCGACCGAGGACATGGTGAAGAGGTTGAGGTGTAGGTGGTCGGACACGGACCTCGCTACGCGGTCCGACGTAATACGGCCACAGAAAGTGGCGTCACTTGTCGCGGTCGCGGACGCGCCCGGAACGACTGGGCGCGGCGCCCCGCCGACGAAACGCGGGCCGGGCCGCGCTCCGCGAGCGATCGTCGCTCGCGGGCGCTACGCCGAGACGGACTCCGGCGAGGAGACGTACGCGGCGAAGTCGGAGGTGGTGATGATACCGATCGGCGTCTTCCCGTCGACGACCGGGACGTGGTGGAACCCGTGTTCGAGCATCGTCGCGGCGACGGCCGCGACGTCGTCCTGCGCGCTCGCCGTGATCGGGTCGGCGGTCATGTACCGCTCGACGGTCGTCTCGGCCTTCGGCCGGCTCTTCGCGACGATGTCCACGAAGTCCGTCGAGGTGAGGATACCGAGGAGGTCCCCGTCGTCGTCCACGACCAGCGCCGAGCTGACGTCGTTGTCGAGCAGCACCGCGGCCGCGTCCTCGACCAGCGTGTCCGGTGTCACCGTGTGGAGGTCCGTCGACATCAGTCGCGCGACGAAGACGTCTTCGATCTCGTCCATATCGGAACCACCCGCCCTCGCCGTATAAGCGTTCTCACGGCGGCTCGGTCGCTCCCGCCGCGCCTCACAGGTACCGCGAGAGCCCCGACTGCCGCCGGGGTCCGTCCCCGTCCGGGTCGGCGACCCACGCGGTCCGCCGGTCCCGGAGTCGGTCGCGGCCCGTCTCCGGCGGGTCCGCGGGGTCGAAGGCGCGACAGCCGCTCCCGCACTCCCGCCCCGGGTCGACCACGCGGTCGAACTGCGCGCAGCGCGGTCGCCCGTCGGCGGTCGCCTCCGCGTGCGCACACCCCGGCGGCCGGGGCCGCCACCCCTTCCCGTACGCGCGCTCGGCGATCCGCCGCCGCTTGCGCGCCTTCGCCTCGGCGTCGACGAGCGCCACGTCGGTTCGCGACGGGCGTTCCGCCCGGATCTCGACGCCCGGCGCGTCCGGGTCGAGCGGCGTCGGCTCGCGGACCACCTCGCGCTCCCCGGTCTCGGGGTCGAACCGCCAGACCCCGACCGCGTCCGGGATCCGGTTCAGGTGCGCGCGGGTGACGTAGGAGCCGGTCGCGAGGACCACCTCGTCGAACAGCCCGAGCGCGGCGTCGTAGCGCAGTTGCGCCTCCAGGTCGCCCGGGGTTCCGAGGTCGGGCTTGTTTTCGACGGCGACGAGGCGGCCGACCCAGTCGTCCGGGTAGCGAGCGGTCGCCCGCACGGCCGGCCGCCCGTTTCGGCGCTCGCGTTCGAGGTAGCCGACCTCGACCGCGCGGTCGACGACGGCGGCGGCCCGCTCGGGCGGGAGGTCGAACGCGTCGGCGACGGGGACGGCCTCGCCCGGCCCGACGGCGGCCTCGATCGCCGGATCGGGGATCCGCTCGGCGCTGATCGCGGCCCGGTCTTCGAAGCCCGCACCGGGCGACAGCAGACAGACGTCGACGATGCGCGTTCCCGGCGTCTCGACGCCCGCGCCGAGCTGCCGGGCGACGACGCGGTCCGGGGATTCGAGCGCGGCGCACAACGCCAGCTCGAACCGGTACTCCATACCGCCGACAGGGACGCCGCGGGCTAAAGCGCGTCGGCGACCGCGACGGACGCTCGTTCCCGTCCGCCCTCTGCGACCGCGCCTCGATCGGTCGAAACCGGTATTCCCCGCCGCCCCCTACGGCGCGTATGCGCCGGGTCACCCGGAACCTCTTCGTCGCCATCGCCCTGGTCGTCGTCGCGCTGCTCGCGCTCGGCGCGCTCCCGAGCTACCTCGGGAGCGGCGACCCCTACTACCTCACCGTCGAACCGATCGAGACGAACGGCACCGCCGCCGACGTGAACAACGTCTCCGACCGGCGGTACCCGTACCTGATCGGCGCGATCGAGAGCGACGACGGTCGGTCGGCGGGGTACCAGACCGGCCCCTACGGGATGAAGGAGTGGTTCACGCACACGCCGTTCGACGAGGTGGACGCCCTGACACAGCAGGTGCCGAACGCCTCGACGGAGACGGGCGTTCGCGTGCGCCGCGACGGACAGGCGTACCACGCGGAGGTGGTCCGCCCGTGACGGCCGAGAAACCGGACTCCGAGGCTCCCGCCGCCGACCTTCGGGACCTCCCCGCGTTCGCCGACGGCCGCAACCACTCACTGCCGGGCGAGCCGGAGTGGCCGGTGAAGGAGGTCGTCGTCGAGTACGACGAGGGCTGGTTCGTCGGCGGCTACGACCGCGTCGAGCAGCCCGACGGGACCGAGAAGAAGTACTACTGGGCGGAGCTGTCGCCCGCGACGGTGATCGTCGCGGTCGCCGACGACCGAGTGCTGTTCGTCGAGCAGTACCGCCCGACCGTGCGCAACACGCAACTGGAGCTGCCGGCGGGGATCGTCGAGTCCGGCGAGTCGTACACCGAGGCGGGCGCTCGCGAACTCGCCGAGGAGACCGGCTTCGAACCCTCCTCGACCTCGCTGCTTCAGGAGGTGTGGTGTTCGACGGGCGTGTTGCGCCACAAGCGAGGGTACGTGTTCGCGGAGGGGTTGGAGCCGGTCGACGTCGACCACGACAGCAACGAGTTCCTCGCGCCCCGAGCGGTCCCGATCGAGGAGGCGCTGGACGTCGCCCGTGAGCCGCCGACGAACGACGCGACGCTGGAGGGGTTGCTGTTGGCCGAGCGCGAGGGACTGCTGTAGCCGACGCCCACGAAACCCGACGAACGTCCAGTCTACGGGGCCGAAGCGGGGGTATTAGTCACCTCGGTTCCTGAACTCGGGTATGAGCCAGAGCTCGGAGCAGTCGGTGTTGCTGTCGGACGACCCCCCGCTCGACCTCCGCCTCTCGGAGTCGGAACTGGAGGCGACCCGCGAGCGCATCGTCTCGTTCATCTCGGACCTCGTCGACGACGCGGGCGCGGACGGGGCGGTACTGGGCCTCTCGGGCGGCATCGACTCGACGCTCACCGCCCACCTCGCGGTCGAGGCGCTCGGGGAGGACAGTCTCCACGGGATCACGATGCCCTCGTCGGTGAACGACCCGGACGTGATGAGCGACGCGGAGCGCGTCGCCGAGACCCTCGGCATCGAGTACGACGTGGTCGAGATCCAGCCGATCGCGGAGGCGTTCTTCGACGCTGTCCCAGAGATGGCCGACGACCGCACGGCCGCGGGTAACGTCTACGTCCGCACCCGCGCCGTGTTGAACTACTTCGTCGCCAACGCGGAGGACCGGGTCGTCCTCGGGACCGGCAACCGCGCGGAGGCGATGACCGGCTACTACACGAAGTACGGCGACCAGGCGGTCGACTGTAACCCGATCGGGAACCTCTACAAACAGCAGGTGCGCCAGCTGGCCGCCCACGTCGGCGTCGACCGCGACCTCGTGATGCAGGAGCCGACCGCGGGGATGTGGGAGGGGCAGACTGACGCCGAGGAGATGGGACTCGACTACGACACCGTTGACGCGATCTTAGCGGTCCACGTCGACGGCGGCCTCTCCCGGGCGGCGACGGTCCGCGAGCTCGACGTGCCCGAGGAAGCCGTCGACCGCGTGGTCGACCTCCACGAGCGCAGCGCCCACAAGCGGGCGATGCCGCCGGCACCGGAGCGGTAGGGAGGGCCGAGCGGTCAGCGGGGGTCAGGCGTCCTGCGCCCGCTCCTTCGCGACCTCCGCGATCCCGGCGTTCGCCGAGCAGTTGGGACACGCGTGAACCTGTTCCCGGTCGTCCCCGAACACCTGAACGAACCGTTCGGAGACGTGCGCTTCGCAGTGTTCACAGGTCGGCATAGTGGTGGGTGGTATCGTGGGTCATTTTCGGTACACTCACGTTCGGTGCTCGGCGCTCAAGAGCGCTTTTCAAAACCCGTCCCAAATCAGACCCAAATTGGGGGGGACGAGACCGGAGAACGGGCGGAATCTCCGGCCGAGTAACCGAATTCGCCGGGTGGTCGACGGACGCGCGCGCGGCGCGCCGACGAACCGAACCGGCGTACCGTATGAGCCCGGCAGTCAGAACTCTCGCAGCGCTTCCAGCACGTCGTGCGCCGAGCCGTCGTCGATGACCTCGCGGGCCGCGTCGAGGCCCGCCTCGATGGAGTCGACGTCGCCGCCGGCGTAGATCCGGAGCGCGGCGTTGACCGCGACCGCGTCCGCGAAGGCGCCGTCGCGCTCGCCGGCTAGGACTTCCTCCGTGATCCGCGCCGAGTCGACCGCCACGTCGTCGACCGCGAGGTCCTCCTCTTCGAGGTCCATCCCGTACTCCGCGGTCTCTATCTCGAAGTCGTCGAAGGAGGCCCCCTCGCTGCCGGCCGCCGCTGCCGCATCGCCGTCGGCTCCGCCGTCAGCGTCGCCCGCCGCGTCCCACTCGGCGACCTTGGTGTAGCCGGGCCGGACGTCGTCGTACCCCTCCATGCCCTGGAACATCAGGACGCGGTCGAGGTCGTGGAACTCACTTTCGACGAACGTGTCGACCACCTTCTTCGCGAACGCGAGGTGGTAGAAGGAGCCGAGGTGGACGGAGGCGCCGGCGGGGTTCGCCAGCGTCTCGACGGTGTTGACGAACGACCGGACCCCCATCATGTCGCGGCGCTCGAACAGGTCGTCGATCGCGGGGTTGAACGCGGGTTGGTAGTAGAAGCCGAAGCCCGTCTCGTCGACCATGTCCGCGGAGTCCGACGGGGTCAACTCCGTGTGAACCCCCAGCTCGTCGAGGACGTGCTTGTACGCGTCCTGCTTCTGCGTGGGGACGCGGTCGCCCGAGTGGACGACGACGGGGGTGCCCGCGGCGGCGGCGACGGCGCCGGCCGCGACGCCCAAGATGGCGGTCCGGCCCTTCCCGTCGTAGTTGGCGCCGCAGTCGACGGGGTCGACGTCCGGTTCGGCGTACTCGACGCGCTCGCACATCACGTCGACGTACGCGCCCAGCTCCTCGGGCGTGTTCCGCTTCCAGCGGTTCGCGAGCCAGAACGCCCCGAGCGTCGTCGGGTCCGGCTCCCCCGCGAGGATGCGCTCGAACGCCTCGGTCGCCTGCGCGCGCGTCAGGTCGTCGGCCGACTTGTGGCCGGAGCCGCAGACCTCGGTCATCAGCCGCTTGAGGGGCCAGTCGCCGAACTCCTGAGTCGCCTGAGCCATACGCGCTGTTCGGGCTTCCGAACGAAAAGTCCCCCGTTCGGCTCCCGTGCGACGGGAACGCGTCGACGGGGCTTCGGCCCGCTCGACGCGGAACGACGCGGAACGACGCGAGATCGACGCGACCGCGAGATCGGGGTCGGCGCGCGGGAGCCTCGGACCCGGGCGAGCGCGGTCGTCCCCGCCGGCTCCGTGGGACTTGCTCGCACACAAGAAAAACACGTATGGTCGGTTGCTAGTAAAAATAAGAAACAAACAGACAGTTTAAAAGCTTTAGCATTTTGTATCAGGGCTACTATGCCGTCAGAGTTATATATTCGTCCATCTATTGGTTGGTTGTACCCGATGACGTCCAAATCCGTCGCCACCGCGCTCACGCTGTACCGCTCCCGCACCCTGACGCTCGAACAGGCCGCGACCGTCGGCGGCTGCTCGACGGCGCAGCTGGAGGAGAGCGCCCGGGCGTTCGCCCCGACGCCGGGCGACGCGCCCGCCGACGACTGACTCGCAGACGCTCTGACGCCCCACGTGCGTCCCGCTGACGATCGACGCTCTCCGAAACCTGTAGGTACGCCCGCCCCCTAACCGACGCAATGAGTCTGGACGCCGACTGGCGGGCCGACCTCGACGCGGTCGACGCGGCCCTCATCGACGAGTACCAGAGCGGCTTCCCCGTCGAACCTCGACCGTTCGAGCGGGTCGCCCGCGAAATTTCGGCCGAGACGGGAACCGACGTCGACGCCGACGCGATCCTCGATCGGGTCCGAAACCTCCGCGAGCGCGGCGTGTTCCGGCGGTTCGGAGCCGTCCTCAACCCGCCAGTCATCGGTTCGTCGACGCTCGCGGCGGTGCGTGCGCCCGAGGACCGCTTCGACGAGGTCGCCGAGGTGATCAACGGCTACCGGCAGGTGAACCACAACTACCGGCGAGATCACGAGTGGAACCAGTGGTTCGTCGTCACCGCGGGCTCGCGGGAGACGCGCGACGAGATCCTCGCGGAGATCGAGGAGCGCACCGACTGCGAGGTGCTGGCGCTCCCGATGCTGACCGACTACTACATCGACCTCGAGTTCCCCGTCGTCAACGGGGACCGGTTCGCCAGGGAATCGCTGGAGGAGACCGACGTCTCCGCCACCCGAATCTCCGAGGACGCTCGCGGGGACCTGAGCGACCTGGAGGCCGACCTCCTCTTGGCGATTCAGGACGGCTTCCCGCTGTCGGCGACGCCGTACGCCGACGTGGCAAGCGAGATCGCCGCGAGCGGGTCCGGCGTCGACCCGACCGTCGACGACGTGCTCGCGGCGGTCGAGCGCCTGCTCGCGGACGGCTGTATCAAACGGATCGGCTGCGTCGTCAACCACGTCGTCACCGGGTTCACGAACAACTGTATGGTGGTCTGGGACGTGCCGGACGACGAACTGGACGAGCGCGGTGAGGCGGTCGGCAGCCTCCCGTACGTCACCCTCTGTTACCACCGGCCCCGGCGCCCCGACCAGGACTGGGAGTACAACCTGTTCACGATGATCCACGGCCGCGAGGCCGACGCCGTCGACGCGAAGATCGACGAGCTGGCGGCCGACCACCTCCCCTTTCCCCACGAGCGGCTCTACTCGACGGCGACGCTGAAACAGACCGGCGCGCGCTACGAGGACCTCGTCGCGGACGGGGAGTGAACAAAAAGGCGACAGAGGGGAAACGGTCCGCGGCTCAGTCGTCGCCGAGGACCGTCGTCTGCCCTTCGCCCGCGGAGTCGGCGGCGGCGAACTCGCGTTCGGCGTCCGCCCCGAGGCCGCTGCCGGCACCGAGGCGGTCGAGCGCGTCCGCGCCCGCGACCGCGACGACGACGAAGCCGACCTTCGAGACGATGTCGAGGTAGACGAACACGAGCATCTCCGTCGCGGGCGTCAGCAGGCCGAGTCCGGTGGGTGCAAGTAGCCACACGACCGGATACAGCGTCCACAACACCACAGTGATGTTCCGAAGCGTACCGAAGACGGCGCGGACTCGGTCGCTCTCCGCCGAGGCCGACCGCGGAAGCGAGACGAGCAGCCCGTAGACGAGCGCGAGGTACGCGACCCCGGCGACGCCGAAGGTGACCCACGAGACCGTTCCGGCGGTCGCGGCGGCGGTGATCCCGCCGGCGATGATCACCACGTCGACGCCGATCAGTCCGGCGAGCACGCGCCGGGACGGCCGCGCGAGCAGGCCGAGGTAGAGCAGCAGAAGCGGCGTCGTTAGGAGCCAGTCGACGTACCGAGCGACGTCGAGCTCTCCGGCCGACAGCGAGACGCTGCCGACCCCGAGCGCCATCAGGACGTACGCGATCGCCGCGATGCCGGTGACCCCGGCGAGGGTGCCGTAGTAGACGGCGTGCGACTCGTCGGTCTCCGAGGACCGAGCGAACCACGCCCACAGCGGCGGAATCGTCCCGGCGCCCATCGCGAGGGCGCCGATCCACGCCCAAATGGCGGTGTCGACGAGCATCTCAGTTCACCCCCTCCTCGGCGGCCGCGTCGTCGCCCCTCCCGTCGGCGCGTGAGAAGTCGAACTCGGTTTCGTCGCCGTCCGCGGTCCCCCCGTCAGAGACCGCCGTGGCGGTCGCGTCCGCGCCGTCCGTGTTCCCGGCGAGCCCGTTGTCGGCCGCGAACTCGAAGTCGTCGACCGCGTCGCGCAGCGCGAGCGCGCGGTCGGAGAGCGACCCGGCCGCGGTTTCGACCGCCCCGAGGGTCTGCTCCTGTTCGTCGACCGCGCCGGTGACGTCGCCGGCCGCGCTGGCCGTCTGCGCGCTGATCGCGGAGACGTCCTCGACGTGGCCGACGACCGCGTCGACGGAGTCAGCCTGCGTCTCGGTCGCGCGGGTGATCTCGGTCATGCTGGTGTCGGTACGCTCGGAGGCCTCCGCGAGGCGCTCCAAGGCGTCGATAGACGTCTCGACCGTGTCGACGCCGGCGGAGATCCGCTGTTCGGTGCGCGCCATCGCGTCGGCGCCCGTCTCCGCCCGCTCTTGGACGGAGCGGATCCGGGCTTCGATCTCGCTCGCGGACTCCTGCGTCTCCTCGGCCAGCGCCTTCACCTCCTCGGCGACGACCGCGAAGCCGGCGCCCTCTGCGCCGGAGCGGGCCGCCTCGATCGAGGCGTTCAGCGCGAGCAGGTTCGTCTGCTCCGCGATCTCCGAGATGGTGTCGACCACCTCTCCGATCTCCTCGACCTCCTCGGCGAGCGCCTCGACCTCCGCGGTCGTCTCCGCGGTCGTCTCCTCGACCGCGTCCATCTCCGCGAGCGCCTCCTCGGCGGCCTCGCGGCCCTCCTCGCCGACCGCGGCCGCGTGCTCCGCCGTCTCCGCCACGTCGGTGACGGTGGAGGCGACCTCCTCGGCCGAGGACGCGAGGTTCTCGGCCTCGTCGGTCGCCGCTTGGAGGTCGTCGCGCTGGGTGCGCGCACCCTCGGCGATCTCCGTCACCGCCTCGCTCACGGTCCCGGTCGTCGCCCGCAGGTCGTCCGTGCGGTCGTCGACGGTCCCGGCCACGTCGGCGGTGTCCTCGGCGACGGTCGCGACGGACGCGACGGTCTCCTCCAGCTCGTCGGCCATCTCGTTGAACGCAGTGCCGACCCGCGCCATCGCCTCGTTGTCTGCGTCGGCGTCGACCCGCCGGGTCAGGTCGCCGTCGGCGAGCGCGCGCATCGCCGACTCGTACTCGGTCGCCTTGCGCTCGACCGTCTCGGCGCGCTCCGTCGCCTCCCGGCGCGCCCGCTCCGCCTCCTCGCGGGCCGTTTCGGCGTCGTCGATCTCAGTTCGGAGCGACGATCGCATGGCGTCGAACGCCCCGAACAGCCGCCCTATCTCGTCTGTTCGCCCCGTTTCCAGTCGCACGTCGAGGTCTCCTTCCGCCATCCGCTCGGCCTTGGCCGTGAGCTGTCGAAGGGAGATGACCGTGTTCGATCCGACGGTGACCCCGATGAGCGCGAGCCCGATCACCGTCAACAGCGTCATCCCGATGAGCCCGGAACGCACCGCTGCGCCCGCGGCGCCGGCCTCCTCCGCCCGGAGGTAGACGATGACCCCGTATGAAACTGAGACCCCCATGACCCCGATCAGCGACAGCGCGAGCTTCGCGCCGTAACTCGATCGAACCCCGGAGGACGATCCCACTTGCATGTGTATTAGAACGACTGGGATCGTATCGGGATAATAACTGCCACCCGAATATTGCGTGTGATAACGGTATCCGAGGCGGAACCGGCCGTCAGCGCCGGAGTGGACGGCCCCTCACCCGAGGAGGTAGCGCGTCCAGGGGTACCGCTCGACGAGCGGCTGGCCGCCGACGTCGTACTCCTCGACGAACGAGTCGAGCCCGAGGATCCGCCCGGCGCCGAACGCGGCGACCGAGAGGAACACGAGCATGTACGCGAAGTCGCCGTTGATGTAGCCGTGCGAGATGTCCCAGTTGCCGAGGTAGAAGAGGAGCATCATGAACGCGCCCCAGAACGAGGCGAGTCGCGTGAGGAACCCGACGATCACGCCGAGGCCGATGAGCACCTCGCCCCACGGCACCGCGACGTTCACGAAGTCGACGAACAGCGCGTTCTCGCCCATCGCGGTGAACAGGCCGGCGGCCGGGCTCCCGTTCGCGGCGGGCGCGTTCTGGAGGTAGCCCGCGGCGCTGAACTCTCCGCTCAGGACCTTGTCGAGCCCGCTCTGGAAGAACGCGAGACCGATCATCAGCCGCAGCGCGAGGATGAACCAGACGCTGAGCGTGTGGAGCTTCCCCTCGACCGAGACGCCGCCGATCGTGCTTCGCAGCGTTACTTCTCTCGTTGACATACCTCCCCGAACTCCGGGTGGTGACTTAAAAAGCACTGAGGATTCTCGGGTGGCGCGATCGGTTCCTGAGCCGCACCGTCGCTCGCCCGCGCTCCGATCGCGCCGTCCGCCCGGACCGGAACTGAACGGGCCGTTCGCTCGATCCGGCGCCGAGCGTCTCCGCGGTCGCCGGTTTCACTTCCGCTTTCGGGCGCGTTTTTAAACGGTGCGGGCACGACGGGTCCGGTATGAGCCAATCCACGTTCGACGACGACGACCTGTTCGGCGAGGCGGCCGAAGAGACCCGCGCCGAGGTCGAGGAACACCTCGCGGCGGCGCGCGAGGCGCTCCCCGATCCCGACGCGGTGTGGGAGACCGACGCGGACAACGTCCTCGGTGCGCTCAACGGGCTGAAGTCCGCGCTCGACGCCGAGGACGCCATCGAGGGCGTGCGCTCGGCGAAGAAGGCGTACGTCCTCGGCGAGCGCGCCGACGCCTTCGACGACGCCGACGATCTCAAAGCCGAGATCGAGGAGCTGGAGTCGCTCGTCGGCGACATCGAGGCCGCCGCCGAGGAGGTCTCCTCTCTCACCGGCACCGTCCCGGCGATCCGGGGCGCGCTTCAGGACGCGGCAGACTCCGGCGACGAGGACGCGGCGGAGTAGCGACCGCTGCGGACCGCTCTCACACAGCGTCTCGGTCGACGACCGCCGCCGCCAGCTCCGCTAGCGCCGCGCTCGCACGGTCCAGCAGGACCGCGCCGCGCTCGGCGTCGCCCTCCCGGGGGTCGCCGACCACGCCGTTGTCGGTGAACTCGTCGGAGTCGTGCGCGAGGTTCACCCCGGCGACCCACTCACCCCATCGGCCGGCGGCCCCCGCGCTCGCCTCGTCGACTCGGTCCTCTCGGACCAGTTCCGGGTTCGTCGCGCGCAGCAGCGCCGTCTCCAGCGGCCCCCCGTGACCCATGTCGCTCGCGTGGTCGCCGACGGCATCGAACCAGGTGAAAGCGACGCCGTACCCCGCGTGGTCCGGGTCGCGCGAGAACCGGCGAGCGACCTCCGCGAGCGCCTCGACGTTCCCCCCGTGGCCGTTGACGAACACGACGCGATCGATCCCGTGCGAGACCAGCGACGCCGCGGCCTCGCGGACGTACGCCCGGAACGTCTCCGGGGAGACCCACATCGTCCCGTCGAACGCGCGGTGTTCCTCGGCGACGCCGACCGGGACCGGCGGCGCGACCGCGACCTCCCCTCGGTCCGGCATCGGCGTGTCGCCCGCTCCCGGCCCCTCGTAGGCGTCGGCGCCGGCCTCGGCGACCGCGACGGCGTTCAGCGCGTCGGTGCCGAGCGGGGCGTGCGGCCCGTGCTGTTCCGTGCTGCCGACCGGGAGGAACGCGACGTCGACGTCGGCGTCGCGGACGTCCGTCCACGTGACCTCGCTGAGGCGCATACCGGACCCTCGGCGGCCGGCGTCGTATAGGCGGCGGTGGTCGCCGGCGCCGTGAGAACCCGCCGCTCGCGGCGCTCGCCGCGCTCGCGGCGCTCGGCTGCCGTGCCGGCCCCCGTCCCGGACGCTCCCGGGGTATTATGGCGCTCGGCACGGATCGCGGCTTCATGAGCGGTGACAACGCGGAACACGACCCGGAGGCGCACGATCCGGCCTCAGCCGTGACATTCGGCCCGCTGAAGCGGGCGCTCCGCGAACACCGCTACCCGGTGACGGCGGCGGAACTGATAGAGCAGTACGGTGCCGCGGTCGTGGAGACACGGACGTCGACGGAGCGGTTCGACGGCCTGCTCGAAGGCCGCGAGGAGACGCAGTTCCGCGACCCCTCGGAGGTCCGCGAAGCCGTCCTCGACGCGCTGGGGTACGCCGACGCGTCCGCGGAGACGGCCTCGGAGGAGTGGACGCGGCTCCCGCGGTGACGGCTCTGGCGGAGCGGATCGGCTCCCGCGGTGACGGTTCGTTCGGGCGGTCGCGCGGCTCTGCGCCGTCTCGGGGTCCCGGTCAGTCGTCGTCGCTCTCGGCGTCCTCGACGATCCGGGCGGTGCGCTCCTGTGCGCGGTCGATGAACTCCTGTGGCAGCTCGTCGATCTCGCCCGCCTGAACGCCCCAGAGGTGCGCGTACAGCCCGTCGTTGTCGAGCAGTTCGTCGTGCGTGCCGCGCTCGACGATCTGCCCGCCCTCCAACACGAGGATGGTGTCCGCGTCCTTGATCGTCGAGAGCCGGTGGGCGATCGCGAAGGTCGTCCGGTCCTCCGTGAGCCGGTCGAGCGACCGCTGGATCAGCATCTCGGTCTCCGTGTCGACGTCGGAGGTCGCCTCGTCGAGGATGAGGATGTCCGGGTCCTTCAGCACCGCCCGCGCGATGGTGACGCGCTGGCGCTGCCCGCCGGAGAGCTTCACGCCGCGCTCGCCGACCATCGTGTCGTAGCCGTCGGGGAGGTTCTCGATGAACTCGTGGGCCTCGGCGGCCTCGGCGGCCTCGCGGACCTCCTCGTCGGTCGCGTCGAACGTGCCGTAGGTGATGTTCTCGCGGACCGTTCCGTAGAACAGGTACGACGACTGGCCGACGTAGCCGATCGACCGGCGCAGCGACTTGAGCGTCACGTCGCGGACGTCCTGCCCGTCGATCTCGATGGCGCCCTCGTCGACGTCGTACATCCGGAGGAGCAGCTTCAAGACGGTCGACTTCCCGGCGCCGGTGGGCCCCACGAGCGCGAGCGTCTCGCCGCCCTCGACCGCGAAGTCGACGTCCTCGACGATCGTCTCCTCGTCGTAGCCGAAGGAGACGTCGTCGTAGACCACGTCCCCGTCGCCGACCGAGAGGTCCTCGGCGCCCGGGTCCTCGGCGAGCCGCGACGGCTCGTCCATCAGGCCGAAGATCCGCGCCGAGGAGGCGCGGGCGCGCTGGTACATGTTGATGATCTGCCCGAACTGGGCCATCGGCCAGATGAACCGCTGCGTGTAGAGGATGAAGACGACGAACATCCCGACCGAGAGCTCGCCGGTGAACGGCCCCGGCGGGCTCTCTTGGAACACCCAGAGCCCCCCGACGACGAACGTGAGGACGAAGCCGATCCCGGCGAGCACGCGGAGCCCCGGGAAGAACTTGATCCGGGTCGTGATCGCGTCCCAGTTGGCGTCGAAGTAGTCCATCGAGACGTCGTCGACCCGGTCGGACTCGTAGTGTTCGGTGTTCGACGACTTGATCACCTGAATGCCGCCGAGGTTGTTCTCAAGCCGAGAGTTCATCTTCCCGACCGACGAGCGCACCTCGGCGTACTTCGGCTGGATGATCCTGATGAACAGGTAGGTGAACCCGCCGATGATCGGTACCGGCAGCAGCGCGACCAAGGCGAGCTGCCAGTTGATCCAGAAGAGGAGGACGCCGATGCCGAGGACCATCACCGACAGCCGGAACAGGGAGTTCATCCCGTCGTTTAAGAACCGTTCGAGCCGGTTCACGTCGTTCGAGAGGATGGACATCATCTCCCCGGTCTGTTTGTCCGAGAAGAAATCCATGTTGAGCCGCTGCATCTTGTCGTAGGTGTCCGTCCGGACGTCGTGCTGGATGTTCTGCGCGAACGCGTTGAACCCCCAGTTGCGGACCCAGTGGAACCCGGCGCCGATCCCGAACGCGCCGCCGATGACGGCGATGGTGAACCAGAACTGTTCCGTCTGTCCCGTCGGGAGCCACGCGTCGGGGAGGACGACCAGCGGGATCTGCTCGCTGAACAGGGCGTCCTCGTAGAACACGGCGTCGATGGCGATCCCGAGCATTAGCGGCGGGAGCAGGTCGAGCAGCCGCGCGAAGACGCTCGCGAACACCCCGACCGTCACCTGCGGGACGTAGTCGCGGCCGTACTCGACGAACAGCCGCTTCATCGGATTCTCGATCTTGTCCCGCTGCTCCTCGAAGGGATCGTCTTCCTCCCAGTCGACGCCACTCATCGAATCTCCGTATCAGGTAAGCGGGCAAATAGGTTTCCTTCGAACCGAAATACATCGGCAGAAAACACCGGTATCACGCCTTCGATCGGCTGATATCGTCTCCGACGGCCTCGGATTCGCCGCCGTCCGGGTCGGACGAGGCGTCTTCGTCGCCCCCGCGTCGGACTCACAGGTCGCGCCGCTCGACGGCCGAATCGATACCGGCCTCGTCGAGGTCGCCCCGGACCCGCCGCCGGAGCGGGTCCGGAACCCCGTCGCGCGGGACCGGCGCCGCCGTTTCCCCCTCGTCGTCGTCGGTCGGGACGGACCAGTAGAGGACGTGTCCCGTCTCGGCGTAGAACTCCACCGCGAACCGGTCGTCGCCCCCCTCGTAGTGGACGCGGGCGGCCGCTCCCTCGGCGCGCCATCCCTCCTGTCGGACTAAGGCCGCGATCGGCTCTCGCATGGCCGCGTTCGGGCGCCCGGACAGATGTGGCTGTCGACCGTCGGTCGGGTCGACTCCTGCCTCCCCCGCATCGACACCGGTTTACAACCGCCGCCCCGACGACTCGCCATGTCTCTTCGCGTCACGTTCCTCGGGACGGGGGGCGCCGTTCCCACCGTCGAGCGCGCGGCGAGCGCCGTCTTCGTCAACCGCGAGGGCGACCGCTTCCTCTTCGACTGCGGCGAGGGCACCCAACGCGAGATGATGCGCGCCGGCACCGGGTTCGCCGTCGACCGCGTGTTCGTCTCGCACCTCCACGGCGACCACGTCCTCGGGATCCCCGGTCTCGTCCAGACGCTCGGGTTCAACGACCGCACCGACCCGCTGACGATCCACTGTCCGCCGGGCACCGACGGCCACCTCCGCGACCTCGTCCACGCGGTCGGCCACGACCCGGCGTTTCCGGTGCGGATCGAACCGGTCGCGCCCGGCGAGGTCGCCTACGAGACCGACGAGTACGCGGTGCGCGCCTTCGAGACGGAACACCGGACGGTGTCGCAGGGGTACGTGCTGGAGGAAGACGACCGCCCGGGGCGGTTCGACCGCCCGAAGGCGGAGGAGCTCGGCGTCCCCGTCGGCCCGAAGTTCGGGCGTCTCCACGAGGGGGAGCCGGTCGAGGCCGAGGACGGGACCGTCGTCGAGCCCGAGCAGGTCGTCGGCCCGGCGCGTCCGGGGCGCAAGCTGGCGTACACCGCGGACACGCGCCCGCGAGAGGCCACCGTCGAGGCGGCCGAAGACGCCGACCTGCTCATCCACGACGCCACCTTCGCCGACGACATGGCCGACCGCGCCCGCGACACGGCCCACTCGACCGGCCGCGAGGCGGGGTCGATCGCGGCCCGGGCGAACGCGAAACGGCTCGCGCTGGTTCACATCTCCTCGCGGTACGCGGCGAACCCGAGTCCGATCCGCCGGGACGCCCGGGAGGTCTTCGACGGCGAGTGTCTCCTCCCCGACGACGGCGACCTGATCGAGGTGCCGTTCCCGGACGCGAACTGAGATGACAACTACGCAGAGGCGAACCGATGTCCGACGACCGGTTTCACGGCCAAAACCGCCGAAGTCCCAGTCGCTCGGCTGTACGATACTGTTTCTACTTATAAACACCCGCTCGACACGAACACTCCCGAAGCCCCAGTCGCGACGGCTCGCGCGGCTCGCTTCGGTCCTCGTCGCTCGCTTCGCTCGCTCCTGCGGTCCTTGCTTTGCCGTGCTTCGCCCTCGCGACTGCCCCTTCGAGTCCCACTGCGACCGCACAGCACCTCGCACCTCCCCAGCCTCGTCGCTCGCTCGGGCTCCCTTCGGTCGCCGTTCGCTCGCGACTCCCTCGCGCGGCGCTCCTCGCGCCCTCTCGGGCGCTCGGAGGCGCGCGCCACCGCCCCGGTTCGTCACCACCGTCGGATCCTCACCCGTGTGACTCCGCCCCGTGTCATCGTTCCACTCGAAACGAAGCCCGCGCACGGCTGACGAGCGTCTGACGCGGTTGGAGGCCCCGGCGTCGTCCGATCTCCCCGAATCGAAAGAACACCGCGTAGCGGCCCTCAAGTGGGCGTTTCGTTCCACTTTCACCGCGGTCACGTACATTTTAATACCATCTGGAACCAACCGTCGTACGCCTCCCACTGAAAACAAGACCGGAGGCGGAGACACCCCATGAGCGAACTGCGACAGGAAGCGGAAGCGATAGCGGAACAGTTCTCGGACCACACCGACGTCGATCCCGACGACGTCGAGGAGCGGCTCGAAACGCTCGTCGACGAGTACCGCGTGCCGCTCGACGAGGCGAGCCGGAGCGTCACCAACAGCTACCTCGAAGACGCCGGAATGGAGCGCGACGAACTCGGCCGCGGCGGCAGCGAGGAGGTCCTCGTCAACGACATCGACGAGGACGAGCAGTGGGTCGACTTACGCGTGAAGCTGGTCGACCTGTGGGAACCCCGAAGCGACTCCATCTCGCAGGTCGGGCTCCTCGGCGACGAGTCGGGCACGATCAAGTTCGTCGCCTTCGAGACCTCCGACCTCCCCGAGCTGACTGAGGGGCAGTCCTACGAGCTCTCGAACGTCGTCACCGACGAGTACGAAGGGAGCTACTCGGTGAAGCTCAACCGGACGACGGGTATCACCGAGATCGACGAGGAGATCGAGGTCGGCGACAACGCCGACACCGTCGAGGGCGCCCTCGTCGACATCCAGTCCGGCTCCGGGCTGATCAAGCGCTGCCCCGAGGAGGACTGTACGCGCGTCCTCCAGAACGGGCGCTGCTCCGAGCACGGGCAGGTCGAAGGGGAGTTCGACCTCCGGATCAAGGGTGTCCTCGACGACGGCGAGACCGTCACCGAGGTCATCTTCGACCGCGAGGCCACCGAGAATCTCACCGGCATGAGTCTCGAGGAGGCCAAGGACATGGCGATGGACGCGCTCGACACCACCGTCGTCGCCGAGGAGATGGGCGAGGACGTGCTCGGGCGCTACTACCGCGTCACCGGCCCCACGTTCGGCCGGTACGTCTTGGTCGACGAGATGGAGGACCCGGGCGCCGTCGACGTTGAAAGCGCGCTGATCGAAGCGAGGTCGATTTAAATGAGCCAATCCGCACCCACCCGAGAGGTCGCCCGGCGCGTGTTCGCCACCGAGTTCAACGACGCCGGCTACACGTTCACCGAATCCGACGACGAGCGCGCCCCCGTCTACGCGCTGTTACCGACCGGCGAGTCCTCGAACCGCGTGTTCTTCGTGGGCACGCTCACGGAGAAGGAG
Source organism: Halorubrum sp. GN11_10-6_MGM (assembly GCF_005435165.1). Lineage (GTDB taxonomy): Archaea > Halobacteriota > Halobacteria > Halobacteriales > Haloferacaceae > Halorubrum. Next base: position 16,356 of record NZ_SGUC01000015.1, on the reverse strand, counting down.
GACGTCGGCGAGGACAGCGAGTACTGGCGCGGCCGCATCGTCGACCCGACGGGCACGTTCTTCGTGTACGCCGGCCAGTACCAGCCGGAAGCCGCTTCCAAACTCCGGGAGTTGGAGCCCCCGGCCTACGTCGCAGTCGTGGGGAAACCCCGGACCTACGAGACCGACGACGGCACGGTCCGGGTCTCCGTCCGCCCCGAGTCGATCACCGAGGTCGACGCCGCCACCCGCGACCGCTGGGTCGCGGAGACCGCCCGTCGCACCGTCGAGCGCGTCGCCGCGTTCGACGACGAGAGTAACGAGTACGCGCGGATGGCCCGCGAGGAGTACGATCTCGACCCCGCGACGTACAAGGCCGCCGCGCTGTCGGCGCTGGAGGACCTCGACGAGAGCGGCGACGAACTCGCGGACGACGAGTCCGCGACCGACGCGGGCGCCGACGCCGCGCTCGGCGACGCACCGGACGGGACCGATCCGGCCGACGCGCCGGAGCCCTGACGCGACCGGCGCGTCGGGCGCCCCGATAGCCGTTCGGATCGCCCCGAGACTCCCGTTCTTGCGACCGTCTGACAAACGCTTAAGTGATCTGCGGAACGAACGGTCCGATAATGGGCAACAAGAACAAGACGATCTCGTTCCGCGTCAACGAGGACGCGTTCGAGACCCTCCGCGACATCGCCGAGGAGCGAGACATCTCGCTGTCGGCGGTCTTCCGGGACTACGTGGATACGCTCGTTGCCCACGACGGCCAGGTCCGGGTGATCCCGGAGGCCGAACTGGACAGCATGGGCGAGAGCGGGGAGTCGTTCCCCCCGAAGATCGAGGTCCCGAAGAGCTTCGTCCGCGAGCACGAGCGGTTAGAGCTCGAGGCCGAACACCTCCGCGAGCAGCTCGAAGAGCACAAGCGGTACGTCAACTACCTCCGCGAGCAGCTGGAGGACGGCGACGAAGAGGTGATCCAGCTGGAGGACCTCGACGGCGAGCCGGACGAACCCTCCTTCCGACTCGGATAGCGGCTCTGTCGGCCCCAGACGGCCCGTCCGACTATTTCCTCGATATCGACCTCCTTCGATCGGGTAGCGTCGGCGCTCCGAAACGTCACCCGCACGCTCCGAAGTGCCAGCCGATTGCTCCGACCCGTCAGTCGGCGCTCCGGGGGCCGGCACCGGCGCGAAAACCTTCCTGTTCGTCCGTTACTGACCGGCGAAACGCACATGTTGGCGAAAATATTGCCGAACACCTCCGAGCTTGTTCAGAAATGTCCGATTCTCACCCCGTCTGATGGACGGTTTCTCAGAGCGACGCCGCTATTTCTGAGCATACTAAATTATTTACGAAAACGATATTACCCGGGCGGTGGACGGATCGGACATGCGAAGGTGGGTTCGACCGTGAGCGTGTTCGACAGGGCGTACGACGAGACGGTTCGCGTCCTCGACGAGGACGGCGAGGTCGTCGGCGACGTCCCCGACCTCGACGACGAGTCGCTCGTCGAGATGTACAGGCACATGCGGCTAGCGCGACACTTCGACGGCCGCGCGGTGAGCCTCCAGCGGCAGGGCCGGATGGGGACGTACCCCCCGCTCTCCGGGCAGGAGGGCGCCCAGGTCGGGTCGGCGTACGCGCTCGACGCGGACGACTGGATGGTGCCCTCGTACCGCGAGCACGGCGCGGCCCTCGTCCATGGGCTCCCGCTGAAACAGACGCTGCTCTACTGGATGGGCCACGAGGACGGCAACCGCGCCCCCGACGACGTCAACGTCTTCCCGGTCGCCGTCCCCATCGCGTCGCAGGTGCCCCACGCCACCGGCGCCGCGTGGGCGTCGAAGCTGCGCGGCGAGAACGACGCGTTCATCTGCTACTTCGGCGACGGCGCGACGAGCGAGGGCGACTTCCACGAGGGGGTCAACTTCGCCGGCGTGTTCGACACGCCGACGGTCTTCTTCTGTAACAACAACCAGTGGGCGATCTCCGTGCCCCGCGAGCGACAGACTCGGAGCGCGACGCTGGCGCAGAAGGCCGAGGCGTACGGGATCGACGGCGTTCAGGTCGACGGGATGGACCCGCTCGCGGTGTACAGCGTCACGGAAGCGGCCTTGGAGAAGGCGCGCGACCCCGACACCGACCGGCCGCGGCCGACCCTCATCGAGGCGGTCCAGTACCGGTTCGGCGCGCACACGACCGCCGACGACCCGACCGTCTACCGCGACGACGACGAGGTCGAGCGGTGGCGGCGGAAGGACCCGATCGACCGGCTCGAGTCGTACCTCCGGGACGAGGGCGTCCTCGACGACGAGCGCGTCGCGGAGATCGAGTCGTCGGTCGAGGCCCGGGTCGCCGACGCGATAGACGCCGCGGAGTCGATGGCGCGCCCGGAGCCGCGCGCGCTGTTCGAACACGCCTACGCGGAGCTTCCGCCCGAGCTGGAACGGCAGTACGAGGAGTTCGCCGCGCTGCGCGACGACCGCGGCGACGCGGCGTTCTTGGAGGAGTAAATGACCGAGACACAGAATCTCACGCTGGTACAGGCGGTCCGAGACGGATTACACACCGAACTGCGCGAGGACGACGACGTCGTCGTGATGGGGCAAGACGTCGGGAAGAACGGCGGCGTCTTCCGCGCCACCGAGGGGCTGTACGACGAGTTCGGCGGCGACCGCGTGATCGACACGCCGCTCGCCGAATCGGGGATCGTCGGCACCGCGGTCGGGATGGCCGCGATGGGGATGCGACCGGTCCCGGAGATCCAGTTCTCCGGGTTCATGTACCCCGGTTTCGACCAGATCGTCTCCCACATGGCGCGGTTCCGCGCCCGCAGCCGCGGACGGTTCACGCTCCCGATGACGCTGCGAGCCCCCTACGGCGGCGGGATCCGCGCGCCCGAACACCACTCCGAATCGAAGGAGGCGTTCTACGCCCACGAGGCGGGGCTGAAGGTCGTCATCCCCTCGACCCCCTACGACGCGAAGGGGCTGTTGGCGGCGTCGATCCGCGACCCCGACCCGGTGATCTTCCTCGAACCGAAGCTCATCTACCGGGCGTTCCGCGACGAGGTGCCCGAGGAGCCGTACACGGTCCCCCTCGGCGAGGCGGTCACCCGACGCGAGGGCGACGACGTCGCCGTGTTCACGTACGGCGCGATGACCCGCCCGACCATGGAGGCCGCCGAGACGCTCGGCGAGGAGGGGATCGAGTGCGAGGTCGTCGACCTCCGTACGGTCTCGCCGCTCGACCGCGAAGCGATCGTCGAGGCCTTCGAGAAGACCGGCCGCGCGGTCGTCGTCCACGAGGCGCCCAAGACGGGGGGACTCGCGGGCGAGATCACGGCGATCCTTCAGGAAGAGGCGCTGCTGTACCAGGAGGCGCCGATCGGCCGCGTCACCGGCTTCGACGTGCCGTACCCGCTGTACGCGCTGGAGGACTACTACCTCCCGTCCGCGGCGCGCATCGAGGAGGGAATCCTGGAGGCGGTCGAATTTTAAGATGACCCCCGGAGATACACCCATGACCACAGCGGAGGCCGATCGATGACGATCGAGGAGTTCAAACTGCCCGACGTCGGCGAGGGCGTCGCGGAGGGCGAACTGGTCAGCTGGCTGGTCGCGCCCGGCGACCGCGTCGAGGAGGACCAGCCCGTCGCGGAGGTCGAGACCGACAAGGCGCTCGTCGAGGTGCCGTCGAGCTACGACGGCGTCGTCGAGGAGCTGTTCGTCGAGGAGGGAGAGATGGTCCCCGTCGGCGACGTGATCATCTCGTTCCGCGTCGACGATGGGGGCGACGCCGACGAGGGCGGCGCGGCCGATCCGGCGGCGTCGGCCGACGAGGCGGATGCGGAGTCCGAGCCGGAAGCGGAGCCGAACGCGGCCGCCGACACGGCAGACTCGGAGCCCGCCGAGCCCGACACCCCGTCGGGACGGACGTTCGCGCCGCCGTCGGCCCGCCGGCTCGCCCGCGAGCTGGGCGTCGATGTCGCGGCCGTCGACGGGAGCGGTCCCGGCGGGCGCGTGAGCGAGGCCGACGTTCGAGCCCACGCCGAGGAGGATGCGGCGTCCGCCGACGCGGCCGGAGCGGACGACGGATCCGAACCGCGTCCCGCGCCGACCGACATCGACGCCGGCGGGCGCAAGTCCGCGGTCAGCAAGCGCGGCGCCGCGGGGCAGTCGGACGACTCCGCGGCGACGACGGCCGCTGGCGGTCCCGAACCGGCCGGTCGCGACACGACGCTCGCGACCCCCGCGACGCGCAAGGTCGCGCGCGAGCGCGGCGTCAACCTCGACGACGTGCCGACCGACGAGACCCGCGACGGCGAGGCGTTCGTCACGGCCGACGCCGTGAACGCGTACGCGGACGCGCTGGAGTCGCCGCCCGAGCCGACGCCGGAGCCGGTCGACGCCGGCGGCGAGCCCGCTTCGACGTCGGCCGACGCGGCCGCGACGACCGGCTCCGCCGACGCCGACTCGGGCGACGAGACGGTCCCCTACCGCGGCGTGCGGCGCACCATCGGGAAGCAGATGGAGCGGTCGAAGTACACGGCACCGCACGTCACCCACCACGACACGGCCGAGGTCGACGCGCTCGTCGAGGCGCGAGCGGAGCTGAAGCCGAAGGCCGAGGCCGAGGGGGTGAAACTCACCTACATGCCGTTCGTGATGAAGGCGATCGTCGCCGGGCTGAAGGAGTTCCCCTACCTCAACAGCGAGCTCCGCGAGGACGACGAGGAGATCGTGTTGAAGGGCGACTACAACCTCGGTATCGCGGTCGCGACCGACGCGGGCCTCATGGTGCCCGTCGTCGAGGACGTCGACGAGAAGGGGCTCTTCGAGCTGGCCGACGAGGTGAACGACCTCGCCTCCCGCGCCCGCGAACGGAAGCTCAAGCCCGCGGAGATGAAGGGCGGCACCTTCTCTATCACCAACTTCGGCGCGATCGGCGGGGAGTACGCCACGCCGATCATCAACTACCCCGAGACCGCGATCCTCGGGCTCGGCGCCATCGAGGAGCGCCCCGTCGTCCGGGACCACGCCGACGTCGACTCCGATTTCCTCGACGACTCGGACGACTCGACCGTCGTCCCGGCGCCGACGCTGCCGCTGTCGCTGTCGATCGACCACCGGGTCGTCGACGGCGCGGTCGCGGCCGAGTTCGCGAACACCGTCATGGAACACCTAGAAAACCCCCTGCTGCTACTCAACGAATAATGGTCGTCGGAGACGTCACCACGGGAACGGAGGTACTGGTCATCGGCGCGGGGCCGGGCGGCTACGTCGCCGCCATCCGCGCCGCACAGGAGGGGCTCGACACGACCTTAGTCGAGAAGGACGCCTACGGCGGCGCCTGTCTCAACCGCGGCTGTATCCCCTCGAAGGCGCTGATCACCGGCAGCGGGCTCGCCCACGAGGCCGGCAACGCGGAGTTCATGGGCGTCCACGCGGACCCCGCCGTCGACATGGGCAAGATGACCGAGTGGAAAGACGGCGTCGTCGATCAGTTGACGGGCGGCGTCGAGAAGCTGTGTAAGGCGAACGGCGTGAATCTGATCGAGGGGACCGCCTCGTTCGTCGACGAGTCCACCGTCCGCGTCGCGCACGGCGGTGACGGACAGGGCTCGGAGACGCTCTCGTTCGAACACGCGATCGTCGCGACCGGCTCGCGGCCGATCCAGATCCCCGGCTTCGACTTCTCGGAGGACCACGTCTGGAGCTCCGCCGACGCGCTCGACGCCGACAGCGTCCCGGACCGGCTCGGGATCGTCGGCGGGGGGTACATCGGTATGGAGCTGGCAACCACGTACGCGAAGCTCGGCGCGGACGTGACGGTCGTCGAGATGCTCGACGACATCCTCGACCCCTACGAGGACGACGTAAAGCGGATCGTCCGCAAGCGCGCCGAGGAGCTCGGGATCGAGTTCAACTTCGGCGAGGGCGCGAGCGAGTGGTCCGAGGCGCCCGACGGCGGCTACCTCCTCCACACGGAGACGGAGGACAGCGAGGCGCAAAGCGCCTCTGGAAGCCGGACGCAGTCCGGCGATGGCGAGGAGTCGACGTACGGCGTCGACAAGATCCTCGTCGCGGTCGGCCGCCAGCCCGTCACCGACGGGCTCGACCTCGGGAACGCCGGGATCGAGACGGACGAGCGCGGGTTCGTCGAAACCGACGATCGCACCCGAACCGCGGTCGAGGGCATCCACGCCGTCGGCGACGTGGCGGGCGACCCGATGCTCGCGCACGCGGCCTCCAACGAGGGGATCGTCGCGGCCGAGGTGATCGCCGGCGAGCCGGCTGCGCTCGACCGGCAGGTGGTTCCCGCGGCCGTCTTCACCGACCCCGAGATCGGCACCGTCGGCATGACCGAGGCGGAGGCCGACGACGCCGGATTCGAGCCGGCGGTCGGCGAGATGCCGTTCAACGCCTCCGGCCGGGCGATGACGACCGGCCACACCGAGGGGTTCGTCCGGATCGTCGCCGACGAGGAGACCGGGTTCGTCCTCGGCGGACAGATCGTCGGTCCCGAGGCGTCGGAGCTGATCGCCGAGGTCGCGCTCGCGGTCGAGATGGGTGCGACCCTCGAAGACGTGGCCGCGACCGTCCACACTCACCCGACGCTCGCGGAGGCCGTGATGGAGGCGGCCGAGAACGCCCGCGGACAGGCGATCCACACGCTGAACCGCTGAGCGTTCCGAACGCCCTCGGCGACCCCCGAACTGTCTGCCCGCCGAACTGATCGGCTTTTCTATTTCCCCTCTGTCCTCGCAAACGCCGCGGAGTATCGCTGCGGTCCTCCATGGTGACTTCGCAGATCGACAAATAGAACTTCATAATTTCGATAGAATCCATTCATTATACCGATGATTCCCTTTCCGAATTAGACAATATTATCACCGACGAGGAGCGACTATTTTTTGATGGTTAGTAATACCCAAAACTGGTGGCCGGACCAGTTGGATCTGGAGCTACTCGATCAGAACTCCGCCGACCTCGGTCCGTACGACGAGGCGTTCGACTACGCGGAGGCGTTCGACGAGCTCGACCTCGACGCGGTCAAATCCGACCTCGAAGACGTGATGACCGACTCGAAGGAGTGGTGGCCCGCCGACTACGGACACTACGGGCCGCTGTTCATCCGGATGGCGTGGCACAGCGCCGGCACGTACCGCTCCCTCGACGGGCGCGGCGGCGCCGCCGGCGGACATCAGCGCCTCCCGCCGATCAGCAGCTGGCCGGACAACGTGAACCTCGACAAGGCCCGACGGCTGCTGGAGCCGGTCAAGACGAAGTACGGCGAGAAGCTCTCGTGGGCGGACCTCATCGTGCTCGCCGGCAACGTCGCGCTGGAGTCGATGGGCTTCGAGACGTTCGGCTTCGCGGGCGGCCGCGCCGACGACTTCAGGGGCGACGACGCCGTCGACTGGGGGCCCGAAAGCGAGTGGGAGATGACCTCCGAGGAGCGCTTCGACGAGGAGGGTGACCTGAAAGCGCCGCTCGGCAACACCGTGATGGGCCTCATCTACGTCAATCCCGAGGGCCCGAACGGCGAGCCGGATCTGGAGGGCTCGGCGAAGAACATCCGGCAGTCGTTCAGTCGTATGGCGATGAACGACAAGGAGACCGTCGCGCTCATCGCCGGCGGCCACACGTTCGGGAAGGTCCACGGCGCCGACGACGGCGATAACCTCGGCCCGGAGCCCGAGGACGCCCCCATCGACGTCCAGGGCCTCGGCTGGGACAACGAGTTCGGCGAGGGGATGGGTCCCGACACGATCACCAGCGGCATCGAGGGGCCGTGGAACGCCACCCCGACCGTCTGGGACCTGAGTTACGTCAACAATCTGCTCAGCTACGAGTGGGAGCCGGAGAAGGGCCCCGGCGGCGCGTGGCAGTGGACCACGAAGAACGACGAGCTCGACGACGCCGCGCCCGGCGTCGCGGACCCCGACGACAAGGAGGACGTCATGATGCTCACGACGGACGTCGCCCTCAAAGAGGACGACGACTTCCGGGCCGTCCTCGAGGAGTTCCGCGACGACCCCGACGAGTTCCAGGAGACGTTCGCGAAGGCGTGGTACAAGCTCATCCACCGCGACATGGGCCCGCCGGAGCGCTTCCTCGGCCCCGAGGTCCCCGAGGAGACGATGATCTGGCAGGACCCGCTCCCGGACGCCGACTACGAGACGATCGGAGACGCGGAGATCTCCGACCTCAAGGGTGCGCTCCTCGACTCCGGGCTGTCGACCGGCGAGCTCGTCAAGACCGCGTGGGCGGCGGCGTCCACCTACCGCGACAGCGACAAGCGCGGCGGCGCCAACGGCGCGCGCATCCGCCTCGAACCGCAGCGGAGCTGGGAGGCCAACGAGCCCGAGAAGCTCGCCGACGTCCTCGCGACGCTCGAAGACGTTCAGGCTGAGTTCAACGAGTCGCGGTCCGACGACGTCCGCGTCTCGCTCGCCGACCTCATCGTGCTGGGCGGCACCGCCGCCGTCGAGCAGGCCGCGGCCGACGCGGGATACGACGTCGAGGTCCCGTTCGAGCCTGGGCGCGTCGATGCGACGGCGGAGCAGACGGACGAGGAGTCGTTCGAGGCGCTCAAGCCCGAGGCCGACGGCTTCCGTAACTACCTCGGCGACACCGACGAGGACGTCGAGGACCTCATGGTCGACAAGGCGGACCTGCTGAACCTGACCGCGAGCGAGATGACCGTGCTGGCCGGCGGCCTCCGCGCGTTGGGCGCGACCTACGGCGACTCCGACCGCGGCGTCTTCACCGACGAGCCCGGTACGCTCACCAACGACTTCTTCGTGAACCTGCTCGACATGGAGTACGAGTGGGACGCGGTCACCGAAGACGAGGACGTCTACGACATCCGCGACCGCGAGACCGGCGAGGTCGCGTGGGAAGCGACGCGCGCCGACCTCATCTTCGGGTCGAACGCGCGGCTCCGGACCATCGCTGACGTGTACGCGAGCAACGAGGAGCGGTTCGTGGAAGACTTCGTCGAGACGTGGAGCGAGGTCATGAAGCTCGACCGCTTCGACCTCGACTAACGCGGCCGCGCGGTTCTTTCCTTTTTCGCGCTTCTCGGCCGCTCCGAGAGACGCCGTCGTCGCTCTCCGTCGTCGAGCGGCCGCGAATCACGACCTTCCTCCGCCCCGGCTTGCGACGCGACCCCGGCTCGTCGATCGGCACGTCTCGGAATTCTATATCGCGTTATATGATTTATCGACGCGTTCGCTCCGAAGCGCCCGAGTGACCACTCCGGCGGGCTTTTCGAGCGTCTCGGCGCCGATCGACCGGCTTTTTTCCCGCCGGTTCCTCGCTCGCGACATGGCCGACGAGTTCGACCCGGAGAAGTTCGAGGACAAGTACGCGCACTACTTCAACGAGCTTCAGCGGGCGTACAAGAACGCGTTCAACCAGATGAACGACCGGTACGACTCGGAGCTGATCCACGGGATCGACCAGACCGTCCTCAACGAGTCGGAGCCGTTCTACGAGGACGGCGAGTTCCGCGTCGAACTCCCGGAGAACCCGCGCGAGCGCATCCGGGGCGCCGTCGCGGTCGACGACGAGACGTTCGAGGAGACGCTCGACGAGTACGTCGAGCGGATCGAGTCCGAGCTGTACCGGACGCTCGGCGTCGATCGACCCGAGTAACGGACCCGAGTAACGGACCCGACGAACTCCCCGTCGTCGGCCCGAATCCGGCCGAACCAAAGGCATAAGCCCGCCGCCCGCCAACTCGCGGGCATGAGCACGGACGCAACTGACGCGGACAACGACCTCCGCGAGCGGATCACGAACTTCCTGCGGCGCAACTTCCCGCAGATCCAGATGCACGGCGGGAGCGCCGCTATCGCCCACCTCGACCGCGAGAAGGGCGAGGTCACGGTCCAGCTCGGCGGCGCCTGTTCCGGCTGCGGTATCTCGCCGATGACGATCCAGGCGATCAAGTCCCGGATGGTCAAGGAGATCCCGGAGATCGAGACGGTCCACGCCGACACCGGCGCGGCCGCCGGCGCGGACGGCGACCTCGGCGGCACCAGCAGCGGCGGGATGTCTCCCTCGTTCCCCGGCGAGACGACCGACGACGGCGGCGACGACGAAGGCCCGCAGGCCCCGTTCTGAGTCGGTCCGCTCCGCGACGCTTTCTCTCTTTCCGCTCCGTGAGTCACATCGCCGCTTTCGGCTGATCGACCGTTTTAGCCGGATAGACGCGTCTTGATGCCCTCTCTGTCGTATCTCCTGTGTACCCGCTCGCCGCCAAGTAAATCATATGGCGCTATATTAAATCGAGTCCGGCGGTCCTCACTCGGTTCGACTGAAGCCTTTTTCTCCCCCGCGGTCGTGGGAAGTCGCTATGTACCATCGCGAGGTCGAACCCACGGCGGAGTACGTCGCGCGGTTCGAGACGGGCGCCGACTGGCGCGAGGAGATCGAGTCGCTCGCCCGCGAGGAGGACGTCGAGGCCGGCTGGTTCACGGCGCTCGGCGCGGTCCAGGACGCGGACGTCTGGTTCTACGATCAGGAGGAGACCGAGTACCGCTCGGTGACGTTCGACGAGCCGCTGGAGGTGGCCGCCTGCGTCGGCAACGTCTCGCTGTTGGAGGGCGACGTGTTCGCGCACACCCACGCCGTGCTCTCGCGGCCGAGCGGGCAGGCGCTCGCGGGCCACCTCGACTCGGCGACCGTCTGGGCGGGCGAGTGCCACCTGCGCGCGTTCGCCGAGCCGCTGGAGCGCTCGCACGACGAGGCCACCGACCTCGACCTGTGGCTGTGACCCGACGAGCGAAGCGGCCGGTCCCCGCGACCGAGACCCGATGAGACCGGACGACGAGCGCTACTTCGCGCGGATCGAGGAGCGTCTCGACGAGGCGTGGGACGTCGCCGAGGCGGCCAAAGAGCAGGGCCGAGACCCGGAGCCGGAGATCGAGATCCCGGTCGCCCGCGACATGGCCGACCGCGTCGAGAACATCCTCGGCATCGACGGCGTCGCGGAGCGCGTCCGCGATCTGGAGGGCGAGATGTCGCGAGAAGAGGCGGCGCTGGAGCTCGTCACCGACTTCGTCGACGGCAACGTCGGCGATTACGACTCCCGCGAGGGGAAGATCGAGGGGGCGGTCCGGACCGCCGTCGCGCTGCTCACGGAGGGGGTCGTCGCCGCCCCGATCGAGGGGATCGACCGCGTCGAGCTGCTGGAGAACGACGACGGCACCGAGTTCGTCAACGTCTACTACGCCGGACCGATCCGCTCGGCGGGCGGGACCGCGCAGGCGCTGTCGGTGCTCGTCGCCGACTACGCCCGGTCGCTGCTCGACGTCGACGAGTACAAGCCCCGAGACGTCGAGGTCGAGCGCTACGCCGAGGAGATCGCCCTCTACGACAAGGAGACCGGGCTCCAGTACACGCCGAAGGACAAGGAGTCGAAGTTCATCGCGAAGCACATCCCCGTAATGTTAGACGGGGAGGCGACGAGCGACGAGGAGGTCTCGGGGTTCCGCGACCTCGAACGCGTCGACACGAACTCGGCCCGCGGGGGAATGTGCCTCGTCGCCGCCGAGGGGATCGCGCTGAAGGCCCCGAAGATCCAGCGGTACACCCGCGATCTGGACGAGGTCGACTGGCCGTGGCTCCAGGACCTCATCGACGGGACGATCGGGAAGGACGGCGCCGGCGACGGCGACGGGGCGGAGGCCGAAGCGACCGACGCAGCGAACGGCGACGGTGAGGGGGGCGACGGCGAGTCGGACGACGGGGCGTCCGAGACCGACGGCCCGACCGACGACGAGGCCGCGGGGCCGCCGCGCGCGGAGCCCTCGCAGAAGTTCCTCCGGGACCTCATCGCGGGCCGCCCCGTGTTCACCCACCCGAGCGAGGCCGGCGGGTTCCGCCTCCGATACGGTCGCGCGCGCAACCACGGGTTCGCGACCGGCGGCGTCCACCCGGCGACGATGCACATCGTCGACGACTTCCTCGCGGCCGGGACGCAGATCAAGACCGAGCGGCCGGGGAAGGCCCACGGCGTCGTCCCGGTCGACTCCATTGAGGGCCCGACGGTCCGGCTCGCCAACGGCGAGGTCCGCCGGATCGACGACCCGGAGGAGGCGAAGGAGCTCCGAAACGGGGTCGAGAAGGTGCTCGATCTGGGCGAGTACCTCGTCAACTACGGGGAGTTCGTCGAGAACAACCACCCGCTCGCGCCCGCCTCCTACGCCCCCGAGTGGTGGGTCCAGGAGTTCGAGGCCGCCGGCGCCGACGTTCAGGCCATGGGGGACGACCCCCACGTCGACCTCGAACATCCGGACGTCGACCAGGCGCTCGCGTGGGCGCGCGAGTACGACTGCCCGCTCCACCCCGAGTACACGTACCTCTGGCACGACGTCTCGGTCGAGGCGTTCGAGGCGCTCGCCGACGCGGTCGCCGGGGGCGAGATCGTCGCGGGCGTCCTCGCGATCGAGCGCACCGAGCCGGTCCGGGACGCGCTGGAGTCGCTTTTGATCGAACACGCGGCGACGCCCGACGCGCTCCGGATCCCGACGTGGCGCCCGCTCGCGCGGTCGCTCGGCGTCGACGACGGGCTCCGGAAGGAGTGGGACTCGGCGGACCTCTCGACCGCGGCCCGCGAGTACGCCGACGGCGAGAACGCGGTCCGCGCCGTCAACGAGGTCGCGCCCTTCGAGGTCCGCGAGCGCGCCCCGACCCGGATCGGCAACCGGATGGGGCGCCCGGAGAAGTCGGAGAGCCGCGACCTCTCGCCGGCGGTCCACACCCTCTTCCCGATCAACGAGGCCGGCGGTCCCCAGCGCGACGTGGCCGAGGCCGCGAACGTCATGGACGACACCGGGCGGCGGGGACGCCACGAGTTGGAGGTCTCCGACCGCGTCTGTCCCGACTGCGGTGAGCACACCTACGCCGCCCTGTGCCCCGACTGCGAGACGCACACGGAGCCGCACTACGAGTGCGGCGACTGCGGCACCGTCTGTACGCCCGACGAGGCCGGCCGCGTCGAGTGCCCGAACTGCGAGTGGGAGGTGACGGCCGCGACCTACCAGGAGGTCGACGTCAACGACGCGTACCGCTCCGCGCTGGAGACGGTTGGCGAGCGCGAGTCGGCGTTCGAGATCCTCAAAGGGGTCCAGGGGCTCACCTCGCGGAACAAGACGCCGGAGCCGATCGAGAAGGGGGTCCTCCGCGCGAAGAACGGCGTCACGTCGTTCAAGGACGGCACGGTCCGCTACGACATGACCGACCTCCCGGTCACCGCGGTCAAGCCGGAGGAGCTCGACGTCACCGCGGACCACTTCCGCGAACTCGGCTACGAGACAGACGTCGACGGCGAGCCCCTCCGCCACGACGACCAGGTGATCGAGCTCCGCGTTCAGGACATCGTGCTCTCCGACGGCGCCGCCGAGCACATGCTCAAGACCGCGGACTTCGTCGACGACCTGCTCGAACAGTTCTACGGGCTCGACCGCTTCTACGAGGTGAACGAGCGCGACGACCTCGTCGGCGAGCTCGTCTTCGGGATGGCCCCCCACACGAGCGCGGCAACTGTCGGGAGAGTGGTAGGTTTCACCTCGGCCGCCGTGGGATACGCGCATCCGTACTTTCACGCCGCGAAACGGCGGAACTGTTTCCACCCGGAGACGAAAATCTGGTACGAGGACGAGACCGGTCAATTGAGATACGACGAAATCGACGACTTCGTCGAGACGTACCTCGAGCAGTCGGATGTCGAGTTCGACGACTTCGGGACCGCAATCGGCGAGTTGGAGGGAGTCGACGGAGAGCTGTCAGTTCCATCATTGACAGCGGACGGAAAACAGGTTTCTCGGCCGATCGAGGCAGTCAGCAAACATCCCGCTCCCGATCACATGGTGAAGATCCATACTCGATCTGGTCGATCTCTCACCATTACCCCAGATCACGAGGTTCACGTCTATAATTCTGAACAGGATAAGATGAGTAAAAAAGAAGCACGGGAGTTGTCTGATACTGATCGGCTTGTAACTCCCCATTCAATTGAGGACAATGTACGATATGGGACGAAGCAGTTCGATCTCCTCAAAGAGTTCATTTCGGTTGACGAAGTGCCGAACGACCGCTTAATGATAAAAGGATTACAGAAAGAACGCCTCTACGATCTGTTTGAGAGTACCTTTGCTGACGCGTGGGACGGCCCATTTTATCCGCTCCAGAGTATGACTGAAATATTTGAGACGAACAAGAAGACGCTAAGCAATTATCTCTATCGAGAAAGCTTCCCGGTTGCGTACCTTCAGCAGTGCTTCGACTCGGTCGATGATCTCCTTGAGTTCGTACCCAACGATGCTTCTCTCGGAATCAAACGCGACCGAACGGAGATTGATCGGTACCTCGAAATAAACGAATCAGTTGCCACTCTACTCGGGTACTACGCGGCAGAGGGATTCACCCGTGAGCAACAGACTCCAAAGGGAATAATCCACCAAACGACAATCTGTGGAACCGAGACAGAAGCCCGTCAGTTCTTCCTCGATACCCTTGTTGAGGAGTTCGGCGTGGATCCCTACGAAGAAAATCACGCTAAAGTCACCGTTTCCGGTCGACTAGTCCGGATTCTCTTTGACACGGTACTTGACGCTGGGATCTCTGCCGACACAAAACGAGTTCCGAGCCCCATATTCGACGCATCCGACGAGATCATCTCCGCATATCTCTCAGGGTATTTTAGTGGCGATGGATCTGTTGAATCCAACGGTATTGGAGTACGTGCGACAACAATTAGTACGGAACTCAAAACGGATCTAATAGCATTACTAACACGAATCGGAATCAAAGCGAGGGTGAGAGAGCCGGACAGAACGCTGCTACGCGATAGATTCCCAGAGTTCTACGATGATGACGATGAGACGCTAATGGCTCAATCCTACGAAATTACGGTTTCGTCTGTAGACGCCGTTCGATTTTCTGAACAGGTTGACATTCATCTAACTCGCAAGCAGACACAACTCGAAAATAGTATTTCAAATTACAACACTCAGGGATCACGTGTGTTTGATGGTGGATCCGATGTCTTCTATTTAGACGAAATCTCACAAATCGAACTAATTGAATCCGACTGCCAGCATGTCTACTGTCTTTCCGTGGAGGGAACTCATTCATTAATCTCAAATGATATATCATCTAAGCAATGTGACGGCGACGAGGATTGTGTAATGCTCCTCATGGACGGACTTCTCAACTTCTCGAAGGAATTTCTGCCGGACCAGCGCGGCGGGCGGATGGACGCGCCGCTCGTCATGTCCTCGCGGATCGACCCCTCGGAGATCGACGACGAGGCGCACAACGTCGACATCGTGCGCGAGTATCCGCTGGAGCTGTACGAGGCGTCGCGGGAGCTGGCCGATCCGGAGGAAGTCGAGGAGCTGATCCAGATCGGCGAGGACACGCTCGGCACGGACGACGAGTACCACGGATTCGATCACACCCACGACACGACGAACATCGCGATGGGGCCGGACCTGTCGGCGTACAAGACGCTCGGCGACATGATGGAGAAGATGGACGCGCAGCTGGAGCTGGCCCGGAAGCTGCGCGCGGTCGACGAGACGGACGTCGCCGAGCGCGTGATCGAGTACCACTTCCTGCCGGACATCATCGGGAACCTCCGCGCGTTCTCGCGGCAGGAGACGCGCTGTCTCGACTGCGGCGAGAAGTACCGCCGGATGCCCCTGACGGGCGAGTGCCGCGAGTGCGGCGGCCGCGTGAACCTCACCGTCCACGAGGGCTCGGTGAGCAAGTACGTCGACACCGCCATCGAGGTGGCCGAGCGGTTCGACTGTCGGCCCTACACGAAACAGCGACTGAAAGTGTTAGAGGGGTCGCTCGAATCGATCTTCGAGGACGACACCAACAAGCAGTCCGGCATCGCGGACTTCATGTAACAGATCGGGTTTATAAGACGTTTTGTGTATATCCGTCTGTGGTGATTGGTGCCGTCGGCAGTTCGTGTCCGATCGATACGACGAACGCCGCTGACACCCCACCTGCTCGCTTATAAATAATCGAAGCTGGATATTCGAGGAACACCTCCAAAGCCCCAGCCGCGATGCCGGCGCACGCTCGTTGCGCTCCTCGCTCGCGTTGCTCGCTGCGGTGCTTACGTCCCCTGCGCCGGCATCGCGGCTGCCCCTTTGAACCCCACCCCGCACCGCTCCGCACAGCACCTCACGCCTCCCCAGCCTCGCGGTTCGCGCTCTTTAGTGATAGTCATAACTTTTGAATAGATAAGAAGCGATCAATCCATGACTTTGCGAAGCTTATCCGATCGGCGTAGTCGTGAAAGATCGAACAGACCAGTTCTCGATACGTTTCAAGATCTGAC
>NZ_SGUC01000152.1 GCF_005435165.1 Halorubrum sp. GN11_10-6_MGM | reverse complement strand
CGACCAGGAACGACAAGTACTCTTATCTGAAGTAAGAAATAAGATCTTTTGAAAGGTCTGACTGATTCTGTGCCTACTTCGACCCTTACGACTCGGGGACAGACGACGATTCCGAAACCCATTCGCGAGGCCCTTGGCCTCCAGCCCGGCGACCGCGTCGAATTCACCCTTGAGGGCGATCGGGTCGTGCTCCGCCGAGCCGGAGCCGACCTTTCGGCCCTCGACGGCATGCTCGACCGATCGGGGCAGGAGCCGGTCTCGATTGAGGAAATGGACGAAGCGATTGGGAATGCCGCTAGCGAAGACGCAAGTGCCTCCAACACTAGCGAGAGAGAGTCGTGACTGGAATCGATACGAACGTCCTCGTTCGGTATCTCACCCGCGATCATACCCGGCAGTACAGGGCCGCCAAGCGACACCTAGAGTCAAATTGTACGCAGGAGAATCCCGGCTACGTCAGTGTCGTTGTCC
>NZ_SGUC01000151.1 GCF_005435165.1 Halorubrum sp. GN11_10-6_MGM | reverse complement strand
TTCCCGTGGTGATGCCGCTGGCCGTCGAGATTGCGCTGCCGGCGTCCCTCATGCTCGGGGGCGTGCTGTCCGGCGGGATCTTTGGGGACCACACCTCGCCCCTCTCCGACACCTCCATCATCTCGTCGATGGCGGCGGCGTCCGACCACGTGGACCACGTCAACACGCAGATGCCCTACGCGCTGGTGCCGGCCGGGCTGGCCGCCGCCGCGTTCGTCGCGGCGGGCCTGCTCGCCGGGTAACGGGGGCAGCCGCTCAGGCCCGATACCGATCCTCCGCAATCGTGCGGAGGTTCTCGGTCGCCTCTTCGGGGAGGCCGAGGCGGGGGGCGTCGTCGTCGAGCCGCGCCGGGGCGCGGTGGCCGCCGACGTAGCCGTTCGCGAGGGCCGCGGCGGGCGAATCGGCAAAGGCCCGATCCCCCGGGTACACGGCCCGCAACGGGTCGGCGACCGCGGCGTGGCGGCGGAGCTTGTGCT
>NZ_SGUC01000150.1 GCF_005435165.1 Halorubrum sp. GN11_10-6_MGM | reverse complement strand
GCAGGGCTTGGAACAGGCCGCTCAGACGTTTGGCCTCATCAGATCGTTGAACCTCACCGGCGCATCCGTCGATATCACCGTTGATTGCCTTGTTATGGGGGCTTTCCGCAGTTCTACATAAGAGCGAGACTCCTTGCGCTCCCACCAGTCGTCGACGGTCTGTTCCTCAACGTTGACGCTGAAGATGATGCCGCAACTACAGTGGACGCCGATCTGGTTCGCGGTCGTCGTCATGTGCTCTTTCGAGACCCCGCACCCCGGACAGTTGACAGCGAACGTGGGCATACAGAAGGTTGGTGGCCGCAGCGGAAAAACGATATAGCCCTAGGTTTCTGGATAGTCTGATGGTACGCTCTTGGGTAGAGGATTGTTGGTCAGTTCTCAGCAGGAGCTGGAAGTCACAGCAGGCAAGGGTGACGCGACCGCGTCACCCGACGAACGATGTTCCCTATCAAGACGTTCGTCTCGGAGCGTCG
>NZ_SGUC01000149.1 GCF_005435165.1 Halorubrum sp. GN11_10-6_MGM | reverse complement strand
CCACGAGAGTGACAATCCAGTATTCCGGGAGGTCGTGCCGGGCGTAGAGGGGGCGTTTCCGCGTGCGGTCGAACTGGAGGGAGGCGTCGGCCACCTCAACGACAAGGACGGCCGACGACGGATGGTCGTCAAGGAAGTCGCGGGGCTGCCCTTCAACCACAGACACATCGGGCTCTGGCTCAGAGTGAGGGCCGAGGGCCAGGGGCAGTTGCTCGTCGACTAGATACTTGTCACCCGGGAATATCCGTTGTAAAACACGGCGCACAAGGCGGACGGCGACGGCGTGCGGCGTGTTCTGAGGACTCATTCGGATGATCGCCCCTTCGATTAGTTCGACGGGATCGTCCTCGCCCAGAAATCCCGCCTCCGCAAGATCGTGGTACTCCTCGCGCGTCCAGCGATGGGTTGTGGGGGCAGTGGCGGTTGACACTGGTGTAGTCCCCAATGGTGAGGGAAGAAGTGAGGAGGAAATCCAAGG
>NZ_SGUC01000148.1 GCF_005435165.1 Halorubrum sp. GN11_10-6_MGM | reverse complement strand
ATCGTATACCGACGGCGAAGGCGAGGGCCCGGCCGATTACCCGTCGCTCCAGCACAAAATCGAGAAGGCGATCGACGTCACCAAGACCGGACTCGAGGAGTACGACAACCCCGCGGTGATGTGGACCGGGGGGAAAGACTCCACGCTGACGCTGTACTTCATCAACCAGGTCGCGGAGAAGTACGGCTACGAGAAGCCCACCGCCGTCTTCATCGACCACTACCAGCACTTCGACGAGATCATCGACTTCGTCGAACACTGGGCCGACGAGTGGGGCGTCGAGATCGTGTTCGCGCGCAACGAGGACGTGGGCGCCTACGCCGAAGCGCAGGGGCTCACGCCCGGCGACGAGATCCCCGTCTCGGCGCTTTCGGACCACAACAAACACCACGTTCGGGACATCCTCGAGTACGAGGAGGACACCTTCCCGTTCCTGCTCGACACCTACGTCGGCAACCACCTGCTGAAGACCGTCGCGT
>NZ_SGUC01000147.1 GCF_005435165.1 Halorubrum sp. GN11_10-6_MGM | reverse complement strand
CTCCACGACCGACTGCCCGGCCTCACGGGTGTCCCCACGGCCGCGGCGCACGAACGAGAGGTCCGCGGTCGTTTGCTCCGCTCCCGTCAGCCGGACCGAGCCGCGCAGTCCCTCCATGACCAGGGGCCGGTCGCTAGGGGCCACGGCCCGAGCCACCGTGTCGACCACCTCCACGGGGCCAAGCCGCAGCGCCCCGTCGTCCGACCGTGCGACCTCCGACTCCTGGGCGCGCTGGCATCCTGCTCCGAGCACCGCGAGTCCGAGCATCCCGAATAGGGCGAGTGCCGTCGAGAACCACCGCATGGTACGTGTGTTTGATCTACGAGACCGAGCGCGAAGAGGACCCGTGGACTCAATGGAGCTCAATGTTTTGGATGAACCGACGGGCGGCGAAGTAGGACCCGAGCCACCCGAGCAGAACGCCGCTCCCCACGAGGCCGCCGAAGAACAGGAGCTCCGTGTAGAGCGACAGGGGGGTC
>NZ_SGUC01000146.1 GCF_005435165.1 Halorubrum sp. GN11_10-6_MGM | reverse complement strand
GGCGACCTCGAACTCGTCGACGAGTGGGTGCTCTCCCGGCTCCAGTCCGTGGAGACGGAGGTCGCCGACGCGTGGGACGACTACCGCGTCAGCGACGCCGTCAACGCCGTCATCGAGTTCGTCACGCAGGACGTCTCGCGGTTCTACGTGAAGGCCGTCCGCGACCGCATGTGGGAGGAGACCGACTCCCCCTCGAAGCGCGGCGCGTACGCCACGCTCGCGACGGTCCTCGACGAGGTGATCCGGCTGCTCGCGCCGATCGCCCCGTACCTCACCGAGCGGATGTACCAGCGGCTCGACGGCGAGGCGACGACGGTCCACGCGCTGTCGTACCCCGAGCCGGACGCGGACCTGCGCGACGACGACCTCGA
The DNA here is from genome assembly GCF_005435165.1 of Halorubrum sp. GN11_10-6_MGM. Classification (GTDB taxonomy): domain Archaea; phylum Halobacteriota; class Halobacteria; order Halobacteriales; family Haloferacaceae; genus Halorubrum. The sequence continues at coordinate 108 of NZ_SGUC01000146.1, read as the reverse complement.
ACGCGACGTTGCGGCCTTCCGCGACATCGAGGAGGCGGCCGCGAACGCGCGCCAGCAGGCTGGCCGCAAGCTCCGCTGGCCCGTGCCGCGCGTCGTCGTCGAGACCGA
>NZ_SGUC01000145.1 GCF_005435165.1 Halorubrum sp. GN11_10-6_MGM | reverse complement strand
GGAGTGAACCCACCTGTCTCGTCACAGTGTGGCCGGATCAGCCCCTTCTCGATCCTCGTTGGCATATCCTGTCTCTCAGACACAGTTTCCGCCCGCCATGGGCCCACTTGGCCGCCTCAACCACTTCTTCTGGCAGTACAAGTACCTGTTCGTGCCGGGGCTTCTCTTCACGATGATCTCGGCCGGCTTTCAGATCACGGTGCCGATGGTGGTGCGACAGGCCGTGGACAGCATTCCCCGGTTCGTGCGGCTCTACACGCTCTACGGCGGCACGCCGGCGCAGGCGGAGCTCTACGCCTACTTCTTCGGCGCGCTGGTGCTGTTCGCGCTCGTGATCATTGCCCTGTCCGGGACGGGCGGCCTCTTCATGTTTCTGATGCGGCAGACCGTCGTGGTCGCCTCCCGCCACATCGAGTACGACCTGCGCAACGACCTCTACAATCACCTGCAGCGGCTCTCCTCCACGTTCTACCAGGAGTAC
>NZ_SGUC01000144.1 GCF_005435165.1 Halorubrum sp. GN11_10-6_MGM | reverse complement strand
GGGCCAGCACGACCGCCAGGATGCGGGGCGTCACCAGGAAGTCGATGGGCGAGATGCCGAACGTCTCCAGCGCGTCGATCTCCTCGTTCACCTGCATGCTCCCGAGCTCGGCGGCGAACGCGGCCCCGGTGCGGCCCGTCATGATGATGGCGGTCATGAGGGCCCCCAGCTCCCGCAGCATGCCGTAGCTGACGAGGTAGGAGACGAAGTAGTCTGCCCCGAACCGCTGGAGCACCACGGCCCCCAGGAACGCCACGATAAGGCCCACGAGGAGGCTGATGACCGTGACGATGGGCAGGGCCGAGGCGGTGCTTTCCTGCAGGGCCACCCCGAACGTGCGCCAGCGCATCCGCCCTCGTCCGGTGAGAATGGCGCCCACGCTGCGGACGGCCTGCCCCAGGAAAGTGACCAGTGCGTGCGCCTCGTCGTACGCCGCCAGGCCCCAGCGGCCGAGGCGCACGCACTGGTCACTTTCCTGGGG
>NZ_SGUC01000143.1 GCF_005435165.1 Halorubrum sp. GN11_10-6_MGM | reverse complement strand
AACGGATACCCCTTCTCGCGGGCCCGCTCGGCCATGTTGTCGAACGAGTCGTCCGGGTAGCGCTCCGGATCGTTCGCGCAAATGCCGACAAACTGTACGCCCTTGTCCTGATACGCCCGGGCCACATCGATCAGGGCCCCCTCGATGTGCTGCACGTACGGGCAGTGGTTGCACATGAACACGACGACGAGGGCGTCGGCCTCGTCGTAGTCTGCGAGCGAGCGCCGGGCGTCGCCCCGGTCGTCAACCTCGGGATTGGCCGCGGGCAACGAGAAGTCGGGGGCCGATTGGCCCAGGTCCATCATGGTCGATTCGGTAAGCGCCATGGGCGTCGGGGAATCGTGTCGGAGAACGTGACGGCATCCCGCCCCGGCACGCAGGGCCATGCCGGATTGGAACGGAACAACGATGCCGGACCACGCAAAGTTCAGGCGCCAGCGCGACGGCCGCAGGCGTGTGCCCCCGCCCCTCAGTCCGTCGGGC
>NZ_SGUC01000014.1 GCF_005435165.1 Halorubrum sp. GN11_10-6_MGM | reverse complement strand
TACTGTTTCGGTAGCCGCCGCATTCAAGAAGTCGTCTACCGAAGCCACATTTTGCAGGGTTGCGCTGGTGTTGGACACACTTTCCGCACCCTGCCGCTTCGTACGTGACGCTTTCTATGACACGCTCTTAATAGGATGCCACCACGATATACTACAGATAGGGCAATCGATATAGGGCGTGAGATTGACGCTAATCGATTCATTATTCACTACATGTATCCCCATGCGCCATATCCGCTGGCGGAAGAGGATTTACAATCCCCATTCGCGAAGGTCACCAACGGGGAGTTATCCCAAGAAACTATCTGGGAACTTTATGTCGAAAATCTCCGGTATGTGCTCGACGATGTGGAGCTTCTACTCGACAATATAGATGCAGAACGGGTTGTCATTACCGCTGACCACGGGGAAGCATTCGGAGAGTACGGATTCTATTGGCACAAAGTCGCTTGTCCATTACCGATTGTCCGCCAAGTGCCGTGGATCGAGACAACTGCAGAAGATACAGGCGGGTATGAGCCCGACGGGTGGGACAAATCTGAGAAAAAAAATGAAACTTGTATAAACGAACGCTTGAAGGCGCTTGGTTACGCTGAGTAATTATATATCGCTCTTGATGGGATGAAAGCCTGCTAAGTCCCCAGCGCATGGAGTAAGAATGGGGTGGTCAAAGGCCGATGCTACGCAAAGGTCTTCGAACGCGTGCTCTTGATTGGTCTACGTGCCAAGGAAGCCGCATCATGGGACGCCGCCCGTCTGTCGGACCGACAGACGGGCGGCAAGCCCGAATAGGTGTGTCTCTACTCCATGCACTCCCACTCCAGAGGTTGCCATGTACTACCTCGGAATCGACCTTCACAAGGACGAATCACACGTCGCTGTTTTGGACGACGATGCCGAGGTCGTCGAAGAGATTCACGTCCCAAACGCGAATCTCGACGAAGTCGCCGAAGAATACGCTGGAGCCAAAGCCGCGATCGAAGCAACCAGCAACTACTACACGGTCTACGACACCCTCGACGAACATCTCGACGTGGTTGTCGCAGATCCGAGCCAAACCAAGGCGATCGGCTATGCTGAGGTGAAAAACGACCGGCTCGACGCGAAGTTGCTCGCGCAACTTCGCCGAGCCGGCATGATCGCTGAGAGTTACGTTCCGCCCGAAGAATTGCGTGAGCGCCGCGCACTCGTGCGCGGCCGGAAACGACTAGTCGAAAAGCGGACAGACTTCAAAAATGAAGTCCACGCCGTTCTCGACCAACACGGGATCACCTACGACTGGGATCCGTTCAGCGTGAACGGGCGCGAAATCCTCGCCGGCGAGGATTTCTCGCTCGGTGTGGTCGGCGATCAGTTGATGGAGTCGTTCCTTTCGATCATTGACGAGCTCACTGCTCAGATCAAGGAACTCGAAGAGATGATCGAAGAGACCGCTGCGTCTCTCGAGGAGACGCAGCTGTTGATGACAATTCCTGGCGTGAGTTTCTACTCATCGTTGCTGATCACCTCGGAGATCAGTGAGATCGACCGGTTCGACGAGGCGGATCAGGTGGTAAGCTACGCGGGATTGGATCCGGTCGTCCGCGAGTCAGGCGACTCGCGGACTGAGGGATCGATCTCGAAGCGTGGGAAGGCAGACTTACGCTGGATCCTCGTCCAATGTGTCCAAACGGCGGTTCATCGGTGTAACGATCCGTATCTTGGACGCTTCTACGCTCGGTTGAAACAGCGGAAGAACCACCAGATAGCGATCGTCGCAACGGCGCGGAAACTGCTCGTGTCGATCTTCCACATGCTTGATCGCAAGGAGGTGTACGATCCACCAGAGGTGAGTGCCTGAGGGCCGCCGAGCCGGCGGCCCTCATCGGCGGATCGCAGCGGGCGTGAGCCACAGCTAACGCCTTCACGTTGTGACTGCCTGCCGGCTGGTTCCTGAGCAATCACCGTGACTGCTTGCGGTTTTCTCTCCGTGGAAAAGATCGGACCGATCCCGGCGAAAAATATAGTATCGCAGACGTGGTTTGTTGCGCTAGCAGGCTTTCATAGGTGTAGCACATTATTGGTTTCAGAGAGTCGCTTTGACAGCGTGTTTGGGCGCTTTTCGTCCGGGTTTGCGGTAAAGTTCTCGTCTGAGTTGGAACGCTCGGAGATACTGTGTGAGACAATCTTTTGAGATGCCTCGATGCGGCGAGAGCCACCGTTGCGCCAGCGACGCGTGGCTCTCGCAGGTGTTCACGTGGACCGTCTCGTCGGCGTACTCACCATCTCCGTGAACGACGTATTCGCGGTCGAAGCTCTCGGCTTCCTCAAGCGGATCGTACGCGCAAAATCCGTCGGTATAGACGGTGAGAGGCTCCTGCTGGCGGTCAGCCAGCAGGAGCCGGATCGTCGATTCGTTTGCGGATTTCGCCGGCACGACGTACCGCTGCTCGGTGCCGCGATCCACGAGGACGAACACCGGCGGTTTGTCCTGTTCATACGTCCCGCGCCCCCGTCCGGAGAGGCCGCGAGAGCGCGACCGCTGGTCGCGCTCGCGGCCTTTCAGGCCGGCAGAGACGTAGAACTCGTCGATTTCGACCGGGCCACGGAGATCGAGTGACGGCGCGTCGAGCGCTTCGACGAAGCGCTCGACACGCCTGTGGATCGTTTTGTAGGTGACTTCGATTTCACACTGTAACTGCCTGAGACTCGTGTTAAACCGCAAAAAGGCGTAGATCGAGAACAACCATTTGCAGAGCGCGATCTTCGAGTGAGCGAAGATTGTGCCGGTCTTATCGTTGAATGTGCGGCCGCAATCCTTACAGAGATACCGCTGAAAGTGCGCGTAGCTGCCGTTTCTGACCGTTCGGTCAGAATGGCAGCGAGGACAGGCAACACCGTCACGCCAGCGAACCTGTTGGAGCAGGTCCGCTGCGACCGATTCCGACCCAAACACATCGAGCGGAATCATTCGTGTCGGACACCGCTGACGCGGTGTCCTTGTCCTCTTCGACTCGATAGCGACAGCTCAGCAGTATCAACAATCTCCTACAGAAGAGCGTTATATATACTTACCAATCAGTTTGACACACTATCCGTGGAATAAAAATGGTAGCATTCTAAATTCAGTACCTCACAAAGCCGGTTAGTTAGAACGTCTGCTTGCTGTTGTTGTGCCTAAACACCAGCAGCAAGCAGACAGTGAAATCCACGAGGACCAACTCCTTAACTTCCTCGTCAATCAGCTTGACGAGGAAGTTCCTCTCAACCTCGCAAACAACGCTGAAATCGGTGCAGAGGACATTTACGAGGTCCTCGTCAGCGCGACCGCCGACAGGACCTCGATCTCCACGCTGTACAACTCCAGCGAAGACTCGCCATCGCCGAACACGATTCTCTATCACCTACGCACGAAGTTCGAGCCGGAACGGCTCGAACGAGTCGCTAACACGCTTCTTCGGCGAGATATCGTCGAACTGCTCCCCGAACAGGTGGAGGTCTGCGCAGACCTCCACCTGCGACCCTACTACGGTGACGAAGACGACACAGACGCTCTCTACCACTCGGAGGCGAAGCGTGGAACCACCGCATTCCACGCTTACGCGACACTCTACGTACGCGTGCGGGACAAACGGTATACGCTGGCGGTGCGCCGTCTCGAAGACGGCGACACTGCCAGCAGCGTCCTCGCCGAGTTCTTCGGAGTGCTCGACGGCCTTGACGTGGAGGTCAAGGCCGTCTACCTTGATCGCGGATTCTACGACAGCAAGTGTCTCACGCTACTACAGGCGCACAACTACGCCTACGTGGTACCGATCATTCAGTGGGGTGAGGCGATTCAGCAGGAACTCTCGGAAGGGTGGAGTCGCATCATTCAACACGACTTGACAGGGAAACTCGACGGTCACAGCTGGACCGTCGAGTTTCCCGTCTACATCGACTGTACGTACCTGAATGGACGATATGACGACCATGGCGTGGCGCGTCACGGCTACGCCGCTGACGCGCCGTTCATCGAGTGTCCACGCGACGCACGATACCACTACTCGAAACGGTTCGGTATCGAGTAGAGCTATCGGTTGTCCGAGCAAGCGATAGCGACGACAACGACACGAGACGCGACGGTGAGGCTGCTGTACGTCGTGGTGAGTCTCCTGTTGCAGAACACCTGGCGGTATCTGCACTACGAATACGTGGCGACGCCCCGCCGCGGGGGGCGTCGCCTCTGGTGGTGGCCGTACAAGCAGTTCGTCAATATGGTTCGGCGGGCTGCGTGGACGGCCCTCGCGGTGCGTCGGGCCGTCCCCGCGAACCGACCACCTGACGGCCGGTTCCACCGGTAGTCACCGACCGGGAACGCCGTTTCGTGAGTGGCTACGCTGTCGCGTCGGCGGCTGACCGCCGCCGACAGCGACAGCTCCGTCTCCGATCAGCGTTGCTCGACCGTTATCGACGACTCGTCACAACAGAACAGGTAGCTCAGATCAGGCTAACTGGCGATGCTTTGTGAGGTACTGAAATTGGTGCTCAGTATTCAACACGATGTTCTTGTCATGTACGGTAATTAGCGTTGATGTGTCGATCTCTGATTTTGTACGACCATTCTGAGACGCGATATGTGAAATCAGTGTTGAGGCTGGTCGTTCATCACGCCGGTCACACCGGGGATCTACCTGGACCCGTATTTATATACACGGGCGGTTTGAGCCACCAACTTAGACTCACTTATTAAATCCTGCTAGCGCAACAAATCACATCTTCGATACTACATTTTTCACCGGGATCGACCAGATCTTGTCCACAGAAAGAAAATCGTACGGAGTTACAGCGATAGCTCAGGAAACAGCTGGCGGGCAGTCACAACATGAAGACGCTAAGAAGATGGGTAAGCTCAACTGAGAGTTGAAATTTCATCGACTCCAGCTACAAGAAGCAGTATTGCGATCCAACACAGCCTGTTTGATTTAATACGACGAGTAAGTTCGTACTGTTCTTGAGTAATTTTAATGATCAACTAGTAAAGTGAATCCCGATATTTTTCGATGTCCGACTAATGAATCGTCCTCATTATTTTGTGTGTACTATTGACCAAACATTTTCTTAAATATTTTTGACACTATTGTGGAAAATCTCTCTTCCTGAATCAATCTCCGCAAGCGGAAAAATAGGCCTTCCCTGTGTGTGGTTACGGAGATCTTCTCACCTCGAATCTTCCAAATTCGATTATCTGCCTCACGATTCAATTGACTAGCAAACTTAGAATAAACGCCGGAATCGCGTCGACCGTGTAATATTTTTGCTTTGCCGCCAAGGTAGCCGACACTTACATCACCAAATCGAACATTATATTCGGGAGGTAGTACTGAATGTGAGATGTCTTCGGAAAAGAGTGCCTCTCTAAATGACGGCTGATCAAATTGAATACCGGCTTCTCTGTGCGCTAGGTACAGATCTTGCCACCGGTTGAACAACCGTTTCGTACCGTTCGTATCTTTGAACAACAGGATACCTGTGTTTAACTCAGGGAACCCGTCTGGGATCGGAGTTAGTGGCTCGTCAACCACGCGATTTGGGGCATATGGAGCGGCAAGCTCGTATGTGTCCAACAGCTCAAATATTCCGCTAATATCAGTACAGACATACGTATCTGTGTCAAGGAACAATGTTCGCTCAAAAGGTGTTTCTTGAATCCATCTGACCTTATCCCCTGAATCATTCCTCGGTTATGTGAGCATAATAACATGATCAAAATAGTCTGAATTGAGGTCACAGTCCGTGATTATCGCGGTAGCAAGATCCGTATGATCTGATACGCTTTCGGCTGACTGGACGGCCTCACGGCAATAATTCCGACCAGTAGCAATGTAGAGTATACCAGTATTCATGCTTGAATTGTATGAATTGGCTAATTTTGCTCTCTAAGGTGTCTGTGAAGATGCTAATACAGTGGGTAATACACCCCGGATTGTATAGGTGTGACCAGTTTCACCCACTGGGATTGAAGAGTCATATTCAGACAGTTTGGTATCTTCAATATCGACCCAACGTCCGCCTTTCTCTCGATGATCGCCAACTTGGAGAGTGTAGCCGGCCTCTGTGAGTCGAGAGATGAGTTCTTCAACCGAACTATCGAAAATTGGGAGATGTTGGGGATGTACCTCAATATAAATATCTGGCCCATCTTGATTGAGGACATCAACCATCCCGTCTAATACCGTGAGTTCTGCCCCCTCAACATCTATTTTTACGACCGAAGGTGAGAGGTGACGTTCAGCAAATTCATCAATTGTAATTATGTTTGATGAGGATACATCCCCGACACGCGCCGCAGTAGCCATGATTCCGTCGGTTTCGGGGATAGTATTAAATGTTGTGATCCTGTGTTCGTCCGCATCAAATGCAAAGATATTGTCTGTCGGAACGCCTGCTTGGCGGGCGAGCTGCGAGAAGTGTCCATAATAACAGCCGATGTCGTAAAAAGTATCTTCAGATGATAAGGAACGGTATAGTGATTCTGCGAGTAGTGGCTCATACGATCATAGTTGTTTGGAATTTTCGGTGCTGGTATGACTCTCGAGGAACAGTGATTGGTACCTTCTTTCCGTCGAACGTATAATTAACTTTGACGGTCGAGACAGCTTTCGCTTCTGCGTCTAAGATCCAATCATGAACGAATGTTGCTTTCACGAATTCTTTCACCGGTTGGGGGAGTATTTGCCTTGCCCAGTCAATTGAGCTTTGGAACAAGTCTAACTGCATTGAATACATAATTATGTATAAACTCATCTATATATGCCTGTTCATCGGTATCGAAAAACACTGAATGGTCCCTACGCCCCATATCTTGTTTCACGCTCTCATAGAGTAGTACCGTGTCCATCAAGTCAACAGAGCCAGAGATTATTCGAGATAGCCGAGATCTTTTAAATTTTCTTCTAATTCTTGAGCTTCATTGTTATTCCATTTGTGCTCGTCAGACTCAAAGTAACCATACTTATTTGTTCGGAGAATATCTTTTGAATCAAAATATTTTTGATCAAAAAGATTACTCGGGAGTGAACCGTCGATATGATTTGGTATAGGAGTATCATTGACAAACAACAATATTGGTAGAATATCTATAACTGTGAAATCCAATATATCAGAAACATTGTTATTAAATGCAGGTCCCTGAGCAATAAATATTCCTGCCATCCTATGATCACCAGATCGATCTCGTCCATGTTGGGTTGATTTGGTTAAGAGATGCTCACTTGGCCCACCAACAATCGCGTAACGGTCTGAAACATTAAGAATGATATCAGGCGCTTCAGATGTTGCCCAGCCATGATACATCTCATCAGCTCGAATAACGGTATCCAACAATTGCTTATCCGTATTTGGATGAGTCAGTGAACGGAATTTTTGAACGAGCTGGTCAACGATTGTATCATATTCTTCAGTTTCTACTGATCCTTCCTGAAATTTTGACTCTAGATTAATATAGATCGATTGTCCAGAGACAGTACTAAAGAACGCGATTGTGTTTTCCCAATCATAGTTTGACTTTTTAAATGAAGACAAATCTTTACCATACTTATATACATTATCAGGAGTAATGGATCTAACATACTCTTCAGCACCTGTCTTTTTTATAGCAGACCAGAGTATCCAAGTAATGTTCCCCACTATGGATCTCTTCTGAGATGATTCCTGAGATTTATCTTTCCACTCAAGATAGCCATTATTCGAAAGATAATACTCGACGTTTATATCTGATTCAAGAGGACCAAACCCATGATCGGAAATCAATACTATATTCGTGTTCTTTGAGGTTCTTTGAAGAATTCTTCCCAATTCACGATCAAATAATTCATAATATCTATAAATGGCATCTTGGAATTTCGAGGGATCATGACGTGAGTGAGATGAGTCCATATACTTCCAGAAGAAATGTTGAATCCGATCTGAGCCATCATAAACAGTCATGACAAAGTCTGTATCGTGAGATTCGAGGCAAGATAATAGCATATCAGTTTGGTATGTAACAATATGGTGGAGATTATCGCGTAGCCGTTCGAAATTTCCATCCGAGATCAAATGGCTATCTTCAAGAAGATCGGCTGGTCTTCCGACTGTTTTTCGTAAATCATCAGGATAAACAGATTCAGATCCCGATCCTGGAGCCGGGAATCCACTGATAAAGAATCCATCAACTTCTGGGACGGGATATGTAAATGGTAATTTGAATAATCCCGTAGAGATACCGTGATCGTTCAGTATCTTCCAAAAAGGAGTTGCTTTTCTATCACGTGAATTGATTGAACGACGACTATAATCTTCTTCGAACGTACTAAAATCAAATATCCCGTGTTTTCCGGGATTCACACCAGTATATATTGAGTTCCAGGCGAGCGGAGAAACTGGAGGCATCGTAGACTGGAGGTTCCCGCGACATCCATCTTTGATCAGTGAGGCTGTATTGGGCATACGCCCTTCCGATATCAGGTGATCGATAATGTTCCATTCGCCTCCGTCGAGACCAACTACTATCGTATCCATAGTGTATTCTTTAGTGTTATCTAAGAGTTATGTATTTCTTCCAAATACAGTTCAACATACTCGTACAAACCCTCCAGGAGTGACTAAAAAATTTCGATGTCTTCATGTTGCAGATCATTGTGAATGTCTGTGTGATCAGACCACGTATAGAACCCGTGTGCGACATAGTGCTTTTCGTTTCCGACATCGGAGGTACTGTAGAAATGTTCAAATGCTCCAAGCGATCGTCGTATCTCGATATCTAATCCGAGTTCCTCGTTTGCGATCCAATGAGTTGCTTCCTCTAGTTTCTCACCTTTCTGAACCCGCCCACCCGGAACGAACCACTCGCCTTTCGCCGGTTCGTTCGAGCGCTTCCCGAGTACGATTCCGTCCGGACATTCGACGACGAGGTCGACCGACACAATCGGCACGTTACGGACGATCGTCTCCCACTCGTCCTCCGGAATCGACTCACTCATGGAGCCCCCCCGGTTCGCTTCGTACGACTCGATAGTTTCTCGGAGGCTTTCCCAGAACTCGGACGAGGCCTCCCAGTCGAAACGCTCCTTCGCCCGAGAGGTATCCAATTTCCGTCGCGGTTGCCCGTCCGGCTTCGACGTGTCCCACTCGACATCACCTTCGAATCCCGTTTCCTCGACAATAACGTCGATCAACTCCCGGATGGAGATCTCCTCGCCGCTGCCGAGGTTGACCGGTTCCGAGGAATCGTATCGTTCGGTCGCGTCCAGAATACCTTCGGCGGCGTCTTTCACGTAGAGGAACTCCCGAGTGGGTTCCTCAGTTCCCCACGCAGTGATCAACTCGTCACCCCGTTCTCAAGCCTCGATACACTTCAGGATGATGGCCGGAATGACGTGGGCGGTCTACAGATCGAAATCGTCACGCGGCCCGTAGAGGTTCACTGGGAGAAGATAGATGTGTTGAACTCCTACTGCTTGCGATACGCGCGCGACTGCGTGAGCAACGCCTTCTTCGCGATCCCGTAAGGCGCGTTCGTCTCCTCGGGATACCCGTCGAAGAGGTTCTCCTCTTTGAACGGGATCGGGGTGTGATTGGGATAGGCACAGATCGTTCCGAGGATCGTGAACTTCCCGACGTCGAACTGCCTCGCCTGTTCGATCAGCTCGATACCCATGACCGCGTTGTCGTAGAAGTACGACCCAGGTTCTCGCGGTTCGCTCCAATACCGCCGACGGTCGCAGCGAGGTGGATGAGGATGTCCGCGTTCGAGTCCTCGAACGCTCGCTTGATGTCGTCTTTCTCTCGGAGGTCGTACTCGTCGCTTCGTGGGACAAAAACGTCGACGGTGTCGAATCGAGATTCGAGGTCCTCAACAAGATGGCTTCCAGGGAAGCCCGCACCGCCGGTCACCATCACGGTCGTGTCGTCCCAGTAGTCGTGTGTGCCGGCACTCATCGCCAGTCCACCCGTCCGTACCAACTGTCGGGATTGTTCGCGTACCAGTCGATGGTCCGTCGGATCCCCTCACGCCAGGGGACTTCGGGTTCCCATCCCGTCTCCTCGTGGAGCTTCTCGTATCCGACGAGTAGTTCTTCGACGTCGCTGTCTCCGGGACGGAAGCGATCGTCGTCCTGGACGATCTCGGGGGAGTCCCAGTACCCGTGTTCGGCACCGACGTCGAAGATCGTCTCCGTCCACTCGCGCATCAAGACGTTTTCGCCGTACCCATAGACGTACTGCTCGCCAGGGTTTCCTTCAAGGGCGACGTTAATGTGTCCACGGACGCTGTCGGTGACGTAACACATGTCTCGTTTGGGCGTGAGATTTCCGAGTTCGACGATGTCGCGTTCGAGTGCCTGCGTGATGATCGTCCCCGTGATGTACCGAGGGTTCTATCGTGGCCCGTAGTTGTTGAACATCCGCGTCGTGACGGTTGGCAGTCCGTACGCGTCGTGGAAATTCATCGTGAGGAAGTCCGCCGCGAGTTTGGACGTGGCGTAGACGCTTGTCGGGTTGACCGGTGACCGCTCACTGAGGAGCACGCGCTCGTCGCCGTCGAACTGGTGTTTCTCGATCATTTCCTCTTTGACGTTGCCGTACTCTTCGCTCGTGCCTGCGGTGTCGAACTTGGCGATGTCGAGATCGAGGTTGACAATGGACTGTAACAAGTTTAGTGTTCCAGTGATGTTGGTGTCAACCGTTTCGTACGGTCGTTCCCACGACTCGCCGACGTGCGCTTGCGCACCGAGATGAAATATCAGGGAATCACTATGTGGTTCGAGTGCTTTGAGGGCTGTTTCCACGGAGTGTTTATCACGGATATCGCCGCGGTGGAGGGTGATATCGTCGGCGTGTTGGCGAATGTTTTGAGTTCGACGCTGGAGGTCGCCCTGACGAACGCGTGGACATCCGCGTTCGCTTCGATCAGCCTATCAACGAGATGAGAACCAACGAATCCGTCAGCCCCAGTGATGAACACGGGGCGTTCGGCGAGTTTTAGACCGATATCCATAAAAGTAGATAAATTTTATTAGTTAATTTAATCTTTCTATCTATGAGTATCTATTATCTATATGAAGATATGTGGATCGTACTTGATAACCGAAATGCTTTTTATTATCAATAGTATTCCACAATTGTGTACAATCCGTTGCTGTCAATCATTACTCCATCATACAATCAATCTAACTTTATAGAGCAGAACATACGTTCTGTGAAACAACAAACCGAGGATCTAAATGAAGAAGTTGAGCATATCGTTGTGGATGGTGGTTCTACTGATAGTACCATCGACATCCTCGAACAGTATGAGGACGATTATAAACTTCGATGGGTATCTGAGCCAGATAATGGCCAATCCCACGCGATAAACAAAGGAATCAAGATGGCGCGTGGAGAATGGCTGGGCTGGCAAAATTCGGATGATTACTATCTGGAAGGATCTTTTGAAGCTTTGCGAAACGCTATACAGAGTTCACGACAGATTGATGTACTGTATGGTGATGTTCTGATCGTTGACGAGGATGGTGCGGTAATAGATAGACGCTACATGACTAAACCATCAAAATTTGTACAACGCTATTGGTCGTTGTTTGCTAGGAATCAGGCAACGTTTTTTCACAGAAATTGTTTCAAGAAACTTAATGGGCTCAATGAGACATTAGAATACACTATGGACGCTGAGTTATTCTGGCAGATACTCAATACCGATGTCGACGTGACGCATGTGCCACGATTCTTGGGAGCATTTCGGATTCAAGAAGATGCAAAAACAGCAGGGAAGCTCTCAAATGACCATATAGAGGAGCGAAAAAAAATATACGGCGAACCTTGGTACGAAGCAGTTGTCCCTCAGCGAGCTTTGCAGACGGCAGCACGTGGATTAAAGCTCTGGTACCTTCTGACCGAACAGAGGTGGGAGCCCATTAAATATAATTTGGTAAATTCGATCCAAGGATAATAAATGACACATAATTACCAGCACAGATCGGGGATATTCACTTCATGGATACGAAAACTCAGCCACATACTAATAGCGTTACTAGTGCTAAATACGTTCTTTTTGAGGGGATATAAGCTACCCGAGTATATTCCTTTTCTCACAACTACATCGTACGGAATTCCGATTCTGATACTTCTTCTCACCAGTGTTACTTTCTTTTCTGTAACACTGCAACAAGTAACAATACCGAGACATATAGCAGTCTGTACTTTTTTACTAATTTCATTACCAATAGCTTCACTAGCTCTAAATACAGTAGTGTATACTCGCCCCGATGCCGTTATTATTTTTTTCTTTGAATATTATCTAAATATTGTTTTGTTCCTATCAGTCGTCGTAGCCGCGAGACACATAGACGAAGATATTATTCTAAATATACTTTTAATACTCGGTATTGTTCAATCGCTGGTACTCATCGATATTGCACTTGGCATGGATGCTATTCGTCGAATAGGTAATACAGAACTGCCTATCGGTGTTAATCACCTCTCTCATGCGTTAGGTGCTGCGTTCGTGATCGGAATTACGAAATATCAATATAATAAACATCACAAAAAACTAATTATCTTGTCGCTTTTGATTCTTGCTCTCGGGATAGCATTAACCGGATCTCGTTCTAGCATTATAGGAGTCTCCCTTGCAATTGTTGCTCTGTTCAGTTTACAGAACAAATCCACAATCATCAAGAATATCCAAGTAGTCACTATAATCCTGTTTGGAGTAACTGTATTCGGGGTGGTTTTTGTCAACTTCAGTGGAGGCGGTATAAACCGCTTCACTGAAGGGATTTTATCGTCCCTACTCGGTCGCTTCGATTTATATTTGGAAGCGTTACGGGAACTATCCAGTGGACCCATAGCGTCACTAATAGGTATCGGAGTCTCTAATTACGGACACACACCTGGCGGATCACTAGTCGGAGATCCTCACAACTTTTGGATCAGTCTGACTCTCTATCTCGGAATCCCAGTTGGCTTGGCGTTTCTTTTTTTACACCTATTAATTGGGAGACAACTAATTCAAGTGATTATCAATCAAACAGATCAAAAAGAGACAGAGATCGCAATATTCCTTATGCTAATCGTCGTATCAACGTATATTTTTTTCTCGGGTCGTGTGACACGTATATATACAATTTGGATCGTACTCGGCCTAGCTGTCAGCCGTTATACCCAGTATCTGAACTGCTCGTGACTCCCAAGTATGGTTTTCAATTACGTATTTACGTCCACGCTCACCCATAGCTTTGCGCTGAGAAGAGGAAAGATCCTGTATATCAACTATGTTATCACATATCTCACTGGGAGTATGATCAGATAAAAGTACACCGCACTGAATCTTATTTATGAATTCAAACTCAGAGGATCTTGTGACAATAATTGGCTTTGCACAGGCCAAGTATTCGTAGCATTTTATTGGGTTGGACGGGCGTGCTGAATCTATACCAGCATAAAGAACATCACATATATTCATATATTCTTGTACTATCTCATGCTCTACATAGCCTGTGAAGGTGATTTTATCATTAATACCAAGGTTACGCGCTATGTTTTTCAGATGAGAGATTCTGGGTCCATCTCCAACTAATAATAAATGGACAGAATCCGAAGATTGTTGAACCAGATTAAATCCTTCTATCAACTGTGTAAGCTGATGTCGCTTTCGAAAGCTTCCAACAAAACCAATAACGAATGTAGAGTCAGAGATGTCGTACTGAGAGCGAATATCCACATTCGAGATTGGTTTGAATTTTGTTGGGTTGACAGCATTTGGGGCAAGAGACACATGTCGTGTCGATAGAAGTGGGAGGTTGTCTATACCTCTTTCAATTTCTGTATACGCTACTAAGACCTCCGTACTAGTCAATACGTTCATATATATATTTACAACTGCCATCGGTAAAATCCACGTGGGGATTCCTGTTTTAAAATGCCCACGTACTAAAAATACGTGGTCCGTTTGAACCAAATAGCTGAGAATTCCAGGAAATAATAATGTAGGATGATATCGTGTTACTACGAGATCTGGTCGATGAGTTAGTACTAGTGATAGGAAGTGGATGACGAGCAAAGGTTGTGCGATTATGTGAAATAGATAAGGATGTTCGGTTTTTGAAGGTAATTCTTTGTGTGATACTGCTTTCTCGTAAGTACTCGTTGGAGAAACAATCCTAAGATGAGAACGATCAGAGAGGGATTCC
Organism: Halorubrum sp. GN11_10-6_MGM; assembly: GCF_005435165.1. Classification (GTDB taxonomy): domain Archaea; phylum Halobacteriota; class Halobacteria; order Halobacteriales; family Haloferacaceae; genus Halorubrum. The sequence continues at coordinate 70,028 of NZ_SGUC01000014.1, read as the reverse complement.
ACTAAATTCCGGGTAGCAATATTAGCTCCAGAAGTCCCGTTCAAATCGACATGAGTTAACAATATAACAGATTTGTCATTCATGATAGGGCGTTAGGGAGTTTTCTACATCTATCGCAATCAGTATACCGATTACTACTTGAAACAGAAGAAGTTAAACTACACCAGCAATCAAAAAAGACCCAATGACCAAAACTATTATAATCGGACTTGACGGAGCGACTTGGGATATTATCCATACATTACTAGAAAACAATCGTTTGTCAGAGTTAGCGGCTATTATTGATCAAGGGAGGACAGGTACACTCGAAAGCACCTTTCCACCCATCACCGCCCCTGCCTGGCTCTCGATGGCGACGGGCCAAAATCCCGGAAAGACCGGCGTCTTCTATTTTCTCAACCGTGACGATCCGGACTCGTTCGACTTCGAACCCCTAGGCTCGGACAAGTTCCAAGGGCAGAGCTTCTGGGACGTGCTCGCCGCACGCGATCAATCGGTCGGGATCTTCAACTACCCGATGCTGTATCCCCCCTACGAGACGGATGGCTTCATGGTGAGCGGGCTCGGGTCGGATGCCGAGGACACGATCACGTATCCGGAGTCACTCGGAGCAGAACTCGACGAGGTGACGGACGGGTACCAGGTGAAAGTGCCATACGCCGATCCGAAGTATCAGGGACGACCCGACGAACTCGAACGAGACCTGCTTGACATCGTCGATAAGCGCGAACGGGCGATCGAGTACCTCTTGACCGAAAAGGATCCGGACCACTTCTTTGGAGTCATCAGCGCGACCGACTGGGCACAACACTACTTCTGGCGGTACCACGATGAGGATCACGTGCTCCACAAATCCGGAACCGAGTTCAGAGAAACACTCACTCGAGTGTGGAAACGCGTCGACGAGACGGTGGGAAAGATCGCCGAGCGAGCAAAGGAAGACGATGCCCGGCTCTTCCTCGTTTCCGACCACGGCTTCGGGCCGGTAAATCGGACGTTCAACTCAAATAACTGGCTGAGACGCGATGGATTCGTGCAGGAAGCGGACGAGTCCATGCTGACCAAAGCTCGAACCCAATACTTCCCGTATCTACGACGGGTCGGCGAGGGGATCGTCAGCGTCGTCCCGCAGCTCAACGACTTCGCGAAGTCGATTGGAGAATCGATACGAAAAACTCCAGGGGAGAACGTCGATTTCGATTCGAGCGTCGCGTTCGCTCCACGCCAGAACCTCACGTGCGGAATGATCTACATGCTCTCGGATCGAGAGGCGGACAAACGAGAGGTGATCTCGAAACTCGAGCAGGCCGTGGCAGAAGATTCCGTAGCAAAAGACATCCAGATATACGAGCCCGACGATCTCTATGAGGGCCCGAAAACCGATCTCGCCCCAGACCTGTTGTTCGAGATCGACGATTTCGAGTGTGCGGTCGATCCGCGATCCACCGCCGGTGACGAACTGTTCTCCACGGGACCTCCCTCAAAGGCACGAAACGGCGGGCACAACCGCGATGGGATATTCATCGCATCCGGGCCCGATATCGAGTCTGGATCGGATCTCGAGGCACGGATCTACGATATCGCGCCGACGCTTCTCTATCTCCACGATCAGCCGATCCCGGAAGAAATGGACGGAGACGTGCTGTTCGACGTCTTTGAGTCGGGCGAAATCGACGGGCAAACGGAGAGAGTTCCGATCGACACGCTCGTAGAGAAGGGAGACGACGTCGAACGTGATGACGACGAGGAAGTCCAACAGCGGCTCGAAGATCTTGGATATATATAAGCGACCGATAAAATCGAGACAGAGCCGATCCCTCGACCCATGACCAATATCGCCCTCATCGTGATGGACACCGCCCGGTACGACTCGATACTGGATACCCGGGCGGAGCTATCGACCTTCGAGACGCTCCGGGAGGAAGGTACGACGTACACCTCCGCGTTCGCGAGCGCCCCGTGGACGCTCCCCTCACACGGAGGGATCTTCTCCGGGCGGTACTCGTCGGGACACGGCGCGAGTGCGGCCGCGAAACGATTTCCAGAGAGCGTTCCCAGCGTCGTCGAATCGTTCGCGAACGCCTCCTACGAGACGGTCGCCGTCTCGAACAACACCTGGATCAGCGACGAGTTCGGGTTCGCCCGCGGCTTCGACACCTTCCGGAAGAACTGGCAGTACATCCAGTCGGACGTCGACTTGGGGAAGATCGCCCGGGAGGAGGAGGGCTTCGACAAGATACGAGGCGTTGCGAGACAATTGTTTGACGGGAATCCGATCGTCAACGCCGCGAACGCGGTGTACGGACAGTTCGTCAGGAAGCGCGCTGACGACGACGGAGCGAAAAGTACCAACCGATGGGTGGTGGATTGGCTCAAAGACCGCGACGACTCGAATCCATTCTTCCTGTTCATCAACTATCTTGAACCACATCTCGAATATCGGCCACCCGAGGAGTACGCGGAAGAGTACCTCCCCGAAGGTGTGAGCTATGCGGAGGCGATGGAGGTCAATCAGGACGCCTGGACGTACATCGTGAACGAGGTCGAGATGACCGAGCGGGATTTCGAGATCCTCGAAGGGCTCTACCACGCGGAGATCGCCTACCTTGACGAGCAGATCGGCGAGCTCCGCCGTCTCTTGGAGGACGCGAATGAGTGGGAGGACACCGTCTTCGTCGTCACTGGCGATCACGGGGAAAACATCGGCGATCACGGTCTCATGGACCACCAATACAGCCTCCACGACACGCTAATTCACGTGCCGCTAGTGATCCACGGTAGCGCGTTCACAGGTGGCGAGACGGTCGATGGTCTCGTTCAGTTGACCGATCTCGCACCGACTCTCCTCGATGCGGCCGGAATCGAGAACGACGAGTTCACTGAACAGTCGCAGGGACGGTCATTCCATCCGGACACTGAAACCGAACCACGTGAGTACGCATTTGCCGAGTACTTGGCTCCACAACCCTCGATGGAGGCGCTCGAAAAACGCGTCGGCGATCTCCCCGAGGAAGTGTACGAGTACGACCGATCGCTCCGAGCTATTCGGAGCGAAGACTGGAAACTGATCCGGGGTTCGGATGGATCAATCGAACTCTACCACGTCGCCGAGGATCCCGACGAACTTCAGAACCTCGCTCCGGATCGTCCTAAGAAAGTCTCCGAACTCGGATCAGAACTCGACACGTGGCTCGACTCTTTCGACCATGCCGACACCGCAGGCGACGTCGACATGAGCGACGAGACCAAAGATCGGCTGGAGGACCTCGGCTACCTTCAGTAGACGATCGACTCCAGATAGGCGGTCGTCTTCTCGACAGTCGATCGCCATCGATGGCTTCTGACTCCCTGTCCCCCATCAGTCACGGTCTCGTCGAGAGATTCCACGATCGCTCCCGTAAGTGCCCCGTCCGAGGTGGATTCCACCGTTCGACCACCAGCGTCCACGATGTCCTCGATCTGTTCGAGTTGACTCGTGACGGTTCGTGTCCCGCTCGCCATCGCCTCCAACACCGTCCGCGGCACCCCCTCCGCCCGACTCGGCAACACCAACACGTCCCCGCTCCGGTACACCTTCGGCATCTCGTCGTAGGGCACGTGCCCGAGGAATGTCACCGGCTCCCCGATTCCCAACTCGCTCACCTGCGTCTCCAGTTCTTCACGTAACCCACCCTCGCCACACAGATACAGCTCCGCGTTCGGGTACTCGTCTAACACCTCTGCAAACGCCTCGACAGCCAACCACGGCCGCTTCCCGTCCGTGAACCGCCCGACGAACAACACCACCGGGCCCTCGGCGTCGATCAGCTCGCTCTTTGGCCCCTCCGGCGTGAACCGCTCCGTGTCGATCCCGTTCGCGACGACCTCGATCCGCGAGCTCACGCCTAGGTCGCGCACGCGTTCCTTGTCCACGTCCGTATAACAGAACACCACGTCCGCCTGATTGAACGTCCACCGCCCGACCGTTTTCAGATACAGCGTGAACAGTCGCTCCGGCGCGTTCTGCGTGTACAAGCCGTGGTTCGTGATCGCCAACGGAATGTCCCCCAGACGCCGTTTCAACGCCGCAAGGTTCGTCACGAAGTAGCAGTGCGAGTGCGCGTGCATCACGTCGAATCCCTCGCGGTCGGCGTGCCACAGGAAGCGGGCCACCGCGGGCGAGACGTCGTTGCCCAGTAGGGTCACGCCGGGGTCGACCCGGTAGATCGTGTGCCCGTGCGTCTCCTCGACCCGCGGCAGCGAGTCGTCCTCGCGCGTCGTGAGTACCGTCACGTCGTGGCCCATCGCCGCCTGGTCGCGACTCATCGCGTGGACGTGATAGTCGCCGCCGCCCTTCGTGTCGGGGTAGATCCACGGTGTGACCCGGAGGATTCGCATTCGATCACGTGATTCCGCGTCGGGGTACAAGAACACCCCGACTTCCGGCCGGAGCCAGTCCGAATCGAACGTGACTGGTGGTGGATATACTGGTCGCTGACACAGACACTCCACTGTGTCGAGTGTTCTACCGACGGTACGATCGTACCTTGATCACGGAGTGCTATCTGTTTCCCACCCCACGCGTCGAGTGTTCGCTCGGTTTCAGAGCAGGTGTCGCACGCGCTGTGGCAGCGCGAGTCCTTCCGAGTCAGGACCTCTTGAACGGTCCGCAGATCAACGCTGAACTCGTGCCCGTAGTGCTGTCCGCCGCGTCTCCCCTCGTTGCGCGACTGTCGGTCGAGAATGCCGAGTATGGCGAGGTCGACAAGGTGGTCGTACATCCACCGCCGGACCAGTAGATCGATCGCCGAGTGACCGGCGATCGTCCGGTAGCGGGGGTATATGTCTGACCCGAGCGGGGGTCTCTTCTTCAGGCGCGATCTGAAGCGTGGCCACGAGCGCGAGATGCCCGTGCTGGGTCAGTTCGCTCATCCCGTGTTCGATCCGGCTCTGTTCGATTTCGTCGTGAGCGGCGTGAGCGTGCGACTCCGTGATCGTCGAGTCATCTCCCTGTCTAGCCAGTTCGCCCGCGTTGTACATGATGTTGAGCGCCTGCCTCGCGTTCCCGGTGTCCTGTGCGGCGAGCACCGCACAGAGTGATCTCATGCCCGTCTCGGCCGCGACATCGAACAACGTCCCGTCATCGCGATCGACGAACAGAACCTGACGGTGGTCACCGCTGCTCTGGGTATACTCGATACTGATCGTCTCCGGATTGAGATTGTGGCCGACCCCTCGGCACGGTGTGGTTGTGTTAGTGTCCTCATCCGTCTCGTCAGCGATCCGTGCGGGTCACTGCCGTCAGTAGCCGCCGCCGTGGGTGGCATCGCCTCGTCGGCAGCGCGTTCACTATCGTAGGTCGTCTTGGTTGGCTCGTCCATATGTCATACATTTTGACGTGATCTTGTCGTCACCGAAGAACTACTCTGTCTGTCAAGTAGCGCTGCGGTCAGACTTCTCGTGGATCAGTAACTAATTCATATAATCCGCCTCGATTCAATTGCGTTACCCACCCGGCGGTTTTCAGATTTCGAAGGGCATACTCTACCTGTCCCTTATCGAGATCTGAATGCTCTCGGAGGTAGAGTGGATTTACTCGACCCCATGGTCGATTGCCATCTCTTCCCTGCTTGAATAATTCAAGAATGACCTCCTCGCGCTCGTTCGGTTCATAGTTTTCGTTCACCATCTCTTGGTTCGGAGTTCTACATCGCGCAATATAATCCTCAGCAATACGATTTCCCAATGCCAACCGATTGCTAAGCATTTTGTTTAGCAAAATATTAAGTACCACCAAGTCATAGAGGAGAACAGGAAGTACGGGACACCGGTCGTAAGTTGGCCGGGACGTGTTGGAGCACGTCCGACCGTGCTGCCTGGAGCCAGACAGCATGTGTAACTCAACACGCAGTCCGATTGAACGCTGCGATCCCCTGCCAGCGGCAGTGGCGGGTGTACCAATATCGTGTGACACCTATCGTCGGTTGTTCACTCACGCCGAGTCCCTGAGGTTGTCACGACTCTCTACGTACAAGCAGCACATCCTCACAATAGCCCGTCGGCCACTGTCTTCGTGGCAAGTACGGCAATCCAATCACTCCGACGATACTACTGTCGGAGGCGACAGCTAATGCAGCGACATCGCAGCAGCAGATCGGTCGCACATCTTCAGCAACTCACACGCATCTCACTCAACACAGAACAACCAGCTTGCCAAGTGTGTAAGCAACCCTTCCGGGAAGGCGACGATATCACCGCCTACGCCTATCGGGCTGCGGGCGAGCCCACGTACGCGATCGGCTACATCATGTGCGGCTTCGACAGCCACGAACACCCGACAGTATTCACACGTGGCGTTCGTGAATACGTCCTCACAGGCCACATCGGAACGTGTGCTGACACCCGCGCACAATCGACGACATACGTCTTACTCGATCCGACGATCGTCGTCACCAGCCCCACGGCAACCTCAAGCGCACACGTCCACCCGAATGCCTCGACGGAGCGGCTACCAACCCACCAACACCAGCGGGAACCAATACCGCTGCTCACCGTTATCCAGCACCACGCCCGCCCGGATGACGACTCCGCATGCGAGACTGAGTGGGTGTCAAAACTGCCCACCGCCTCGGATCGCCCTAACGCGAGCAAATCGGACGCCGACTACCAGCAGACACACCGACACGATGATTGACGACATCAGCCGTGACGTGTTCGTTCGCATCCAGACTGACCTGTTGGTGGTCAATGACTCGATCATAACTGACCGCCATCACGCCTCAAACGGCAACTATAACGACGACGACCCACAGAACCAGATCGGCGGCATCATCCCTGCGTTCCCGCTTTCGGGCTGGCTCCGTCACGGGATGGAACGCATCGTCACCGAGTACGACGGCACCGCTTGCCACCCCGGCGAGGCCAACGCGAACTTCATGAAGGACGATGTCTACGAGCGCGATCTCGAAGATGGCTACCACGAGAAGGGCGCATGCATTGACGATCCGGAGGACGACCACGGCTGCGTGGTCTTCGACCTCTTCGGCGGCTTCGACAACCAGCCAGGGAAAGTGATGCGTCGGCCGATCAAGTTCAACCCCGTCCGCTCCAGCGTGGACTACACTCGCGGACAGGCCGAAGGCCACTACCGGCGACTCAACCGGAATATCGTCTCCCGCAATCGGGAAGACAACCGCGAACCGCTCCGGAACGCCGAGGTGGACGCTGTCGCCAATCTTGACGGCTGCTGGCACCTCTCCTTCCGGGAGGTGAAACCGGAGTTCATCGGCCTGCTCGCAGAAGGGATTGACTTCCTCGATGGACACAAGACGGACTTCATGCACCAGCTGGGCGGCGCGCGGAACTTCGGCGCGGGAATCGTCGATTGCTATCTCATCAATCCGCTCTACGAGGAACGCGAACTGAAGCGCGTCTTCGACCGCGGGAAGGGCAACACAAACGCGATGGACGAAAAGGACAACCAGTGGGCCGCAACGTACCGCCCGACGTTTGTGGAGGCACTGGAAGAACGCATCGAGGAGGGACCGTAGATGGGCAAGAACGCCACTCCCAGCAACTTCCAAGGCGACGGCAGTCAGGACGTGATGGTCGCGGCCTATCGACATGATGCCCACAAGCTGAACGGCAAGACGCATGACGCGGCACCAGACACCTTCCACGGTATCTCAGTGAACCAGACTGTCCCGCACGGCGCGGACGGCAACGCGGCGGCGCTCTCACGACCCACTGGGAAGCCCGAGCAGACGGTGGACACCCATGAGACGCACCACCGACTCTCGCTGCTGACGGGCGAGTCCTATTACCACTCCAAGAAATTCTCCCGCCCACGCCTCTCTGAGGCCATCACCGATCTGTTGACGGGCTCCGATCCTGAAACGATGCATCGGGCGTGGCTCATGTCAGACGTAGCGAGCGGCTTCAACGAGAGTATCTACTACCCCTACACGAGTCTGAAGTACCACACGCTGCTCGTGGCAGCGCTCTTGTACAACTACCGCGCCGGTCACGAGTTCGCCGATCTCCTCTTAGTCGTGGACGACGCCGAGGAGATCGTGTCCCACCGGACGGTCTACGCAGGCGACCGCTTCGCGCTCCGGATTGACGAGAACACGAACGGGCAACCGTGGGCCCGCCTTGGAAGCCGTCCGTGGCGGTCGTGGGCGTCGGCATGGAAGCGTCTCACCGCACACCCGCTCGACGTCAACCACGACAAGCATGACATGATGCTCGATGCGAACCTCCGGCGAATTTGGAGTTGGAGCACGGCGCTCCAGTATCTCGAAGATCTCGAAACTCGGAGGGCGAATGCGTGACCCGCATCCAGCAGGTTCATTGGGAACTCGATATGGACTACCTCGGGCATCCCTACTACGTCTCGGGGAACGCAATCTCCCACGCGCTTGGGATGTACTTAGAACACGACATCCACCAGCACATCAGCGCCAGCCACGGGATGTTCGTCCCCGGCCAGTTCGGGAGGTTTCCTGAGGAACACTCAACGAGCGGAACGCGCCCGTACATGGGATCGTCGCTTCCCGACGTGGAGAGCTACGACGACTTATTCCTCTTCCGACACCCCGACCATCCGTGGCTACTCGATACGCGTCCCCGTGACGGGCTGAACGCTCATGACATCCGGTTCCAGAGCGGAATGCCGGCGCTAGCTCACGAGACAGTCATGGGCCAGCCCGCTGACGCTCGGAAACAACAACAGACCACACGCTGGTACGTGAATGCCTACTTGCACGCCGATGATCCGGACGTTCTGCCCCTCGGTGAGGACGTGCTAGAGGGCCTCCAGTTCGGCGGCAAACGGAACTACGGCTACGGGACGACCACGCTGAAAGATACGCAGGTCGTTGACCTGGAGGCTTTGGACTACTCGCGTCTCGAAGACAGTGAGGCGCTCATCCTTGAACTCGTGACGCCATTCGTCCTTCGGTCGGAGTACCCGAATGCGAACAACGTGAACGTGCCTTGGTGGTGGAGCGTAGATGACGAAGCACACCTGCGCCACCGACTGGAGAAGGTCATCGAGGGTGACGATGTCTACGAGTTGGAGACGGTCGATCACGGCGTCGTCGTCGGCTATGGCGGTGATCGTCCGGTGGAGACCGCGATCTCCGGGGTCACCCGCGTCGGGACCCACTCGAAGTACGGCTTCGGAGAGCTTCGAGTGACACCAGTCACTCCGGATGAAACGAACGCTAAGAAACGCCTAGCAAAGCCGACATCGGAGTACTGACAACAGAACAATGACCGGCAAGGGCTCTGAAGTGTCTCGTTCGGTCAATTCATATAAAGTAGATCACATTGTAACAACAAGGAAACAGTCCGTCTACGGAATCCACTCGGGGTACCGCATGTTGTTCGAAGACCGGCCCGCTAAGCTGTGCCGGCGACTCCCCTACGAGGTCGAGTCCGACACACAACTCGATCTCACGATGTCGTGGGTCATCGCCGGCCCGACGGCGACGACACTCCGCGATGAGATCACCACGGCGCTGAGCGAGGAACTCGCTACCGTCCGCAACGCAATCGCCGACGGAACCGAAGCCGCACCCACACTCGAGATCCCCGTCGTCGACGGTACCACCTACCCGGCCATCCGACGGGTGATCGACGAGATCGCGACGGCCCACGACGTCCAGTGGACTCCCAAGCAAAAACACCGGCTCGTCCGGCTGTGTCTCAGGTCGTTCGGCCCGTCGGACACGCCACAACAAGCGTGTCCCTACGACGTCGTGGGAAGCCTCTTGCGGGCGCGAGCCGAATCCCGAACGCCAACCCCAGCCGACGTCGAACGCGCCGCAGCAACCCTCAAAGCGACACGCTTCCGGCCGGATCTCACGCCGACAGCGACCAAGCTGTACGCCACACTACTCAGAGCCGACAACCCGCTGGGCCGTACCGAAATACTCGAACGAGCCGACATTTCTGCGAGTAGCTACGATCGTCGACTCGAAGATGTCCGCGCGCTCGACCGTGTTCACGCCGTCCAGGTGAACGGCCACCGCCGGTGGACGACGACGGAGTCAGTCCACCCAGACATAAGGACACCACCGGTAACGGCGTGGCTCTCGGACCACAGCGACCAGCCCACACCATCGTCGTCGACGAACCGACACCCAGCCACCGCTACTGGACCGACGACTCCAGCCAGTGGCCACACCCGATGGCACTCTCACGCCGAGTGGGACAGACGCCCACCCATCTCACTCGCCACCAATCCCAGCGACACCATGTGTCCAATAAACACACCCACCGACAGCCGACAGCCGCACAGCCACCAGCAACGCCACCAGACCCACCCAATGTCACCAACTATCACCCCCACGACAGCAGCTACACCACCACAACCACCCCAACGTGACGGAGGCTCCCACCAATGAGCGAACCAGCCCTCGATCTGGAGACGGTCATCAGACGTGACCGCCCGCCAGAGGTGCTCGGCAGCATCCAAGTCGATACAGTCGCCGACGACACGCGGGTGACGCTCAGTTTCGGCGACGACCGTGATATCATCTACGCAGTGCTGTCCCCAACAGAAGCCAAGACGATCGCCACCGCTCTCAAAGAGACAGCCGTCGACGCTGAAGCAGCTGCCACTGTGGAGGAACAAACTGATGAGTGACAACACTCGCGATCTGACAGACAGAATCGACACTGTCGGCACGCCCGACGATACCAGCGATCCGGATCACGACCCGACAAACGGGCGCTGGTTCGAAGAGGAAGTCGCCGACACGCTCGAGGAGTGGGGGTACACCACGGCCCGCAACGAGCAGCTCTTCGGGCTCGAAACCGACGTGATCGCGCGCCGCGACGAGTTCCGTGGTGAGCCCACAGATTTCCTCGTCGTCGAGTGTAAAGACTGGCACACCACCCCCGTCCAGCGTGACGCTGTCGAAGCGATCGCCCTCCGGGCCGCCCTCGCGAGAGCGATGCCCGTGCTCGCGATCGCCTGCTACGTGACCGCCGGTGCGTGGGAGTTGGCCCAGCAACTTGATGTGCGAATCCTCACCGAACAGGATCTCTGGAACGACCGTCTCCGACCGCTGACCAAGCGCCGGCCCCCACGCGGGACCCTCTACGCACGGCGGGAACCGCTTATCCAAGATTTACGTGATCGGTTACCACTCTTGCTCCACCGGAAAACGCGGCTCGACATTGAGGCTCCAGTGTTCTACACCGCCGGCGACGGCCCGTGTTATGTCCCAGATCGCGAGGGGAACACGACGTACGTTAATGCCCGCGAGAGTGAGTACGACTTCAGATAGGGTAGAGTCACAACGAGGGTGTAAGCTAACCCACCGCTTTAGGTGTGGGTCCAAGCGACAATCCGTCACTCAAATTCGTCTCGAGCGGACTCGATCTGTGTGGTCAAGTTCGGAATCTCTTCTTGGATGGTTGCCCAGACGATCTGTAGTTCGACGGTTGCGTATCCGTGGATCAGCTTGTCGCGCATCCCAGCCATTTCTGACCATGGCACATCATCATACTCTTGACGGATATTATCAGGAACGTTCTTCGCTGCTTCGCCGATCACCTCAAAATTTCGGAGTACCGCGTCGACTGTCTTTTGATCCTCGGTGAACTCTTCGTAGGTCATCCCTCGTGTATATCGCTTGATCTTCTTGACGCTGTCAAGAATATCATCGAGATAATCCAGAACCTCAGTCATACCAAGACGAGATCGTCACTCACGCGAGTCTCAACCTGTGGCTTCAACGAATCTTTTGTCACAAGATCGACCTCGATACCAAGCTTGTCTGTCAATTCGTTTTCCAACCGAACGAGATCGAACAACGTTACTGGTTGCTCGAAGGCGACGAGTATATCGAGATCGCTGTCAGGCTGTTGTTCTCCACGCGCGTACGACCCAAAGATACCTAACTCGCTGATCGGATACTCCTGCTCAAGTTTCGGCTTAAGCTGTCCGAGTCGGGCGGAGATGTCTTCGGTTGCCATGGGACATCTACGATTGTGCTGGTTAATTACTTTGGGCGACAAGTGACACTTCAGGCTCACGTTATTATATCGGGGTTCGATGTCGTTGTGGTCCGGTGGCATCTCTATACCCCTCCTTGAGACTGAGCATAGATGTCTTGCCGCAGCTCCTGTAGTTGGGGCGACGTGGTGAGTACCAATCCCTCATCGAAGAGCTCTGAAAGTTCAGCTCCGTGTGAGATCGCTGTTTCCGGCGTTTCAACGAGAACCTCAAACTCGTAGCGATGACCGTCAAATGATTTGTCTTCAATCTCACGCGCGAGCGATGTACAGATGCGCCGTCCGTAGGTGAGATCCCCATCAACGATGACAAGCAGGTCAATATCACTTCGGCGGTCTGCTGTTCCGCGAGCGACACTCCCGAAGAGAATGGTCCCGAGGAGTTCATCAATCTCCTCATCGTCTTGAATGCGGCTCTCGAGATCATCAAGATAGGACCGGATTGGCGTCCGGAACTTCGGCTGTGGTATCGAAAAAACAGGATCTGATCGCTGAAGATGATCGGCATCAACTGTGATCTGAGCAGGTCGTTGATCACTCACAGCGATTACACCGAGCTTCTCAAGGAGCGTGACTGACCGGGAAACCGATGAGACATCCGACCCTGTAATCGATGCGAGTTCTTGCTGTGTAAACTCCTCGAATGGATTGTTCACGAGGTGATGAAGAATATCCTGCATTGCCTGATAGCGGAAAACCCGCTCTTCGGGAAATGGGAAGTCCAAAATCACTCCTGTTCTTTTCATGATACGCAATTATTTGTACAATGTGAAAACTTTTCGGGTAGGCTTTTGAGTTAGCTACGCAGAATTTTCAGTAACTCCACACAGACAAAAATAAAATCGATTCAACACTTACGAGACCGGTTGCCACTTTTGCTCCACCGGAAAACACGCCTCGACATTGAGGCTCCAGTGTTCCACACCGGCGGCAATGGCCCGTGTTACGTCCCTGATCGAGAGGGCAACACGACGTACGTCAACGCCCGCGAGAGCGGGTACGACTTCAGAGAGTAGGGTTCTAGAGAGTCCGTAAGAAGTGGTCGTAGCGTCTCGTCTCGGTACGTCCGACCGACTGGATGGTTTGGTGGGTAGCCCGCGTTTCACGCTGTTAGAGCGACCCGTGTCGCTTCTCGAACTCGTGGTGCCAGTGATTCAACTCCAATCCGTTCCAGAAGGTGCCTGTTGACGTGACGGCGGCATTTTCGATCCGGGGTCAACGCTGAGGACTGTGCTGTGTCCGCCGTTGCCTTCGTCGGCAGTCTCGAATTCCACGTCCGCCTTTGTTCGGACGTGAAGGTAGCACTCGCCGTCGCGGTAGTGGAATTCTGCGCCCGTCCCTTCGTAGTCGTCAGTACACAGATACTCTGAGTGGGGCGTCTCGCGGTTCCCGTCGGGGAAGACGTACTCGGCGGTGATGCGCCGTTCAACGGTTGGGAGTGTCGCGTGGTCATTGTTGAACGTCGCACACCGCTTGTCGTAGACGAGCGTCGGCGCGAAGAAGTACGGCTTTCCACCGCGCTCGCGTACTACCACGAACACTCCTCAGAAATGTGCACGCTTCGTCGCAACCGTGAGGAGACGAAACGAACGCTCGCGTCAGAAGCGCTTGTCCCGCTACACACTGTCTAGTGCGGTTTGTTTCTGTAGTGACAAACACTTCTACTCGTGTTCGTCACAGCACTGCTCGAAAGAGCGAGACATATGCTTCGGCGTTCCCGTCACTGATCGCGGAGTCGATCCCGGACAGCTGTGAAGCGAACAGGACCTGTTTCGCCCGCTGCGGCCAGCTCATTTGCCGACTGGAGTTGAGAGTTAATCAGCAGATTCTGTTGACGTGACCACTCTTCATCATCGTGGCTACGGACGTACTCGGCCCAGCGCTTGATCATCGCCCGCCGTTGCTCCCTGTTCTGACGGTAGGCGTCCTCAAACTTGTCTGAGTTCATCATAGTAGTCCTCAACTCCAAGTTCTGTAACGTATTGTTCGAGTGCTTCCATATTAAATCGTTCCTCGAAGGTGAGATATAGGTGGAGCGCATCCTCGAAATCCTTCCCGCTGAGACTGTTCGCCGTTTGTGCGAGTCGAAGTTTGTATGCGATCTGGAGTTCGAGTGGGCTAATCTCGATCTGACTGTCATCGAATTCGACGGTAAGTTGGTTCGAAAGTGCCTCACGCTCAACGTCGTTTGAGACGAACCACGTCTCGAAGTTCGGGTACATCTCCCCTTCCTCTGCAATCCGGATCCGATCTCCATCACGCAACATCGAATACATTTCAGCAAGTGGCATCGCCATTCCCCAGTATCCTCGGTCTTCAACTTCGGTGACCAGCTGTTCAGTCTCCGTTTCAGAAAGGGCCTCGAGAATGATGTCGATATCCTCTGTTGATCGGGAGCGACCATTGACATCCTCCCCGCGCTGAAGCGCGAGGATTCCCACGGCACCGCGCCGCTGGGTTGGGATATTGTGGTTTACGATGTTACCTGTTCTTGAGGCGCGAATGCGCCAGTTTCCTTGTCAAACAGGAACGTCGATGGCTGTGCCAACCAGCCGTTACTCCTATTCACCGACAAACTCGGTGAACTCGGAGATACTTTCTGTCGAATGTTCTCGGCTCCGTTCACGTCTGCGTTTGCCGTCGTTCCGCACTCGTCACAGACGTACAACCCGCGTTCAACACGGTTCGCATCACGCTTGCGACCGCAACACGAACACGACTTCGACGTGTTCTCCTCGGAGGCTTCTTCGACGGTGATTCCGTCCATCTCCGCCTTGTATTCGAGGAGGTCGGTAAACCGGTCGAATGCCCACGAGTGCAAGTCGAGGTTGCCGTGTCTTCCCCAGTTTTTCGACTCGTTAGTGTTATGGTCTTCGCGGATCCCCGAGAGATCTCCCACTACGATCGTTCCAACGCCTTCCTCAACACACCGTTCAACAATATGTTTCGAGAGCGTATGGAAATAGTGGGTGCGACGAGCCGACTTCTTTTGATTCAGCCGGCTAGCCTGCTCGGAGTTGGAGTCATCGCACTGGGCGATCTGCCTGCTGAAGTAGTAGTCGTCCTGCTTCAGACAGTTCAGCGGATACAGCGCGCTGTGGCCGTCTTCATAGGCAAGCGCGGCGAAGTTGTTGATCCCGAGGTCAACACCAACGGTCTTCTCACCGGGGGCTTCAGCCACGTCGAGTTCGACCTTACAGACGAAGTGTAGTTCCCATTCCTCACCCGTCCAAACTGTCCGAACCTGTTGGACGTTCTCGACGGTCGAGAGATCAACGTCGGGGCGAGTCTGGTACTCACAGAGGATGAAGTCCGACCAATATTCTTTGAGATTTGACCCTTTTGAGAGCCGAACACGGTTGTACTGAGTGTCGAGTTTGAAGCCAGCGGCTTTGAACGTCACCGTGCTTCGTGGGTGTTCGTCACCGTGTTTGCGGTAGCCGGGCGGGTTCGCTTTCGTGTCCCCATTGCGTCGTTTACCGTACCAACCGTTGAACGCTTCAGCAAGTTCTTGAATGACTCGCTGACTTGACTGCGAATGCAGGTCATCGTAGCGTTCGTGGGTTTTGAGGTACGTGGTGAGTTCGTTGTGGTTGGGGATGTGATCGATCTCATCCCAGATCCGACCACACGTCCACCGTCCGACGTTCCAGAGTTTCGAGGCGGCAAACCCGAGCGAATCGAGATCATCTCGCACCCGAGACTGGTTCCGTATGGAAGCAGAGTAGGTGCGGGTGACGACCTTTTTCGCCATACGTAACCTATATAAACAAACTAACTTGAAGGCTTGGATTCGAGGAGCGAGGAATATCCAACCGTATCACCGAACGGTGGACTACGAAGGGTGGTGTCGGATTCATCCCCGCGCTAAAGCGCGAGGCTTTCTCCTCATTCTCAGTAAGGATTGCAATGTATCCGCTGACGATGACGTACTCAACGTTACAATCCTTGAGAATCTGTGTGAACTTGATTACGTCTTTGTCGAGTTCTGAAAGCGCTCGAGAAACTGTGAGCGTATTCTCGGTGAGTTCCATCAGTTCCTCCCAAGAGCGATGTCCCTCCTCGCTATTGCCCGCCACGTGACCGCAGGTGTGTGGGAGTTGGCCCAACAACTTGACGTCCGAATCCTCACGGAACAGGATCTTTGGGAGGATAGCCTCCGACCGCTGACCAAGCGCCGGCCCCCACGCGGGACCCTCTACGCACGGCAGGAACCGTTCATCCAAGATCTGCGCGACCGGTTACCACTCTTGCTCCACCGGAAAACGCGCCTCGACATTGAGGCTCCCGTGTTCCACACCGCCGGCAATGGTCCGTGTTACGTCCCTGATCGCGAAGTGAACACGACGTACGTCAACGCGTACGACAGCGACTATGACTTCAAATAATAGTGTCTAATTTATTATAGTTGAAAATATAATAGTATATCCTATAACTTTGGTTGAGCAGAGAAGTGAGATCGTTTAAATCACCCTTCCCACGTAAGTCGGTCAACGGTTGGAAACTCAGCTTTCGCTGTCTGGGGCGGGTTGTAGTATCGGGACTTGATATCATAGTACCCGAATTCAGGAGGAATACGTACACACGCCGCTGCCAGATTTTCGTCCGCTGTGTGGGTGATCACACGAATTCGGGCATTTGTATCGAACAATCGAACTGCCAACGCGACTACCGCTGCATCCTGCCAGTTGTTCGTCTCTGGATACTTGCTCTGCTGGTTGAGAAACTCATCTGTAACAAACCGCGCTTTCTCAACCGGTCCAGCGCTACTACCGAACCCCTTCGTGCGATCACCCGGCAGCGGTGTGGCTACCCGAAGCCAGCCCTCTTCGATAGCCGTATCGAGGTACGGGTTCGTCGGCGAACCGGTACCTCCCAGTATCCGCCAGCTCGTGATAGACCGCTGTTGGCACCCAAATTTTAGTTTCGGCTTCCTCAACGGCACGTTTGAGCGACTGTATGCGTGGATTGGGATACTTCCCCAAATTCCGAAACATCACCGTGTCCGCAATATTCGCAGTATACATCCTCGTAATGCGGTCTAGCTGTCGGTGAATTCTTCGAGAAGATTGCTCTCGTCATCATCGAAATCAGCTGGTGTGTACGTCGTTGGACTTGAGTCGTCGTCTCCGAGATCAAGAATCGAGTAGAGTGCTTCGACGAGATCATACGCAGTTCCTGACGATAGATCCGTGAGACTCGCTATCTGTCGAATTGTGACTTCCCCCTCGCTGTGTGCTGTTACGAGATCGTATGCGAGTGCGAACGTGACGATTCCGTGGTCCTCGAGAACCCGCCCGATCGCTGGATACTCGTTTTTCTGTGCAATCACCGCGATAAGTTCGGGAGTGATCGAGACTTCCGTCTCGCGGACCGTCAGCGTCAGTTCGAACTCTTCAGCAGTGTATCGGGCGGTCCCGACACCGTCATTAACCGTGCTGATCAGGCCCGCCTGCTCCAGTTTATGGAGATAGTCGTATACGGTCTTTTTCGAGACGGTCGCTGTTTCAACGAGTTCAGGACCCGTGGCAGTTCCCGACTGGCTAATCGAAGTATAGAGACTCGCGAGAGACGGGTTCTCAAGTAATTCTGTGAATGTGGGGATTCCGGTGATCATCCCCGGAGTCTCTCCCGCGTTTCGCACGTGTTCTGTATCGTAGCTCATCTTGTATAGATTTACGAAACTAGAAACCATAAACGTTTGCCACGGTGATTCGGACTGTTTCGCGATAGTGACGACATTAGTGATTCGTTGTCGATGACGGCTCGAGCCTGACGAACTGCCGGATGCACTATTTACTGAGCATCGATGACGACGTACGCATCCTCACTATCGGTGACCTCACTAAGGGATCGCTTCCACCCCTGACCGAACACCGGCCGCCCACCGGAACCCTACACACCCGTAGAGAACCACGCGTGAGCGAGCTTCGAGACGGGATGCCGGATCTGTTGTACCGACTGAGTGGCCTCGACATCGAGTCGCCGGTGTTCATCGGTGCTGGGCGAGGGCCGTGTTACGTATCCGATAGGACGGGGAACGATGCGTACGTCAGTGCGTACGACAGCGACTACGACTTCGGGTGAATAGTTGCCAATAGTGTAGCCTGAACTACACACTGATGAAAATTTTCGCTCAAATGCCGAGGCTGTCTTTGATTGCCGAGTCGATTTTCGCCATATCTGATGACGGGACAGATCCAATGTTCTTTTTCACACGTTCGTCGATGTCGACAACCCGGATTTGACTGAGATCTGCCACTGAATCGTGATCGAGGGCAGTATCCGAAGCCAGCACTTCCACCTCAAACGGATACGTGTCTCCGGACGTGTACTGCTTTGTGACTGGAGCGATGATTGTTGTTGGAGAGTACTGATTCCCAATATCGTTCTGGATGACAATACAGGGCCGGTTCGTTCCTTGCTGCTCGCTCCCTTTCGTGGGATTCAGTTCAACAATGACAATGTCGCCGCGGCGTACCTGCACACTTGACTCCAGAATTCACTCGCTCCAACCGGGCGCGTCACCGAGATGCTCGGTTGTTTCTGCGGATGCTTCTTCCATTTCTTCAGCCAACTCACGGGACCGTTCGGCTCTCTTTCGATATCCTTCAGCAAGCCGTTCCTCATCTGTCGGCGGTTTGAGTATGATCTCGTCATTCACTTCAACGAATTCAACTTCGTCACCACCTTCGATGCCACGACGATCCCGCAGTTCCTTCGGAATCGTCACCTGGCCCCGATCTCCAACTTTTCGTTTGTGTTCGGGCATATCGATTCATACTTTTTTCATACTGATATAGATGTCGGTGGCATGGTCATTCAATTTGTAGGCTCATACGACCACAAGGCGGAAACCCGCGACTTTAGGCGCGGGAGGAAGCCGACAACATGGACACAAACCACGCTCGATGGCTGGCCGACTCCCCCACGCCAATCCAAACTAATATAAATACACAAAGATACACATGAGGTACAGATGGTGGAAGACTCAGCCACTCGAACCGTCCCCATCAAACTCGATGTGGACGAGAGTGCCGCTGGTCTCCTCCACCAGACAATCGACTATTTCCTCGACGCCGCCAACCATGTCGTAGACGTAGCGTGGGAACCGGACTGGAAAATCACCAGCAAGCAGACACTCCACGGTCTTACGTACTACGACGTTCGAGATGACTCACCGCTCCCGGCCAACCTCGTGCAAGCTGCACGAAACCGAGCCGCAGAAGCCGTCAAAGGTGTCGTTGAACGCTGGAAAGACGGCAAGAAAGCCTCGAAACCACACTTCACATCGCGGTTCGCCAGCTACGACGCACGAACCGTCACCGTCAACGACGACCACTGCACACTCGCCACCATCGACGGACGAGTGACCGCAGAGTTCGTTCTACCGGACGAACAGCGTGACACGCCACACTCGGCGTATCTGTTCAACGACAACTATGATGTGAAAGGAGCCACACTCCATTACGATACGGTTGAAGACTGCTTCTACCTCCATGTGCGGACAAAGCCCACCGTGGAGAATGATGACGCCGACACAGGCGATGCCAAGCACGTTTCCGTCCTTGGTGTTGACCCCGGCATCACAAACATCGCAACCACCTCAACCGGAACGTTCTGGAGCGGCGGCGAACTCAACCACTGGCATCGAGAATACGAAAAGCGCCGTGGCGATCTCCAACAAACTGGGACTCGATGGGCACACGAGAACGTCCAGCGAGTCGGTCGGAAGGAGACAGGACGTTTCGAACAACTGCTTCACACGGTCTCGAACGAACTGGTGGAGGAAGCCCTCGAAAACGACTGTACGCATATCGTGTTCGAGCAGCTCAAAGACATCCGCGAACGCCTCCCGCACGCGAAGGCGGTTCACAAGTGGGCGGTCCACCGACTCTACGAGTACGTCACGTACAAAGCCGAGTCGGAAGAGATTGTCGTGAGACAGATTAATCCGGCGTACACGAGTCAGCGGTGCTCAAAGTGTGGATTCACCCACGAGGACAATCGGCCACACAACAACGGTCAAGACGAGTTCAGTTGTCTGAAGTGCGGGTATACTGTTCACGCGGATTACAACGCGGCGAAGAATATCGGCCTGAAGTATCTCCGCGACCAGCAAAAGTCTGGACGTGGAGGCGCACCCGTAGGCGTGCGCTTGAACAGCGGGACGTTGAACGTGAATAGCGAATATTCGCCTACCGTGATTACCGGTTAGAACGGGAGTCCACGCTGAATGCCACGCCCTTCAGGGCGTGGTAGCTTACTCTGATGAACAGTGAGCCGGTCGTGTCGGTGGTGGCCACATCCGGTAGATACCCTAGTTGCTGTATAGTCCTGAGTGAGAACTGGTACGGGTCATTCTCACTTCCGAATCCCTCTCACTTCATTGGGGCGAGGGGTACAAACGGATCCACGAGCGAACTGCTATTCCACTATGGCCACGATAAAACGTCGGCTGATCGACGTTCTGTCGACGGCGCGTGGTGACGACAGAAATCCCAATCGGTGCCTCTAGTCTCGGCGGTCCTCTTCCAGACTGCTTCAGTTTGATGAACCAGCCAAGCCCAACAGCTATTATGAACAAGATAATATGATCGAACACATAATGATAAACCGAAAGAGAGAACTCGAGTGGCTCACGTCACACCTCTCTCAAGAAGAGCGACAGCTGCTCGTCGTTTACGGAAGACGACGCGTCGGCAAGACAACTCTCGTAACGACCGCGATTGAAGAGCTAGAGCTCACATCAATCTATTACCTCTGTGACGAGCGGGGATCAACCCATAACGCCCGACGATTTGCGTCGCAATGTGCTGACGCGTTCGATGATATCACACCCGATGTCGATGACTTCGTGGAGGCGTTTCGATATCTCACCGCCCGCGTTGACGGTCCGTGCGTGGTGGCACTCGACGAATTCTCGTATCTCGTGGATGACGATGAGACGATTCCGTCCGTCTTTCAGACAATCGTTGACAATGTGCTGGACGGGACGAATATCTCACTCGTACTGTTGGGGTCATCCATTTCGATGATGGAAGATGGTGTGTTGAGCTACGAGAGCCCTCTGTACGGTCGACGGACGGGACAATGGGAACTCGCGCCGCTCTCGTTCGCGGATGCCCGTGAGTTCTTCCCGAACACTGATCTGGAGACTCAAATCCAGCTGTACAGCGTTCTCGGAGGCGTCCCCGCGTATCTCGAACAGTTCGATCCGGAGCAATCTCTCTTTGAGAACATCGAGCGGGCGATCCTCTCGAAGGGTGCGTTCCTCTATGAGGAGCCGGAGTTTCTGTTGCGACAGGAACTCCGCGAACCCGCCACGTATCTGGCTATCTTGGAAGCGATCGCCGCTGGAGCGACTCGCGTCACCGAGATCGCCAACGAGGTCGGACGCGATGCCAGCAGCCTCTCCCGGTATCTCCAGAATTTGACCCAGCTGGCGATCCTCGAGCGAGAGCACCCAGTCACGGACCCGGACGGGCGTGGACTCTATCGGCTCACGGATGACTTCCTTCGATTTTGGTTCCGGTACGTGGCACCAAATCGGGGCACGCTCGAACAGGGACAGACCGCACCGGTTCGCGCGGCGATCGCCGAGACGCTCCCGACACACACCAGTCGGACCTTCGAAACCGTGTGTCAACAGGCAGTTCGCACGCCTGCGTTCCCCGTCTCTTGCTCGCGGGTCGGCCGCTGGTGGTACGGTGGTGATGAGATCGATATCGTCGGGATCAACCGAGATACGAACACGCTGCTCCTCGGTGAGTGTAAGTGGACCGCAACACCCGTTGGCCGCACGGTATTTGATGATCTCACCGCGCTGGAGCCGGAGGTCCGATGGCAGGGAGCTGATCGGGACGTGCGGTATGCGCTTTTCTCTCGGTCTGGGTTCACCGATGAGTTGCGTGGGGCCGCTGGCGACCGGTCCGATACGGCTCTCTACGGCTTGGACGAACTCACCACTCTGCTCTGTTGAATCCGATGACGGCATGGGGATCACGATCGCTGAAGGCGTGATTATTTCGCTCTTTGCTGTCGAAGAGTTGGATCAGCCCACCCAGTAATCTCGATCCTCTCTTTCTCTGCCAAGATTCCATTTTTGTATCCCTTCGGCAGTGCTCCTGAACCAACTACAGAGTGACCCGATCCCGACGCTTTCTGCGGATTCAACAGAGCAGAAT
The DNA here is from genome assembly GCF_005435165.1 of Halorubrum sp. GN11_10-6_MGM. GTDB lineage: Archaea > Halobacteriota > Halobacteria > Halobacteriales > Haloferacaceae > Halorubrum. The sequence goes on along the minus strand of NZ_SGUC01000014.1, from coordinate 47,832 downwards.
GATACATAAGGCCCTGAATCCTCCCTACAAACTGTGAGCTATACAGCGATAACTCGAGGTCGTAGGCCGCAATCTCGTGAGAGCCACACTGTGGACATTCATCGTCGGTGCCTACACCGTGAGGAGCAAGCCTGCCTAGATGAGCCACCCTGAAGTGATTGCGACCGGCTTACAGATCAGACCCGTTCACTCGCCGCTGGCGTTCAGCGCACTATTCAACTCGAAAAGTTCCTGTACGACGTTGGTTTTGGCGACTCGGTACCGGCGTGGAGACGAGTTCGGGATCTCTTCGACAATATCGGTTTCCAGTAGGAGGTCGGTATACTTGCTTACCGTCTGCCGGGTCACGCCAGCGTGATCCGCGAGTTCCGTCTTGGTGAATTCTCGCCCCGGTGGAAGGGTGAGGATGGCGTCGATGAGGATCGGGACGCTCTCGTGCTGGAAGAGATAGAGGACGCCGCTCGGATTCTCTAAGCGGGCCTCTTTGGTGTCTTTCTCCACTGCTGGGTGCTTCGACGGCGACTCGCTCATGCTACTGGTTTACCGGTCAACATACAAAGTGGTTTCCCTAGACGTAAATGCGCGTTAACGCACGCTTATCAGACGGGCACGAAAAGAGAGCGATATGCGCAAGCCGTCAGTGAAATGTGCCCTCCTCGCAGCGATGGTTGCCGAGCATCGTTGGGGATCGCCCATTGTCGAAGAGAATCTCCTCTCTGTTGCGGCCATTGCGACGAGTGACTATCCTACCGCCAGCGATGTCTTCGACGATCTGCGTTCTGAGCCCTATATCACCAACTGCGGGAATCGAGGGATCGAACTCGACAACAGCGACTTCGGCCAGCTGGCTGATATTCTCTATCACGAATGCGAGTGGGAGCCGTTTGAGATAAAGAGCCGTTTAAAGCACTACGAGGGCTGGGAGAACCATGACTGGGTCTGATAGAGATACGCGCGCATACCCCCGCCTTCCCGTGAGTGACGAGTGTTCCGACACTCTGTCGGAACCGAGGAGCGAACAGGCGGGGGTCGAGCGGACAGCAGTGTGTTAACAATCCACCGTTCTATTGCAGTGCCGGATTTCCCACTGTTTCACTTCCACTCCGGATGGCTGAATTATATGCCGATCACAACCGACCGATAGTGCACGGCAACGATGGGAAAACTCACGAAGACGCTCGAACTGAAACTTGTGGACCCCAACGCCCACAAGCGACAGAAGCTTCGTGAGACACAAGATACCTACCAGCAGGCGCTTCAGGCCGCGTTCGCCGCTGGCTGTGACACACAGTCCCGAGCCAACGACGTGGTTGTCGAGTACGACCTGAGCGGCTACGCGAAAAACGCCCTCAAGCAGTACGTCCCACAACTCCACAACAGCTACGACGCCGACGAGCTTCACGACGACCACCCGGTGCGGTTCACCAACGAGGGACTGCAACTCGACCACCAGCCACAGAACGCAATCGAATGGTACGTCAAAATCCCGCACCACGAGGATTACCACCTCTGGATTCCGGCACGCGCCAATCCCGACCAACGGGATTGGCTCGAAGCGTTGTACGCAGACGACGCCAAGATGGGTGAAAGTCGGCTGTTCGAGCGCGATGGGACGTGGTATCTCCACGTCACCGCCACCCGCGACGTGGAGGACAAATCTGCAGCGTCCGCCGATGAGCGGACACCGATAGGTGTGGACATCGGAGAAGCGAGTCTCGTCACGGTGTGTCACCGCGACGAGTGCGATTCTCCGGTTCGCCCCCGCCTGTGGGCCGACGACGGCAAAGCCGTTCGTCGGCTCCGCAAAACCCACTTCACCGCCAAGAGACGCCTTCAGAAGCGCGGCAGTGAGCGAATCGCAGAGTCTTACGGTGACGCACTGTGGGACCAGATTGACGATGTGTTTCACCGTGTGACACGCGAGGTCGTGGAGTATGCCGAGTCTGTCGAGAACCCGGTACTGGTGCTGGAAGACTTGACGTACATCCGCGAGAACATGGACTACAGCGAATACATGAACCGGCGGTTGCACGGGTGGGGCTTTGCCAAACTCCACGCACAGATTCGGTACAAAGCCGCTGAGAAGGGGATTCCCATCGCAACGGTGAATCCCCGCAACACGTCGAAAGCGTGCCACGCTTGCGGTGAACACGGCTCCCGACCACGACAGGCAACGTTCAGCTGCTCGAACGACGACTGTTGGGTCGGTGAGTATCAAGCCGATGTGAACGGGGCGATAAACATTACAGACCGCTACTGTAGTGGAGAGAGTCACCGCCGAAGCGACCGGGCTTCCCGGCAGAAGGCCGGTGACGATGACTCGGCTACGGATGGGGCCTCTTTGACCGGGCCACAAGACAGTCAAGCCGATGCTGAAAACCAGCAGACGACGCTTGGAACGTATGCGTCTTGAAACCAACAGGCCGCTTCGCTTGGCCTGAAATCCCGTGGTGGGATTCCTCCGCGTTCACGCGGAGGAGGAGGTCAATATCTTGCCAGTTAGTGTACTGTACAGGAGAAAATACACTACTCACCCGTCAAGACACGCCACTTGATATACCCACTCCCAACGCCCTCGCCCCATTTGAGACTCTACTCCTCGTCTTCGTCCACACACTCGATGGTTCCGACCTGAGATACCCAATCAACGCTGGCGTACTCATCGTCAGGTGCGGCGTCAAACAGCTGTATAACTTGATCAAGCGACTTCAGCCGCCGTGCAATCGTTTCAGCCGCAGCCGTCTCGATCTGTATCCCATCCCCGAGCCGTTCGATAGCTCCGAGAGCTTCGAGCCGATCTATTACTGTCACGACGGCTGCCTCTGGACAGCCGGTTTGATCGGCAATTGCTGTCGGCGGTACTGTCGATTCACGGTGGGCACAAAGGAAGCCGAGGATCGTGTAAGTATCCGTCTCTGGTGTTATCTCGAGGAGATCACTGCGGCGAAGGGCTTCTTTAGGGGCCGCCATATCAATCAGGATGGAATGCCGTAGGAAAGTATGCTTTCTGGTCGTCGACGCCGACTGGACGAATCGTCCTTGTAGATCGCCTTGACAGTGAACCGAACAGACGTGCGTCCGGTCGTGTTAACTTAAGCATCGGTTCCAGCAGACGGCGAAGGCTCGGAGCCATGATTCTACTGCTGTCGGCTCCGCATTTCGGAACGTATTTGAAAACGAGGAGGTTCGTCGTTTTACTTCTCGAAAGACACGTTCGACAGCATTCCGATTTCCATGACGAGTGATTTGAAATCGGAGCGATGTTCGTGAGAGCGCAGCTGTGAGATGTCCGCCAGCATCAACGAGAAACAGCGCATCGTCAACGTGGTGTTTCTCTCTGAGATCGCGGAGAAACACCAGCGTAAATTGTTGGTTTTGGACGGGAAATACGTCAACGTGAAGGAATTCGTTTGTCCGAGGATCTACGGCAGCATACAGCCAGAATCTGTCCGAATCGATCTGAATCGCAGTCTCATCGACCGCAACGCGATTCGGGCTCACATCGTCAGCTGGCTGTAGATCAGCCTTTTGAATCCAGTTGTGAATTGCTGTTCGACTCCGATCGACACCCAAGCTTTCAAGATACTGTTTGGTATTCGAAAGTGATAGTCCGGCAAGGTGGAGTTGAATACCGGTTTCAATGATCTCGTGGGGTGTCCGCTCACGCTCCACAAACTCCAAGTCAATCCAATCGGTAGAGCCGCCGAGGCGGTTGGATTCGGACATAGACCATTCGAAACACCGACCGCCTCGTTCTTAACTTAACATCGCCCGTGCGTCCCCACCGAACGCTTTTATCTAAGATTGGTTTACAAACGTGTATGACTTCGCCGGACAGCGATGATACGACGCTCCGAGACAGGGTGGCCGCCACGCTGGCGGAGCATCCCGTTTGCGTCGGATTCCTGTTCGGCTCACAGGCACGTGGCGATTTCCACGACAAAAGTGACGTCGACGTGGCCGTCGTCTTTGAAGACACTGCCCCCGGTGACCCAAACCATATGGACAAACGTCTGGCACTCGGGAGTGACCTCGCACTCGCGCTTCAGACCGACGACGTTGACTTAGTGGACCTTCGGTCAGCGCCATCATCGCTCATCCGCGCAGTTTTCCGCGACGGTGACCGTCTCGTTGGTGGCGATCTCGACGCACGTCGACTTCGTGATGAGTTGCTCGCTGACACGGACGAGGATCCGCGTTCACCGGCCAAGCGGTTTGATGACGCACTCTCGGCCATCGACGACCACCTCGCATGACGCTGTCGGAAGACGATCTCGAACGGATCGTGAGTGCCGTCGAGACGATAGAGGAGAGTCTCTCGGTCCTTGTGGCGAAGCAGTCGCTCTCCCGTGAGACGTATCGGTCCGATCGAGAGCAACGCGACGTGGTTGAACGCCGCTTCGTCAAACTGACTGAAGCAACGCTCGACATCGCGAAGACACTCGTTGCTTTTGAACGGGGGGCACCGCCGGAAAGTAATCCAGCAGCGATGGTGAAACTAGACGCCGCAGGAGTTTTTGACAGGGCGACGACAGCAGAGATGGTCCAGGCCGCTCGTTTTCGGAACGTCCTCGCCCACACCTACGGTGACGCTATTGATCACGACGATGTATACGCCGCACTACAAGACCTCGAACGCTACCGGGACTTCCTACACGACGTACGTTCGTATCTCAACGAGATCGATGCGCTGTAGTTGATGAGCTATTCGGCGTCCCAATTGGCGAGTTCGGGAAAACACTCGGAGCAGTATTCGACCACGATCCCGCGCTCGATCACGTCTGAGGCGGTCTGGGCATCGCGCTGTAATTGGTCTCGCAGATCCTCGTCGGTCTCATCGAACATATCGAGTCCCAACTCACGTTCGTAGCCACAGAGGGGATTTTCCGCTCGGTGAACGATCGACGGTTCTGACTTCTGTGCCGCAGTATACTGGCTGTCGATCTCCACCGGTGTCGAAAGGATTTCTTCACCAACAGACTCACGTACGGCTGGTAGCTCCTCGGGCTGAATTTCACGAAGCTCCGAGACGTGGTCCATCGCAGGCTCGAAACCCATCGCGTCATCGAACGATCCGTAGTCACACCGCCGCACGGGCATATACGAGAGCCGAAGACGATCCGCCGCAGACCCGACCTGTTGACGAATAGCGCGTGCCCGATACAGCATCGACGTGTACGTCTCGTGGACGGAATCAACGCTCCAAGGCGCGCTCATATCGCGCCGTATCTGGACGAGAAACACCGCACCTTCGACACCGGATTCGGTCAACAGTCCACCGTCTCCCCGTTCTTTCGACAGGCGCATCTCTGTTGCGTACACTGGGAAACAGTCGGTACACGGAGACAGGTCCCGTTCAAGTGCTTCCTCGTGGGTCAGATAGAGGTACCGTGACTCCGTCGAGATGTCGGATTGCTGTGCTGTCGTCACTTGTGTCCCGGACTCGGTGACGAGTTCGCCCGTCTCTACGGCTGGCGGGTCTCCATCTGCGGTCTGGGTGGCATTGTGGAACCCATGGAACGTGTCCAACTCGGGAGATCCATCGTCATCGTACCTGTGCCACCACTCAACGGCTACAGGATCATCCGGTGCGGGCGTGTCCTCATTTAATGGGGGTAATTCAGCCGGTTCAGGGGTATTGTATGTCATTATTGTGGGCCTTGTTCGCGGGAATTGTAAACTAACACGGGTTCAGTGATTCGCAGCTGTTCTCGTTCCCCAGCCAGGTAGCATACGCTCGGTCTACTTGTTGCGTGAGATCTCGACGAGCTGGCCGTCAGTGAATTTCGCGTCGAGACTAACGTAGTCACCATCGATGGTCCTGTGGAATTCGAATGTGCCGTGATATGCCGTATCCGACCACCCGTGGTGGATCTTCCGCATACTTCCCCGGGCCCGTTCGATCTCGGTGTCAAATCCATCTGTCTCCTCGTTGTACCCGGGGCGGTCTTCCTCAGGGGCGTGCTCATACTCGGCGTCTTCCTTCAACAACCGTCCCGCTGACGTTACCTTGTAGTTCTCTAACATTGGCTGGTGACGTGTGAGCGATTTCGTCTGCCACGTGATCTCAAATGGATCGGCACCGATATTTGGGAATGCTACATCCAGACCGTCTTCGAACGTCAATCGATCGAATAGTCCCATTGGTACACTTCCGAGAACCTAGCGGTCGGGTCCACATTCAACCTACACACTACGATGCGAAATTGTCGAAGCGATACAGAGGACCTAACGAGGGCATACCACTTTGTTGTACCCTCTGCAGAGCTGTCGGATTCGGTGCTCCAGTTCAGTTTGTATCTCCCGATAGGGATGCGGGAGTTGGTAGTTCAAGCTCCTGTAAAATATGATGAGACGACGAGAGACATCCACAACGAGTGTGGATCTCGACAAGCTGTACCGTACGTATCCAACTCGACCGGACGCGGAATACCCTGAGTACGTTTTCGGGTTCGAGGTTCGGTTCACGATCCAGCGTGGGCCACGACGTCGCTTCCGGTTCGAGCCGAGACAGAGCGGGCCTGGTTGGTGGCGCTTCGAAGACGAGTGGACCGGCTGTCGCTGGCGGCCAGTCGGCCGTGAAGTCGTTGATCACGTTGATCTTCGAGTCACACTAGCCGATCAGGGAGGTCCCCATGAGCGGTGACAATCCGTACGATGGGCCGGGCGAGGCCGAAGACCTCCCGCTGTATCGCGAGACGGACCTGTTCTACCTGCTGAGCCACCACCGCAAGCGCGCCGTCGTGCTCACGCTCGCCGCAGCGCCCTGGAGTCGCGTCCACCTCCGACAACTCGCAGAGATGCTTACGCTCTTGGAAGCAGATGCCGAACATCCGACTCTCTCGACCGCACAAGTGCGGACAGTCAGAACGAACCTCAAGCGGTCGCATCTCCCACCGCTCATCCGAACTGGCGTTATTGCTTGGGACGGCGACCAGGCGGACGTCCTCGTCCCTGGTCCGGCGTTCGCGAGTGCTCTCCACACGCTCACAACAGCTGGGCATTCGCTGGCACGCTCGCCGTCCGATAGATAGGAACAAGAAGAAAATATATCAAATATTCAAAATAAGATAGTAACAAGTAGTTTTCCTAGGACGGTAACATTCAAACGAACAGAAGGTCTACCAACCCGCATGGCTTCTGATGCCGCTGATGGAGACGCGATCGACGACGAGGCGGTCCGTGGCGTCCTCCAGCGGTATCCGATTCGACTCGGTATCCTCTTCGGCTCGCAGGTGACTGGGAAGACGCATGCTGAAAGCGATGTAGATGTCGCCGTCGAGTTCGATGAGGAACTTTCGCCGGAGCATAGACGCCGCGCTCGCCTCAACGTGATCGCGGATCTGACACGTGAACTCGGGACAAATGATGTCGACGTGATCGATCTCGATGGAGTGCGACCAGAGATCGGAGTGGCGGCCCTCCAAGGTGGCGTCCTTCTCGTCGGGAACTCCCGGCGAGCCGATCAGCTACAACAGCGTTTCAGTGACCGAACACCGGAAGATACCCGAGACGACCAGCTCGCCCGGTTTGACGATCTGTTAACGGAGATGGAGGATACGGTTGGCGCATAACGGAGAGACGATCGACCGAATTGTCGACAAAGTCGAGTTTGTGACGGAAGCAACGAAGCTACTCGCTCAAAAACGGTCACTCGAACGCGAGGAGTATCTCGCCGATCGAGAACAGCAGGCGATCGTTGAACGAGAATTCCAGGTTGCCATCGAAGCTTGTATCGACATCGCCGAGCTGCTCATTCGGGATTCGACTGAAGAAATGCCTCCCACCAACGCCGAAAAGTTCGATCAGCTCGAACAACAGGACGTGCTCTCTGAGGAGACGGCGGCTCGAATGGGAGCAGCGGCCGGATTTCGTAATGTGCTCGCACACAACTACGGAGGTGATCTGGACGATGAACAGGTGTATGCCCATCTTCAACACGACCTCCAGTGGTTTCCGGTCTTCTGTCGTGAAGTCCGAACGTCTCTCGATCACTGAGCGACAGTACAGGTGATGATCACAACGGCCGCCTATCTACTAGCACGCTTGTCCGCTGATACATCGTAGTCCTCGACTTCGAGTTACGTGCCGTATCTCTCGAGTCTGTCCGTGGTAAGTCGTTCCTCGGAGGAGAGAGACAGGTGGAGCACATCTTCGAAATCTGTTCGCTTCGGACTGTCCACGGCTTGCGTATCCCCTGTACTCACGCTGGAGGGCAGATTACAGCCAGTTCGGCTGGGCGGAATTCTTTTGTGACGATACGCCGTCTGCTCGGATATGACCGCCGATGACGGAAGTACGGAGCCGTTGACCGTCCTCGAAGCGTCGGTGTGTGCCGTCGACGACGTTGAGTTCGCGGTGGTGTTTGGATCACGAATCACCGGTGAGTCGACTCAGGCATCCGATCTCGATCTCGCTGTGAAGTTTTCCGACGATCTCTCCGAAGCCGAACGGTTCGAGAAGCAATGTTTTTTGTCTGGAGATCTTCAGCAAGACGATCTACCGTTCGTTGACCTGTCCGATATCGAGTCGCTTCCCCTTGCCGTGGCCCATGATGCCGTGAAGGGGACGTTCGTCTGCGGCGATGCGGACGCTTTCGACCGGTTCAAAACGGAGATCGAAGCGCGGTTCGGTGATCAACGTGACGACCTTCGCCGCCGGCAGCATGCCGTGATCGACCGAATCGCGGAGGACGGCCTCCGTGGCTGATGAGCGAGTCGTCGCGATCAAACTTGAGCAGATCGAGCAGTACTACGGTGAACTAGTCGAGAAGCGGGAAACACTCTCTCGTGACGAGTTTCACCAGAGTACGACCGAACAGCGCGCCGTCGAGCGAATGTTCGAGAACGCGATTCAAGCGTGTTCGGATCTCGCCCAACACATCGCGACGCGGGATTTTGGATATGACGGAAGGACGACGAAGGAGGCGGTTCGTGTGTTACATCGCGAGGGAGTCATCGACGAGGCGACCGCGACGACGCTCGTCGCAGCGATCGGGTTCAGGAACGTCCTCGCCCACGAGTACGGGCATGTTGATGGTGACAAGGTGTATGAAACACTCCAAACCGGACTCGGCGTGTACGATACATACAGCCGCCAGATCGCAACGTGGGTCAAATCCGGAGATTGACATCCTCCCCGCCCGCATTGACATCCTCCCTGCGCTGAAGCGCGAGGCATTCTCCTTGTACTTCCGTAACCCTCCCCTCAAGAACGATGTGGTAGCCTGCGTCATCAAGGCAGACCCCGATCTTATCCGATTCGTTGGATCGACTCAAGGCCCGGAACCTCGGCAAGTCGGTCTCTGATCTCTCCTTGAGTCATTGTCGTCGTCCAACGAAGCGCGACTTCAACGGTAATGACCGTTGCCGACAGTTTCGGCTCAATGCTGTGGAGTTCGTCAATTAGTACGTCATCGACAGCTGCTGTCTGCGAGAGACGGTCTTCGGCGTCGGTGACGAGATTACCGTCTGCGCCACAAGGGATACGGATCGTCATGATAGCAGTTGTCGTCGAAGCTGAGACGTTGGGATTGATTACAGCCATTCTACCATCTCCGTGGAGGAGTACCGCATGGGCTGATTAGTCCAGAACTGTGCTCCGAGTGCGCGAGAGACGATTCGAACGCCCGTCTCGGTCGTGGCAGGACCGCGTGGTACCGAACGCCACCACTCGCGCCTGGTAAAAAATGAGAGAACCAGATTATTCAGGCTCGACTGCGTCGATGTCGTCGAGAACCTGTGACGGCTTCTCAGCGTGCTTGATGAACGTGAGCACGTTTTCCGTCCAGCCAGAGATATTGTAGACGTTCTCGTAGCCTTCCGGTGTTACCAGATCGCCGTAGGCGGCAAGGTCGACGAGATACAACGCCGTGTCTGTAGCGACCTCCGCTTGGTAGGCATCGAACGCCGACTTGACGGTCTGGGAATCGCGCGCCATGAACGGCGTGCTGTCCCAGATCTGCATGTCGGTAAAGACGACGATGCGCTCAACGGGCTCACCTCGCTCGCGGAGGTGATCGATTGCCTTCCAGCCGTTCGTCGAATTGCCGACACCCTCGTCGATGGCCAGCACTGCGTCTTGACGCTGGAGGACTGGCGTGTCGACGTGCATCGGAACGGTCTGGAAGTCGTCTCCGAACCCGCCGACTTGGGCACCTTGGTCGGCCAGAATCGCACCGAACAGCGCGCCAATCTCTTTGAGTCGCAGCGTGCTGTTCGTGGACAGCGGGTGGTCCATCGATCCCGACAGGTCCACGGCAACGAACGTGTCGCCGAAGCCGGCAGGGACAGTCTCGACTGCGACGTCGATAGCGGATTCCAGCCACTGTTCGACGGCGGGTGCGTGGATGTCCGCTTCCTGTAGCGCGGTGTACGCTTGGTAGTACCCGAACGGGTACAACGGCGCGTGTCGCACCGCCTCCAGATCGAGGTGGTCGACGATAGTGTCCTCGTCGACGCCAGCCTCGAGCATGTTCCGAAGGTTCCGGATCGACGCGAAGATCGGGAGCGTGTACGCATCGTCCTCGATGAGCGTCTCCCACGCGTCTCGGGTGTTGCCGCGCTCGGAAATGACCGTCTCCCACGTGTTTGGCGAGGCCACCGGATCGACGTCGGGGTAGTCGTCGAGGTCGCCGCGCATGAACCGCTCGAACAGGGCCTCCTGCTCGTCGTCCACGGGTGCTGGGTGGACCCGGTTGAACACGTCGTGGAGCGTCACCTCGCGGCGCGACAGCTCGTACTTGCCGAGCGTGTAGGCGTCAGCCATGGCCACGAGCGCGTCCTCGATCCCCCGGCGGAGTGGCCACGGGGCCGTGCCGCCGAACAACTGGTCGTGGACGGCAAGCGCCGTCGCCGTTTCGTCCATCCGCTGGATGATCGCCGGCGCCCATTCGCGGATAAGCGACTCCGGAGAGTCGTCCTTGAACCGCTCGTCGTTGGCTGCCAGTACGAGCAACACCTGTGGAATGTCCCGCAGGTAGAGTTCTTGCCGTGCGTACGCGGCGAGCTTCAAGACGAATTCTGGATCCTCGTCTGCCGCAGCGTCGAAGCGCTGTACGACTGCCGCGAGTTGTTCATCATCGCTTTCGTAGAACGAGCCTTCCAGCAGTTGGTTGATCGTGCGCTTGTACAGTGCGAGTCGAGGGTCGGCAGGCTCGAACGCTTCCCCACCCTCGTAGTTAGTGGTTCGCGTCGCTTCCGCGACCGTTTGCTGTGGCTTGTTGAATTCCATACTATCACCCGGAGCCGCAACAGGCGACTCCGATACCGATGCTGCTCACATGGAGTGTAAGCAGCGAACGTCTCCGACACGATTCGAACGTGCGACACCCGGCTTCGAAGGCCGGTGTCCTCATGAGGGTCGAAGACCCGAACGAGGGCTCGTCAGAGCAAGCTCTGACGGTGCTCTGTCCTGCCTGAGCTACGGAGACACGGACGTGGCCGGAAAACTACTGGAGCCAGAGCGGCGTGCTACCTGGTTACACCACGGTGGACCAGTGGGATTCCACCGCCGGGATTCGAACCCGGACTTCCGGCTCCTGAGGCGACGGATGACTCCAACTCGACGGCCACGAGATGAGTGATGGCGACCGGAAAACTGTCGGAGCGGGACCCGGTGTCGAGAGCACCCTCGTGCGCTCTTTGTCCGGGATGTTTTCGATGGATAGTACCACCGACAGGATTTGAACCTGCGTGTTCCTGGGCGAAGCAGCGCCCCGACTCGACGGTCGCCACGTGTGGTCGTGAAACGGATGGTGCAACGGGCTATGACTCCCGGTGTGATGCTTTGCAGGCTGAAGGAACGCACCACCTCGACGACCACACGCATGGGGGACTGACAGTGACAGCGTCGCTGACCCGTGTTTCCATCTTATTGCCTGCAAGCTAGTCAATAGTCACACGAGAGTTTGTCACTGTCAGCCCCGAGTGCTCCCGAGGGGGATCGAACCCCTGGCCTCCAGCTTGAAGGGCTGGCGTCTCTCGCCAACGGAGACTCCGGGAGCATGAACGCTATGGGACTCGTGGTTCCAAGCGCCTGGGAAGGACTCGAACGTCCCACAATCAGGGTTAAAGCCGCTTGCCTGTCCGCATAGGCTCTGGATCCGCATGCTCCAGCCCGGATTCGAACCGGGGGGTCGGCCGTGAGAGGGCCGTGAGTTTGGCCACTACTCCACTGGAGCGAATTGGCCTCGCCTGCGAAGAGGTCATCAGCCAGTGGGACGGGCAGGATTCGAACCTGCGTGTTCCCATTACAAGTGAGATGAAGGAGCTCTCCCCGTCGCACCGGATCCCCGGTGAAAACTCGGCGAGAGTGTGAATACCAGGCTCTTCCATCGTCCCGCAGTCTCCCCGACACGACTCGAACGTGCGTCTCCTCCTCTACAGGGAGGCATCGTAGCCGCTAGACCACAGAGAGAAATGTCGCCGCGAGGATTCGAACCTCGGAAGGACCTACGCCAGCGGGTCTGAACCGCTTCCCGTTGACCGCTTGGGTATGGCGACGCAACGTTTGATCGGGAACTGTCTCCCGACATAATGGCTGGATGCCGCCACCAGGATTCGAACCTGGGAAGGACTACCCACACGGTCCTCGACCGTGTCCGTTTGACCACTCTGGCATGGCGGCGTCCTTCGAAAATCACCAACGGCTCTGCGAATCACGTTGGCACGCAGCGGCGGGAGAGCGATTTGAACACTCGTGTCCTCGCGGACGCTGCGGTTCCAACGCAGTCCCTTGACCAAGCTAGGGAAACTCCGCCAACGGTGAGACGGAGAGTCGAACTCCGAAGCCTCGCGACCCTCGGTTTCTAACCGAGCGCGGTCGCTTACCGGCATGCCTCACCAGCACAAACTCCGATGAGCACGCTTCGCGTTACTCACAGGACGCCGGAAGATGCCCATTGCTCAGCTTTTGATCACTGTCCAGGCGAATGCGCTCACCAGCACCCAGTCAGGACAGGGACAAATGGCAATCACCTCGTTCCGTGGAAGTACGTGCCGTCATCGGTGACGCAGATTTTCACGCTTCCAATCGTGTCGATCGACGTTGTTTCACCGAGCTGGACGTGACGGAACGCTTCCTCCTCACAGGCAGGACAGACATTCGTTGTCATGACGCCACGACCCGGATTCGAACCGGGAGACCGATAGCAGACGGCCACGGCGTAGCAGGCCGCTGGGTTCCCTGATACCCAGTCGCGGCACACTGAGTCGACGAGGAGTCGAACCTCGGTCCTGTGCGTCCAAGGCACAGATGTCGTCCGCTGGACTTCGGCTCACGGAACTGCCGAGCGTTCGGCAGTTGATTCTCTCTCTGTACGACTGTTTCCAACTGCGCAACCCCGACCGAGTAGTCGTGATTGCGTTTCTCATCGCGGGGGCGTACTTCGGGTGATCCCGGGAATACCACACCGGCTCAGATAGGTCACAGACCCTGCTGGGCCCAGCACCGCGAGAACGATCCGGATGATCGCACCAACGGGCTGCCTACCTCGATGGGTATCCCCACGTGGCAACACCACGCACCACGCCGACGCCGGGAGTTGAACCCGGATCACGGCCGTGACAGGACCGTATGATCGCCGATTACACTACGTCGGCATGTCGCCCCGGCCGGAATCGAACCGGCGACCTCCGGATTCAAAGTCCGGCGTCTCTCGCCAGCGGAGACTCCGGGGCTTGTCGTAGCCGCAGCTATCGCTGCGGGAACGCGTACCAGCGACTCTTGGTGCGTTCAGCACGCACAGCATCGCTCGTTCGTCCCACAGTCAGGAACGAACGCAGACCAAACTGCCGCGAGCCTCAATCGTCGTACTCGTCTGTGGCTGTGAGCCAAGCGAGTACTAGACGAACGCAGGCGGCAATCCCGTGTTCCCCAGCCCCTGACGGGTAGTCCGCGTGGGAGCCGGGTTATGCGGGTGAGAGTGTCCGGAGATCGCCGGAGTGCGTCGCACTCTCGTATTCGATGGCGACGCAGACCCGGTGATTCTCGTTCGGTTTCTCCGGACGCTGGTCTTGTAGGGACTCGCCAAACACGCGACTCGCGGCTAAGCGAGAACGAGCACGCCGCGATTTGAGGCGAGTGTCGACCATGTTGGGGACTTCTCCGTTTATCGGGGTTGTTTCGGACGTCAATATTTGTTATCGTGGCAATTATATTAAACTTAGTTAGAGTGTGATGACCACACTCACAGTATATCACAGTTCATTCCCGCGAAGGTCGGCACTGCGGGCAATGGTTTCTCGGAGACTATGTTCTCCAGATCCCTCGAAAGCAACGTTGCCGACGATCCACTACTGGACGCCGGGCAGGCAGAGCCGTCGTTTCTCAGGTCAGCCACGCGTCCACTCGTGAGCACGCGGGCGATCGTGACTCGAATACGCGAAGCGATCGCGGACAGGAACAGTCTCGACTGGCTCAACGACTAAAAACGTATAGCGTTCACGAATACGCGTCGTTGAACTCGCGTTCACGACGCATGAGCTCTTCGACACCGTGATCGAGAATCCCGCGACCCATCCCTGTCGGTCGATAGTACGTGTAGAAACCCTGGCTATCCGCGGTCCGTCGCTGGCGCTTGTCGACGAGTCCGACGGCAACCAGTTCGTCGAGGTGGTAGTGGAAGTTGTGAGACTCGACGTCGACTGCGGCCTTGAGATCTGCGGCACTCAGTTCGTCGTTGGCGACGAGCGTTCGCAGGATCCGAAACCGCGTCGGATGGCCGATCGCCTGTTGCATCGAGAGGTATTCTGCGAGCGTCAGCCCGCTCTCGTCGGGAAGCAGCGGGTCCGGCTGCCGAATCTCCTCCGGTTGCTGGCGATCGGTTTCGGACATCTGGAGTGCCTCTGCTTGAACGATAGCACGCGCTGTACTTAGGTGTTCTCGACTAGAATATCTTTGAGAATCCCGATATTTATATACTATCACTTTGAATCACCGACTCGAATGCGGCAACGGATCATCGACAACCTTCCCCGTGCCGCCGGTGACTCGGATGCGCTTGCTCCGGTCCGGCGAGAACGGTTTCTCGTCTATCTAATGGGGCCGTATCGAACGTTCGACGTCGACGCGCTGCTCCCGACGGACGCCGACGTCGAAAACGATGTCCCGTCGTTTGCGACGTGGGACGACACCACCGGCGAGTACGCCGAGGACGCGGTCTTACGTCTCCTTCAGGAGACACGAGACTGTCTCCGTGACCGCGGCTTCAACGCGTTCCTCGCGATCGATGTCGGGATCTCACTCGACGAGATGGACGCCGCCACTCAGAGTATCGCCTTCGCAGAGGCGAGTAACGCGACGATCTTCATCGCCCCGCAGGTCGGCGACAACCTCGGCGTCGGGATCGAGATCGGGAGCGTCCTCGAGGATCTCCTGTCGACGGATGACATGCGAGGGCCGGCAAGTGACGCGACACCACCGGAACGCGCACGACGGGTGCTGGTCGCGACCGAACCATCAGTTCGCAGTGCGATGCTCGGAGCCGTCCACGCACGCTGGGACGCGAGCCTCCGGACGTTCACTGATGCGGAGGACTGCTGTCGACTTTGTGCACAGTTCTGTACGCATCTTCAGAACGAAGAACTGTATGGCTCACTCGATAGCGTCGAGTGAATCGCCAGATCTTCTCGACGCTTTCGAGAATGTCATCAAGGTAGTCGAGAACTTCTGTCATACAAAGACGAGATCGTCGGCAACTCGGGATTCGATCCGTGGTTTCAACGAATCCTTCGTCACGAGGTCGACTTCGACGCCGAGCTGATCCGTCAGCTCGTTTTCTAATCGCACGAGATCGAACAACGTCACTGGCTGCTCGAACCCGACGAGGACGTCGAAGTCGCTGTCTGACTGTTGTTCACCGCGGGCATACGACCCGAAGATACCCAACTCGCTGATCGGATACTCCTGCTCGAGCCGCGGCTTGAGCTGTGCGAGCCGAGTCGAGATACCCCCGGCTGATTCCATACCGTACCCTAGGGTACGATAGCTAATAGACTCTAGGTAGACAGTATTTCAACGGAGACGTATCGATGGGACACACCCAGTACCGAGTGAAGACGGGATCGGAGGGTCGATGTGACCGATTCGCTGTTATCGACACCCACACCCGATACCGAGTGAGATCGGTCCACGAGATACATGGTTCGTCGGTGGCCGACTGTGGCGAATGTCACTCGGATTGGGGTGTGTAGTGTATGGATATAACATATTTAAAAAGAACTGAATAGTACTTTGTAATCTTCTAAAACTATTTTAATGAATCTCACTCGGTATGAGGTCGATGGATATATCCCAGATGACGTTGACACACGAGTATGACGGAACGCGGTGACATCTTCGAGACGGGAGAGATCTTCAGGGAGCGAGAGCTGGTTCGCGTCGGCCACGTCCCCGATCTCGACCGTGTCGTCGGCCGCGACGGAGAGATCGAGTCGATGGGGAGCGCGCTCGCTCCCGCGATACGCGGCGGCCCGCCCGAGACGACGATCGTCTACGGAAAGACCGGGACCGGAAAATCACTCGTTACGAGGTGTGTCACCAGGGAGGCCAGACGTCGCGCAACGGCGAACGGAAACACGTTCGCGTACGCCTACATCGACTGCTCGGATTACGGGACCGAAGCGCAGGCGAGTCGGCAGATGGCGCGTGAACTTCACGAACGGCTCGGGGACGCCGTCGACGATCGCTCGATTCCCCGGCGCGGTATCGGGGCCGCGGACTACCGCGACATCACTTGGGAGCTACTCACCGAAGGCGACGTCGACGCGTTCGTGGTCGTCTTAGACGAGATCGACAAACTCGACGGCGACGCGCTCTTGCGGAGCCTCTCGCGCGCACAGGAAAGCGGAAAGGCGGACACGTTCGTCGGCGCGATCTGTATCAGCAACAAGATCGAGTACCGCGAACGACTCGGCGAGCGCGTCGATTCCTCGCTCCAGGACAACGAGCTCGTCTTCGATCCTTACGACGCCACACAGATCGAGGCGATCCTCTCCCGTCGCCGGGACGCCTTCGCGGATGGCGTACTCGACGACGGTGTCATTCCGAAGACCGCAGCGCTCGCCGCCCGTGAACACGGTGACGCCCGGAAGGCGATCGATATGCTGTACGAAGCGGGGCGGCTGGCCGAACAGGAACAGGCTGATCACGTCACGGAAGTTCACGTTGATGACGCTGTCGACCGTGCGGAAATAAACCGATTCCAGAAACTCGTGAGCGGACAGACGCCGCATGTGAAACACATCCTCCGGGCGCTCGCACTCCTCACCGAACAGGCCGATACACGGACGTTTCGCACGGCAGAAGTCTATGATGCCTATCAGAAGATCGCCGAGCAGGCCGGTACGACGCCGCTGAGCTACGACCGCGTCCAACGCCTCCTCAAAGAGCAGGCGTTTCTCGGTGTCACCGAGAGCAAACACACGGGTGGTGGCCACCGCGGCGGGAGCTATCGAGTCCACCGCCTGCTTCGATCGCCGGAGATCGTTACGAAAGGACTTGACGGCCAGTAGCAGGTGATCTAGTAACTGGTAACTCATCTCCAGCTCCGACTGGTCGGACTCACTCGGTACGAGGGGTGTCTCTGCCCGACCGTCACTCTCATTCGACGCGACCGTACCAGACTAGTGTACACTCGGTACGGGGTGTGTCCCGGTCTCAGAGGGAATCGATCAGTAGTAGTTGCTTATCTAATTGGTTACATCCCGTCTACTCGTCCGGTCGTTCGACGCCCTCCTGAAGATCGGCCAGATCCCGTTCGATTCGTTCGATATGCGTTTCCAGTTCTTCGACGCTCATCAGGGCGAGCCGGATGAACCCCTCGTCGTGCTCCGGCATCAACGGGAGCCGGCTCTCCGAGGGGGCCGGACTCTCAGATCGTCGCGCCCGTTTGCGGACGAGTTCTTCGCGAGCGCTGCGCAGTTCCTGATGGAGGAGTTCGTCGTGGGTATAGCCGCGATCCCGATCGATCCGAACAGCTATTATGAAGGCGATAATATTATCGTACACATAATGATAAACCGGAAGCGAGAACTCGAGTGGCTCACGTCACACCTCTCTCAAGAGGAGCGACAGCTACTCGTCGTCTACGGGAGACGACGCGTCGGCAAGACGACTCTCGTAACGACCGCACTTGAAGAAGTAAAGCGGACGTCGATCTACTATCTCTGTGACGAGCGGGGGTCAAAACACAACGCCCGACGATTTGCGTCGCAGTGTGCTGATGCGTTTGATGACATCACACCCGATGTCGACGACTTCGTGGAGGCGTTTCGATATCTCACCGCTCGCGTCGACGATCCATGCGTGGTGGCACTCGACGAGTTTTCGTATCTCGTGGACGGCGATGAGACGATCCCGTCCGTCTTTCAGACGATCGTCGACGATGTGCTAGACGGGACGCATATCTCACTCGTACTGTTGGGGTCATCGATTTCGATGATGGAAGACGGTGTGTTGAGCTACGAGAGCCCCTTGTACGGGCGACGGACGGGACAATGGGAACTCGCGCCGCTCTCGTTCGCGGATGTCCGCGCGTTTTTCCCGCAGACCGATCTGGAGACGCAGATCCAGCTGTACAGCGTTCTGGGAGGCGTTCCCGCGTATCTCGAACAGTTCGACCCGGAGCAATCTCTCTTCGAGAACATCGAGCAGGCGATCCTCTCGAAGGGTGCGTTCCTCTACGAGGAGCCGGAGTTTCTGTTACGGCAGGAACTCCGCGAGCCCGCCACGTATCTGGCTATCTTGGAAGCGATCGCCGCTGGAGCGACCCGTGTTACCGAGATCGCCAACGAGATCGGACGCGATGCCAGCAGCCTCTCCCGATATCTCCAGAATCTAACCCAGTTGGCGATCCTCGACCGGGAGCATCCAGTCACGGACCCGGACGGGCGTGGACTCTATCGACTCACAGACGACTTCCTTCGGTTCTGGTTTCGCTACGTGGCACCGAATCGGGGGCCCTCGAACAGGGACAGACGGCGCCGGTCCGAGCGGCGCTCGCCGAGACGCTCCCGACACACACGAGTCGGACCTTCGAAACCGTGTGTCAACAGGCGGTTCGCACGACTGGGTTCCCCGTCTCCTGCTCGCGGGTCGGCCGCTGGTGGTACGGCGGTGATGAGATCGATATCGTCGGAATCAACCGAGACACGAACACGCTGCTACTCGGTGAGTGTAAATGGACCGCAACGCCCGTTGGCCGTGCGGTGTTCGATGACCTCACCGCACTGGAGTCGGAGGTCCGGTGGCAGGGAGCTGATCGGGACGTGCGCTATGCGCTTTTCTCTCGGTCCGGATTTACCGACGAGTTGCGTGAAGCAGTTGACGACCGTCCCGATACATCTCTCTACGGACTGGACGAACTCGCTGCTTTGTTCAACTCTGCTCAGTAGGCTTCCTTATTGTGACTTGCCTGGGCCGACAGGCACGAGGCAAATCCTTCGAGAGTTCATGTTCGCCGCGCTGGCGTTTCGGATACTACTTCGCTACGTGATCTTGCTGTGACCATTTTGATTCAGAAAACGCATGTCTAGCCGCCAGTAACGTATTTACTGTCTATCTCTATAGTGTGTTAAATAGTCTATTACTATCTGGTATTCTTCATTTTATACTTCTCCATTCACTATAACTAGATCTGATTTACCATTGTCTCCTGGCATGTCTCGTTTATATACTATATCTGCCATCTTATAATCTCAACGCGAGCATACCATGCTATCGAGTCAGCAAACTGATATCGCCCGCACCAAAATCTACACCCTCACCGGCCGGTTCGGGAATCCTCATGATGTCATCTGCTCTCTGCCTACACGAGTATACGAAGAGTTCACTCGCGAGCGTGGTGTATTCCACTCGGAGTTTGAGCTACTCGTCCGGTCGCTCGACACCCTCCTGAAGATCGGCCAGATCGCGTTCGAGTCGTTCGATATGCGTTTCGAGCTCTTCGACGCTCATCAGGGCGAGCCGGATGAACGCCTCGTCGCGCTCCGGCATTAGCGGGAGCCGGCTCTCCGCGGAGGCCGTGTCCTCGGACGTGCGTTTGCGGACGAGTTCTTCGCGAGCGCTGCGCAGCTCTTGACGGAGGAGTTCGTCGTCGTTCATGGCGGTTCCACGCACTGGAACACAGCCCGCTACGGCCCCGGCGGGGCGGTCGCACGGACCGTCTACCGGGTGCGTGGTCGTCCGACCGTCGCTCGAACGTTCATATCTGATCGTATCCGAGGGAGAATAAGTACTTTCTGTGGGTGATGTCGTCGAGAGCCGATCGATACCGCCTACTCTGACTCCGACTCCTCCGAATCTCTCGACTCCTCCGACTACTCCGACTCCGACTCCCCGTCGCGACCCAGAGCGGTCTTCCACACGTCCGTCACGACCTTCCAGATCTGTCGCGAGACGATCTTCAGGTCGTACGGGAGCGACTGCTCGCGCACGTACCGGAGGTCGTACCGCAGTTTCGTCTCGGGCTCGACGCTGCTGGCGTCGTTGATCTGCGCCAGCCCGGTCAGCCCCGGCTTGATGAACCACCGCTTGCGCCACATGTCGGTCTCATCTTCCAGCAGGTGTTCCTCCTCGGTCCACACCGCCCGCGGGCCGACGACGCTCATGTCGCCGCGCAGGATCGACCACAGCTGCGGGATCTCGTCGAGATGCGTCGGCCGAATGGCCCGCCCGACGCGCGTGATGCGGTCGTTCTCCCCGTCGTCGACCGGTGTTGCGGACTCCCCCTCCGGCGCCATCGACCGGAACTTGAACACGTCGAACGTCTCGCCGAACACCGCGGTGCGCTCCTGTCGGTACAACACCGCACCGCCGTCATCCATCTTAATGGCGAGTGCGATCAGCACGATTACGGGCGACAATGCGATGAGCCCCACCGCGGCGAACGCCACGTCGAACGCGCGCTTGAACAGGTGGTCTTGGACGTCCCACGGTTCGATCTCGACGTCGACGAGCGACGCGCCCGGGTCGCCGTCCGCGGTCAACACGGTGTCTGCGTGGTCGCGGTGGACCTTCGCGGCCACGCCGTGCTCGTAACAGGCGTCGAGCGCGCCGAAGAACTCCGCGCGGTCGGCCTCCCCGAACGCCAACACGACGGTGTCGACGTCGTGCTCGACGAGGATATCCTCCAGCCGCGAGAGCCCCCCCAGCCGCGGCACGTCGACGAGCGACCGCCCGCCGTCGGAGACCGCCGGCGCGTCTGTCCAGTCTCGATCTGCTGACACCCCGTCCCATGGGCCGTCCGCCGTTGCCGCAGACGTGGGACAGAGATAGCCGAGCAGTTCCGGCTCAGCCCGGTCCGCGATCGCGGCGATCTGCTCAAGATCGTCGCCGACGACGATCGCTCGCTCGCTCCGCACCTCGGGGCGGCGGAGCCAGACGAACCACGCAGGTAATATGATAAAAAGTGCCGGCGTGATCAACACGAGCGTGAGCCGCGGCACCTTGTACGTGTAATCGAAGTAGCCGACCGTCGCCAGCGCGAACACAGCGACAAGCGTACGCTTGTGCGCGAGCGCAACGATATCAAGGATGCGCCGCGGGCGTGGCTTATAGAGGGGAACGAACGCGCCCGCAATCACCGCCGCCGTTAGCGCGACCTCGATCGCAAACTCCGCGCCGGCCGG
The DNA here is from genome assembly GCF_005435165.1 of Halorubrum sp. GN11_10-6_MGM. Classification (GTDB taxonomy): domain Archaea; phylum Halobacteriota; class Halobacteria; order Halobacteriales; family Haloferacaceae; genus Halorubrum. Next base: position 26,203 of record NZ_SGUC01000014.1, on the reverse strand, counting down.
GGGGTCGGTCGGCAGTCGCCCCAGGACGGGCAGCGATCCGGCGGCCGTCTGTACGGCGCCGTTGTTCACGAGGACGACCGCGAGTGCTGCCAGCCCGGCAACCCCGCAGACGCTCGCGATCCGGTAGCGCCAGCCGGTATCCATTATCATTCGGTTGATAGGCGAACGCTGTTAAATACACTGTTTCCGCGGACAGTGTGGTGGCCGGGGGTAGTCTCTGCCCATCACGTTCCTCGCCGTCTCGTTGCGAGTCGCGTTTCGGTGCGCGCCCAACCGAAACCGCTAATCGGCGCCCCCGACACAGACACGCTAATGCCCTCGCCCGAGGAGACGACCGCGGCCGCCCGCGCGTTCCTCGCGGCCCACCCGGACGCGGAGGAGGCCCTCGCCGCGCTCGCCGAGCGTGACGCCGACGGTGAACCGTGGACGTTCGCCGACATCGCGCTTGATTCCGGTCAGTTCGGCGACTTTGTCGCCCGCGACCTCGCGACCGACGCCGGGAACGGCTATCGGCTCCGCCACCCGGAGGCGGTCCGCGCCGCGATCGAGGCGGGCCCGGCCGACCCCGACGCGACGGATGAAACTGTCTCGGCCGACGAGACTGCCCCGCCCGGCGCTCCGAAGGCGGCCGCCGGGACGAACACTGCCACCTCCGGGGTGCCGCCCTCGCTCGCTGAGTCACTCCCTGACGGGCGTACTGCCCTCGCGCTTGTCGGCGCGCTGCTCGCCGTCGCCGCCGCCCGGCTTGTCGCGGCGCCGGCCGTCCTCCGCGACGGGTTCGTCGTCTCTCCGGCCAACGACACCTACTTCTTCCGGTACTGGCAAGAGCGGCTGGCCGCCCGCGCGGATGGCGTCTTCGATTTCGGCCTGTTTGCCGACATGGGCGGCGCCGCGGGCACGCGCCCGCTCGCGCACGCCATGAACTGGTGGGTGACCGTCCTCTTCGGCGGCGTCGACGCCGCGCCCGCAGTCGCCGCGTGGCTTCCGGTCGTCGCCTCGGTGTGTCTCGGCTACGTCGTCTACCGGATCGCGAAGTCGCTCACGGGCGACGTCCGCGTGGCGCTCGCCGCGGTCGTCTTCTACGGGCTCGCCCCGGTGAACGTCGTGTACACCTCGGTCGGCTTTCTCGATCACCAAGCCCATCAGTACCTGTGGATCGGCGTGCTCGTCCTCGCACTGACCGCCCTCGCGACCGACGTCACCGGACGGGTCACGGGAAGGCCACGGCGCGGCTCGGACGACGCGGGGTCGGACGCCGGAGACGATCTTCAAGCCGCGGCGCGAGCACACGCCCGCGACGCGAGGATGTGGGCCGCCGCGTTCGTCCTCGCGGTTGCCGTGTTCGCGTCCGCGCACGCTTACGGCGGCTCGCCGCTCACGTTCGTCCCTTTGGCGGGCGTCGTCGGCCTCCGGGTTGCGCTCGACGTGCGCCACGACATCGCTCCGGGCCTCGCCAACGCGCCGCTACTTGGGGGGCTCGCCCTCGGCGCCGGGCTGGCGCTCGCCGCACACCTTGCGCTCGGCTGGCACGAGTCGATCGCCGCGGGCACGCCCCTTCTCGTCGCCGGCGGCGCGTTCGTCGTCGTCGCCCTCGGTGAGCTGTGGCGTCGCCTCTCGCTGCCGCCGCTCGGACTCGTCGCGGTCGAGGCGCTCGTGGCCCTCACCGGCCTGTTCGGCTATGCGCGGCTTCGTCCGGACGATGTTGCCCGCCTCCAGTCGCGCGCCGGTGATCTGTTCTTCCGTGAAGGAATCTCGGAGACAGTATCACTGTTCTCACCGGACTTCGCGGTCGTGTTCGGGCCGCTGCTCCAACTTGGAGTGGGGTTCTACTTCGCCGTCGCCGTTCTCGGGGTCGCGACGTGGGCGGTCGCGCGGCGGTATGAGCCCGGTTGGCTCGTCCTCGTCTGTTTCGCGTGGTACTACACGCTGCTTGCGACGGTTCAGGTGCGGTTTGCGGGCCAGCTCGCGATCGTCATCGCCCCCTTTGCCGGGATTGGGCTTGTCTATCTCCTGTCGGCTATCGACATCGCGCGTCCCGTCGTGACTCTTGGGCCGAACAACGAGCGTAACACCACTTCCCGGCCGAATCGGCATCGAAGTGATGACACAGTAGCCGATGAACAGTCGATCACGTCACTAGCGCTGCCATCGGGGACTCGCCTGCGCGGGTACCTCGTCGCGACGGTTGCGCTCGTCCTCTTGTTCAACCTCCTCCTTGTACCGTCGCTTGTCGGACAGACCACCTATGACCGCGCGCAGTTCGACGCCGCCCAGACCGTCGACGCCCACGCAGAGCAGGTTGAGCGTGAGTATCCCCGCAACTTCGTGTTGAGTCAGTGGGGCGATAACCGCATGTACAACTACTTCGTGAGTGGTGAGGCCCAGAGCTACGGCTACGCACGAAGCAACCACGGTTCGTTCCTCGCATCTCCGGACCCCGACGCCGAATATGACCGGCTCCGCGATCGGGTCGGGTACGTCGTACTAACTGAGCGCGAGAACGCGCCGGCAACGAACACCACGTACGCAGCGCTTCATGAGGGGCTTGGTGTCGGCCGTAACGACACCGATCCGGTCGGCCATTACCAACTGCTCGCGGCCGATGATGGCGTCCGGACGTTTGCGGTCGTGTCAGGGGCCGTGATCGAAGTAGCCGAACCAACCGACGCGCAGGTGTCGGCGACGACAGCAGTGACGCTCGCGGAGGAGACGTACACGTACACTCGGACTGCTTCTGTCTCAGATGGTACCGCTGCCATTCGCGTTGCGCATCCCGGCAAGTACACCATCGGCAACCAGACCGTCACCGTGACCGGTGAAGCCGTACTCCAAGGCAACCAGACGCAGATCTCTCTTGGCTAGGTCTCTTCTGTCAGCGTTGCTTCGGATCATGGAAGGTGGCTGTCGCGGCCGCGTTCGAGGACACAGACGCATAGGTAACCGATCCCAGCCTACTTCGCTCACCCCTTACGGGGTTCGCTCGTTGAGGGTGGGGCTTTGATGTGGTTTTCGCCCTCGGTTGGCGCGACGGGGCGTCTTGTGCGCCCCGCCTACGGACGCCCTTCGGGGTCGACAAACCCACCATTCAGGGCCGGGCTACTGCGGCCCGTACTGCGCGCCACTTGTGGACACACAGCACTAACTGGCAGTAAGATATGGTGTAACATAGTGATTGCAAAAGCTCGTGTCGGCCTCCTCTCCGGCCTACTCGCGTCGCGCTTCCGACTGAGCGTCTGAACCCCTCGCTCCTTGAGGCCCGAGGCTCCGCCTCGAAAACGCTGAAGCTCTTTGGAGTATCAGCGTCTTGGGAACGCAGACGACTGGGCAGGTCCCCTACCCTGAAAATCAGCACCCAGTCGCCTGAGAGAGCTCGACCCCAATTAACATGAGGAACCCTGTATAGGTAGATGTTCCGGTCGACTGGCGTACGCGGCTCCGATGAGATTTTTCACACAGTGGCGATAGTGTGTAATTGTCTCTCTATATTTTAAAAACGACTGTCTGACGACCGCTATCTTCTGTGTGTCGCATCCACACACTGCCGAGAGGCACACAAAGCATTTATACTCGACGATGATTGTTACAGACGCAGTACCCCTACCGATGCGGACAATGCGATGCCACACCGCGAGTAATCCGACCCAAGTCCGGTCGCGCCCTCGATGTGATGTTGGTCGACGACGAACGGGCGAGTAAGGTACGGACAAAGCACAGGTGTCGCGACGCAGACCACAAGAACATACAATGACAAACGACAATACACGCACGAAGGCCAATGCGGTCTTCTTCAGCGCTCTCATGGTGATCTCCATGGTGGCCGTTGGATTCGCGGCTGCACCTGCTGCAGCGGTTAATGTAACGGATGGAGATCGTATGGACGTTGATGGTGGTACCGCAGTTGGAAATGGAAGTTCGGTTTACCAGGGCGAAGAGAATCTCTTCTTCTACGATGACACTGGACAGAAGTTCGAGGCCAGTGACTTAGAGGGGACCTCCGGTAACCGTGAGGGTACGCCCCTCCAGATGCCGATTCCGGAAGATCAAGAGACTGGAACCTACGCTGACAACGCCGACGGAAGTGGCTTCAGTGTAACGGTCGTCCAGCCTCGGATCACCACCGCGGAGGTACGCAACAACGGTAGTACTGACGACATTAGCCAGATTGCCACTTCGAATGCGGATGACCTCAAAATCTACGCGGAGTGGAACTTTGACGACGCTGAAAACGTTTCAGTAGAGGTTACTGATCCGAACGGTGACGAAATCACTGGTGAGGTCGTCGAGGGTCCCACGGAGCTCAACAACACCGGGGAGAATACTTCCCTCAATCTGCAAACCGAAGATGCAGGTGAGTACACCGTCACCTTCGAGGGTGCCAACAACCTTGACTACGACAGCGTGGTCCAGGAGTACACCATCGAGACCACTTCCCAGGACCAGCTTTCGATCGATACTGCTGAGGACTCTGTCACACGCGGTGACAACCTCCAGTACACCCTGAGCGGCGGAACGAATGGCGACGAACACGTTGTTGCCATTGACGCAGGCGACTTCCGCGACGGTGTCAGCTACGACAATGCGGAAGACATCTTCCGTAACGTTCAGGACGTCAACGCGACTGGCGTCTACAATGGGACTGATACGCCTAACGAGATGGAGTACGCGTACGCCACCGTCGAGATTGATGGTACGCAGGGCGTCGGCTCCATCGAGACGGCATATCTCGATGACTCCTCGATCGACGTTAATGTCTATGAGGAGAGCTCGGTTGACGATACTAGCAACCTGACGTCTGCAGATGATGTCAGCTTCGACGTCGAGGAGGGAGAGGTTTCCCTCAACAGCCCGACCGACACCTACACGGTCGGTTCTGAAGTCGACATCAATGGTACCGCCCAGAGTGCCGACGAAGTTGCGATATACGCTCGTGACAACAGCGACTGGGAACTGCTCAACATCTCCGGCGACGCTGGCGATGTTGACAAGGACTACATCTCCGTCGACTCGGACGACAGCTTCGAAGAGGAAGATGTCCGTCTCTCGTCGGCCAGCAACATCTTCTCCTTCGAGGGTCAGTACGACATCGGTGTCGTCGATACCTCCGACCTGAGCAGTGAAGATGTTGACGACCCCAGCGAACTCACCACATCGCAGTTCAGCAGCGCATCGAGTGCGCGGTACACGCTCAGTGTCCAGCCCGGTGACCTGACCGCGAACTTCGGCACGATCAACGGACAGATCGACAGCGTCGATGCGGAAATTGACGTTGAAGGTACCGCAGCTGGTCAGGACGAAGTGGTCATCGCATTCGTTGGTGAGCGTGGTGACACGGTTACCACGACCGCAACTGTCGACAGCGATGAGACGTTCGAAGAAGAAGATATCTCGCTGGACGACATCTCCCAGGGTTCGGTCTCTGGTCACGTGATCTCACCCGGCCGTGACGGTGAGTACGGTGACGAATTCGGATCTGATGCGCAGACCGTTGCGGGTGAAATTGAAAGCTTTGGCGACGGTAGCAGTACCGGCGACCAGATCCGCAGCCAGATCCTCTCGAACACGGTCGACGACACCGGGAGCGACGACCTGATCGTCAACCAGAACTTCCGGCTGAACGATCCGACGCTCTCGATCAACGACGTCTACCCTGAGCAGGCTGAGGCCTCGGGCATCAACCCGGTTGCGACCGGCGAGACGCTCGTTGTCGGCGGTGACACCAACCGTCAGCCCGACAACGCGGCGATCACGCTCGAACTCCTGACGCAGGAAGACGACTCTGTTGCGTCGGCTTCCACCGACGAGTGGGGAAGCGACGGTCAGTGGAACGCTTCCTTCGACACGTCTGACGTTGAGACCGGCACGTACATTCTCGAAGCTGACGACGGCGAAAGTACGGACCGTGTCAACGTTGAGATCGTCGAAGAACGCGAGGATCCGTCTGACGGCGACGACGACTCCAGTGGCGACGACAGCTCTGGTGACGACTCTAGCGGAGACGACTCCAGTGGCGACGACAGCTCTGGTGACGACTCCTCTGGTGACGACACCTCTGGTGACGACTCCAGTGGCGACGACAGCTCTGGTGACGACACCTCTGGTGACGACTCCAGTGGCGACGACTCCAGCGGTGACGGCTCCACCGAGGACGGCACGCCCGGCTTCGGTGCGCTCGTCGCGCTCGTCGCGCTCATCGCCGCTGCGTTGCTCGCGACCCGCCGCGACAACTAACGATCACTAATCACCGAACGGACAACCCGTTCGGCTCACGCAGTTTGCGGTTCCATTTTTTCACACTCATCTCACACTCGTAAGCGCCGTAGCTCGGTAGCTTTGTACGATGTGGTGTGGTAGATCTTGGCGGGTGAGTGCGAGTGGGATGTGGTCCTGACCGCTCTGTAAACTGTCGCGCCTCGTGTGACACGTTGTGCGAGAGATGGATATTAGTTTTCGCGTTCTCACCAGTCTGCCATGTAGTGAGACCGCCAAGGAGAGCCTTCAAAGCGTCCGATCACGACACTCGGTCACAGAAAGTATTTACCCGCGACGACGATAGTATGCTATATCCATGGATACACGTCTCGCCCTCGTCGCCGCCGTCCTCCTCGTCGGGTTCGGGGCGATCGCCGCACCGATCGCCGCCCCCGCAGCGGCACAGTCTGGGTCAGCAGTCGGCTTCAGCGAGGCCCAGACAACGGTCACCCAGGGCGATGTCGCCACTATCGAACTCCAGTTGCGTAACACCGATCAGGCCACACTCCAGATCGACTCGGCCAACCAGCAGTATCGAGCAACGCTCCGCGTCCGTGACGGCAACGGCGATGGAACTGTCTCTGTGCGGGCAAACACCATCAGGGGAGGAAGTATCGATGATGCCGACCGCTTTACCGCGGGGAGTGACGCGGACACTGTCGATCTCTTGACCGAGTCAGGCATGTCTGATACTTCGACGGTCACCGCGCTTGACCCTGGCCGTTACAATCTGATCGTCTCTACTAATAAGACGAGCGTTGCGGCGGTCCTCACTGTCGACGAGCCAGAGGCAGGTGGAAGCCATGTCAATGTGATCGCTCCCAACACACCTGTAATTGGAATGGAAAACGATCCGGTGACCAATACGAGTGAGATCGACGCGGATGAGTCAACGGTCTCGACAGATGCCACTGGGTCACCCCTGTCGGCTGCCCGTGGAGATCGCGTCCGGACACAGTTTGGGGTGAGTGGGATCGGTGGGCTCGCTGAATTGCCAGCGCCCGCGCGTAACCTCGTCTACGCCACCGATAGTGCGCCGACCGCAGACACAACGCATACCGTTCAGACAGTCCCGAACGAGACTGTCTCGATGCGGTCATTAACCATCGATTACGGCGTCGACGACAACGTGCCGCCGCGGGGCGTCCATCAGTTTTCCCCAAGCGACATCGACGTGCTCGGTGTTGATGAGACGGGTGATGGCTTTGTTGACCGCTCTGTCGGATTCGCGATTCAAAATATTCGAACAAGCACGGATGGGCGTATGACAATCACCTTTGACCGTCCAGTTACCGTGTCAAAGAACCATACGCTCCTTACAGCCTACGAGATGCGTAACCCCGACACAAGGGGTGCCGCAGACGTGAGTGTGACACTTCACGGTGACCGGTCAACGCACCGCGAACGTGGCACCGTGCTGTACGGTCCTGCTGGCAATGGGACACTCGGTTACGGCGTAGACCTTCGCCCGCAGACGGCAACTGGTGACGTACCGACCGCGCCGCTCGCCGCAGTTGACACAACATACGAGCCCGCGGCAGGTGGACTCGTTACAACTGTGGACACTGATGCGTTCGCAACTGGTGAGTACACACTGGACGTTACAGTCGGTGAGGCTGCTCCCCCGTCTGTCCCACGTGTCTCGTTTAGCGAGTCGTTCGTGATTGTCGAACCAGATGTCGAATTCACGAATCAGTCCGTGAGTGGTACATCACAGCTTCCTGTGACTGCTGACACCAATCTTGCGCCGGGTGGATCGGTTATCATTCGCGTGACAGCCGAAGCGCCCAACGGTGGTATCAGTCAGGTACTCAACTGTGTAGCTACCGTTGAGTCTGATGGATCTCTTGGGTGCGAATTCGATCTGTCCAGTTCTGCGGATAATTTCGATATTGAAGTTTCTATACTGCGTGGTGAGTCTACTATTGCTGGTCCGACGAAATATAACTGAAATTTCTAATTAACTCGCTCTTCAGTAAACTGGTGGTAATAGGAGTATTAGCTGAAAGTAGGCGCTAAGCCCCCTTCCTCAGCGAACGCCGACCGAACGGGAGGCGCGAGCAGGGAGGGGATACAGCGCCGCACAGTTCTCATACACGATTCAGTGGCAGGCCCACAGGTCCACGCACTCGCAACGTTTGTTGCAGTAGGGTAGCATAGTATCGACCGAACCCAATGGAGTACGACCTCGACTCGGGAGCGCACTCGATGTATTCCCTGCACTACCACCTGATACTCACCACGAAGTATCGGCGCGGAGTGCTAACCGAGGAGCGAACCCAATTCATTCACGAGGTCATCAGCGGGTTCACGGACAACTACGGCGTCGAACTGACGAACCTCGACGGCGAGGACGACCACGTACACATCCTGTTCCGAGCGAAACCAACCACAGACCTCGTGAAGTTCATCAACACGGTCAAAGGCGCGACCGCCCGCCGAATCCGCAACGAGTACGCGGACGAACTGAAGACCGAACTGTGGGGAGACTCGTTCTGGAACGACTCGTACTGCCTCATCTCGACGGGGCAGGTGTCGCTAGATGTGCTGAAACAGTACGTCGAGAACCAACGCGAGTAGAATGTACTACGCCTACAAGTACCGTCTCAAGCCGTCCGACGCCCACCGTGAGGAGTTGGACCGCCACCGTGACATTTGTAGGCAACTGTACATCCACACGCTCTACCGCCTCAACGAGTACCAAGACGGACACGGTGAACTGCCGTCCATGGCCACGCTGCGGTCGGAGCTACCCGACCTCAAGAAGTGGTGGGACGGCCTCTCGGACGTGTACTCGAAGGTTCTCCAAACCGTCGTGGAACGCCTGTTCGACAACCTCAAAGGACTCTCCAAACTCAAGGAGAACGGCTACGGCGTCGGTCAACTCAAGTGGAAGCCGCCACGGGAGTTCCGCAGTTTCACATATAGTCAGTCTGGCTTCAAGCTCGACAAGAAGGGCGGTCAGACTGTCCTGTCACTCTCGAAACTCGCGGACATCCCGATACGGCTTCACCGCGCCATCCCCGACGACGCGAAGATCAAACAGGTCACGGTCAAGAAGGAACCGACGGGCGAGTGGTTCGCCACGTTCGGTGTCGAAATGGACCGTGAGCCGCCCGAACCGCCTGAGAATCCCGAGAAGTGCGTCGGCATTGACGTGGGGATTCTCAAGTACGCCCACGACACCGACGGTACGGCGGTTGGGTCGCTTGACCTCTCCGACGAACGCGAACGCTTGGAACGCGAGCAACGGAAACTCTCGCGGAAGCAACACGGGTCGAACAACTACGAGAAGCAACGGCGGCGCGTTGCGGAGTGTCACGCCGACCTCCGTCGGAAGCGCGGCGACTTCTTGCACAAACTCTCAGCGTACTACGCACGGGAGTACGACCTCGTAGCAGTCGAAGACCTGAACGTGAAGGGAATGATGGAGTCGCCGTCGAACAGCCGCAACACTGCCTCTGCCGCGTGGCGGACGTTCCTCTCGTTGCTCGAATACAAGTGCAAGCGAGAGGGAACGCACTTCGTCGCGGTCAACCCGAGAGGGACGACCAAGGAGTGCGCGTCGTGCGGCGTCTCGACGGACAAACCGTTGTGGGTCCGTGAACATTCCTGTCCTGCCTGTGGGTTTGAGGCGGACAGGGACGCGAATGCGGCGTGGAACATTCTTTCTCGCGGCCTTGAAGACGTAGGAGTGGGATACTCCGAATCAACGCCTGTGGAGACTGCGCTCCCTGTGGATACACCTGTGTCTGCAAAGCGCGTCGTGGAAGCAGGAAGCCCTACCCTCACAGAGCGAACGGCGTCAGCCGTGAGCGAGTAGGGTAGGGTAGTTCACAAACGAATGTACACGAAAGACTACCCTACCTTCCGCTAAAGGCTAGCTGAGCACACCCCCAACGGATCCGACCGGACTTGGTGTGGCCACTGTGACTGGAAAACTACATACACACGAGGGACGCCGTCTTTATGAGTCGGAACTTACGGAGAACCAAGGAGAAAGTCTCGCGCTTCAGCGCGGGGAGGATGTCAATCAGGGCTGGGTCCCAACACGCTTCACACTGGCTCGGCGCGGCGAACAGCGATTTCGATGTCGAATTCGTCGGGATCAGTTGAGCCGTTTGCGTCGTCATCGTCGTACTGAATGACCACACCACGGAGCGTGCGTGTGCCCGAATCAAACGAGTCGTACGTCTGCTCAATATAGGTCCGGCCCACAGCGGTACGCTCAGAGACTCGTGGTGGATGATACGTTCGGTCGTCGGCTGGCGGCTCATAGTAGGCGTCGGCGCGTAGTTCAAGTGTCCCGTACTCTGTCGTTCCTGGGTTAGCGATGACAATGTCGGCGATGAGCTGTGATTGATTCGGGGATTCGATAATACGGGTAATGCGAATTGTCTCAACAGCGATACCGACGGTCTCAAGCGAGGTCGTATTCCCTGCTGACGTGTTGTCTGGCTGTGCGGACTCAGTTGATTCCGACGTGGAAGCTGTAGTTGATTGAGTATGAGATGGAGCTGTCTCCTCAGAACTATCAGCCACGGGTGTATCACTTTCAACGAGACAACCGGCAAGCGATAAAGAGCCAACAGCAGCGAGAAGTTGCCGCCGAGGACAAGGGAGGTTCATACATGAGAATTGGTGGCACACGAATTAAATCCTCGCCAAACGAGCTCAACCTGAGCGTTGGAGGAGCCAACTCTCAGTCAGTTGGCCCTGCCAGCGGGGTCGTTCTTCCCACGCATCACCAGAAAACCCAGTAGCAAAAACGAACGCACCAGCCTGAAGCAGATATCCGTACTGAACACCCGGGAAGTCATCAAGGTTAGTCCGATCACTGCCCGCCTCACGGTGGTAGTAGCGGTGCCATTCTGGCTGATCTGTTGTCCCCGCTGAACGGGGGGAAATTGTCGTCGTTCCTTCTGTAGCACCAGCTTCGAGAATTGCCGTGAGTTGCTCGCGTGCGGTCGCGCGATCCCTGTACTGTTGAATGTATAGTGGCGTACCGTCTAAATCACCGGGCGAGCCACGAAACGCGTTGCGCTCGCGATCGGCAGGGTCGGGGCGGCGCGAAAACGTCATGAACAGCTCTTCAGTTCGACCCGACGTCTGAACAACCGGACCAAGCCGTTGTTGTAGGGCTTCTCGGCGAGGTTTCGGAAGCGGGGACTCAGTAAACGTTGGCGGGTAGCTTCCCTCTGTATCGTACGGTTCATGGGCGAGTGTAGTGAATTCACGGCGAGTCGGAATCGCGAGTTCGACGAGTACATCGCTAGTAGCGAGCGGGACAATTCGGTCAAGTAACCGATTATGTATTGGATCTCGTGAAAAGCGTCTGCCGATGTACACCGGTGTTTGTATTTGGAAAAACGACAGACGCATCCGGTCTAGTTCCTCAACAAACCGATCAGCATCGTTGCGGCGAGCCGCACGGGTTAAGGCTGGAATATGCTGCTCTGTCCGCGATCGGAGGAGGTTGCGAGGAGAAAAGTGCGGCTCAAGTATTTCTGCTGTGCGATCCGCAGCATTGTATGCCACGGTTTCGAGACGATCAACCATGGTTGTTGTCGGCATTGTCGGTTGATGGATCGTGGCACGGACCGTGGCCACTGTCTCGAGTACACCGTCGATAGCAGCGTTGTATGACGAAATTGCGTTTTGATACGACACAGCAAACCAAACCACATCAGAAACAATCGCCCGCGTCTGTTCAGCGATCAGCCGCCTGGGGCCAGTAGGCACTCCGTCTTCGTCAGTTGAGTTGCTAGTAGGTTGGTTGTCTGTGTTCGAATCTGTGGTGGAATTCGACCCGTCTGTAGTTTCTATCTCATCTGGATATCTCACACCATCCACACTCAAACAGCCAGCAAGGCCGACGGCAGTGCCGAGACCAGCAAGCACGGTACGTCGTCTTCGAGACATATCTCTCGATCAGTAAGGGTGGGACTTAAATATCGGAGGTAGACGGGGGAGGGATTCCCGCCTCGAAGAAAGATAATAGTTAGTGCCCGGACAATGCTGGGTCCTGTGGTGGGTGAACTCCAAACAGCCATCGAGGCATGCCGGGCTGAGCGAGAATGTGTGGTTGTAGAGCGAGACGCATTTCAACAGTTTCTGACGCGTGTTCAACAAATTGAACCAGCGCGATTCGATCCATCTGAGACATCCCCGACAAATACAACTGATCGGTCACAAGCGATAGATTCTCCAGCAAATTCTGGCGACATAGCCCTGAGATCTGTCTTGTCCGCATACAAGGAGACGATTTTGTCGGTTCCACACTACCGTTCCGGGTATGAAGAGACACTTGCTGAAAACCTCACTGCGGAACTTGGAGAAGATATTGTGACCTCATTAGCAACAAACAAGCGTCTCACTTCTGCGATCCAACAAGCGATCGTTGATCGAAGTCAAAATGCAATTGATGTACGCACTGATCTTATTGGTGGGATTACAGACGAAATTGATCTACTCGGGGACTACCAGACAAAACTCTCAACTATCGAAACTCGACAGCAGAACCTCTGTACACATCTTGACGCCGTACAGACGCGTCGTAGTGAGGCCGCGTTTGATATCTGGTGTGGACTTCAAGAACTTGAATCAGAACTTGATGAGATAGTCAAGCAACGCCAAACTGATCTCCGTGATCCACCGGTCGCTGAGTCGCCAAGTGGGAACACGTCTGTTGAAAAGGTTGATTTTTACACGTACTTGTATTCAGAGAGTGACGCGCCACAGTATCCGGTTTTGTCAGCGATTGGTGACCTTGGAACGGCGCTCCGAAGGGACAAAAAACAGGTTAGCAGCCATCTTGGGTGAGTTCCGAGTCAATATAATGGAGAAGTGACGTATGTGCCGCCGCGACAGCATCCTCTCGATCTGTGGTGACCCGACCAGACATTACACCAGTGATTGTTGCGAGAATGTACTCTGTAACCTGTGAGGGATTAACCTCATCGAAGACGCCTTCAGCAATACCACGCTCAATCAGTTCTTGAATCGTGTTCGCCAGACGATCATGAGCCTGAGTGAACTGTGCGCGGATGCGGGTGTCCGTGATAGCTTGTGAGCGGAACCCAACAAGGACAGCTTGGTATTCGTAGTCATCCGCAACTGGCTGGGGCGAAAGCAACGTGGCAATTAGTCGTTTGAGATCTTCAGCCGGGTTCTGGTGTGAGTCGGTGGCAAGGGACGCTTCAAATTCATCGACAGTGAACTCAAGTAGTGCGACGAGCAAGTCATCTTTTGAATCATAATAATGGTAAATAGACGCTTTTGATCGGTCGAGTTCGTCGCCGATACGAGCAATCGAAAGGTCAGCGTACCCGTGTTTGAGCAGTGCCGTGTATGTTGCTTCCATAATCTCTTCTTCTGGGGCACTCCACGTCGAATCCGATGCGTCGTTTGTCATTGCTCGCTAGAGTCTGTCGTCTCAGAGGCAGTGTCAACATCATCGAAATCAAACTCAGCAGGCGTTGTATCGCCATCTGGTGGCGACTCGACAGACTGTATCTGTACATGATCTGTTGTCTCAGTCTGTTCTGTAGAATGTGGTGTCGACGCGGTATCCTGCGTCGAAACTGCGCGGCGCTGAAGCTGATCGATCTGCGGAACAGAGGTCACGTTTGCGAGAACGACAGTCGCCGTGAGCTCTGTCGTGTTTTGGATCGGTTCATCCCCGGCAAGCACCTCAACGGTCTCTGTCTCTTCTTCGAGGAGATACCGGCCTGTTTCAAACCCTTTCCGAGAAATTGTGTCCGGTGGCCCGGAAAGGATGAGTAGCACTCGGTCTGCAGAGGTAATATCACACGGGAGTGTCAGCTTTGATGTGACTGCGCGACTGATTAGTTTCTTTATTTTTGAGGCTGAAACAGACGTGGAGCCAGATGTTGGCGATCGGCCAAGTAGCCGAAGGATTCGGGCGAGCAGTCCGTGGGATTCAGTGTTCGTCTCGATAGTAGCACGACCGATAGTCGTCACACCACCGACGGCAAGCGTTCGTGAGATATCGGCGGGATCGATCCGAAGTTCAGACTCAAATGAGGTGCTGGCTTCGCCGGCGCCAAAGACCGCCAACAGCCGCTCGACGGTCATTGAATTAATCGACTGATAGCAATCAGCAATGGCATCTCTATCGTCACGCCAGGTATCATTATCGACAAGCACTGTCGAGTCAGCCCGCGGAACGAGTGTTCGAAGACCACGCGCAGCAGTCACCGCTCGCTGGTTCGATTCAGTGGAAGCAGGGAGAACACCGAGTGTGTAGACTGACGTCTCATAGATGTCGGTGAGTTCCTCAAGTAACACACTGCCAACACCAGATCCAGTGCCGCCACCGAGGCCACAAACAAGTAACGTTGCTGCAGCTTCTGTCTCATCGATTTTATCGAGAGCACGGCGGATTTCTGGCCGGTCCGCCTTGGCGACTTGGGCGCCGACGTCTGGGTCGCCACCGACGCCATACTCGTTGACGTCAAATACAGGTGTCTGCGAACGGCTGGAACCACCGTCTTGGTGATTTGAAGTTGCGGATTTTCCAGATGGGTGTTGTGGGTTGTCAGAAGCGTTTGGACGATCGGTGTGTGTGGGAGATGAGGTCGTGTCTCGTCGAAGCACTGCCGGATGTGTATCACCAAGAAGAACGCGCCGGTCAGTACTGAGCGCTGTTGTCTGGGTGAGTGGTTCTGATTCAGTGTGGAATGCGAGGACGTTTCCACCGGTCACCGACCGGCCTGTGCGGCGTTCGGCACGAACGAACTGATCAACGATCCGGGTTCCACACCCACCAACTCCAAGAAGTGCGATCTTCATTTGTTCACCAGCAAGCAGTGATGGTGGCCAACAGACTGGTGGCCCGTCTGTGGGGTAGGGGACTGGCCACGCAGAGGCTCAGACGATGGGGTCCAGATCATTGTCGTCATCGGTAATCAACGACTGAATCTCTTCTTCACGAACTGCGTCCTGTTCTTGAATTTTATTTTGTGCGTCAACAGCCTGGTCTTGGATCTCACTGATTCGTGGCGTATCAGTCACATTTGACAGTAACACGACAGCCGCAAGCGTAGAAGAGTCAGGCCGGGGGTCGTCACCAGCGAGGACATCAACAGTATCAGCCTCGTGTTCAAGCCATTCGCGTGCAGATTCAACACCTTTCCGAGAAATCACCTCTGGCGGCCCAGCAAACACGATCAACGCACGGTCAGCACTCGAGACATCACACGGAACAGTGAGCCGAGAATTCGTGGCGCGTCGAACCAGTCCTTTGATTTTTGCGGCATCTGTCGACTCACTTTGTGGTTCCTCAGTTTCCTTGAAATTGGCGAGCAGTCCTTCTTTTGCGGGCGTGACATCAGTAGAGGCGTAGCCGATTGAGGAGACTCCGCCGGTATCGAGTGTTCGCATAATGTCACTCGAGTCCATTGCGTTTTCACCAACCTCTGACTCATCGACTTCACCGGCGGCAAGCAGGGTGACAATCCGTGTTGCAAGCTCTTCGTTCATCTCTTCGTAACCCTGCTCAATTGTTTGCCCGCGAGAACGCCACGCGTCGTTGTCGAACGCGATGAAGTTGTCGACCTTATTGACGAATGACTGAAGCGACCGGGCAGCGTTGAGTGCCGGCCGGCCGCCCTCGTACGTGCCAGGTAACACTCCAAGTCCATACACTGGCTCATCGTACATTTTCTGTAGTTCGTCGATGACAACAGGGGCGGCGCCACTACCCGTTCCACCACCGAGCCCGGCTGCGACTAAGACGGCATCAACCTCGTGGATTTCGACATCGTCGAAGACACGTCGGATCTCATCAATATCCGTTTTGGCCACCTCAGCGCCGATTTCAGCATCGCCACCAACGCCGTGCCCACGAGCTTTCTGATGGGTATCGCCGATCAGTACTCGGCGATCTTCATCGAGATGTTGTGGTTTAGCGAGGTCTGTCCGAGCCGTATTGATAACGAGCGCGTGACGACACAGATTACGACCAGTCTCAAACTCAAACTCAATCATCTGGTCGATAAGCTTGCTGCCTGCGTTACCGACCCCGATCGTTGCAAGTTTCATTGGTTGTTTCTCCGCTGTGCCGTATGAAAGTGTGCTGGTTGCGGATGGACCTCATCGCACGCCGTGTCTGGTGCTATGTGACGAGACATTGAATACTGGCACGTGGAGTTCACGACGTATTAATCTGTGTCAGACGGGAGGCCGATAGCTCCCAAAGCAAGTAAGGTTGAAATAACAAAAATTATATTTCATAAGCTAGGTCACTAATTGTGAAGAACTTGCGAGTGGTTCTACTGGCGGTGGTTGTGGTGACAACAGCTGTTGGAGCCTCAGGAACCGCTGCTGGAGCACAACCGGCGGGGGTAGAGTTCGAACACGCAGAAGGTGAAAGCCTGTCCGTCAAACACACCGGTCAGGACCCGATGAATACAGGAGTGAATAATACGTGTCAGTTTCCGCTCAATCTGACAGATGCGACAGGGACAGAAATCACGCTTGAGGAACAACCGGACCGAATCACGACAACGAACCCGTCAGCAGCCCAGACACTCTGGGAGATCGGCGCCCAAGACCGGGTTGTCGGGGTGACCGAATTTGCTGAATATCTAAACAAAACTGACAGCAAAGCGAACGTTTCAGCAGGATTCGGAGTGAGTGTTGAAAAGGTTGTTGCGACCAATCCTGATCTCGTATTGGCACCTAACGCATCAGCTGGCCAAGTCGCAGACCTCCGCGCGCAGAACCTTACAGTCTACCACTTCCCGGCCGCTACAGATGTCGATGATATTGCGGCGAAAACAGAGCGCACAGGCCGTCTTGTCGGAAACTGCGAAGCAGCAGCAGAGGTGAATACTGAGATGAACCAAACTGTGGAAAATGTAGAAAATCAGACTGCTGACCTTGATCGTCTCAGTGCACTGTATCCGCTTGGAGGAGGATTCGTCGCCGCTGACAATACCTTCATCAACGAACTCATGGAGATTGGTGGGACTACCAACGTTGCCGCGTCAGAGGCAGATGGGTACCCACAACTCTCAGATGAGGTTATTCTCAAAACAGATCCTGAGGTCATACTCGTAACCAATACAGAGGGCGCAATTCTTGATGAGGAACCCTACGCCAGCACAACCGCTGGGGCTGAGGGTAATTATGTAGTCATGAATACGAATTATCTAAATCAGCCGGCGCCCAGGAGCGTAATTGAGTCGACAAAAACTCTCGCGGCTGCTGTTGAGCGTCTCCAAGCCGACAAGACAGAAGAGACGGCTAATAGTACTGGTACGTGTGGGTTCCCGCTTACTGTAACAGACGCGACAGGGGAAGAGATCACGCTTGATGAACAACCGGATCGGATCACGACAACAAACCCATCAGCCGCCCAGACCCTCTGGGAGTTAGGTGTACAAGACCGGGTTGTCGGTGTAACCGAATTTGCGGGGTACTTGAACGGGACTGCCAGCAGAACGAATGTCTCCGCAGAATTTGGCGTCAGCGTCGAGACAGTTGTTGCGACTGATCCCGATCTTGTATTAGCACCTAACGCATCAGCTGGCCAAGTCGCCGACCTTCGTAGACAGAATCTTACGGTCTACCACTTCCCGGCCGCTACGGATGTCGGAGATATTGCGACCAAAACAGAGCGCACAGGCCGTCTTGTCGGAAACTGCGAAGCAGCAGCGGAGGTGAATACTGAGATGAACCAAACTGTGGAAAATGTAGAAAATCAGACTGCTGACCTTGATCGTCTCAGTGCACTGTATCCGCTTGGAGGGGGGTTCGTTGCTGCTGACAATACCTTTATAAACGAAATTATGCAGATCGGCGGCACAAGCAACGTTGCTGCGTCAGAGGCAGATGGATATCCACAGCTCTCGGATGAGGTCATCCTTCAAGCCAACCCTGGATTGATAATTGTAACAGACTCTGAAGCGTCGATCCTTGAGCGGCAGCCGTATGCTAGCACAAACGCGGGTGAAAACAATAATTACGTCGTGTTGAACAATAATTATCTCAACCAGCCTGCGCCTCGTAGTGTTATCGAATCAACAACAACGCTCGCAAACGGCGTTGAAGAACTTCAATTAGAGAATGACAGAGACGAAAAAAGTGGAACTGATGGATCCGGTGGCTCAGGCAGTGACGAGGATGATGAGAATGGAGAATCCGAGCAAGACGAACCGGCAATAGATGAGAATGAAACGGCAATAGATGAGAATGAAACGGCAATAGATGAGAATGAAACGGCAATAGATGAGAATGAAACGGCTGTGAATACAAATAGAACAGCTGTAGACGAAAATCAAACGGCCACCGATACACCTAGTGAAGAGAATTCGACCTCTGGGGACACCAATGGGACCTCTAGCGAAGAGACTGATGAGACTGGGACATCCAATGATATTGCTAATCAAGAGACACAGCAAGATGGTGGACCTTCCAATACAACTGATGAGGGGACAGAGTCTGAAGTTCCTGGATTCGGGATCGTCGCAACCGTGGTTGTAATTCTTGCTTTTGGCTATCTGTCGACACGAGAATAGTGCGCTAGTTGCGCGTGACCGCCTCCTCGCGGTAACCGGCGAGGCTCCCCACGGCACTATACCGTTGACATCCGCCTTTAGTTAAGCGAGAAACAGCGTGATAGCGGCGGCTTATCGAGGCATCTTTCGGAAGGAATGAGGAAGCCGAGTCTGTGTATGACAACGAATCTTCATTTAGATTTCTTCGTCAGCTCTATACACTGTTTCGCTCTGAGTTTCTCAAAGAGTACACGGAGAAACTCGGCGTGGTATTCGTCTCTAGTTATATTTGAGAATAAAAGCTCTCTCAAAGTATGCTTGTCTGTATTAGAGACGAGAGAAACCACAGATGAGACACCAGTGCTGACGACATTGTCCGATAAGCAACTACCACAAATGGCGGTTCCTTGCCGTAGCTGGTGTGGATCGGCCGTATTTGAGCGAAAACCACGGCTATCGGATATTACTGAGGGTATTAATCAAAGACGAATGCCTACCCGGACAATCGGTCGGATGAGACGTTCAGCTGTCAGCAGTGCGGATACGAGAACGATGCTGACTATAACGCTACGAAGAACATCGACTTACAGCCAAGAGAGTGTCACACCCAGTGTCCAAACAGATAGACCCCTCCTACAATAACGATTCCACCGAAGGCTTCACGTGTCCGAATGGGGAGCAACGTCGGCGACGCTGATTCCTTATCTGTTTGTTTCTCTTTTTCGCCAGAAGAATCTGATTCGTTAGTAGTCTTGTTGCTTGAGCTATCTTCCGTCGTATCCTGAGTTGTATTCGCACTTTCGCTAGATTGGACTGAACTCACATTGCCGGACGGAGCAGTGTTATTTGTTTCTATGCTCTCATTTGTGTCTGGGACTTCGGCTGTAATACTTGTTGAGTACTGCCCAGAGCGGTAGACTACTAGTACATTCACTATTGTGCCCTGACGGGAAGCTGTAAGCTTTTGATCAAGGCTCACTTCGTCAGTAAATCCCCCTGCGTCGTACACTCTAACGATATCAAGCCGGTCTCCGGTCGCTGAATTGACTGTCTCAACGGTAACTCGACTAATCTCTGCTTCTGAGATTTTCCCGGTAACACGAACTGTCTCTGTATCTACGTCGGTTGTCGCGTCTGTAATTTGAATCTCTGGCTCCGGATCATATGTGATTGAGAGTGTTCGGTTACGGATATTGCCCGCTGTATCCTCAGCCGTAATCTGAAACACATTATCATCGTTGTCGTTATACAACTCAACGGTTGTATCAAATTCATAGCTGAGCCTGTCCGGATTGGGCTTTGCGTTGCCACTCAACATCAACACTTGTGACCCATTATTTGACGTGCGGTTTATTTCGACACGTTTCAATTTGGTCTGATCCTGAACAGTCCCACTAATTCTTACTGTATCGGTATAAGTCTCATTAACGACGTCAAATTCAATGACGGGGTCCGTCTTATCATCGACGATCAGCGTGAACCGGTCTGTATTGGTACGTCCTTGAGAGTCTGTGTACTCAGCCACGATCTCATTTTTTCCGTTAGCGAGCAGTAGATCCTGCGAAAAGGATTCACCTGGGTTTGAGATACGATGGAATCGCCGATCTGTTGTTGAATTACTGTTGTCCGGACCATAATTCGTCGTTCGTTCAATCCGAATCCGTTTAACATCTAACAGCGTATGAAGATCACCGGCTAGCGTAATCTGTCCACTAGTAACATTTATTGTGCTATTTGGGCCGCCACTGACCGTTGTGGAAAACGGAGAGGTGTATCGTACACTCGGTGCAGCTGTATACTTTGTTACGGCCGTTTGGAGCGTCGTTACTCCATCGGCCTTGGCGATAATCTCTACTGTATTATCATTTGGATCAAGTTCAAGCGGGAGTGATCGATCGAAATTCGTTGAGTTTGGACTATATGAGCGGTACGTATCTCCATTAACACGGAGTTCAATCAGATCGATTCGCGTTTCTGCTGAGATTGTAATATTTGCGTTTGGATCCTCTAACACAACGATCTCATCTCCATGTACGGCCTGTTCACCGTTCATGCTCATATTGATCGCCGTTCCCTGTGCGGCCGCAGGTCCGGCCCCAACATGTAAAAATAAGAGTAAGACACACACACCACACAACACACCGATCCACCGACCGGGTATTAACCTTGGAACTAGTTGAATAATATCTGATGTCATAATCTAACACGTGGGGTGTATACGTACTCTCACATTCTTGTCTCCCTATATGACCGTACCGTCCGAAATCTCATGTTTGATACTTCTCCTCGCTGAGAATGCTGTCTTGGTAGAACGTTGAGGGAGGGAGCTTAACGTCTGTATTCAGGGTAGCTCTTTGAACTCAGCACCACATTCTGGACAAGTACGCACAGCAAACACCTCCTCGGTGTCATTCTCTTTTTTTAGAACCATCTCACAGTGTGAGCAGTTCAGCCGGTCATATGTATCTTTGAACAGATCACTCTCACGAAGGCCTTTTCGTGTCGACTTCATACTCCTACACTGATTCAGGGGCAACATAAAATGTCTTGTTGGCCCTGTATTTCACCCAAGTGTGGATCTTGGAAGCCGGAGCAACATGCTGTGATAGCGCTCCCACAACAGCACTGCGGGAGGTAATGCGATGATGGTAAACACGAACGAATACACCACACTAATCGCCATCAGCAGGCCAAAGTCACCAAGAACTGGTGTAATTGCGAGGGCGAGCGCGCCTGTCCCGAGTGAGGTGGTGAGCATACTACCGAGTAGGGCACCACCGGTCCCGGAGAGTGTGATTATCATCGATTCTTGAGCGTCAGCACCCGCGTTGAACTCGTCGATGAATCGATGGGTCGCGTGAACGGAATACGCGATCCCGAGCCCGATAGAGATGGAAAGAATCGTAGCCGTCAGGGCGTTCAGCGACATGTCGAGGAATCTCATCGTTCCGAGCAGGAACGCGACCGCGATCAGGATCGGGAAGAGATTGACGATCCCAAGCAGCGGCTTGCTCTCCAAGACAGCATAGGAGACAATGAGGAATACTCCGGTCAACCCCATCGCGAGGATTAGCCCCTGTATCGCTGAGTCGAAGATGATGTCTGTCACGGCGTCAAAGACGACGAGCTGGCCAGTTGCGGTCGTCTCGTATCGGAACTTGTCTGCGAACTCACGAGAATCCGCTGCAGATTCAGCCTGTGAGGCGCCGGAATCGATCGCATAGTCGACTTGGGCGCTCCGCCGATCCGGTGTGAGGTACTGCTCAGCGCGATCGCCGGCCGACGAAGCGAACAACTCGTCATAGATCAGAGCAAGGTTACGGTCGGGGATTCCGTCACTGTCGATATCGTTGCGGGCAACTAACCTGCCAAACTCCGGATTCGAATCTGCCTGTGACTGAATCACAGTCACAATACTTGTCGGCTGTGCGGACCCACCGTCGCCGACTGCCAGTGCTCCTGGGGCGTCGTTGTTCGGGTCAGCGAGCGCCTCCAATGCGTGATCCTCCTCAAAATTCCCCTCGACGTACAATGTTACCGATTGATCTTGGTTGGTCGAGAAGCGATCTTCGAGGAGGTTGATTGTCTCTGTAACAGTGTACTCACTCGGTGCGAACGGCTCTGGCAGTTCGGTGACGTACTCCGGCTGTTCCTCTGGTGGAAGGAAATCCTCCGTCTCGAAAGAGGTGTCGACACCGCTGCCGTACGCCGCAGCCATTCCGCCGGTCACGAGCAACACGATAATAAATGCAGCCGGCGCGTACTTGCTGATTTGCGCTGGGAACGTCAGTAGCTTTCCTAACGTCGACTCCTCTGAGGAAATCGGTGCGGAGTTGAACTCAGGGACGCCGTAGCGCTCGCGAAGCTTGTCGACCTCCAGTTTCGCAGCGGGGAGGAACAGTCCGAAGATTAAGAACGTAAAGATGATTCCAACCCCGGACGCGATTCCCATGTTCCGGATCGGTGTGAGATCCGAGATTGCGTTTGCGCCGAACCCGAAGACAGTGGTGACAGTGACGATAATGAAGGCGATTATTAGTTGGTTGTTCGCCTCCCGCATCGCCTCCGTCGCCTCAAACCCAGCAACTGTCTCCTCGCGGTAGCGATTGATAATGTGGATCCCGAAGTCGACGCCAACCGCGAGCAGCAACACTGGCACCGAGATCATCTGCTGATTGAACGGGATCCCAGAGAAGCCGAGGAAGCCGAACGTCCAGACAACAGTCATTAAAAGCGATAACAGTCCGAGAGAGAGGTCGATCGGGTCGCGATACGCGACAACGAGGAACAACAGCAACAACAATACGACGACGGGCATAACGATGGTGAGTGAGTCGCCAATTACATTCGCCGTCTCTGCGTTCGTGACTCCAGTCCCGAAGGCCGTGATATCACCAGGCTGGTCGGCTGCGATCGACCGGATCGTCGTCTGAACCTCTTGAAGGTCACTTGAAGAGAAGCCAGCGGGCACGTCATGAGAAACCACTGTGATGGACGCCGATGCACTCGCACTCGTCGGGTTGAAGTCGGTCGCGAGTGTCCCAGTGAACCGCGGATTTTCCGACAGCTCACGGACGGTCTGGCGGACCTGAGTCGCGCTCATCGATTGGATTACGCGTCGCTGTTCGACTGCGGTGGTCGCCGACGGGTCGATCCGCTGCGCGATGACGGTCGCTGGGCCGTTCGCTGAGGCGACGCGTAGATCGTCTCGCGATTCCACTTCCTCGAGGATACGGAGGTCTCTAACAAGCGCCTCCTTCGTCAGAACATTACTCCCCGAGTGAATGAGCTGTGTCGATTCACCATCTGGTTCGAACGGGTCTTCGAATTCCTCGTTGACGGCGTCAAGCGCCTCCTGTTCGTCGAGGCCCTCGGTGAACGAGTCGGTGGCTTCAGTATCTGTGCTGACGAGAGCCATCCCACCGGCGAACACCACCGTGAGGACGAGAAATACGACGATAACACGTCGTGGGCGGTCGACGATGGTATCGTTGAGCCGCCGCGTCCACACCTCGATCTGCTCGCCGAGCGACATTGGCTACTGCCGCCTCCGGTAGATGACGAGTGCGCCCGTCCCGGCAACGAGGAGCGCAACGATAATAAGCGGAAGCGGTAGTCCGCCATCTTCGCTTTCGGTCACATCAATCGGGATACGGTAGGTATCGGTTAGTTGGCTGTCGCCGTCAGCGTCATCGTACCGGAAATCAAGCGAGATGGGGTAGGTGCTTCCGGGGGTTGCGGAGCCGGTAGTGGTCAGCTCGAGAGTCATCGTCGTGGTTTCGCCTGGGTCGAGCGATTGGACGTACCCTGTGTCGGTGTCACCAGTGTCGAGCGGGTCGTTGGCAAACAGTCTGGCCTCAACATCGCTTGTGGTCTCGTTCAGGTTGTTTGTCACAGCGACATCGACGGTGCGAGTGCCACCAGCCGAAATAGATCGGTTCTGGACTTCAACACCGAAGCGGTCGCGCTCAGAGGCAACCTCGGCGGTCACTACAAGGCTCTCGTCAGTGCGAATTTCACCCTCGTCGTTGCGGTACTGTACTGCCATGTCGAGCGATCGGAGACCGGCTTCGGCTTCGCTGCTAATTGAAATGGGGAGTGAGAAGTTTGTACGCTCGTCAGGATCGAGAGTACCGACAGCAGTCGAGCGTTCGGTCGGGAGTACGCTCTGATCCTCACCGGCGTACTGTACCACGACGTTGCGGGCCGGAACGGGGCCGTCGTTGCGGACCGTCCCGATCAGATCACCGTCCTCACCAACGCGGAGGCCAGAGTCTATGTTTGTGATCGCGAACTCCTGTTCGCCGAGCGGGAGGATGCCGAGTGAGAGCTCCCCGTCGGTGCGGGAGATTCCGTCGGGATCGTCGAATCGCACGCCTCCTGAGAGCATATACTGCTGAACAGGAAGGTCGCCGTCGACTTCCACGTCGTAGGCCACAGTGGCCGTTTCACCCGGAGCTATCTCTTCGACACGGACGCTTCCGGACTCGCCACCGTTCACCGTGATACTCTCGCTTCCGAAGGAGATGTCCGCGTTGCGAGCCGTCTCCGATCCGACGTTCTCGATCGTCGTCTCGAGAGTGCCACTGTCGCCGACCTGTGCGTCGCTCTCAACGCTGACAACCCGGAATCGGGCATCATCGCGGACGCGAACATCCACGTCGCGCGAAACAGTGACGGTTCGGCTTTCTCCGGAGGAAATGTAGCTGTACGTGAGATCGAGATTGAGCGTGTATGTCCCCTGCTCGACTCCTTCGGGAACGTTGAGGCTCACCGGAAGTTCTCCGAAGCTGCTCGTGGTCACACTGCCGATCGATTGTTCGCCGGATTCGACGGAGAGCGGGCCGCTCGCCTCGACGTCAGCGCGGACGTTTCGCGCTGTGGTAACAATTTCACTGTTAGCGGCATTTCCGAACCGTAAATCTCCGTCATTTGTGATCTGTAGCCGGATCTCGTTTGTTTGACCCGGAACGAGGTTCGGGTTCGGCGCGTACACGTCAAGGTCAGGTGAACCACCGATGTTCGAGGTCTGCGCCGGTACCGTTCCGACTGTGCTGCTGGTAAGCGACTCCGTCGCGTCACTGCCAGCCATGCTCGCGCCGGCGGCTCCAACGCCGACCCCGCTTGTGACAAGCAGGATGCTTACGAACAGAACTGAAAGGGTTCGAGTCTGCATCGCTTACTGTACCTCCGAGGCTGTTGTCGACTGATAAACTGTAGAATGATGAGACATTGATAGGTGTCTAAGTCGTTGCACACGCAAACCTTGAGCTCAAGAATCAATAAACGTTTCTTTCTTGGAATCGAAGAACCGTACATGACACAGATCGATTGCGGCAGTAGCGATCTCGAAGGGTCGCTGTGTTGGTGGTTATCATGACGCGATTTTCCAATGAGGATCGTGAGCGTATACGGGGAGATTTGGTCGAAGCGGGTCATGATTGTTTTGCGCGCTTCGGATTCGATCGCACCCGCGTGAGTGACGTGACGGACGTGGTGGGGATCGGGACGAGTACGTTCTACCAGTTTTTTAATTCGAAGGAGGAACTGTACCTCGCAGTGTTGCTCAATGAGCGTGAGCACATGTTCGAAACGCTTGAGTCGGCGGTAGCCGAGGCGGCGACACCACGTGAAGAGGCGGAGGCAATCTTACGGACAACATTTGGAGAGGTACGGTCGAATCCCCTGATCCGACGGCTATTCGTTGACGGCGAGATCCGCCGGATCAAGTCGCAACTGGACGAAACCGCCGCTGAGGAGAACGCAACCGGCAACTGCTCGGAATCGGCGACAGTGTACGGACCATCCGTTGTAGTTTAGCGGCGCGTCGAGGCGGTGTTTGTGCGGATAGTTGAGCAAGACGGTGTTGAGTCAAATCGCTGATGAAGCGTGATCGGAGAACTGAACAGAGGCTCTTCCGTCTCGGATGG
>NZ_SGUC01000142.1 GCF_005435165.1 Halorubrum sp. GN11_10-6_MGM | reverse complement strand
CTTCTGGAGAACCTCCTCCGCAATGCGATCGATCACGCCGGGGCGGCGGCGGCCGTGACGGCCGGCAGAACCGAGGACGGATTCTTCGTCACGGATGACGGGCCTGGCATTCCCCCGGACCGGCGCGAGACGATTTTCGAAGCGGGGCACAGCACCCGTGACGGCGGAACGGGACTGGGGCTCGTCATCGTCCAGGAGGTTGCGAAGGCCCACGGCTGGTCCCTGTCGGTATCTGCGAGCGAGAGCGGGGGCGCCCGCTTCGAGGTCACCGGTGTTGACACGGCCGGGTCTTGAGCCGCCTCCGTAGGCGGGCCTTCTGACACCGATGCGGTGTTCGCTCTCCAGGCGCGGATCACCAGGGCCCGCACTTCGCCCCCCGAAACGCTTTCTCGTGCCACGGGCGCCCGGCGACAAATGTCAACGGCCCGGCGTGTAGTCCCCCTTCCGGTACCGCCACAGAAACCATGCAATCAGTCCTCCCGC
>NZ_SGUC01000141.1 GCF_005435165.1 Halorubrum sp. GN11_10-6_MGM | reverse complement strand
GGACTCAAGCGCATGTCAGAGCGATACGCCGAACGCGGCGTCGACGAGAAAGCGCCCGACGTGGGGGAGCTGACGCCGCCGGACCGCACGCTGATGGGCCCCGGTCCGAGCGACGTCCACCCGCGCGTCCTCAAGGCGATGAGCACGCCGCTCGTCGGCCACCTCGACCCGTCGTTCGTCGAGATCATGGACGAGGTCCAGGAGCTGTTGCGCTACACGTTCCGGACCGACAACCAGTGGACGATCCCGGTCTCCGGGACCGGGTCGGCGTCGATGGAGGCCGCCATCGGCAACCTCGTCGAGCCGGGCGACACGATGCTGGTACCGACGAACGGCTACTTCGGCGGCCGGATGAAGTCGATGGCCGAGCGCGCGGGCGGCGAGGTCGTCGAGGTGGACGCCCCGTGGGGCGAGCCCCTCGACCCCGTCGACGTCGAGCGCGCCTTCAACGAACACCAGCCGGACGTGTTCGGGTTCGTCCACG
>NZ_SGUC01000140.1 GCF_005435165.1 Halorubrum sp. GN11_10-6_MGM | reverse complement strand
CAGACGGAGAACTCCGGTCTTCATCTATCGTTGATACACTGGGTTATGTATTCCGTTCAGCGATCTAAAGTCCGCTATGCGACACAGCGTGTCGATTCGGGACGAGGTTGGAGAGGAGGTTGAGGCAGTAGCCGAGGAAGAGGGCCTCTCTATCAGCGAGTTTTACGCTCGGGCAGCCGAATCCTATATGAAACGTCTCCGTCGCCGCCGGGCTATCGACGAACTCGACCGACGGGCCGGCATGGTTGACGCACACGGTGACCTCAACCAAGTGCTTGGCGACATTCGGAAGGACGATCCGGAGCGTCCGTAGCCTCAGCCAGTTTCCCGACTCGTCAGCGTAGACGCCATGCGACGCGGATTCGACACCGGATACTTCGTTAAGTACGCCACCGGAGAGCTCTCGGAGGCCCATCGTCAGGCCCTCCGAGATTTAGTTGGAGACGAAGGATTGGGCGTCGCCAACGCACTGGTAATTTACGAGC
>NZ_SGUC01000139.1 GCF_005435165.1 Halorubrum sp. GN11_10-6_MGM | reverse complement strand
CGCTTGCGTGGGAGGTGTTCGATGCTGGGACGCCGGCATACTATCCGAATGTCGCCACCGAGGTGGGCGTTCACAACCGGGAGACACCGATCGGTACCGAATTTATCGTCCCTATCGACGACGATGGCGTGTTTCTTGTCGGGTCGCCGGAAACGGACAATCTCGCCGAGGACGAACGCGAGCTCATTTTGATCGTCACACAGTACCTCCAAACGGCAATCGAGCTCGTCGCGCAGCGACATCAACTACGTACTGCGCGCGACCGCATAGAGTCTGAACGCAATCAGCTCGAACGTGTCATGAACACAGTCCCGCAGCTGATATTCGCGAAGAATACCGACGGCGAATTCTTGCTCGCGAACGAAGCGGTCGCTGACGCGTACGGTACTACCGTCTCAGACATGATCGGTTCGACTGATGCTGACTACACGG
>NZ_SGUC01000138.1 GCF_005435165.1 Halorubrum sp. GN11_10-6_MGM | reverse complement strand
ACGTGGTACACGTCGACTCGCCGTACCTCGACCGGTACCTGCGCCTGAAGCGTCTTCAGGCCCTCATCGCGGGCGACCTGCTCGACGACGGGCACGTGGCGGTGCAGGACGAGAGCGCCGGCCTCGTGGTGCGGCTGCTCGACCCGCAGCCCGGGGAGACCCTGATCGACGGCTGCGCGGCGCCGGGCGGCAAGGCGATGCACGCGGCGGCCTGCATGGAGGGGACCGGGACGATCTACGCGGTCGACCGCGACGAACAGCGCCTGGAGCGGGTCGTGACGGCGGCGGAGGCACAGGGCGCGTCCGAGATGGTGGAGGTGGAGACGGCCGACCTGCGCGCCTGGGCCGCCGGGCCGAAGCCCCCGCAGGGTGACCGGGTGCTGCTGGACGTGCCGTGCACGGGAATGGGCGTGCTTGCGAAGCGGGCCGGCCTGCGGTGGCGGCGGTCGATGGAGGACCTGGAGGAGATGGCGGAGCTGCAGGACGAGCTCCTC
>NZ_SGUC01000137.1 GCF_005435165.1 Halorubrum sp. GN11_10-6_MGM | reverse complement strand
CCCGTGCGGCACCTGCTCGATCTCTACGGGCTCGCCGGTGAGGTAGACCGACCACGTGGTGAGGTCGGTCGAGTTCGTCATCGAGACCCTCCACCCGAGTGCGGTCGCCCGCGACGACTCCGTCACCGGGTCGTCGCTCCAGACGACGCACTCGGGACAGCTGAAGATGAACGTGTGTTCTCCGAACCGGACGTCGAGCTGCGAGCCGCAGTCGCCGCACGTCGCGTCGACGCGGTAGCCACGGAGGTAGGCCGTTCCGCCGGCGACCCACGCGTAGTAGTCCTCTTCGAACGGGCACTCGTGCGGCCCGCTCCGGACCTCGTCGGTGGCGCTCATTCTCCTGCCTCCGCGCCGGCTGCGGCCAGCTCGTCGAGCCGGTCGCTCGCCCCGTCAACGTCGTCGACCTTCTCGCCGGCAGTGTGGTAGTCCTGCGACGCTTGGAGCTTCGCCCACCCCTCGTCGCTGGCCGGGTCTTCCTCGCTCCCGACAACGATCG
>NZ_SGUC01000136.1 GCF_005435165.1 Halorubrum sp. GN11_10-6_MGM | reverse complement strand
GTACAACCCCGTCCTCCAGAAGCATACCCTTCACCGAGAGAAGAAATAAGCCATGGCAGACCAGAGCACATCCGCCTCGCGCAAGATGGCGAAGCTCATCGTTGCCGAGGAAAAAGAAGACGGCAACTACGGCTTCCGCGAGAAAATCATCCCCCTCGACGACGTTGAGGAGGAGCTTGAAGAGGCCAAGGAGTTAACCTAGACGGGCGCCCACCGCCACTCGGGGCGTGGCGCAGTCTGGCAGCGCACCTGCTTTGGGGGCAGGTGGTCGCCGGTTCGGATCCGGCCGCCCCGACACCCACCCCTAGAGCCGCTCCGTGTGATCGATAGCGCTCCATGTTTCGCTCTGCGCCCGTAGCTCAGTTGGATAGAGCAGCGGACTTCAACAGGAGCGTCCACGTGGCGACGCGTGGACTGCACGGTGCCGTAACGGGGAATCCTGTGAAATGGCAACCCCGTGGAAACTCAAGGGGACGACCTTGAGGCTCCGTAGAGAC
>NZ_SGUC01000013.1 GCF_005435165.1 Halorubrum sp. GN11_10-6_MGM | reverse complement strand
GACCGATTCCGACCCAAACACATCTAGCGGAATCATCCGTGTCGGACACCGCTGACGCGGTGTCCTTGTCCTCTTCGACACGACAGCGACAGCTCGCCAGTATCAACAATCTCCTACAGAAGAGCGTAGCATTTAGACCGTGCCTATCAATGGAAGAGTGAAGACCGATTATTAGTTCATTTTTGCCATCAATACCGGTATCTTTGAGAGATATGCTTTGGTTTGTTCCCTCTACTGTCTTGATCCTCTCACCAATATCACCATTGTCTTTCTTTTTCCAAATTGTCACAGAGGTATTCGCACTCAGGCTGTCGTTAGTGGTGTGTTGGTAGAAAACTGATTGTGTCGATTCATCATACGGATCTGGCTCAAATTCAACATTACCGGAATATGACACACTGAAATCGACAATTGCCTTGTTTCCTCCCTGCTCAACGGTATAAGTAATAGCTCGATTTACTTTTGATCCCTCACGATTGTACCGGCTAACATTTGTCGTGTCTATATTGTCGATGTGAAGGTCAAATGGTCTAGTGCTAGAAATAGCTGAAGCAGATATAACAATGGTTGCGTTTGAGCTGTTCGGGTTTTTTATGTATACCTCTGAGCTATTCGGTTTTTCGTCAACATCTATTTGATATGATGTGGCGTTAGGATCTAACTTTGCTCCAGAACTGACAAGATTGCCAACATGAAATTTAACACGCTCAGTCGAATCAAGAACTTCTACGTTGGCGATTACCTGTTGTTGTTCAGTTCCAATCTCAAGATCACTCGCGCGCTCAACATCCCATAATTCTCCCGAGGCAGTGTGCGCTCCTGAGATTGTTAATACCACAACGGCACCGATAACGAAACAGAGAGCGATACCCACTGACAACCAACGGAGCAATCGCGTCCGGAACATATCGAACGGGCCACGGCTGGCAGAGCGATCGCTCTCGGGGCGACACGACGCCTAGCGTCGACGCAGTCCCCACGAAGCGCCTCTTGTCACACCGCGGGATCTGTCACTCGGGTCGATCGCTTATAAGTGTGTTACGAACGTGAAAGCTTCCGCTGAGAGAAATAATCGCATGACTGCGGCGGTTGGCAAGCGAATATTCGGCCGCGGTTTGAAGAACAGATTGGAAAACGAACGGATCGACGTGGGAGGAACTCGCTGAGCCGGGTCAGTGTTCGACCGCTTCCATCATCGAGAGCAGCTGATCGGCTTGGTCGATCTGTACGGGGTGGACGCCGACGAGGGCGATCACGTCGTCGTCGTGCTGAACGGTCGCGAGATAGAGGAGGACGGGAATGTCCTCGACGGATCCACTCTCGTTCCCACCGCCGGCGTCGGCGCTGATCGTCGTCTCGAAGATCGAGACGGTGGACTCCTCGCCGAGGATCGTCCGCGTCTCCTCGCCCCGCGCTTCGAGATCGTCCGCTTGGATATCGGCGTTCCCGCCGCTGCCCGCCGCCTGCTGGTTGATCTGGTTGAGGAGCCGCCTGATGAGGGCTCCGCCCTCGACTCTGACGAGCGGGTTGACCGACTGTCCGGCGACCGACGCGTTCGGCGTACTCGCCACGAACAGCGCCGACTGCGTCTCCGAGTTGACGTACCGAGCGACCCACGTCGTGGCCGTCACCTCCGCGTTCACGCCCGTCACGTTGAACTCCCGGTCGATAGTGTACGACTCCGGTTCCTCGCCGGTGTAGGCAGAGTCGGCGTACGCGCTCTCGGAGACACGTGCGGGGTCCGCGTCGAACTCGTAGCTCCCGTCTTGGCCGGCGCAGCCCGCGACTGCGACGGACGTTGACGCGGCGATCGCCGCGAGCAGTCCACGTCGATTCATGTCTTGCGCTAGGTCTACACAGTTCTTTAAGCCTATCGGCGCGGCTATCGGTCGCGAGAACCCCGCAGCCGAAGGCACAAAGTTCACGTCGGGGCGCGCGCGACGTGAGGCAAATGGAACGTCGAGGACAAACCGGGCTGGTGGAAGCGCTCTTCTTGGACGTGGTCCGCCTCCACGAGACCTGGATGGAGATCGTCTTCCCGCGACAGCTCGATCCGAGCGCGGTCTTGGGGAAGTGGAAGCCCGAGACGTCCGTCCAGTCGGTCGGGTACTACCTCTGGGCCGTGTTGGGGGCGCCGCTCGTCGCGGTCGCGTATCCCCTGTTGCTCGTCGGGTTCGCCACGCGCTACTACGCCGCAAAACTCGACTCGGCGGTCACGCGCATCGGCGTCGCCGGCGCCGTGGTCGTCGCGGCCGTCGTCTGGGGGGCG
The DNA here is from genome assembly GCF_005435165.1 of Halorubrum sp. GN11_10-6_MGM. Taxonomy (GTDB): domain Archaea; phylum Halobacteriota; class Halobacteria; order Halobacteriales; family Haloferacaceae; genus Halorubrum. The sequence continues at coordinate 85,022 of NZ_SGUC01000013.1, read as the reverse complement.
CTGACCGTGATCACGCACTTCCAGCTCCCGTTCGACGCCGTGATCGCGGTGGGCGCCGCGAGCGCGGTGGCGGTCGTCTCAGCGGCCCTCGCCGCCGGATTTTCGAAGATCGGCGGGCGCTTCGTCAGCGTACTGCTCGCGTACCCGTTCGCGATGACGGCGCTGTTTTTACCGCCGGTCGTCGCCGCGCTCGTCACGCCGACGCTGGAGGAGCTAATCTTACCCCCGAGCTACGACCTCGCGCGGTGGATCCTCGACACGTTCCTCGCGGTGGGCGGAATAAACGAGGTGCTGCGTGGCGCGTTCGACCTGGAGACGTTCGGCGAGCAGTGGGGGCTCCCCGGACTCGGCTACGTCCTGATGTGGATCGGCATCTCGGTCCCGCTCGGCTGGTTCCTCGGGCTGCTCGTCGCGCTGGCGAACCTGATCCGGCCGGCGCCGGACGCCTGAGCCCACCGATCTACTTCTCGGAGTCGTACCGCTCGCTCGCGGGTTCGAACGCCCCCGCCGAGCGCTCCGTCGCTCGGCGCCGCTCTCGTTCCGCGACCGCCTCGGGGTCCGGATTCGCGTCGTCGTCGATCCGAGCGATCGAATTGTGGACTTTGGCGTGACACCAGCGACACAACCCGACCGTGATCTCGTGGGCGTCGTCGCCGCCGTACGAGAGGTGGTGTTCCTCGACGAGCGGGCGGGACTCGTCGTGAGCCAGTCGCACGTCCGCTACTCCGCACCGGACGCAGGTCTTCGCGTCGGTCGTCGAGCGGTAGTGCGAGCACGCGCGCCACTCGCCGTCTTCGCCGACGTGACAGTCGTAGCCGTCGGTGCGGCGGGCCGCCGCGAACTCGGGAGCGTCGCCAGCCCGCGTCAGCGCGAAGCGGCAGCGCCCGTCGTCCGTGAGGTGATCACAGACGTCCGCGACCGCGTACGGGTCGTCGACGCCGACGGGCGTCCCGTCGGGGGTGCGCTCCATATCGGTCGGTGGCGGCGGACTCACTTCAATGCGGTCGACGCCCCGGGAAGGAGAGGGAGTCGACGTCTGGGGGGAAGGAGAGGGGGTCGACGTCCGAGCGAAAAGGGAGACGGCGCCGGGTGCGTGGGGTCGCGGAAGGCTCAGACGAGGCTGGCGCCGTCGAAGTCCGTGCGGCCGTAGTCGATGTCGAGCAGTCGGAGGAGGGTGGGCGCGACGTCGAGGAGGTCGGCGTCCTCGACCGTCGCGTCGGGGTGGTCGACGAACAGCGCGGCGTCGCCGAAGGCGTGCATCCCGGTCCGCGGCCCGTCGGGGTCGAACACCCCGTCGTGGGGGCGGAACCCGGACTTGAGGTCGAACCCGTCGTTCGGGACGGCGACGAGGTCCGGCGCGATGGCGGCGTGGTCGCCGCGGAACACGGTCTCGCGGTCGACGACTCGGTCGACGACGGGGTTCCCGTCCGGACCCGTCCACGACTCCAGCGCCTCGCGAAGCTCCGCGCGCGTCTCCTCGTACTCCTCCTCGGGGACGACGCCGTTCGGCTCGCGGCCCTCCACGTTGAGGTAGAAGCGCCCGGGGACGAGCGAGTACGCGCGGGCGTCGTCGCCGATGTCCGACAGCGAGTCGTGGTCGTCGTCCTCGTAGGAGAGCCACCCCTCGCGTTCGAGCCACTCGTTACAGTAGACGTCGTGCCGTAGCCGACGGAACCCGTGGGTCGAGCCGACGACGAGCGTGACGTCGTCCGGGAGCGCCTCGCGGACCGCGCCGACGTGGTCGTCGAGCGCGGCGTGGAAGGCGAGCAGCTCCTCGCGGTACCTGCCACCGTCCTCGTAGTCGCCCCACAGGAAGTGATTGACGCGGTCGGGGGCGGTAAAGACGCCGACGAAGAGGTCCCAGTCGTCGCGCTCGACGTACCGCTCGAAGGCGGCGGCGCGGGCGTCGAGAGTCTCGCGGGCGTGTTCTAAGAACGCCGTCTTGTCCGCCTTGTGGCCGAGCTTCGCGTTGACCGACAGCCGGTAGTCGCTACCGGTGAGGTACTCGCGGAGCTCCTCGGGGTGCGCGGCGGCGTCGAGGTCGGGCGAGAGGTAGCCCGAGACCATCCGCTGGACCGTCCGCTGTGGCGGGAACGTGACGGGGACGTTCAGCACGGTCGCGTCGAGTCCGGCGTCGGTGGCGCGGTCCCAGACCCGAGGGGCCTGAACGTCGCGCCCCATCGGCACGTACGTGTCGTAGGAGCCGACCTCTCGGTCCTGAAAGCCGTACACGCCCGTCTCGCCGGGGTTCTTCCCGGTCGTGAGGCTCGGCCAGCACGCGCTCGACTCCGCCGGGACGATACTGTCTATCCGTCCCCCCTCGCCGTCGTTCGCGATGGCCGACAGCGTCGGAAACGTCTCCGGGTTGTCGGCGACGAGCCGGTACGAGAGGCCGTCGATCCCGATGAACGCCACGCGCGGCGTGTCGCTCCCCCGCAGCCGGTCGAAGAGGCCCATACACACCCATCCGCGGTCGAGGGCAAAAGGATTGACATCGGCGGTGGGGGAGTTCGGCGGCCGATCCCGTCCGTCCGCCGCGACGAGTGACGAGAGGGACAGCCGGGGGCCCGGTGGCCGGCGTCCGTCGCAGCGGCCTCCCTCGGGAGGCTTTTTGACCGTGACCGCGGAGGGGCGGACATGGAGACCCGACGCGCGCTGCTCGTCGACGCGTTCGCCGCGGAGCCGCTGGCCGGGAACGCCGCCGGCGTCGTCCCCGACGCAGAGGGACTGAGCGACGACCAGATGGCCGCGGTCGCCGCCGAACTCGGCGCCTCGGAGACGGCGTTCCTGACCGCCGCGGACGGAGCGGGCGGCGGCGCGGCCGACGACCGGCTCCGCTACTTCTCGCCGACGACGGAGGTAGACCTCTGCGGTCACGCCACGATCGCCACGTACGGCGCCCTGTTCGCCGAGGGGACGATCGACGGCGGCGAGCGCACGGTCCGCACGAACGCCGGTGAGATCGCGGTCGCGGTCGACGACGACGGGACCGTCTGGATGCGACAGCGGGCGCCGAGCGTCGAGGTCGTCGACGTCGACCTCGGTCGGGTCGCGGCCGCGCTCGGGGTCGACCCCGCCGCGCTGCGCGACGTCGGGGCGGACCTCCCCGTCGCGGTCGCGTCGACCGGGCTGCCGTTCCTCGTCGTCCCGGTGAACTTCTTGGAGCGCCTCGGCGAGGCCGACCCGGACGACGGGGCGGTCGAAGCGCTCGCCGAGGAGTTCGACGTCGCCGGCGTGTACGCGTTCACCTTCGACGCGCTCGACGCGGACTCGACGCTTCACGGCCGGGCGTTCGTCCCCTCGCTCGGCATCCCCGAGGACCCGGTCACGGGGACCGCGAGCGGGGCGGTCGGCGGGTATCTCCGCCACGTCGACGCCTTCGAGGGCGACGAGCCGGACGAACTCCGGTTCGAACAGGGGCACTTCGTCGACCGACCGGGTCACGTCCGCGTGCGCGTCGAGGCGGACGGGGTTCGGGTCGGCGGGCGCGCGACGGTCGCGCTCGACGGCGAGCTCCGGATTCCCGACGACGAGGACGACGAGATCATCGAGGCGTAGCCACCGTCGGGGCGACCCGACAGCCCGTCCGCCGAGTCCGTCGCACCGCGGCGGAAGGCGACACCGCGGACCGAACGTTTAGGATCGCTCGCGACGTATCCCGTCCATGGAGTTCGACCTTCCACGCGCGGTAGCGATCCTCGTACTGATCGTCGCGATCGGCGCCGGCGGCCTCATCGGCGCGGGGATGATGCCCCTCCAGACGACACTGATGATGGTCGTCCCGTCGATGCTCGTCTTCGGCGCGCTCGCGTTCGCGCTCGGCGTGAAACACGGCGAGTTCCGGGCGGGACACGCCTGATCGCGGAGCGGGAGGGGACGGCCGCCGGACCGACCGATTCGGAATCACGACCCTTTTGAAACGGCGTTGCGAACCGGGAGCCGTGCTGCCCGGGTCGCCACTCGTCGAACTGCTGTTGATCGCCGGCGGTGCCGCCCTCCTGTACGCCGGCGCCGAACTGCTCGTCGCGGGCGCGAGGGACCTCGCGCTCGCCGTGGGACTGAAGGCGTCGACCGTCGGCGTCACCGTCGTGGCGTTCGCGACCACCGCCCCGGAGCTGTTCGTCTCGCTGCTCGGCGCCGTCACGGTGTCGACCGACATCGGCCTCGGCGCGATCGTCGGCTCGAACATCGCGAACATCGGGCTCGTGTTGGGCGTCTCGGCGATCATCCGCCCGCTGGACGTCTCCGACACCGTGTTCCGCCGGGACGTCCCGTTCATGGTGCTGGCCGCGCTGTTGCTCGTCGGCCTCGGCTGGGACGGGCGGGTCGGGTTCGTCGACGGGGTCGTGCTGCTCGCCGTGCTCGTCGCGTTCACCGCCGCGGTCCTGCGACGGGTTCAGGCGAACCAGTCGGCGATCACCGACAGCGAGCGGGACGAGATGCCGGACGCGAAGGCCCGCGACGTGGCCATCGTCGTCGGGGGGATCGGCGCGCTCGTCCTCGGCTCGCGATGGCTGATCGACGGGAGCGAGTCGCTGTTGGCGGCCGCCGGCTTCTCGGACATCTTCATCGGGCTCACGGTGTTGGCGCTGGGCACGTCGCTGCCGGAGCTGGCCGCGAGCGTCGTGGCCGCGGTGCGGGGCGAGGCGGAGTTCAGCGTCGGCAACGTCGTCGGATCGAACATCTACAACATCCTCGCCGTCATCGGCATCGTCGCCGTGGTGACGCCCATCGGCGTCGCGCCGGGCGTCCGCGGGTTCGAGTTCCCCGCGCTGCTCGCGTTCACGGCCGCCATCGTCGGGGTGATGGCGTATCGCGACCGGATCACCCGCGTCGACGGCGCGGTCCTCACCGTCGGGTACGGCGTCTTCGTGTACCTGCTGCTTCCGTAGCGGGGGGAGCGAGCAACGGTCGCCGGGCCGCCGTCGGCGCGATCCGGCGACCGGAACCGACGGGTATTCGGTCGCGGACCGCGGAGCCGATGTCGTGATAGCGATCGTCGTCAGCCGGGCCGACGGCGCCTCGGCGCACATCGGCGAGCGGCTGCTTGAACTCGGCGAGTGGGAGGCGCGCGAGGACGACTCGCTGGCCGACGCCGACGGGGGCGGGACGTACTACCGGACCGACGGGTTCGAACTCCGAGAGTTCGACGACCTCCACATTCACCTGTCCGACCCGACCGGCGCGTTCGACTGCGACCCCGAGTTCCTCGCGTTCGTCTCCCGGCACTCCGGGGAGAGCGGGCGACTCCTCACGGCGCACGTCACCGGGAACTTCGGCGGCGCCGAGTACGGCGGCGAGCCCGAGTCGCTGGCGCGGGCCGCGCCGGGCGCCGAGAAGCGCGTCGTCGAGGCGCTCGCGCGGCACGCGCCCGACGGGTACGAGGTAGGCATCGAGTGTACGCACCACGGACCGACCGACGTCTCGGTCCCGTCCCTGTTCGTCGAGCTCGGCTCCGACGAGCCGCAGTGGGAGGACCCCGAGGCGGCCCGGGCGGTCGCGCGGGCGGTCCTCGATCTGCGCGAGACGGGCGCCGATCTGGTCGGCGACGACGCCGGGAGTCGCCCCCGCCACGTCGTGGGGTTCGGCGGCGGTCACTACGCGCCGCGGTTCACGCGGATCGTCCGCGAGACCGAGTGGGCGGTGGGCCACGTGGGCGCCGACTGGGCGCTCGCCGACCTCGGCGCGCCGGACGCGAACCGAGACGTGATCGACGCCGCCTTCGCGCGGAGCCGCGCCGAGCGCGCCGTGATCGACGGCGACCGCCCGGACCTCGCCGCGGTCGTCGAGGACCTCGGCCATCGGGTCGTGAGCGAGACGTGGGTCCGGGAGGTCGGCGACGCGCCGCTCCCGCTCGTCGAGTATCTGGAGGGCGAGATCGGTCCGGTCGACGAGGGGTTGCGGTTCGGGTCGGTCAAAGCCGACGGGGTTGGGGGCGCCGGCGACCGCGACGTCGCCGACGCGGTCGACGTCCGCGACCTCCCGGCCGAGCTGCTCGCGCGGGCGCAGGGGCTCGACGCCGACGCGGCGCGGGCGGCTGTGGAGTCGACCGTCGTCGCCTTCGACACGGAACAGAATGGCACCCGAGCGAGCGGCCGCGCCGCGTTCGCGAGTGGCCCGGATACGCCCGGATACGCCGATCTCGTCGGGGGACTGGCGACGGTGTTGGAGGCGGACTACGACGCGGTCGAGGTGGCGCCCGAGGGGAGCGCAGTCGTCGCCCGCGAGGACGCGTTCGACCCGTCGCTGGCGGCGGAGCTGGGCGTTCCCGAGGGGCCGGCGTTCGGGCGGTTGGCCGACGGAGAGCCCGTCGAGGTCGACGGCGAGACCGTCGAGCCGGAAGCCGTGTCGCGGGCGCGGACGGACCGGTTCCCGGTCGACGGGTCGGCGCTCGACTGATTTATATACGCTGCCGCGTGTGGCGGTCGCGAGCGCGACGCCCGTACTCTCGGCGGTCGGCGGCGGAGACCGTCGATTTCGGCGTCCGACTCGCGTCAGACGAACGGGCAAAAATAAATACGTCCGGGTCGCAACCACACCACATAATGGACTCCATCGTTGAGGACGCCATCGACGAAGCCGAAGAGGCCCCCGCAGACGACGCCGGGGGAGCCGGCGAGAGCGCCGCCGGGGGGAGCGCCGGCGCGCCGCCGCAGACCGGGACGATGACCGACGACGAGCTACAGGACGTCCTCCAAGACCTCCAGACGAACATCACGGTCGTCGGCTGCGGGGGCGCCGGCGGCAACACGGTCAACCGCATGACCGAGGAGGGTATTCACGGCGCGAAGCTGGTCGCCGCCAACACCGACGTCCAGCACCTCGTCAACATCGAGGCCGACACGAAGATCCTCATGGGCCAGCAGAAGACGCAGGGTCGCGGCGCCGGCTCCCTGCCGCAGGTCGGCGAGGAGGCGGCCATCGAGTCCCAAGAGGAGATCCAAGACGCCATCGACGGCTCCGACATGGTGTTCGTCACCGCCGGGCTCGGCGGCGGCACGGGGACCGGCTCGGCGCCGGTCGTCGCGAAGGCGGCCCGCGAGTCGGGCGCCTTGACCATCGCCATCGTCACGACGCCGTTCACGGCCGAGGGCGAGGTCCGACGGACGAACGCCGAGGCCGGTCTCGAACGGCTCCGCGACGTGAGCGACACGGTCATCGTCGTCCCCAACGACCGCCTGCTCGACGCGGTCGGGAAGCTCCCGGTCCGGCAGGCGTTCAAGGTGTCCGACGAGGTCCTGATGCGCTCGGTGAAGGGGATCACGGAGCTCATCACGATGCCCGGGCTGGTCAACCTCGACTTCGCCGACGTCCGCACCGTGATGGAGAAGGGCGGCGTCGCGATGATCGGGCTCGGTGAGTCCGACTCCGACTCGAAGGCGCAGGACTCGGTGAAGTCCGCGCTGCGCTCGCCGCTGCTCGACGTCGACATCTCCGGCGCGAACTCCGCGCTCGTGAACGTCACCGGCGGCACCGACATGTCCATCGAGGAGGCCGAGGGCGTCGTCGAGGAGATATACGACCGGATCGACCCCGACGCGCGGATCATCTGGGGGACCTCCGTCGACGACGAGCTGGAGGGCGAGATGCGGACGATGATCGTCGTGACGGGCGTCGAGTCGCCCCAGATCTACGGTGGCAACGGCGAGCCGCCGGAGGGCGACGCCGCGCCGAGCGACGTCGAGGACATCGACTACGTCGAGTAGTTCGACCGCCCCGATCTCGACCGCTCAGCGGCGCATCAAAAGGTAAAAACCGTCTCGTCTCGAACCGGCAGACAACATGGACGTTCCGTACGACCTCAACAGCTACATTCGCGTGCTGAAGCTGGCGAGCACGCCGAGCACCGACGAGTTCCTCCAGGTGTCGAAGATCGCCGGCGCCGGGATCTTACTCATCGGATTCATCGGCTTCCTGATGTTCGCGATCATGAGCCTCCTCCCGGGGGTCGGCGCGTAATGCCGATATACTCGGTCAAGACGACGGCGAGCCAGGAGCGCACCGTCGCCGACATGCTCGCCGAGAAGGAGACGCCGGAGATCCAGGCCGTCATCGCCCCCGACCAGCTCACGAGCTACGTGATGGTCGAGGCGACCGACGGGACCGCGTTCGGGCGCATCCTCGACGAGATCCCGCACGCCCGCGGCGTCATTCAGGGCGGTGACGGACCCGCCGAGAGCCCCTTCTCCGAGGTCGAACACTTCCTCTCGCCGACCCCGGACGTGGAGGGGATCGCCGAAGGCGACATCGTCGAGCTGATCGCCGGCCCGTTCAAGGGCGAGAAGGCGCGCGTCCAGCGCATCGACGAGGGGAAAGACCAGGTGACCGTCGAGCTGTACGAGGCGACCGTCCCGATCCCGGTGACGGTCCGCGGCGACCAGATTCGCGTCCTCGACAGCGAGGAGCGGTAGCCGCTCGTATTCGACGGCCGACGTTCCGCTCTGACGCCGGAACCGCACGCAACGACAAGGGCTTTATTCGACGACGACGGACTACACGGATATGTTCGGCCACGGCGTGCCGGCGGTGTTGAGCGTTATCCCCGACACGTTCACGTTCGCGTGGATCGTCGCGATCCTCTTCGCGACGGCGTGGCTGCTCGACAGCCGCGGGTTGGCCGCGGGACGCACGCTCGCGGCCGCGACGTGGGCGCTGTTCGGGCTCTTCTGGCTGTCGACGGTGCCGTACTTCGCGTTCGAACACCAGAGCTACGTCGAGTCGATCCTCGCCTTGGTCGGCTTCCCCGCCAGCGTGTACGCGGGGTACCTCCTGTACGACGGACGCGCGTCGCTGTTCACGCTCACCCGGGCGATCGCATTCATGTTATTCATCTACCTCCCGTTCGAGACGATTCCGGCGTTCACCGTCGCCGGCTTCTCTGTCCCGGAGCCGCGCCGGATCCTCATCGAGATCGTCGCGACGCAGACGGGGATGCTCATCGACCTCCTCGGCTACGCGCCGGAGGCGGTGACGAGCAGCGAGGGGTACGACGCGGCGTACTCGTGGACGCTGGACGACGGCCACACCGTCGTCATCCACATCGTGTTGGCGTGTACAGGGCTCGGAAGCATGGCGATCTTCGGCGGGCTCGTGGCCGCCGTTCAGGCGCCGCTCTCCCGGAAGCTCCGCGCGCTCGCGGTGTCGCTCCCGCTCATCTACGTGTTGAACATCCTCCGGACGACGTTCATCTCGGTGGTGGCGGGCAACCAGTACATGCACTGGTACCCCGATCTGGTGTTGACGATGTTCGGCGCGACCGACCCGTATCGGGTCTCGTTCCTCATCTCCGACCGGATAATGAGCCAGCTGCTGGCGGTGGTGGCGCTCATCGCGATCACCTTCCTCGCGGTCCGAGAGCTGCCCGAACTCGCGGTCATCTTGGAGGACGTCCTCTACCTCATCACCGGCGAGGAGCACGACCTGACGGAGGCGCTCGACCTCCCGCGCGAGCCGACGAACCGGTAGGCCGGAGAGCGGTCGCCGGCACCGGCTGGCGACCTGGGGCGGTCGCGTCCCGGACTCTCAAAATACATAGTACTATATAGCAAGCTATAGACATCGGTGACGAGTACGAGCGATTATGACTACCAGGACGCGAGATGGATCGCCGGGCTCCGGCCGCGGAACGCGGTCGCGACGGGGTGATATCCGGTGATGGGGGCGGTCGACCCGTTCGTCTACCTGGAGACGAACGTCGCAAAGCTGGCGTTAGCGACCGCGCTCGGCATGTTCCTCGGGCTGGAACGGGAGTGGTCGCAGAAGTCGGCGGGGATCCGGACGTTCGCGCTCGTCAGCCTCGCGGCCGCGGTGTTCTCGCTCGTCGACGAGCCCGGGCTGCTCGTCGTCGGCGGCGTGCTGGTGGTCGCCAGCGCGGTGCTTCTGGCGGTTCGGAGCTTCGTCGAGGCCGAGGTCGACGGACTCTCGTTGACGACGTCCGCGTCGATGCTCGTCGCCTACGGCGTGGGGGTCCTCGTCGCCGAGGGGCTGTTCATCGAGTCGGTGACGGTGGCCGTGCTCTCGTCGCTCCTGCTCGTGCTGAAACGGGAGCTCCACGCCTTCGCGTGGGGACTCTCTCGACAGGAGGTGCGCAGCGCGGTCGAGTTCACCATCCTCGCGTTCGTCGTCTTCCCCCTCCTCCCCGCGGAGACGATCGACCCGTGGAACGCGGTCCAGCCGCGGCTGGTCTGGTCGCTCGTGGTGGCGGTCAGCGCCATCGGCTTCGTCAACTACGTGCTAGTGAAGCGGTACCAGGGGCGCGGCTACGCGGTGACGGGTTTCTTCGGCGGACTCGTCAACTCGACGGCGGTCGTCGCCGAGATGGCGAAGCGAGCGAAGGGGCGGGCGGATCTGGGCGAGATCGCGGTGGGGTCGATCCTGCTCGCGAACGCGGCGATGGCGTTCCGGAACGCTGCGGTGGTGGCCGCCTTCGTCCCCGAGGCTGCGCTCGTCGTCGGGGCGCCGCTCGGCGCGATCACCGTCGCCGGGATCGGCGTCGCGGTGTGGCGCAGCGACTGGCGGACGACGATGGAGGCCGAACTCACCTCGCCGTTCAGCCTGCGGAACGCGCTGACGTTCGGCGGGCTCTTCCTGCTCGTGCTGCTCGCCTCGGCGATCGCCGAGGAGACGTTCGGCGCGGGCGGGTTCGTCGCCACGTCGTTCCTCGCCGGACTGGTCTCGTCGGGGACCTCGACCACCACGGCCGTCTCGCTCCTCGGTACCGGACAGATCGGCGTCGACACCGCGGTCGCGGGCGTGGTCGCCGGCACCGCCGCCAGCATCCTGATCAAGACCGCCTTCGCGGCGAGTATCGCGCGCGAACTGGTCCGACCGGTGTTCCTCTGGAACCTCCTCCTGATAGCCGTGGGCGTGATCGCGGGAGTACCGCTGCTGCTGTTGTGAGCGGCGTCCGACGGGGAACAGACGCGGTCGGGGACTCTCGCCGTTACGAGAGGTGTTCGGCGATGTCCGTCGACGACACCATCCCGACGTAGTCGTCGTCGACGACCGGGAGGTGTTTCACGCCGTACATGGTCATCATCGCGGCGACCTCCTGCATCATGAGGTCAGGGGTCACCGTCTCGACGTCCTCGGTCATCACGTCGCGGACCGTCGTCGTCTCCGGGTCGAGCCCGTCGGCGACTGCGCCGACGACGTCGCTCTGCGTGACGATACAGCCGCCGCCGGTCGTCACGACGAGCGCGCTGATGTCGTCGTCGCGCATTCGCCGGGCGGCGTCCCGGATCGGCGCGTCCGCCCCGATCGTCTCCAGCGGCGTCGACATCACGTCCGCGACGCGGGTCCTGTCGTCGAGATCCATGCGTCAGGATGTGTTAGCACGTCTCATTACTCTTCCGGAACGCACAACGGAATTCGGCCGGGCCGACCGGGCAGACGAGTCGCACCGGACGAGCCGCCTCTCGGCGGCTCCCGCGTCACGTCGCCCGCGAGAGGTGGGCCGTGAGGTCCGTCGTCGACACCATGCCGATCGGCCTGCCGTCGTCGTCGGTCACCGGGAGGTGGGTGTAGCCGTGTGCGGTGGGCTCCGCCAGCTCCGCGACGGTGTCGTCGCGGCCGACGGTGACGACGTCGGTCGTCATGAACGCCTCGACCGGCGTCCGGTCCTTCGGGTCGTTGTCGCGGACGAGCGCGACGAAGTCCGTCGCGGTGATGAGCCCGGCCAGCGTCCCGTCGGCCTCGACGACGAGGATCGAGCTGACGCCGGTCTCGCGCATTCGCTTCGCCGCGTCGGCGGCGGCCGCCCCCCGTTCGATCGTCGTGAGATCGGTCGACATCAGCCGGTCGATCGGAACGTCGTTCATGCCTCGTGGTAACGCTAACCATGATAATTAATCGTGCGGTCAATCCCGTCCGGCGGCGCTCGCCGGAGACGGCTCGCACTCCGCGAGTGCCGGCTCTCACACTCCGCGAGCGCCGGCCACTCCCCGCGGGCGTTACTCGCCGACGAGCGTCTCCGGGGCGTCCGCGAGACCGACGAGCGCGTCAGCCTCGACGTGGTGGAGGTCGCCCGGTATCACGAGCAGGTGGAGCGGGTCGCCGAACTCGCGCTCGGCGAGCGCGCTCAGTCGGTCGGCGGTGACCAGCGCGTCCGGCGATCCGGCGCGCGCGACGACGACCGCGAGTTCGTCGCGCCACCCCTCGGCGAGCAAGTCCGCGGCGACGTCCGCGGTCATGTACTCCTCGTGGTCGGGGCCGGGCCCGGTCGGACCCGTCCCGACCTTGATGTCGAGGTAGACGACCGTGTGGAGCCCGCGCTCGCGGTTCGCCTCGATCGTCTCTACCACGCTCGCCGGCACGTCGTCGCCGCCGTGGGCGTACGGGAACGGGAGCGTCGTCGCCTTCCCGAACCGGTAGTTCTGGAGGCCGGTGAGACTCGACGCGGCCGACTGGGCGGTCACGCCGTGGATAACCCGCGTGTCGATCCCGCGTTCCTCGGCGCGGAGCCGGAGGTCGGTGTGGGTGGTCGATATCATCGTGTCGCCCGCGGTGAGGAACGCGGCGTCGCCGGACTCGGCCGCGTCGAGGATCGGCTCCGGGTCCCGCTCGACCCCCTCGCGGTCGCGCACCTCGACGTCGACGCCGTGGTGCGCCTCCAAGTCGTCGACGTCGGCGCCGACCAGCCGGCTGGTGTAAAACTCCGCGAAGACGCGGTCGGCCTCGCGGAGCGCTTCCCGCCCCTCGACGGTGACGGACCGCTCGTCGTAGAGGCCGAGTCCGATGAACGTGAGCATGCGAGCGCTCGGCGCGCGGCGAAGTAAAAGGACGCGGAACCCCGGTCGGTACCGTGAGCCGGAGTGACTCCCTAATAGACCTTCATGATTGTCCCTTGGGATTCCATAGCAAGCCCTAAGAGGGAACCAACACAACTTCCGGCCACGAGGCCCACTCGGGCTCACACACCACTATGACTGACGACGAACTCATCTGGCGGATATCGGGGGGGTCCGGTGACGGGATCGCTTCGACCAGCCAGAACTTCGCGAAGGCCTTGATGCGATCGGGGCTCAACGTCTTCACGCATCGGCACTACCCGTCGCGGATCCGCGGCGGCCACACCTACACCGAGGTCCGCGCGTCGGCGGGCCCCGTCGAATCCCGAGGGGACGGCTACAACTTCCTCCTCGCGCTGGGCGACTCGTTCGCCCGCAACCCGCAGGAGGAGGCCGTCTACGGCAACGAGGAGATCAAGCCGCTCTCGGAGAACTTAGACGAGCTCCGCGAGGGCGGAGTGATCATCTACGACGAGGGGCTGCTCGACGCCTCCGAGATCCCGAACTTCGAGGAGCGCGCCGAGGAGAACGACTGGCACGTCTACCCGCTCGACCTCCGCGGGCTCGCCCGCGACATGGGTCGCGAGGTCATGCGCAACACCGCCGGCGTCGGCGCGACCTGCGCGATCACGGGCATGGAACTCGGCCACGTCGAGGACCTGATGCGCGACGCGATGCCGGAGAAGATCCTCGAACCCAACCTCGAGATCCTCGAAACCGCGTACAACCAGGTCCAAGAAGAGTACGACATCGACGCGCCGGACGTGTCGGTCCCGACCGGCGAACACGACGAGACGCAGCTGCTCATGTCCGGCTCGGACGCCATCTCCTACGGCGCCATCGACGAGGGATGTCGGTTCATCTCCGGCTACCCGATGACGCCGTGGACCGAGGTGTTCACCATCATGACGAAGAACCTGCCGAAGCTCGGCGGGATCTCCGAGCAGGTGGAAGACGAGATCGCCGCGGCCGCGCTCGCGGTCGGCGCCTCCCACGCCGGCGTCAAGGCGATGTCCGGCTCCTCCGGCGGCGGGTTCGCGCTGATGTCCGAGCCGCTCGGGCTCGCGGAGATGACGGAGACGCCCGTCGTTCTCGTCGAGGCCATGCGCGCCGGCCCGTCGACCGGGATGCCGACGAAGCCGGAGCAGTCCGACCTCGAACACGTCCTCTACACCTCGCAGGGTGACTCCCAGCGCGTCGTGCTGGCTCCCGGCACCGTCGAGGAGGCGTACGAGCAGTCGCGACTCGCCTTCCGACTCGCCTACGAGTACCAGATCCCGACGATCCTCCTGTACGACCAGAAGCTCGGCGGCGAGCTGAAGAACGTCCCGAAGAGCCACTTCGACCGCGATCCGAACCCGGACCTCGGGAAGACGCTCTCCGAGGACGCGCTCGCCGACGAGCCGCACTCCGGCGACGGGAAGTTCCACCGCTTCCAGCACGACGTCGAGGACGGCGTCTCGCCGCGGTCGATCCCCGGGCAGAAGGGCGGACGCTTCCTCGCGACCGGCAACGAGCACGACCCGACCGGCCACATCGCCGAGTCGCCCGACAACCGCGTCGCGCAGATCGACCGGCGGACGGAGAAGCTGGAGGCGATCCGTGCCGACCTCGACGGGGAAGACACGGGCTCGTACGCCGGCCCCGAGGACGCCGAGTACGGTATCCTCACGTTCGGCAGCCAGCAAGGCACCGTCGAGGAGGCGGTCGGTCGCCTCAACGACGCCGGGATCTCGGTGAAGTCGTACGGCGTCTCCGACATGCTCCCGTTCCCGACCGAGCAGGTCGAGGCGTTCGTCGAGAGCGTCGACGAGGTCCTCGTCGTCGAGATGACGGCGTCCGGACAGTTCCGCGGGCTCGTCCAGAAGAACCTCGGCCGCTACGGCGAGAAGCTGTCGAGCCTGTTGAAGTACAACGGGAACCCGTTCGAGCCGGCGGAGGTCGTCGACGGGTTCGAGGCCGCGATAATCGAGGGCGACGGCGACGCGTCCGGCCACCAGACTACCTTCGTCCCAGCTGCAGGTGACTAACAATGAGCACGTTTTCAGCAATCGGTGAGGAGCGGGAGATCGACCGCGACGAGTACACCCCCGGCGTGGAGCCGCAGCCGACCTGGTGTCCGGGCTGCGGTGACTTCAGCGTCCTGAAGGCGCTGAAACAGGCGCTTCCGGAAGTCGGGCGCACGCCCGAGGAGACGCTGCTCTGTACCGGTATCGGCTGTTCCGGTAAGCTGAACAGCTATCTCGACACGTACGGGTTCCACACGATCCACGGGCGCTCGCTGCCCGTGGCCCGCGCCGCGAAGCTCGCGAACCCCGACCTCGAAGTGATCGCCGCCGGCGGCGACGGCGACGGCTACGGGATCGGCGGGAACCACTTCATCCACACGGCCCGGGAGAACCACGACATGACGTACATCGTGTTCAACAACGAGATCTTCGGGCTCACGAAGGGCCAGACCTCTCCGACCAGCCCGAAGGGCCACAAGTCGAAGACCCAGCCCCACGGCAGCGCCAAGGAGCCGGTGAAGCCGCTCTCGATGTCGCTCAACGCCGGCGCCTCCTACGTCGCTCGGACGGCTGCGGTGAACCCGAACCAGGCGAAGGAGATCATCACCGAGGCGATCGAACACGACGGCTTCGCGCACGTCGACTTCCTCACCCAGTGTCCGACCTGGAACAAGGACGCGCGCCAGTACGTCCCGTACATCGACGTCAACGACTCCGACGACTACGAGTTCGATAAGACGGACCGCGTCGAGGCCCAGGAGATGATGCGCGAGACCGAGGAGTCGCTCTACGAGGGCGAGGTGCTCACCGGCCGCTTCTACGTCGACGAGGACCGCCCGTCGTACGGCGAGGAGAAGCGCGCGATCGGCGAGATGCCCGAGGAGCCGCTCGCCGAGCGCTACTGGGACGACGAGTACGAGTGGGAGCGCTCCCACGACATGTTCCTCGACAAACACGCCTGAGCGGGAGCGGCGGCCGTTCACGGCGCGGTGGCTTCGTTTTTTGATTCGCAAGGTATTTTTTCATTGGTGACAAACCCAGTAGTATGAGTACCGTATCGACGGAAGAGCGGATCCTCTCCGTGTTAGAAGAGGACGCGCAGGCGTCCTGCGGAGAGATCGCCGAACGGGCGGACGTCTCGAAGCCGACGGTGCGAAAGTACATCGACCGCCTCGAAGAGCGGGGCGTGATCGTCGGCTACTCCGCCGAGGTCGACCCGAAGAAGCTCTCTTCGCAGTCGATCGCCATGGTCGGAATGGACGTCGACTCCGGCCAGTACGTGGAGGCCACCCGGGAGCTGAAGTCGCTCACGGAGGTCCAAGCGCTGTACACCTCCTCCGGTGACCACATGCTGATGGCCGAGGTCCGCGCCGGCGACGGCGACGAGCTGGGCGACGTCATCTCGGAGAAGCTGCTCGGCGTCGACGGCGTCACCGCGGCGCACCCCTCCTTCCTCCAAGAGCGGCTGAAGTAAGTCCGACGGAGACTGGCTCCTCTTCGTCATCGCGTCCGCGGGTTACGTGAGCGCGTGCGGGTCCGCGACGACGATCGACTCGTCGCCCGCGGGACTTCGATGAGTCCCCCGGGTCGTGAAGCCGTGCGCGCTGAAGAACTCCTCCGCGCTGGGTCGGTCCGCGGGGACCGTCGCACGCAGGGTTTCGACCCCGCGGGCGGCGAGCGCGTTCCCGACGCGCGCGAGGAGCTCGTCCGCGACGCCTTCTCCCGCGCGGTTCGGGTGAACCCACAGGGCCAGCAGCTCCGCCTCCGCTCCGTCCGGGTCCGGGTGTGCGATCGCCAGCCCGACAGGTCCCTCCGCGTCGTGTTCCATCAGGAACGACCACTCGGCCTCGGCGGCGGCCTCGCGGACGCCGGCGGCGGAGACGTCGAGTAAGGGTGCTCCGATATCGTCGAACACCGTCTGCTCGCGGGCTCGCGAGACCGCCGTTCGCAGGTCCTCCGCGTCGTCGGGCCGAGCCGCCCGGACATCCATGTTCGACCGTGAGTAAAGAACGCACCTATAGGTTTCGGGATGCGAACGATTCGCACGGTATCGGCGCGGCGACGAGGGAATCATCGCGACGACGGAAGAGTCAGCCCGGCGACGGGAGAGACAGCCCGGCGACAGAAGAATCGGCCCGGCGACGGGAGAGTGGGCCCGCCGGAAACCTACGCGACCGGCTCGATCCCGATCGTAACCGCCACGCTCTCGACCTCCCACTCCTCGACGAGGCCGCCCTCCGCGTCGGCGGCGGCGCTCGGGTCGTCGAGCCACGCGTCGGCCCGCACCTCGCCCGCGATCAGGTCGGCGTGATCGTCCACGAAGCCGGCGACGCGCTCGTCGTCGACCGCGACGCCGAGGCGAATCCGCGCCTCCACGTCGAGGTCCAGCTCCTTGCGCATCTCCTGCGTCCGGCGGATCACGTCGCGCGCGTACCCCTCGGATTCGATCTCCGGAGTCAACGAGGTGTCGACGTAGACGGTCCCGCCCTCGAAGTCGGCGCCGGTGACGTTTGCCGGCGGTTCGGCGACGTACTCGACCATCTCGTCGTCGAGGTCGACGGGGTCACCGTCGACGGCGACCTCGCCCCCCTCAACGTCGGCGCGGGTCGCGCCTTGAACCGCCTCCATAACCTTCTGGGCGTCGCCGCCGAACGCCGGCCCGATGGCGGCCATCTGCGGCTCCGCGGTCTCGACCAGTTCGTCGAAGGCGTCGGTGACGACCACCTCGCGGGCGTTGACGCGGTCGGCGATCAGGTCGGAGAGCCGCTCGACCGCGGCCACGACCGTCTCGTCGTCGGTCTCGACGACCACGCGCGGCACCGGCCAGCGGAGCTTCCGACCGGCCTGCTGGCGCGCGTTGGCGGCCGCCTCTTCGACGTCGCGGAAGACCGCCACGTCGCGTTCGAGGTCGGGGTCGCGCAGGTCGCCGTCCGGGTCGGGGTACGACAGCGCGTGGACCGTCGTCGCCTCGCCGTCGAGCCGCTGGTACATCCGCTCGGTGAGGTACGGGGCGATCGGGGCGAGCAGCCGGATCACCTCGTCGAGGACGGTCGCGAGCGTGGCGTACGCGCCGCGTTTCGAGTCGGAGTCCGCCTCCTCCCACATGCGGTCGCGCACCGCCTTCACGTAGAAGCGCGAGACGTCCTGCGTGACGAACTCGATCACGGCGTTGACGGCGTCGCTGACGCGGTAGTCCTCCCACGCGTCGGCGACCTCGGCCTCGACGGACTGGAGCCGCGAGAGCACCCACTCGTCGACGAGTTCGAGCTCGCCGTCCGAGAGGTCCGCGTCGGCCGGGTCGTAGCCGTCCAGATCCATGTACTCCAGCGGGAACCGGAACACGTTCCAGAGGATGTTGAGCTTCCCCTGTATCTCGCCGAGCCCGTCCCACTCGAACGCGAGGTCGACGCCCTGCTGGTCGTGGCTGAGGAGGTAGGTGCGGAGCGGGTCGCGCCCGGCGCGCTCGATCGCCTCCTCGGGCGTGACGATGTTGCCGACCGACTTCGACATCTTGCGGCCGTCCTCGTCGTTGGCGAAGCCGTGCATCAGCACCTCTTCGTAGGGGATTTCGTCGACCGCGGCGGTCCCCATGCCGAGCTGCGACCAGAACCAGCCGCGGGTCTGGTCGTGCGCCTCGATGATGAGGTCGGCGGGCCACAGCTCGTCGTGGGCATCCGTCTCGCTCGGGTAGCCGAGCGTCCCCCACGAGGCGACCGAGGAGTCGAGCCACACGTCGAACACGTCCTCGACGCGGCGGTAGGTGGTCCCGTCCTCGACGATCGTCAGGTCGTCGACCGAGGGTCGGTGGAGGTCGATCGAGTCGGGGTCGACGTCCTCCTCGACGCGCTCAGCGAGCTCCTCGCGAGTGCCGATCACGACCATGTCCTCGTCGAGGTTCCCCGCCTCGGCGTCCTCCGGCACCCAGATCGGGATCGGGACGCCCCAGTAGCGCTGGCGGGAGACGTTCCAGTCGGGGGCGTCCTCGATGAAGTCGCGGAACCGGTTGTCCCGCGCCCACTCGGGGTGCCACTCGGAGTCCTCCATGTTGTCGAGGAGGTCGTCTTTCACGTCCGTGATCGAGATGAACCACTGGTCGGTGACCAGCTGGATGATCCCGGTGTCACAGCGCCAGCAGTGGCCGTAGCTGTGGTCGACGGTGCCGTGCGCGAGCATGTGGCCGTCGGCGACCAAGTCCTCGACGATGTCGTCGTTCGCGTCGCGCACGAATTGGCCCGCGTACTCGCCGGCGTCGTCGGTGAACTCGCCGTTCGGCCCGACGGGGCAGTGGATGTCGAGCCCGAGCTCCGTGCCGCGGTGGAAGTCCTCCTCCCCGTGGCCCGGGGCGGAGTGGACGAGCCCGGTGCGGTCCGCCTCCACGTAGTCGGCGGCGTACACCCGCCCGGCGCCCTCGAAGTCGGGATACTCGGCGACGCGGTCGGCGAGCGGGTGGTCGTACGCCCAGCCGACGAGCTCGTCGCCGGTCAGCTCGGCCTCGACCTCGTAGCTCTCGTAGCGGCCCTCCTGTAACACGTCCTCGACGCACTCGGCGGCGACGTACAGCAGCTCCTCCTCGCCGTCTTTCTCGGCGCGGACCGCGTTGTAGGTGAGCTCCTCGTCGACGGCGACGAAGGTGTTCGCGGGGATCGTCCACGGGGTCGTCGTCCAGATGACGAGGCTCCCCTCGCGGTCGGCGAGCGGGAACTTCACGTAGATCGACGGGTCCTCGACGTCCTCGTACTCGACCTCGTTGTTCGCGAGCCCGGTCTCACAGCGCGGGCACTGCGAGATAGAGCGCTTCCCCTGCTCGACGAGCCCGTTGTCGGCGACCTCGGAGAACGCCCACCAGGCGGCTTCCATGTACTCCGGCGAGATCGTCTCGTAGGGGTTCTCCCAGTCCATCCACGCGCCGATGGACTGGAAGTCCTCGTCCATCGCCGCCCGGTTCTCTAAGGCGAACTCCTTGCACTTCTCGATGAACGCCTCCATCCCGTACTCCTCGATGTCGCGCTTGCTCTCGAAGCCGAGCTCCTCCTCGACTTTCACCTCGATCGGGAGCCCGTGCATGTCGTAGCCCGGGCGGTCGGTGACGCGGTGGCCGGTCATCCGCTCGTACCGGATGACGGCGTCCTTCAGCGTCTTGTTCCAGGCCGTCCCGAGGTGCATCTGACCGGAGGTGTACGGCGGACCGTCCACGAAGAAGAACGGCGGGTCGTCGGCGTGCGCCTCCTTCGCCGCCTCGTAGGCGTCGTGTTCGTCCCAGTACTCGTCGACCGTCGACTCGACGTCGGCGGGCGCGTACTGGTCGTCGATCTGCTCCATACGCTGTTGGTCTGCGCGCGCGTATTTGAATACGGCGGAGTCGTGGGAACGGTTCAGTCGCCCTGGTCGATGTCCCACGGCGCGTCCGCGGGCAGGTCGCTCGTCTTGTACACGCCGCGGCCGACCGCGACGGACTCCCCCGCGGCGACCGCCTCGCGAGGGTCGAGGGAGGTCTCGGGGCTCGCGTCGCCGTCTCGCCCGCCCTCAACCTGTGCGACGGTGACGTCGACAACGGCGGTCTCGCCGCCCTCCCGGACGACGTCGGCGGTCGCGACGAGGTCCCCGGTCGCGGGCGCGAGGTAGTCGATCCGGAAGTCGATCGTCGGCGTGGGGGACCCGACGAGCGCGGTCGCTGCCGCGCCCGCCACGCTGTCGGCCAGCGAGAAGGCGACGCCGCCCTGCGCGATCGGCCGGCGGCGGTTCGAGGAGTGCTTCTCGGCGAACCGGAGTCGTCCGGCTGCGCGGCCGTCGGCGGCCTCGGTCACTTCGATCTCCAAGAGGGTCCGATACGGGCTCCGGTTGAAGTACTCGAGGATCGGATCGTCGCTCATCTGTCCTCGGACCGGTCGACCGGTTCGTCGGCGAAGTAGTCCGCCAGCCGCTCCGCGGCCTCGGCCGCGCGGGGCGTCACCAGCGCGAAGCGGATCCACTCGGCGCGGGCGGTGCCGAACGCCTCGCCGGGCATCCCGGCGACGCCCGCCTCGTCGATCAGGCGCTTGACGTTCGCCATCGTGCCGGGGAACCCCTCGAAGCGCGCGAGCACGTAGAAGGCCCCCTCCGGACGGGAGTACTCCGCGCCGGCCGCGTCGAGGGCGTCGGTGAACGCGTCGACGCGGTCGGCGAGCAGGTCGCGCGACGCGTCGTAGTAGTCCGGCTCCGTCTCCGCGAGCGCGTGGTACACCGCGTACTGCGAGGGACGCGCGCCGGTGACGTTCACGAGCATGTGCCGGGTCTTCGCGGCGTCGACGTGCGCCTCGGGGAACACGCCGAAGCCGACGCGAAAGCCCGTGATCGCCATCGACTTCGAGAAGCCGCTCGTGACGATCACGCGGTCCGAGTCGAGCGTCAGCGCCGACTCGAAGGCGCCGGCCAGATCGAACCGGTCGTACACCTCGTCGACGACGACCACGGCGTCGACGGTCGATGCGACCTCGACGACCTCGCGGATCGCGTCGAGGTCGTAGACGGCGCCCGTCGGGTTGTTCGGCGTGTTTAAGACGATGAGGGCGGTGTCCGAACTCGCCGCCTCGCGGACCGCGTCCACGTCGAGGCTCCCGTCGCGGGCGGTGGGCACGAGCGTCGGCTCGCCGCCGAGCAGGTACGTCTTCCCGGGGTAGTACGGGTAGACGGGGTCCATCAGCAGCGCCTCGTCGCCGGCGTCGCGGTCGAGCGCGCGCGCCATCGCGAGGTAGTTCGCCTCGCCGGTGCCGTTGGTGACGACCACGCGCTCGGGGGCGACGCCGCGCCGCTCGGCGACCGCCTCCCGGAGTTCGCGGAGCCCGTCGCTCGGCGGGTACTGGAAGTCGGCGGGCGGCAGGTCCGCGTACTCGCGGAGCGCATCGCGGAGCGCGGCGGGCGGCTCCCAGTCGGGGTTGCCGCTCACCATGTCGATGACGTCGCCGTCGGCGGCCGCGGCGTACTGCATCACGTGGAAGAACTTCGGCTCCTCGTACTCCATACGGTCCGGTCGGACGCGGTCGCCGTGGCTCTTTCGACCGGCCCCGGACGCGGTACGCTCGGCCTACCGGCGTCACCGCGATCCGGTGGTTTGACCTGCCGACCCGCACACGGAACGTCATGAACAAACGCGGCCACGTCCTCAACGGCCTACTGCTCGCGCTCGGGCTCGGCTTCATCGTGGAGCCGGGGCTCGACGCCGCGACCGCGACGACCGTCGCCGAGATCATCGTTCCGGTCGTGTTGGGGGCGCTGTTCCCCGACGTCGACACCGCCTTCGGCCGTCACCGGAAGACGCTCCACAGCCTCCCCGTGCTCGCGGTGTTCCTCGCGTACCCGATCGTCTTCGGGAACCTCCAGTACGTGTGGATTGGCGTGTTGACACACTACATTCTCGACGTGATCGGGAGCAAGCGGGGCATCGCGCTGTTCCATCCGTTCTCGGACCGGGAGTTCGGGATGCCGACGGGCGTGACGACGAGCAGCAAGTACGCCGACCTCGTCACCGTGATCATCACCGCCGTCGAGCTGGCGGGCTTCTGGGCGATCCACACCTACGTCGTGAGCCTCGATCTGGACCTGTCCGCGGCGTCGGAGGCGGCTGCCGGATTGGGCTTATAAATAGGCGGCCGTAGATCGCCTTCGAACTGTTCCGCTGATCACCGGCGAGTCGTTACCGGGTGCCCGGCGAACGCTCAGCCCCGGACGCGAGAATCCGAGATTCGTTGACAGTCGGCCGAAGCCCGACGACTTCGCGGTCGCCGAGGGCGACCACTCGCAGGCACCCGCCGCCGCACCGACCTCACTCGTAGACGCTCACGTCGTCGAACCGCCCCTCGTAGGCGACGTTCGACGGGAGGGTCGGCTCGTTGCCGGAGAGGAACATCCGGTCGAGTTTTACCCACGTGTTCTCGTAGCCGAGGTGCGCGAACTCGACGAGGCCGCGGAGCCGGTGGCCGATTCCGCCGCGATGGATCACGGTTCGGGGGCGGGGCTCGCGGAACGCGTCGACGATCGCCTCCTCGTCGTCGAGGTCGCCCTCGAAGGCGGTCCACGCCTCGCCGACCGTGCCGGGGAGGTGCGCGTACGACGAGCCGAACCCCGCGCAGCCGGTCTCCTCGGCGGTTCGGCGTGCCCGGGCGTTCTGGTGGGGGAGGAGCTTCGTGTTGTACGTCTCGACGGCGTCGATCCGGGCGGCGTGCGCGTCGACCTCGGGCCGCGTGAGCGAGATGGTGGCGAACCCGGGATGGGGGACGAGGACGGCCGCGTCCTGCCGTTCGAACTCCGCCATCGCGCCCTCGAAGGTGATGTAGTCGGGGACGGGGTCGGAGAGCCCGACGACGAGGAGGTGACGCCGGTTCCCCCAGTCGCCGGTGAACACCTCGCGGGCGGGGACGACGGTCAGCTCGTCGTCGGAGTACCGGGCCGCGCGCTCGCGGATCGTCGGGAGGCGCGTGAAGTGGGGAGCGTACACGAGCGCGTCGATCCCGCGGGCCTTCGCGCGGGCGACGACCTCGTCGTCGAGCACCTTCACGTGGGCGTCGACGCGCGTTTGCGGTCGGGTCACGGTCCCACGGTCGTCGCGCCCGCGCAAATGCGTATCGTTCGACGACGACGGTGCCGCGACCGGGGACGGGAGACCGCGGACGGGACGCCCGGGGCGAGCCCGCCGACGCCGCCGCGGACCCGATCGGTTTGGGAAACGGTTAACCCCCATCGGGCGAGAATTCGGGGTATGGCCCCTCGCTGGACGTGCGGCATCGGCGACTGCGACGCCGGCTTCGACGACGTGGAGGCGGCGATCGTCCACCAGACGAACGAACACCAGCGCCACGAGTGTAAGGTGTGCGGCACGATCGTCCCCGACGGCTACTTCGCGATCCGCCACGCGTTCGACGAGCACACCCGCGCCGAGTTCGTCCGCGCGTACGACGCCGACTCGGCCGCGGTCCGCCGCCGCGAAGAGATCAAAGGCGATATCGAGTCCGAAGCGGACCTCCAGCAGGTCGTCGAGGAGCTCGACCGAGGCGTCTGACCGAGGCGTTTCATCGAAACGTCTGACCGCGCGCCGACGCCGATTGCTGATACCGATCTCCGACAGCGATTTATAAGACCCGCTTCCCGAACGCGCTCGCCGCCAGCTCCGTCGCCAGCTCGGCCGTCTCGTTGTGCTGGTCGAGCGTCGGGTTCACCTCGACGATCTCCATCGACCGGAGCGCGTCCGTCTCGTCGACGATCTCCATCGCGCTGTGCGCCTCCCGGTAGGTGACCCCGCCGCGGACGGGCGTGCCGACGCCGGGCGCCGCGTTGGGATCGAGCCAGTCCAGATCGAGGCTGACGTGGATCCCGTCGACGCCGTCGGCGGCGACTTCGAGCGCCTCCTCCGTAACCGCCGTGATCCCCCGCTCGTCGATGTCCGACATCGTGTACGCGGCGAAGTCGCGCTCCCTGATCAGCTCCGCCTCCGCCCCGTCGACGGACCGGAGCCCGACCAAGGCGACGTTCTCCGGCGAGAGTCCCGGCGCGTTCGCCCACTCGGTGTCCGCGAACTCGTCGATCCCGAGGGCGGCCGCCAGCGGCATCCCGTGGACGTTGCCCGAGGGCGTCGTCGCGGGCGTGTTGAGGTCGGCGTGCGCGTCGAACCACACGGCGCCGATCTCCGCGTCCCGAGCGGACCCGGAGAGGCTCCCGATGGCGATCGAGTGGTCGCCGCCGAGCGCCAGCGGCACCTCGCCGTCGGCGAGGGTCGCCGCCACCTCGTCGCCGAGCCGTCGGCAGACGTCCGCCGTCTCGCGGAGGAACTTCGCTTTCCCCTCGTTGGGCGCGTCCGCGTCCGGGTCGCGCTCCTCCGCTCGCGGGACGTGGAGGTCGCCGGCGTCGACGGCCTCGACGCCGGCGCCGGTGAGCTGGTCGGCGAGCCCGCCGTACCGGATCGCCGACGGTCCCATGTCGACCCCGCGTCGGTTCGCCCCGTAGTCGGTCGGCGCACCGATGATCCTGACCGTGGTCATACCGACTACGCGGCGCGCCGGCGCTTCAATGGTGGGGGTTCGGCGGTCGCGGGGAGCGGCGGTCGGAGGTCGATGGTCGCGGGAATCGGCGGTCGCGGGGGTCAGCGCCCGCACGTCGCGCTCGACGGCCTCGCGCCACTACACTCTCGGCCGGTCGGATCGGATACCGTTTTGCGCCCGGCCCCCCACGGAGCGGGTATGAGCAGCTCCGATTCCTACTCGGTCGATCCGAGCGACATCGAGCCGATCGGCGCGACGATCGCGGTCGCGTTCACCGGCGCGGCGATCGGGCTCGTCGGCGCCGCGGTGTCGTTCGTCGCCGTCGACTTCGGCGTCGCGCTGATCGGCGTCGGCGTCGTCGTCGCGCTGTCGAGTCCGCTCGCGTACGTGCGGATGAAGCGGCTGCGCGGGGAGTGAGCCGGAGTTCGCAGCGCCGACGGAATCCCCGTTCGCCGGGGTATCCCACACGATCGTTTATAAGTGAATTCCATCGCATTTAAGCGGGGGCGTCGTGTATTCGCCACCATGTCATCGATCGAGCTCACGTCGAGCCAGAAAAGCATCCTCACGGCCCTCATCAACCTCTACGGGGAGCAGGAGGACGCCGTGAAAGGCGAAGCGATCGCCGAAGAGGTCGACCGCAACCCGGGGACGATCCGCAACCAGATGCAGAGCCTCAAGGCCCTCCAGCTGGTCGAGGGCGTCCCCGGTCCGAAGGGCGGCTACAAGCCCACCTCGAACGCCTACGAGGCGCTCGACATCCAGCGCATGGACGAGCCCGCGGACGTTCCGATCTACCACGAGGGCGAACAGGTCAGCGGGATCAACGTCGACGGGATCGACCTCTCCAGCGTCCACCATCCCGAGCTGTGCCGCGCCGAGATCCACGTACAGGGCTCGGTCCGCGACTTCCACGAGGGCGACGGCGTCACCGTCGGTCCGACGCCGCTCTCGAAGCTCGTCATCGACGGCACCGTCGACGGCAAAGACGACACCGCGAACGTTCTCATCCTGCGGATCGACGACATGCGGGCGCCCGACGAGCCGGCCGAACACTGACTGCGGACGTAGTTCTTTCGAGCCGCCGCGGGGGTATTCTACGAGGGATAGCCGTTCAGTAGCCGGCGAAACGGCCGAAAACAGATCCGTCGAGCGGGGCCGCCGGCGAGTCGCCGGCAGTTACATGTCGCCGAACGCGCTGACGCCGCGGCCCGCGGAGGAAACCTTGGCGATCCAGCGCGTGGCGATGGCCTTCTTCAGCAGCTTCGCCGGCTTGCCGCCGAACGTCTTGATCGGCATCCCCATCACGTCGTGGGCGACGGCGTCCTCGCCGACGGAGATGACTGTCCCCTTGTCCTCGTGGGTCCACGAGCGGAGCGGCGCGCCGCGGGCGGCGCGGGCGAGGTTCTCGCCCGCGACCTCGGCGGCCTGCCACGCGGCCTGCGCGGTCGGCGGCGCGACGTCGTCGTCGCCCTGCTCGACGAGCGCGGTGTCGCCGATGGCGAACACGCGGTCGTCGCTGGTGGCGAAGTCGGCGCCGGCGTGGACGCGGTTCGACCGCTCGTCCTTCTCGACCTCGACGTTCTCCAGCTCGGGCTGGCCCGTGATGCCGCCGGTCCAGATCAGCACGTCGTGTGCGAGCTCCTCGGGCTCCTCGTCTTCCCCGCCGCCGAGGTACACCGCGTCCGCGTCGGCCTCGGAGATGAAGTCGCCGGTGAGGATCTCGACGTCCGCGTCTTCGAGCCGCTGGCGGAGCGCGCCCTGAAGCTGCGGGTCGTTTCCGGGGAACACCTCGTCGAGCCCCTCGACCAGCGTGATGTCGAGCGGCGCGCGGTGTTTATCGCGGTACTCGGCGATCTCGCCGGCCGTCTGGATACCCGAGAGGCCGGCGCCGCCGACGATCACCTGCGCCGGGTCCGAGCGGGTCGCGTCCGCGGCCGCCTCGCGGACGTCCTCGTGGATCGCCTTCGCGTCGTCGAGCCCTTTCAGCTGGTGGGCGTGCTCCTTCAGCCCCTCGATGCCGAAGAAGGCGGTCGTGGAGCCGATCCCGAGGAGGAGGTAGTCGTAGTCGACGGTCGTCCCGTCGTCGGTCTCGACGACGCGCTCGTCGGTGTCGACGTCGACGACCCGGCCCTGGATGAAGTCGGATTCGGGCGACTTGATCTCGTCGACGGGGATCGTGATCTTGTCCTCGACCGCGGGGTTGCGGATCGCGCGGTGGACCTCGTGGAGAACGAGGTGGTAGTCGTGTTCCGAGATCCACGTGAGCTCGGCCTCGCCCTCGCCGACCTCGTCTTCGAACGCCTTCACCGCCCCTGCGCCGGCGTACCCGGAACCGACGACCACGACCTGTGTGCTCATGCGTGTCGCTCCGCGGCCCGCGGGTAAAGTCGCTTTGGAACGCCTCGGAGGTCGCGTCTCGGCGGCGGCGGAGGCGCGCGATCGCGGCGGTGACGGCCCGGAAGTGGCGGCGGCGCGCGACGGTGAGAGGCGGAAGCGAGCTACAGCGAGAGGCCGGCGTGCCAGCGGTCGGCGCCGGCCTCGCGTTTCACCTCGTCCATTCGCGCGAGGAGCTTCACGGCGAGGCTCGCGGTCTCGGCCGCGCGCGACTCGCCCTCCGTCCGGAACTCGCCGGTCACGCGGTTGGCGTAGACGGAGCAGACCGCGCCCGCGCGGAGCCCGTACACGCTCGCTATCGTGAGGATCGCCGACGCCTCCATCTCGATGTTCTTCACGTTCGCGTCCCGGAGTTCGGCGACGAGCTCGTCGGAGCCGGCGGCCTCGAACCCCTCGAACCCGGGCCGTCCCTGCCCGGCGTAGAAGGAGTCGGCGCTCATCGTGACGCCGGTGTGGTAGTCGTGGCCGAGCCGCTCGGCGGCGGCGACCAGCGCGGAGACGACCTCGCCGTCGGCGGTCGCGGGGTAGTCCTCGCGGACGTACTCGTCGCTCGTCCCCTCCTGCCGGACGGCCCCAGTGGTGATGACGAGATCGCCGACGTCCATCTCCGGCTGGATCGCGCCGCAGGAGCCGACTCGGATGAACGTGTCCACCCCGACGCGCGCGAGCTCCTCGACGGCGATGGCGGCCGACGGCGAGCCGATACCGGTGGAGGTGACCGAGATCGGTGCGCCGTCGTACGTTCCGGTCGCGGTGCGGTACTCGCGGTGGCGCGCGACCTCCTCGTGGCCGTCCCACAGCGCCGTGATCTTGTCGACGCGCTCGGGGTTCCCGGGGAGCAGGACCGCGTCCGCGACGTCCTCGGGCGCGACCTCGACGTGGTAGCCGGCCTCGTCGTTGGGGTCCTCGCTCTCTGCGTCCGCGGCGGGAGCGTCGGTGCCGCCGGAGCGTGAGTCGGGGCCGTCGGCGTCGATCTCGTCGGTCATGTCCCCGCGGTTGGGGGAGCCGTCTCAAACCAGTTCCGGCTCGCGGCGACCCCGGTTCGGTGTCGGCCGGTTCGATCGCTGCGGGTCCGGTTCGGTGTCGACCAGTTCGATCGCTGCGGGTCCGGTTCTTTATCCGTCGGTTCGAACATCTTCGCGCCCTTGCCGCGGCGTTGGAACCGGAGTCACGATTGACCCCCCGGATCGCGTACGGTCGGCGGGAGACGACCCCACACCCACCATGAGCACAGACGACGGATCGATGTACACGACGGTGGACGAGGCGGACAGGCGACTCCTCGAGGAGACCGAGTTCGACGCCGACCTCGGCGCGGAGATGGCCCGCGACGCCCAGCGGGTGGCCGCGGACGAGCTCTCCGAGGTCGAGTTCTACCGCCGGTACCACGACCGGCTCCTCGCGGAGTTCGACGTCGACGACCGGGAGGTCGAGATCCCAGATCCCGACGAGGTCGACGCGGACGACGTGAACGCCGTCGACCGCGTCGAGGAGGCGTTCGGCGGCCTCGGGGAGGCCTTGCGGAACGTCGGCGGTGAGGACGCGGAGTCGCGCCGGTCGGTGATGAAGAAGGGCGCCGCGGCCGCCGCGCTCGGGCTCGGCGGGCTCGGTTCCGCGGGCGCGACAACCGGCGGCGAGGGAGACGGCGCCGCCGGAGGCGCCGGCGGCGGAGCCGAGGGCGACGGCACCCGCTGGGGGATGACGATCAACCTCAACAACTGCGACGGGTGTCTCGCCTGTATGGTCGCGTGTAATCAGGAGCACAACCTCTCGCGGGGCGCCAACTGGATGTACGTCTTCGCGTTCGAGGACGAGGGGCAGGGCGAGGAGACGAACTTCCTCCCGCGGACCTGCCAGCACTGTACCGACTCGCCGTGTACGAAGGTGTGCCCGGTCGGCGCGCGCCACACCCGCGAGGAGGACGGCCTCGTCTTGACCGACTACGACATCTGTATCGGCTGCCGCTACTGCGAGGTGTCGTGCCCGTACGGGGTCAACTACTTCCAGTGGGGCGAGCCCGACGTGCCCGAGTCCGAGGTCGACGACGACCACCAGATCGACGACCGCGGACGCTGGGTCGGCTCTCGTCCGCCGGAGGGCGTGATGGGCAAGTGTACGTTCTGCGTCGACCGGCAGGACGGACAGATGGGCGAAGAGAAGGTCGGCACCACGGCCTGTCAGGAGGCGTGTGCGATGGACGCGATCCACTTCGGCGACCTGAACGACCCGGAGAGCGACCCGAACCGGCACCTCCGCGAGTACCGCGACGGACAGGAGAACGACCGCTCCGACTACCCGAACCGGAAGGGGCACACCGTGTCGACGTTCAAGCTGATGGAGGAGCGCGGCACCGAGCCGAACGTCCGGTTCGTCGGCAACGAACCGTCGCCGCACGCCGAACAGGTCGAGGGGCCGGTCGCGTACGAGGATGTCGGCCTCGTCGACGATCGCAAGGAAGTACTCGACCGGGGCGCCGCCGCGAACGGGGGTGAAGAGGCGTGAGCGTCGACGGCGTCGACGTGACGGGCGTCGACCGCGACACGCTGACTCGCCCGATCCGGTCGTTCTCGACGCGGTACATCGCGGCGCTGGCGGTCGCGCTCGGGCTGATCGGGGTCTGGCTGTTCTTCTACAGCCGGCAGCTCCGGCACGGGCTGATCGTCACCAACCTCGCCGACTGGGGCTCCGGCGGCGGCGTGCCGTGGGGGCTCTACATCGGCGCGTTCATCTGGTGGGTCGGCATCGCCCACGGCGGGATCATCCTCTCGGCCGCGGTGCGCCTGCTCGGGATGGACACCTACCAGCCCGTCGCGCGGCTGGCGGAACTGCTCACGATCGCCGCGCTCACCTGCGCCGGCATCTTCATCCTCATCCACGTCGGCCGGCCGGACCGGCTGGTGACCAGCGTGCTGCCGGCGTGGCCGACGCGCGTCCAGTGGTCGCCGCTGATGTGGGACGTAACCGTCATCACGGCCTACTTCGTGCTGACGGCGACGTACCTCGCCCTGACGATCCGCTACGACGTCACCCGCCTCCGCGACCGGCTTCCGGACCGGCTCGAACCCCTGTACTCGGCGCTGACCGTCGGGTACACCGAGCGAGAGGACGAGGTCGTCGAGCGGATGGTCTGGTGGATCGCGTTCGCGATCATCATCATGGCGCCGCTGTTGCTCCACGGCGGGGTGATCCCGTGGCTGTTCTCGCTGCTCCCGTCGATGGCGGGCTGGGCCGGCGGCGTTCAGGGGCCGTCGTTCCTCTCCATCGCGCTGACCTCGGCGGTCGCGGGGATCATCATCGTCGCGGCCGCGTTCCGGTACGCGTACGGCTGGGAGGAGCTCATCCCGCGGGCCGTCTTCCAAGGGCTCGCCAAGTGGCTCGGCTTCTTCAGCCTCATCTTCCTGTGGCTCCAGCTCCAGCAGGTGATCACGGGGATCTTCGCGGCCCCGACCACGCTCCAGCACGCGACCGAGGTGAAGATCTCGACCCCGCTGTACTGGGTCGCGATCGGCCTCGTCGTCCTCGCGATGCTGTACGCCTTCGCGACCGCGCTGCGCCCCGACCTGTTCGACCTGCGGGCGCTCGTGGGGATCTCCGTCGGCGTGCTCTTCGGCACGCTCACGGAGAAGGTACTGTTCGTCGTCGAGGGGCTCCAGCACGCGCACTTCGCCCTGTACGACGGGGTGCCCGGGCAGTACGTCCCCTCGGCGGTCGAGATCTCGGCCGTCCTCGGGACCATCGGCGTCGTCGTGCTGTTCTTCCTCGTCGTCTCGAAGGTGATCCCGGTGGTCGAACTCCACGCGATCGAAGACCACGAGGAGGTGGACGCATGACTGCGCTCGCACCCCTGACGGCTCTCATCGCCGCGGTCGCCGCGTCGGTCCCGACGGTCGCCGCGTCGCCCGCGGCGGTCCCGCTGTCCGCGGAGTACACGCTCCCGTTCGTCGGCCCGGGGACGTACCTCATCTTCGGGATCGTCCTCGCGCCGGTGTACGCGATGGTCGCGGCGTGGTTCCTCGGCGACCCGAGCGACCGGTTCGCGGGCCTGCTCGGCGTCGGCTACCTCGCCGGCCTCACCACCGTGCTGTGGGGGAGCCTCTTCGTGGCGACGCTGATCATCGGGGC
The DNA here is from genome assembly GCF_005435165.1 of Halorubrum sp. GN11_10-6_MGM. Taxonomy (GTDB): domain Archaea; phylum Halobacteriota; class Halobacteria; order Halobacteriales; family Haloferacaceae; genus Halorubrum. The sequence continues at coordinate 53,699 of NZ_SGUC01000013.1, read as the reverse complement.
CGTGTTCTTCTGACGGAGTCCCCCAGAGTATCGCTCGCAGACCGACCCGCCGTCGCGTACCGCTCGCAGACCGACCCGCCGCCAACCCAACCCAATGACACTCACCGAAGCCGAACTGACCGACCGACTCGCCGCCGTCGACGACCCCGAAAACGGCGACGACATCGTCTCGATGGGCCTCGTCGACGACGTAACGATCAGCGACGGCACCGCGGAGGTGTCGCTCGCGTTCAACGCCCCGCACGCGCCGGCGGAGATGGCGATCGGCGACGCGGTCCGCGAGGTGATCGAGGAGGCCGGACTCGAACCCGACCTCCGCGCCGAGTTCCGCGAGGAACACGGCCACAAGACCGACGTCCTCCCCGGCGTCCGCAACGTGATCGCCGTCGCCTCCGGCAAGGGGGGCGTCGGCAAGACGACCGTGGCCGCGAACCTCGCCGCGGGGCTCCGCGAGCGGGGTGCTCGCGTCGGCATCCTCGACGCCGACGTCCACGGGCCGAACGTACCCCGGCTGCTGCCGACGGAGAACGAACCGGGTGTCACGCCGAACGAGGAGATCGTTCCCCCGGCCGCCGACGGGGTCCGCGTGATGAGCACCGACCACCTCATGCCCGACGGCGACCAGCCGGCGGTGCTGCGCGGGCCGATGGTGAACAACGTGATGATGAAGTTCGTCAACGAGGTCGAGTGGGGGCGGCTCGACTACCTCGTCGTCGACCTCCCGCCGGGCACCGGCGACGCCTCGCTGAACCTGCTCCAGTCGCTCCCCGTCGCCGGCGTCGTCATCGTCACGACGCCCCAGGAGATGGCCGTCGCCGACGCTCGCAAGGGGCTCCGCCTGTTCGACGAGCACGACGCGCCGGTCCTCGGCGTCGTCGAGAACATGAGCGCGTTCCGGTGCCCCGAGTGCGGCGACACCCACGCCGTCTTCGGCGAGGGCGGCGGCGACGAAATCCGGGACGACTACGGCGTGCCCGTCCTCTCGCGGCTCCCCGTCCACCCGGACTTCGACTCGGCGGGCTCGGACGGGCCCTCGGTTCGGGACCCCGACAGCCCCGTCCGCGAGGACCTCTTCGAGATGGTCGACTCCGTCGCGGACCGCGTCGGCGAGGTGAACCGGCGACGGGTCGCCGAGCGCGTCGGCGAGTGGGACGGAGAGGACGACGAGCGCCGGGAAGCGAGTGACGGACCGCCGGAGCCGGACGCGGTGTCGGTCTCGGAGTGACGGGACCGGCGGCCGGGTCAGTTCGAGTCGGCGTCGCCGCCGGACGCGCCGGCAGCGTCGCTCGCGCTCGCTTTTGCGTCGTCGAGCGTTCCCTCGCTTATGGTGTTCGGCAGCAGTTCGCCGAGGGTGTACTCCGTCACGGCGTCGCCGCCCTCGTCGCAGGCGACGACGAGGTCGTCGGCCGCGAACTCGGCGAGGCTCTGTCGGCACATTCCGCAGGGAGTGACGCCGTCGCGGACGCCCGACGAGACCGCGATCCGGTCGAACTCGCGGTGACCGTTCTTCACCGCCTCCGCGAGCGCGACCTCCTCGGCGTGGAGGCTGCTGGAGTAGTTCGCGTTCTCGATGTTACAGCCGGTGTAGACGGTTCCGTCGGCGGTCCGTAGCGCGGCGCCGACGCGGTACTCGGAGTACGGGACGTGGGCGGCTTCGAGGGCGTCACGCGCGGCGGCGATCAGCTCGTCCATACGGGCGGGTGGCGCGGCGGACCGATAACTGTACGGTGTCGTCGATCGGTGAATCTGCGGTGACGGTGGACGGGCCAAGAGGTGAGCGTCCACACGGCGGCTCGGAGCGCCCCCGACGAGGCCTCCGAAGGCCTAGCCCCTCGTATATGAATGAATAAGCGCAGATCGACGGCGAACACCACCGAAGCCCCAGCCGCGAGGACTCGCGCGCCTTGCTGTGCTCCTCGCTCGCTTCGCTCGCTGCGGTGCTTGCTGCGGCGTGCTTCGCCCTCGCGGCTGCCCCTTCGAGCCCCGCCCCGCACCGCGCAACACCACACCTCACGCCTCCCCAGCCTCGTCGCTGGCACCCTCCGCTTCGCTCCGGGAGCCAGCGACTCCCTCGCGCGGTGCTGTTCGCGGTCGCCTGCGGCGACCGCTCACAGGCACGCGCCACCGCGCACCAGCTAGTCAAAAGCGCCGCAGCTCTCGCCTCAGACGCCGTTCGTCCACGCCGAGAAGCCGCCGTCGACGAGTGTCTCCGCCTGTTTGCGGATGTACTCGCGCTGGGTGTCGTGGACCGCCGTCTCGAAGTCGTCGCCGCCGTCGAGCCGGTCGCGGACCCGGTCGCGCTTCCAGCTCGCCGGGGTCGTCCGGTTCGCGACGCGCCAGCGGAGCGGGGCGATCCACTCGGCGGCCTCGTCGTCGGCGCAGCCGGCGGTCCGGAGCCCTGCCTCCGCGTGGTCGAGGAGGTCGCCGTACAGCGCGTCCGTGTCGGTCGTCCGCTCTCCGTCGCGCCCGACCCACACCATCTCGGCGTCGAGGCCGTCGGCGACCGCGGCGTAGAAGTTGTCGCGAGCGGTCTCCCAGTCGAGGCCGATGACGGGGTGTTCGCGCTGGGCGAGCGCCTGCATCAACCCCGCGAACGCTCCCTGAAAAGCGATGGAGTCGCGGACCGTCGGCTGGCCGGGGATCGGGCGGAACTCGATCCGGGCGTTCGCGGCCGAGCGGCTCGCCCCCTCGAAGACGGGGCGGACCCACCGCCAGTAGCTGCCGTGTTTCGTCCGGAACGTCGCGAACGCGTCGTCGAAGCGGTCGCTGCCGCCGGGGTCGGGCATCGGGATCAGCGTCTCGTCGCCCGCGATGCGGTCGACCGCGGTCTCGACGTCGTGGAACTCGCGCGGGAACCTGACCTTGTCGGCGTCGGTCCGAGCGTTGAGGACGGACTCGAACACGTGGACGCGGTTCTCGATCGCCCCCTCGGCGAGGACGCGCTCGCCGTCCCAGTCGTCGTCGTACAGCTCCGGGGGGAAGAAGGGAGAGTTGACGCCGAGCGCCAGGAGCGGCCCGGCGATCCGGAGCGCGTACCGGAAGTGTCGCGGCAGCGTCTCGGCGTGGGCCACCTGGTAGTGGGGCTGGATCGACGTGATGAGACTCTCCGGCATCACCGTCTCCGCCGAAAGCGACACGCCCGGCGCGGAGAGCTCGACCCGGGCGTCCGCCGACCGCGCGTCGTCTCTTCCGTCCCAGTCCGTCCCGTCGGGGTCCGCGTTGGCCATCGCGTGGTAGCGGACCGCGTCGCTCATGTTGACCGCGACGACCACCCCGTCGACCTCGACGCTGTCGGTGAGGTACTCGCGGGCGGTCTCGCCCGCCGGTGGGATGGTCCAGAGGCCGTCGGAGACCAGCCGCATCCCCTCGACGCCGGCGGTGTTCTCGGCGGCCTCCAGCCGCGCGCGGACCTCGGCGAGCTGCGCGCGGAGCCCGTGGTCGGAGAGGGGCTGCGGGCTCGTGGACATCTCGGCGTTGTGGAGTCCAAGCTCCTTCTCGAAGCCCATCAGCTCCAGCATCCGGCGCGGCACGCGCATCAGCGCGTACTCGCCCGCTCGCGACTCTTCGCTCCACCGCCCGTCGCCGACCGCGTAGAACTCGTACTCGAAGCCGACGATCGACTGGTGGTTGTCGAAGGAGCCGTCTCGCAGCTCCTGTTTGACGATCTCGGCCTCCTCGGCCGCGCGCTCGGCGAACGCCTCGGCGTCGACCGAAAGCGCCTCTCGAACCCCGTCGGCGAGCGCGGACTCGGTGGTCATGCGACCGAGCAAGGACGCGGCGGGTTAAAAAGGCCACCGGCCGCGAGATATCTCCGCGCCGCCCGACCCGACTACTGGTTCGCCGAGCGCGCGTCGAGCGCGACGGGGATCGACCGGCTGGCGACGTCGCCCGCGAACGCCTCGCCGTCCGCTTCGAGCTGGTCGAAGGTGTCGTAGTGGATCGGGACGACGAGGTCCGGACCCATCGCCTCGGCCAGCTCGGCCGCCTCGTGACGGTCCGAGACGATGCCGCCCCCGCCGATGTTGGCGAGGAACACGGAGACGTCGAGCTCGGCGAACCCGTCGAGCGCGTCGGAGTCTCCCGGCCAGAAGACGGTCCGGCCGCCGAGCGACAGGAGGAAGCCGCAGCCGAACCCGGGCGGATGGGCCACGGAGCCGTCCGCGTCGGCGTTCGGCCCCTCCGGGTCGTTGTGGGCGGGAACGGACCACACCCGGACCTCGCCGGCCGGCGTTTCGACGTCGACGCGGTCCTCCTCGCCGACGTGGACGACCTCGTAGTCGGCCGCGAGCGCGTCGATCGGCTCGACGTCGCGGTCGATCCCGGCGGGGTCGACCGCCTCGTAGATGACCAGCGTCGCGTCCTCGTTCGCCACCGACCGAATCCCGTCGGAGTCGTAGTGGTGGTCGTGGGTGACGACGACGAGGTCGCCGTCCCGCGCCCAGTAGTCGTCGAGGACGCCGTAGCGACCGGGGTCGGTGTAGGCGACCGGGCCGCCGTCCGTCTCCAGCCGCGCCGTCGCGTAGCCGAGCCACTCCACCGCGAATTCCTCGTAGCGGACCGTCATGTCACCGCGTCCGGCCGCGGGCGCCTTGAGGGTGGCTATCGGTCGGGCTCGGGATCGCCGTCGGGGTCGGACTCGGCGTCGGCGCCACCGATCACGGACAGGTCCCACGCCGCCGCGAGCGCCTCGTCGTCGACGTCGCGCCCGAGGGCGTGTTCCGGGACGAGCGGCATTGGGACCGGGACGTACCCGGCGTCGCGCAGCGCGGCGAACCCGCCGATCGTCTCGACGACCGCCCCGTCGTCGCCCCGGCGGACGCGGAACCGCTTGTCGGTCGGATCGCGTCGGTACGCGAACGGGAACGCCTCGTCCGGCGGCGTTCGGAGGCCGTCGACGCCGGCGAGGACCGCGACGGGCGTCCCGTCGACCTCGCAGACGAGCCGCGGGACGGCCGGGCGGCCGTCGTCGCCGACCGCGGCGGCGTCGGCGCCGGAGTCTGAGTCGGCCCCGATCGGCCCGGCCGGCGTGTCCGTCTCGCGCCACGCGAACGTCGGGTCGCCGAGGCCGTCGGCGCGGACGCAGGCGTAGCCGCCGCCCGCGACGGGAATCCGGTCCGGCCCGAGGTGGAACGTCCGGCGGCCGTCGCGGCGGTCGGCGAGGAGGGGCGGGTCGGCGAGGAGGTCGCGCACGGCGGTCGCGGTGGCGTCGTCGCGGGTGACGAAGAGCGCTCGGCGATCGCGGGCGAGCGCGTGGCCGAGCCGCGAGACGATCACGGTCGGGGTGGCGTCGTCGGCCGCGAGCGGCTCCACCGACACGCGGTCGTCGCCGCGGGTCGCGACCGCCGGCGGCTCGGCGGCGCTCTCCGGGCGAACGACCTCGAACCCGTCGGCCGCGAGCCGCGCGACGGCCGCGTCGGTGAGGTCGCACCGTGTCGCGTCGCCGAGCGGGCCTGGCATGCGATCTCCTACGGCCCGGACCGTGAAGGGGTTTCGCGTGGCGGAACGTCGCGGCGGTCGGGGCGACAGTCGTCTCCTCTCCCCCGTTCAGTCGTCGCCGGCGAGCCGACGGACGCGGGCGAGCGAGTCGGCGTCGCCGACGTCCTTGTCCTCGCGGACGCCGACGAACCGCGGGAATCGGAGGGCGTAGCCGGCGGAGTACGTCGGCGAGGTCTGGATCTCCTCGTAGCCGACCTCGACCACCAGCTCGGGGTCGAACGCGACCGTCGTCCCCGTCTCGTCGACGACGTGCGGTTCCAGCCGGTCCGTGAGGTCCGCCAGCGCCTCGTCGGTGATCCCCGTCGCCACCTTGCCGACCGTGGCGTACCCCGCGGGCGCGGGGTCGTCGGCGTCGGCGGCGTTGCGGTCGACGTCGGCGGCGTCGCGGTCGGTGTCTTCCGTGCGGACGGCCAGCAGGAACGTCCCGAACAGTTCCGCGCGGCGCCCCTCGCCCCACTCGGCGCCGACGACGACCGCGTCGAGCGTCTCCACGTCGGGCTTGCGTTTCAGCCAGTCGCGCCCGCGGTCGCCGGGGGTGTACGCCGCCTCGGGGTTCTTCAGCATGACGCCCTCGTGGCCGGCGTCGAGCGCGGCCCGTTCCTCGGCGGCGATCGCCTCGGTGTCTTCCGCGAGCGTGAGGTCCGCGGCCGCGTCGGGGAGGACCTCCCGAAGGCGCGCGTGCCGGTCACGGAGAGGCGCGTCGAGCAGGTCGTCGCCGTCGGCGTGGAGGCAGTCGAACGCGTGGAGCCGCAACGAGATCGCCTCTCGCATGCGGTCGACGTCGTGTTTCCGCCGGAACCGCCGCAGCACTTCTTGGAACGGGAGCGGGTCGCCGTCGTCATCGACCGCGACCACCTCGCCATCGAGGATGACCGGGACGTCGACGCGCTCGGCGACGAACTCGACGATCTCGGGGAGCGCCTCGGTCACGTCGTCCATGTTCCGCGAGTAGAGTCGGGGACCGAGCGACTCGCCCGCGTCCCGCTCGGTGTCAGCCGCCGAGTCGCCGCCGGCAGCCGCGTCTCCGCCCAGTGCGTAGTGAACCTGAACGCGGGCCCCGTCGAACTTCGTCTCGACGGCGACCTCGCCGAACGAGTCGACGGCGTCGGTCGCGGTGCCCGCCTGCGCGAGCATCGCCTGGACCGGCCGGCCGACGCGCAGCGACTCGCCCCGCAGCCCTTCGATCCCCTCGTCGCGGGCGCGGACCGCGACCCGACCGTAGTCGTTCGTCACCTGAAGGGCGCGCTCGACGGCCGCGACCGCCTCGTCGGTCGCCCGGAGCGCGGCCTCGTCGGACGCGTCGTCGCCGTCGGACTCCGAGTGGGGCGCGAGGAACGCATCCGCCGTCGCGTCACGGACCGTCCCCTCGCCGACGCCGAGCCGCATCTCGCCGAGGACGAGGCGGGCGAGGAACGCCGCCTCGCTCGGCGAACACCGGGTGAACAGCCCGAACAGCGCGTCCCGCTTGCGCAACTCGCTCCCCTCGCCGGTCTCGGCCGCCAGACCGCGAAGCGCCTCGTCGACCGCGGCGACCGTGAGCGCGTCGCGTCCGCCGCCGAACGCGGCGAGTCCCCGCTGCCCGCCGAAGTCGTACGCGGCCGCGACGGCGCCGATCTCGCCGCGCTCCGCGAGGCGGTCCTCCACGTCGGCGGCGGAGACGTTCTGACCCGCGGCGCGGGCGATCGCCTCGCGGCAGAGCGCGGGGCCGACGTCGAGGGTTCGGGTGTCGTGGGCGGGGAAGACGCGCCCGAGGAGGAAGCGGACAACGACCGGGAGATCGTCGGTCGTCCCGTCCCCCTCAGCGTCGTCTCCCTCGGCGTCGTCTCCGGGACCGTCGGCGGCGCCGGCGTCCGCGAGGAGGGCGGCGACCGCGAGCGTCGTCTCGATATCGCCGTCGTTCGCGGCCACCCGTTCCGCCCGGTCCGCCAGCGCACCGAATTCCATAGGCGTCCGGTCGGCGGGCGGCGGGCAAAAGCGACCCGATGCGTCGCGCGCGGCGGGGGATGACGACCCGGCGGGGAACGCCTTTTTACCCCCGCCGGCGTACCTCTGATTATGTACGTCCGCGACGCCAAAAACCGTGACGAGGCGTGGTTGTTGGACGCGATCGAGCAGCTGGGGCTCGACGACGTCGCCTTCCGGTCGCGGGACTACGTGATCGCGGTCGACGAGGAGTCCGGCGACCGGGCGGGGTTCGGCCGGCTTCGCCTCCACCGCGGCGACGAGGACGAGGCGAACCGGATCGAGCTCACCGGCATCGGCGTGCTCCCCGAGTGGCGCGACCGCGGAGTCGGGGCGCACGTCGTCGAGCGCCTCGTCGACACCGCGGCCGCGGACGGGTTCGAGACGGTGTACGTGCTCACCGACCAGCCCGACTACCTGACGCAGTTCGGCTTCGAACGCGTCGACACCGACGACCTCCCGCCCGCGCTCTCCGACCGACTCTCCGAAAAGCGGGAGTTCCTCGGCGGCGGCGTCGTCGGCCTCGCACTCGCCGTCGACGCGTTCGAGATGCCGAGTCGCCTCCGGAAGGCGTTCAAAGACGCCGAGCCGACCGGCGAGGACGAGCCGGAGGAGTCCGCGGAGGACTTCGGGATCGACCCGGACTCGGCGACGTATAAGTACGACACCGGTCGCTGAGAAGCGAGAACGGCTTTTCCCTGTCGCGGTGGCGCGTGCCTCCGAGGCCGCACTGCGGCCGAGGAGCACCGCGCGAGGGAGTCGGCGGCGACCGTCGGGAGCCGCCGACGAGGCTGGGGAGGCGTGGGGCGCGGTCGCTGTGCGGTCGGGCGGGAATCGAAGGGGCAGTCGCGAGGACGGCGCGGGCGACGTAAGCACCGGAGCGAGGGAGCGAACGGAGTGAGCGACCGAGTGAGGAGCACAACGAGCGTGCGCCGTCCTCGCGGCTGGGGCTTCGGAGCTGTTCGCCGTCGATCCGGCAGGAGGCGCTCATAAACGAGCGACTGGGGCTTCGGCGGCGGTGTCGGTTGTTTATAAACAAGTCGCCGAGCAGACGGTATCCATTTATAAACAAACGTTTGCGATGTCGACGCTCACGTCGCCGACCGCAACGTCACGGCGTCACCACTCGGCGAACGGGAATCGGTATGAATGGCGGACAGGCGGGGTAGCCCGGCGTTCCGTCACGGGGTATCCCGATTGCCTCCTCCACCCCGCGACCCGACGAGCGACGGGCGTTCGACGGTGGGCTGCTCGCTTCCGCGCCTGACCCGGTGTCGTCGACGAACCGCGACGGACCGCTCCTGCGAGCGGGCGCCACGGACCGCTGTCCCCGGCGGACGAGGTTTCTACGTTGGCTCTCGGGGCCCGTGCCGGTCTGACCGGACGTGCCCGCTGTTCGGTCCCCGCTGAAGACTGCCTCACGGGTGACGAGCGGGGCCTAACCGCCCGACCTAGTCCACTTCCGGGTACACGACACCAACTTAAGGGCCTTTCGTTCGGCGGGACGGAGGGGAACGCGGACCGCGTTCCGCGACTACGACAGCAGCGAGCGGGCGTACACCGCGGCGGCGAGCGGCACGGGGAGCGACAGCGCGACGACGGCGCGCGAGTGCCACACGAGCCAGAGGTAATCGCGGAACACCGGACTCGGCTCGACCGCCAGCGCCCACGTCGCCGCGCTCGCGGTCGTCGCGACACCGAGGACGACCGCCACCCCGGCGAGCGTCCCCGGGTCGACGTTGCCCCGCTCGACGGAAGCGATGACGACCGCGGAGAGCAGCGCGAACAGCGCGATCCCGGTCCAGCCGACGATCCCGGAGGCGTAGTAGGTCGCCAGCTGCGAGGCGTACTCCGGCCCCGTGATGACCGCGTACGGCGCGACGAGCGCGACGACGGTGACGACGGCGGCGGCGATCCCGACCCGGCGCGAGACGGCGCGGAGGTCCATACTCGCACTCGGAGCGGAACCGCGGTAAAAGGACCGGATCGGACGCGGCAGGCAGACCGGACGGGTGAGTCGGACGCGCCGAACGACCGCGTTCCCGTAGCGTTTTGCCCCGTGGGCGCCCACCTCCGACCATGCCACTCGACGTCGATCCGCCGGAGCCCCCCGAACTCGCCGCCGTCGACCCCAACGAGTACGAGGACGCCGAGGTCTCCGGCGGCGAGTACCGCCGCGACGAACTGGAGACCTTCCTCCGCGAGGGCGCGTGGGATGAGGCGTTCGCGGAGTGGGCGGCCGGCAGCGACATGGACGAGGACGACTGGGCGATCGCCGTCGACCTCGGCTTGGTCTCCCGGTTCGACTTCTTCTGGGACGACTTCGCCGACCGCGTCGGCTACCACGCGCCGGGGCTGCCGGAGGACTGGAAGGAGCGCGACCTCCACCCGGACCTCGACTCGTGGGGCACGGTCTCCGCGATCAACGCGGGGCTCACCGAGCTCGGTCAGATCGTCTGCGAAACGCTCAAAGAGGAGTACATCGACTGGGAGGCAGAGTTCGACGCGCCGGACGACCTCCCCGACTTCGAGACGTAACGGACGGCGGAAGCGACGCGAGCGCGACGACCGCCAGTTCGACCCCGACGCCGCCGCCGACGCCGACGCGGACCCACCGCCAGCCGCTTTAGTGTCCCCAGAGGTTCCCGTCGGGGTCGTAGCGCGCGTCCATGATCCGGTCCCACTGCTCGTCGGAGAGGTCGAGGTCGGTCGCCGCGACGTTCTCGTCGAGCTGGTCGACCGTCCGCGCGCCGACGATGGGGACGCAGGTGAACTCGTCCCACTCCGTGAGCCACGCGAGCGCGACCTGCGCCGGCGTCGCGTCGAGCTCGTCCGCCACGTCGCGGACCGCGTCGAGCACCTTCCAGCCGCGCTCGGAGAGGTAGAAGCGCTCGAACCGGTCGTCGAAGCTCGCGCGGGAGCCGTCGGGCGCGATCACCTTCTCCGGGTCGTTCGGGTCGGCGCGCTCGTACTTCCCGGTGAGGAACCCGCCCGCGAGCGGGGAGTACGGGCAGACCGCGAGGTCCTGATCGATACAGACGTCGAGGTACTCGCTCACGTCCTCGTAGTAGCCCGCGTGGTGGAGTGGCTGGACGACGTCGAAGCTCGCGTAGTCGTTGACGTCGGCGGTCCACTGCGCCTTCGTCAGCTGCCACGCCGCCATCGTCGACGCGCCGAGGTGGTGGACCTTCCCCTCCGAGACGAGCTCGTCGAGCGCGCGCATCGTCTCCTCGATCGGGGTCTCCTCGTCCCAGCGGTGGATGTAGTACACGTCGAGGTAGTCGGTGTCGAGCCGGTCGAGGGTCCCCTCGATCTGCGCGCGGATGTGTTTCCGGCCGAGCCCCGAATCGTTCGGCCCGGGCTCGCCGCGCCCGTCGAACGGGAAGTACACCTTCGAGGCGATGACGTAGTCCTCGCGGTCGCGGTCCGCGAGCCACTCGCCGATGTACGTCTCGCTCTTGCCGTTCGGCGTGCCGTACACGTTGGCCGTGTCGATGAAGTTGATCCCGCGGTCCGCGGCCGCGTCGAGGAGCTCGTGCGACTCCTCGCGGCCCGTCTCTACCACGCCGTTCGTCTCGCGCCCGAACCGCCACGTCCCGAAGCAGAGCTCCGAGACGCTGAGTCCCGTGTTCCCGAGTCGTCGATAGTCCATACCCGACCCTCTCGGGCGGGGTAGCTAAAGCGTGGCGGCACCGGCGGAGGAGGCCGCGGAGACGGCGCGGCGCTCGCAGGCGAGCGAAGCCGCGACGAGGAGGGACCCGTCCGGCGACCGCGCCTACCCGAAGTTCTCGACCTTCGCGGCGTCCGCGTCGCCGCCCGCGGCGTCGACCGCGGCCTCGGCGTCGGCGACGAGGTCCGCGAACCCGTAGACGAACACGGTCTCGCCGTCCACGTCGGTGAGGACGTCCGCGACGGCGTCTGTCAGGGGATCGTCCGCGTCGAGGAGGCGGACCACGGCGCCCCGCTCGCGGAGGGCGTCGATCCGGTCGGCGTGGGCGACGTCGTCGTCGCGGTAGACGACCGCGGCCTCGGCGCCCTCGTCGAGGGTGCGCTCCGCGATGGCGACGGCGGGGCCGACCCCGGGGCCGCCCGCGATCACGACCGCGCGGGGCTCGCCGTCGTAGTGCTGGTCGCCGAAGGGGCCGGAGAGCGTCATCTCGGTGCCCGCCTCGGCGCCGGCGAGGAACGCCGAGAACTCGCCGCCGTCGTCGGGGTCGATGCCGACCGTGACCTCGAACGTCTCGCCGACGCGCGGCGAGGAGAGCGTGTAAAAGCGCGCGACCGACTCGCCGTCGATCTCGGTGCCGAGCTTCACGAACTGTCCGGGTTCGGCCGCGAAGCCCTCGGGCGCGCGAAAGCTGAGGGCGTACGTGTCGGGGCCGACCTGCTCGACCGACTCGACCGTCGCTGTCGTGTCCATACGCCGGATCGGCGAGGGAGACACAAACGCCTTCCTGTCGGCGTCGGTCCTGCCCGTGTCGAAACTGGCCGCGGGGCGCCCCGGAGACGGAACACGGCCCTCGCCGACGCGCCGGTACCGGCTCTCGACTCCGACGACGCGCGCCGGGGAGGCCCACTGCGACCCGAGGCGTTCGATGATCGTCGAAAACCGGTCCGACACGTGGGGTCGATCGTGAGGAATGTGGTGGACGAACGTTCAATTTTCTCTTATTTGTGTCCGACTGCGCCGTCTAGAGCGACAATATTCGCGAGATTGAACGCGTTCGTCCAGAAATGCCTCGGTGGCTCCTTCCAGAAGCCTTTTGATGAGTCCGCCGGAACCTAGCGCATAGCACATGGCCGCGGATTTCAACTGGGCTGTCGGCGGAGAGGCCGGCGACGGCATCGACTCGACGGGAAAGATCTTCGCACAGGCGCTTTCCCGCGCGGGTCGACACGTGTTCACGTCGAAGGACTTCGCATCGCGGATCCGAGGCGGCTACACCGCCTACAAGGTGCGAACGTCCGTCGACAAGGTACAGAGCGTCGTTGACCGGCTCGACGTGCTCATCGCCCTTACCCCCCGGACGATCGAGGAGAACCTCGACGAGCTCCACGAGGGGTCGGTGATCATCTACGACGGCGAGCGGACCACGATGCAGGACGTCGAGATACCCGAGGGGATGATCGGGCTCGACGTGCCGCTCAAGAGCCTCGCCGAGGACGCGGGCGGGGCGATCATGCGGAACGTCGTCGCGCTCGGCGCGGCCTGCGAGGTCGCCGAGTTCCCCATCGAGAACCTCGACTCGGCGCTCGAAAAGCGGTTCAAGGACAAGGGACAGAAGCTCGTCGACAACAACAAGGAGGCGGCCCGCGCCGGCCGCGACTACGTCGCCGACGAGTACGCGGACCGCGAGTTCGACTACGACCTGGAGACCACCGACGAGGACTACGTCCTCCTCAACGGCGACGAGGCGATCGGCATGGGCGCCATCGCGGCGGGCTGTCGCTTCTACGCCGGCTACCCGATCACGCCCGCGACGGACGTGATGACGTATCTCACCGGACGCATCGAGCGCTACGGCGGCCACGTCGTCCAGGCGGAAGACGAGCTGTCCGCGATCAACATGGCGCTCGGCGCGGCCCGCGGCGGCGCCCGCGCGATGACGGCGACCTCCGGCCCGGGGATCGACCTGATGACCGAGACGTTCGGCCTCATCGCCACCTCGGAGACGCCGCTCGTCATCTGTAACGTGATGCGCTCGGGGCCCTCGACCGGGATGCCGACGAAACAGGAGCAGGGCGACCTGAACCAGATGCTGTACGGCGGTCACGGCGAGGTGCCGCGGTTCGTCCTCGCGCCGACCACCATCGACGAGTGTTTCTGGAAGACGGTCGAGGCGTTCAACCTCGCCGAGAAGTACCAGCTCCCCGTCTACCTCACCGCCGACCTCTCGATGGCGGTCACCGAGCAGACGTTCTCCCCCGACACCTTCGACATGGACGAAGTGGAGATCGACCGCGGCAAGGTCGTCGACGAGGCGACGATCGACGACCACATGAGCGAGTCGGGCGGCTTCCAGCCCCACGAGATCACCGACGACGGGATCTCGCCGCGGGCGTTCCCCGGCACTGCCGACGGCGCGCACATGTCTACCGGCCTCGAACACGACGAGCAGGGCCGCCGGACAGAGGACACGGAGATGCGCGTCGAGCAGGTCGACAAGCGCAACCGGAAGGTCGAGACGGCCCGCGAGCGCGAGGACTGGAGCCCGCGCGAGTTCGGCGACGCGGACGCCGACGACCTCGTGATCACGTGGGGGTCGAACGAGGGCGCGCTCGCCGAGGCGGTCGAGATTCTCGACGACGAGGGGCAGAACGTGCGGGTCCTCTCGGTCCCGTACATCTTCCCGCGACCGGACCTCTCCGAGGACGTCGCGGCCGCGGAGACGACGGTCGTCGTCGAGTGTAACGAGCAGGGGCAGTTCGCGGACCTCGTGGAGCACGACGTGCTCGAACGGGTCGACCGCGTGAACAAGTACAACGGCGTGCGATACAAGGCCGACGAACTCGCAGCGGAGATCAAGTCGACCCTCGAAGCGGGGGTGGAGGCGTAACCAATGAGCTCAGACATTCGATTCACCGACTTCAAGTCCGACAAGCAGCCGACGTGGTGCCCGGGGTGCGGCGACTTCGGCACGATGAACGGGATGATGAAGGCGCTGGCGGAGACGGGGAACGACCCCGACAACACCTTCGTCGTCGCCGGCATCGGCTGCTCCGGTAAGATCGGCACGTACATGCACAGCTACGCGCTCCACGGCGTTCACGGGCGCGCGCTCCCCGTCGGCACCGGCGTCAAGATGGCCCGGCCCGACATCGAAGTGATGGTCGCCGGCGGCGACGGCGACGGCTACTCCATCGGCGCGGGCCACTTCGTCCACGCGGTCCGGCGCAACGTCGACATGACGTACGTCGTGATGGACAACCGGATCTACGGACTGACGAAGGGGCAGGCCTCCCCGACCTCCCGCGAGGACTTCGAGACGTCGACGAGCCCCGAGGGACCGAAACAGCCCCCGGTGAACCCGCACGCGCTGGCGCTCGCCTCGGGCGCGACGTTCATCGCGCAGTCGTTCTCCTCCGACGCGCTCCGCCACCAGGAGATCATCCAAGAGGCGATCGAGCACGACGGGTTCGGCTTCGTGAACGTCTACTCGCCCTGTGTCACGTTCAACGACGTCGACACGTACGACTACTTCCGCGACTCGCTGGTCGACCTGAAGGAGGAGGAAGGGTACGATCCGACCGACCGCGAGGCGGCGAAGGACGTCATCCTCGACAACGAGAAGGAACACCAGGGCGTCATCTACAAGGACGAGTCGTCGGTGCCGTACCACGAGCAGCACGGCGTCGACGAAGACATGTCCGTCATCCCGGACGGCGCCCCCGAGAGCGCGACCGACCTCGTCCGCGAGTTCTACTGACCCGGTCGCCGGGACTGTCGGACCGGACCGCCGTCGACGGCGGTTCAGTTCCCCGCGTAACGCCAGCGTATTCCGACCTTTCGCGACCGCCAAAACCGGGCGAAAGAGCGGGGTCAGGCTGATTTTTCGTCGGGTTTCAGCAAGCCTAATTACGTGGGTCCGTATTCACGAGTATATGGTTGATCGCTACGACGTCGCTATCGCCGGTGCCGGTCCGGCGGGCGCGCAGTGCGCCCGCGACCTGGCGACGCGCGACTACGACGTCGTCGTCTTAGAGACGGAGTCCGAAGACGAGTTCCCGCGACAGAGCAACAAATCGACGGCCGGCACGTTCCCGTCGATGATGTCCTCCTTCGGGATTCCCGACGACGTCGTGATGTCGTACACCGACGACGTCGTGTTGGAGTCCCCCAACGAGTACTACGAGAGCTACCAGCCGGGGGCGGTACTGGAGTTCGCGGAGTTCAAGCGGTTCCTCGTCGCCGACGGCCGCGAGAACGGCGCGGAGTATCGCTTCGACGCGCGAGTCTCGCGGCCGATCCTCGACGACGACGGCGTCATCGAAGGGGTTCGATACAACGGCGACGAGGAGCTGTACGCCGACGTCGTGATTGACGCCACCGGGCCGGCCGCGCCGCTCGCGAGCGCGCTGGACGTCGTCGACCTCGAACGCGAGAATCAGGCGATCGGCATCGAGTACGAGATGGAAGGCGTCGAGACGAACCACCCCGGATACGCCGACCTCCGACGCGCGATGATGCTCCGTCTCGACCACAACATCGCGCCCGGCGGCTACTCGTGGATCTTCGCGACCGGCGAGGACACCGCGAAGGTCGGCCTCTGTTACATCCAGAACGACCGCCACCGCGAGTTCGCCGAGGCCGGCAAGACGGTCGACGGGTACCTCGACGATTGGATCGGCCGCGACCCCCGGTTCGCCGACGCCGAGCGGATCGACGAGAAGGTCCACCGCGGCTCCGCGCACATCCAGCGGCCGGGACAGATGCACACGGACAGCTTCCTCGCGATCGGCGACACCGTGCCGAGCATCGACCCGCTGTGGGGCGAGGGGATTCATAAGGGAATGAAGTCCGCCCGCGCCGCCGCGGCGACCGTCGACCGCTGTCTCACCGACTCGGAGCGGCGCCTCGACGCGGAGAGTCTCGCGGTGTACGAGACGCTGTGGCACCGCGACGTGGCGCCGCGCGCAGAGTCGCGGTTGGCGCTCACAGAGCTGCTGTATCTCGCGCCCAACGAGCGGTACGACCGGCTCCTGAGGGATCTCCAAGAGACCGACGACGACGTCCTCGCGAAGGCGAACCGCGGCGAGAAGGCGGGGATGGCGCGGCTGCTCCACCTCGACGACGTCCCGCTGCTCGCGAAGTACGCCCGCGAGCGGTTCGGGGTCTGAAGAGCGGACCGACGGCTGGCCGCCGGTGTTCGACGCGGGACTAACGGAAATCGCGACGTTCGGACGGCGGAGCCGGGCGAGAACGGGACGAAAAGGGACGGTCGGGGTCCGCTACCGCTCGTCGATCGGAACGAACTCGGAGTCCTCGGGACCGGTGTAGCGGGCGCGCGGGCGGATGAGCCGGTTGTCCTCCTGGTACTCGGCGACGTGAGCGATCCAGCCGCCGACGCGGCTCATCGCGAAGATGGGCGTGTACATGTCGACGGGGATGCCGAGCGAGTCGTAGACGGAGCCGGAGTAGAAGTCGACGTTCGGAGCGATCCCCTTCTCGACGAGCCCCTGGTCGGTGAGGTACTCCTCGATAGCGGTGGTGTAATCGAGCCACTTGGTGTCGCCGGACGACTCGGCGAGGTCGCGAAGCTTCTCCTCTAAGATCTTCGCGCGGGGGTCTTTCACCTTGTAGACGCGGTGGCCGAAGCCGGGGATGCGCCGCCCGTCGTCACGGGCGTCTTTCACCCACTCGACGGGGTCCTTCGAGGAGGCGTCGACCTCGTGGAGCACTTCCATCACGTCCTGGTTGGCGCCGCCGTGGAGGGGGCCGGAGAGCGCGCCGATCCCGCCGGTGACGCCGGAGTAGACGTCGGCCATCGTCGAGCCGATCACCATCGCGGTGAACGTGGAGGCGTTGAGCCCGTGGTCGGCGTGGAGCGTCAGCGCCATGTCGAACGTCTCCTCGCTCACGTCGTCCGGCTCGGTCCCGGTGAGCATGTAGAGGAAGTTGCCGGCGTGCGAGAGGTCGGGGTCCGGCGCGACCGGCTCCTCGCCCTGTCGAACGCGCTCGAACGCGGCGAGGATCGTCGGGATCTTCGCCGTGATCCGTCGGCCCTGACGGAGGGTGGCCTCTCCGTCGTCGTCGCTCTCGCCGTCGGAATCGTACGCGGACAGCATCGACGTCGCGGTCCGGAGCGCGGCCATCGGTCGCTCGCCGGCGTCGGCGAGCGCGCGGATCGTCTCGATGACGTCGTCGTCCACCTCGCGCTCCGCCGCGAGGTCGGCGGCGAACGCGTCGAGCTCCGCGGCGGTCGGCAGGGAACCGTGCCACAGGAGGTACAGCACCTCCTCGTAGCTCGCGCCGCGCGCGAGGTCCTCGATGTCGTACCCGCGATACACGAGCTTCCCGACCTCGCCGTCGACGTAGCTCAGATCCGACTCCGCGACGAGGACGCCCTCGAGCCCGCGCTTTAACTCATCGGCCATACTACGTCGTTCCGACCAACGGCAAAAAAGCGTTATCTTTCAGGAGGAATACGGTACGTCGATCGTGGTACGTCACCGCGTCGTACGACGACGTGACAGTGTTCGGAAACGTCTGTGCGCCTGTCGCGAGAGCGCGGAACCGGCGCCGTCTCGGCAGCCGGAGTCGGTCCGGGAACGTCTCAGCGCGCCGGCACGACCGTCACCGTCCGGTTCCGGTCGATCGCGTCCTCCAGTTCCTCGGCGATGGCGGAGCCGCGGGAGACCTGGACCTCGCCGCCGCGGCCGACGGTGGCGGTGAAGAGGTACTCGCCGTCGGCGCGCACTTCGACCGTCTCGCCGACCTCGTCGTCGACGTCGATGACGACGTGGCGGGAGGTGATCTCCGGCGCCACCACCGTCCCGCGCTCCGCGCCCACCTGTCCGTCGCCGCGGCCGCCCCCCGCGGCGCCGCCGGAGGCGCTCGTCCCCGACCCGCCGGGCTTCTCGTCGTGCGTGCGGACGTCGATATCTATCCCGAGCCGGTTCTCGATGTCGGCGATCCGACCGCCACCCTTCCCGATCACGGTGCCGATGTCCCCCTCGGTGACGTAGACGACAGCCTCGTCGTCGCCGTTGAGCTCCACGTCGACGTGACCGTGGGCGACCGACTTGATCTCGCGTTCGATCTCCTTTTTCGCGATTCGACCGACGCCGGTCTCGCTTTCGGCGCCGTCGCCGTCCTCGTTCAGCGGGACGGTGACGACCTGCCGGTTGAACGTGTAGATCTCGTACTCGGGGCGACCGGTCTCGAAGTTCGACACCTGGATGACCGGGCGCGCGAGGTCCTCGGCCGTGAGCCCCGCCGGGACCTTCACTTCCGTCGTCACGTCGTAGACGGTGTGGACCTCGCCGGCCTCGATGTAGACGACGGTGTCGACGATCTGGGGGATCATCCCGAGCTCCACGCGGCCGACGAGCCGCTGGAGCGCGTCGATGGCGCGGGAGGCGTGGACGACGCCGACCATCCCGACGCCCGCCATCCGCATGTCGGAGAACACCTCGAAGTCGTTCGTCTTTCGGACCTCGTCGTAGATGGTGTAGTCGGGGCGAACGAGGAGCAGCGAGTCGGCGGTGTTCTCCATCTCGCCGCCGAGCGCGCCGTACTGGGTGATCTCCGGGCCGACCTGGAGGTCCCGGGGCTTCTCCATCGTCTTCACCGCGTAGTCGCTGTCGTTCAGGAACTCCGCGACCGCCTGCGCGAACGTCGACTTCCCGGCGCCGGGCGACCCGGAGATGAGCACGCCCCGCTTCTGTTCGAGGAAGCGCTCGCGCAGTTCGTCGGCGAACTCGTAGTCGTCGAGCGTCGTCTTCGCGATGGGGCGGACCGCGGTGATCTCGATCCCGTCGGCGAACGGCGGCCGCGCCACCGCGATCCGGTAGTTCCGGAACTGGACGATGTCCATCCCGTCGCCGGAGAGCTCGATGAACCCCTCGGTCGACTGGCGCGCCAGATCGACGATCGAGTTGGCCCACTCGCGCATCTGTTCCTCCTCGGTGGGCTCGTCGTCGATCTCGACGTAGCGCATCTCGCCGAGCGCCCCGCGTTTCGCCTTCGGGACGGTTCCCGTCTTGAGGTGGACGGACATCGTCTCGTCGGTGAAGAAGTCCTGAATCGGCAGCTCGTCGACGACGCCGCGGGCGACGGGCTCGACGTACTCGACGTCGAGCCCCTTCGCGCGGGCGACCTCGGCCTGGACCACGTCGCTGGACAGGAGCGTCGCGTCGTGGTCGGCGGCCAGATCGCGGATCAGCGCGTCCACGTCGCCCTCGTGGGCGTTCGAGCGGGCGTCGCCGCTCGCGCGCTCGCCGACGTACCGCAGCTCGATCGTTCCGTCGTCGGCGAGATCGGCGAGCCGCTTGAGCTCGCTCAGCCCGTCCCAGCCGGATTCGAGCCCGTCGTTCGCCTGCGACTCCAGCTCGCCGACGACCGCCTCCGGGACGAACACGGTGACCGACTCGTAGGTCCCGTCCGCGACGCGTTCGGACACGCGGCCGTCGACGACCGCGCTCGTGTCCGGTACTACGTTCATACAGCGGATCGGTCCGGCAGGCGTATAAGGGTGTTCGACCGGTGGCGCGGACGGGTCGCCACCGGCGAACGCGAGCCGATGCGGTCGACCCGATCAGTCGTCCGCGACGACCGGCCCGATCAGTCGTCGGCGGCGACCGCGTCCCGATCGGCGGCCACCGCCGCGGCGTAGGCCGTGAAGTTCTCGAACAGCGCCTTCGCCTCGCAGGCGGCGTCGTACGCCGCCGGGGTGATCGATTCGAGGACGCCGTCCACGCGGGCGTCGCCGATCTGGTCGCGCTTCCCGTCGGCAACCTCGCGAGCGGTCTCGGCGTCGTACTCCGGGTGGAACTGGACGCCCCAGCAGTGCCCGTCTCGGAAGGCGTGGACCCCGCGGTCGTTCTCCGCGAGCAGCGTCGCGGACGGCGGGAGTTCGACGACCTCGTCGCCGTGGGTGGTGAAGGCGGTGAACCGCTCGTCGATCCCCTCGAACAGCGGGTCATCGCGCACCTGCCGGATCTCGTTGTAGCCGATCTCGAAGCCGTCCATCCCCGCGACGCGGCCGCCGAGGGCCTCCGCGAGCACTTGGTGGCCGTAACAGACGCCGAGCACCGGAACGTCGGCCTCGGCGGCCTCGGCGACGTAGTCGACGAGCGGCGGGATCCACTCCTCGTCCCAGTAGACCGAGGAGCGAGACCCCGTCACCACGACGCCGTCGAACTCGGTGTGGTCGGGGAGGTCCCCGGCGACCGCGTCGAACTCGACGAGGTCTGCGTCGAGTTCGCGGCGGAAGTTCCGACGGGTGTTCGCGCCGTCGTGGGCGGCGTTCAACAGGGCGAACCGGAGGCGAGTCATCGACCGAACGGAGAGGCGAGAGTCACAAAACGGTTGCGGCGCCGGACGCCTCGGCCGACGACGCTGACGCGACGCTTCGGGGAACGTCTACCGGTACGCGAACCGGTCGCTCCCGTGTTCCGCGAGCCATCCGACGAGCAGGTCGTTGACGGCGGCCGACGCCTCGACACCGACGAGGTGCCGGGCGCCCTCGACCGCGTGGAACTCGCCGCGAGGGAGCCCCTCGGCGAGCGTCTCGCCGGCCGTGACCGGACAGACGGTGTCGTCCGCGCCGTGGACGACGAGCGCGGGCGTCGTTATCTCGAAGAGCGCCTCGGCGAGGTCGAACCCTTCGACCGCGGCGCGATGCGCCTCGTACGTCTCGCGGTCCGCGTCCTCCGCGAGGCGCCACTCCGCGATCCGCGAGAGCGCGTCCGGGCGTGTCTCACGAAACTCCGCGGAGAGCAGCCCGTTCAGTGACCCCTTCACCGCGGCCGGGTCGCTCGGGTCGGCCCAGACGCCGGCGGGGTTGTACGCGTCGCCCGCGGGCGGCGTCCCCACCAACGCGACGCTGGCCGGGCGAGAGGAGCCCAACGCGGCCGCCAGCGCCACCATCCCGCCGAGGCCGTAGCCGACGAGGTGGGCGTTCCGGATCCCCTCGGCCGCACAGACTGCGTCCACGTCGGCCGCGAGGGTCTCGACCCCGTACGGGCCGGGGGGCGCGTCCGATCGGCCGACGCCGCGCGTCTCGGGCGTGATAACCGTGTGCGGACCCGCCAGCGCGGCGTGTTGCCAGCCGAACTGCCAGGCGCCGAGGCCGACGTCGCCGCAGAAGACGACCGCCTCGTCGTCCGAGCCGGCGTCGGGGGCGTCCACCTCGTACCGGATCTCGGTGCCGGCGTTGGTCGCGTAGGGCATGGCGGGTCGAGTGAGCCGTTACGCCTCCTGAAGGTTGCGGAGGACGTCCGGCGCCGCCGCGAGCGCGTCGTCGAGCGCCTCGGCGTCGGGGCCGCCGCCCTGTGCGAAGTCCGGCGGTCCGCCCCCGCCGCCGCCGACCAGCCCGGCGAGCTCCGAGACGACCTGCCCGGCGTTCACGTCGACGCCGTCGGGGACGCCGACGACGAAGCTCGCGGAGCCGTCCGCGCCGCTGCCGATCACCGCGACCTTCCCGTCGTCGACGTGGGCGTTGGCGGTCGCGCGCAGCTCGTCGGCGTCGCCGTCGAGGCGCTGGATCACCGCGATCGTCCCGACGACCTCGACCTCCTCGGCGTCGGCGCCGCCGGAGGCGCGCGCGGCCGCGAGCTCCTCTTTCAGCGACTCGATCTCCTTGCCTCGCGCCTTCCACTCCTCGAAGAAGCGCTCTGCCGTCTCGGGCACGTCGAGCGGGTCGACGTCCAAGACGTCGGCCGCGTCGTACAGCGCGTCCTCCGTGCGCTGCGTCGCCTCGATCGCGGCGGCTCCGGCCGCGAAGGCGATGCGTTCGACGCCGTCCTGAACCGGCTCCGTCTTCAACACCTTCACCGCGCCGATCTCGCCGGTCCGGCCGACGTGGGTGCCGGCGCAGGCCTGGACGTCGGCGTCGCCGACGTGGATGAGGCGGACGTTCGTTCCCGGCGGGACGCCGCCCTGATACAGGTCGAAGCCGTGTTCCGCCTCCGCCTCGTTGCGGTCGGGCCACTCCTGACGGACGGGGACGTCGTCGCGGACGAGCTCGTTGGCGACGCGTTCGATCTCTTTGACGTCCTCGCGGGTGATGCGCTCGAAGTGGCGCACGTCGAGCCGGGCGGAGTCGGTCCCCTTCTGGGCGCCCGCCTGTCGGACGTGGTCGCCGAGCACCTCGCGGGCGGCGTGCCCGATCAGGTGGGTCGCGGTGTGGTGCGCGCGGAGCCGGTCGCGACGGTCGCCGTCGACCTGCCCCGTGACGAACTCGCCTTTGCCGGGGTCCGCGTCCGCTCGGTGGAGCACGACGCCGTCGACCTCCTGAACGTCGGTGACGTCGACGGTGGTCTCGCCGACCGTGAGCTGCCCTCGGTCCGCCGGCTGGCCGCCGCCCTCGGGGTAGAACATCGTCTGGTCCAACACGACGTCGTACCCCTCCTCGGCGTCGACCACGTCGAGGACGACCGCCTCGAACTCGGTGCGCCCCTGGTCGTCGTAGAACAGCTTCTCCGTCTCGGGGAGGTCGGCGAGCCGCTGGTCGCGCTCGTCGGCCGCCGCCGCGGCGTCGCCCTCCTCGTGTCGGTCGGCGACGAGCGCGTAGAAGTCGTCGGGCACGTCGACGGCCGCGCCGCGCTCGTCGGCGATGTCGGCGACCATGTCGGGCTGGATCCCGTGGGAGTCGTACAGCTCCAGCAGCTCCTCTGTCGGGATCGGCTCGCCGGTGCCGGCGTACTCGTCGGCGAGCTGCTCGACCTTGCGGGCGCCGCGCTCCAACGTCCGCTCGTACTTCCGCTCCTCGCTGCGGACGATCTCGCGGATCGTGTCGCGGTTCTCGTAGCCGAGCCGCTCGGCCTGCATGTCGACGAGTTCATCGAGGGGGGCGTCGACGCCCACCTCGTCGACGAGCCGCTTCATCCGGCGCAACACCATGCGCGCGAGGTAGCCCGTCCCGACGTTCGAGGGGACGATCTCGTCGCCGAACATGTACGCGAGCGTGCGGGAGTGGTCGGCAATGGCGTAGATGGACTCCAGCGGCTCGACCAGCTCGCGGAGCCGGTCGACGTCGACGTCGAGCCGGTCGGCGATCTCGCCGCGGGCGGCCTCCACGTCGTCCACGTCGTCGATGTCGAGCCGGCCGGAGAGCTTCGCGGCGCGGTGGACGAGTTCCCGTTCCGCCTCGGTGTGTTCGATGCCGGCGTTGTCCTTCAAGAAGTCGATCGCGTCGGGGTAGACCGCCTCGTACACCGTCGCCGTCCCCTGGCTCATCCACGTCCACCGTTCGAGCCCGTAGCCCGTGTCGACGATGTACGTGTCCATGAACGAGTACGTGTTCCCGTCTTTCATCTCGTAGTCGCCGTCCGGGTCCTGCTCCATACACATGAAGACGAGCGTCGCCAGCTCGGCGCCCTTGTAGATGACCTCGATGGCGGGGCCGGCGTTGCCGCCGCCGACCCACGGGTCTTCGATGTAGGTGATCTCCTCTAGGTCGGCGCCGAGGGACTCGAACAGCTCGTCGCAGTACTGGACCGTCTCGTCTTTCCAGTACACCTCGCCGTGGTAGGCGTACTCGTCCTCGTCGACCTCCTCGCGCGTGTTGAACGCGTGGTGGGCCATCATCTCGAACGCCATCGTGTGTCGCCCGGTCTTGCCCACGTTGTCGATGTCCTGCATCCGGATACAGGGCTGTGAGATCGTCAGCGGGTTCGCCGGCGGCGGCGTCTGCCCGGAGGTGACGAGCGGCTGGAAGTCGTAGATCGACGCCTGCGTCAGGAGGACGTCGTCGCGCCAGCGGTTCGCGGCGACCGGATACGGGTCGATCCGCTCGTGGCCGTGTTCTTCGAAGAAGGAGAGGAACGCCTCGCGCATCTCCGACAGCGAGTGGGCCTCCGGGAACCCCGGATCGTCGATGAAGCTGTAGTCCTCGCAGGGCGGCTCGCCGCACAGTTCGCGGTCGGCGTCGCGGGTCCAGAAGTGCGCGCCACAGGAGAGACACTCCTTGCGCTCGAACCCCTCCTCCTCGAAGTAGTCGAGACGGTACTCCGCTTCGAGATCGCTCATTACACGAACGTGGCCCGTGTTGCTCCAAAAGGGTTCCGGGGTCCGTCGTCAGGCCGAGAGGCGCCCCCGCCGGAGGGATCGGAATCGCCCGACGACGGCGATCAGTAAGAAGGTTTATACTCTCGGCGCGTACCTATGGGTACAATTGTGACTTCCGCGTTGGGTGAGCGGGCGTCCGTTCTCGTACTCGCAGACGACTTCGATCTCACCGACGAAGGCGAGTCGCGGATCGGCGCCGAGCACCGCGACGCCGACGACGGGCCGATCGCAGTCGAGACGCACGCGGCGGCTCCCGAGGAAGTCGACGACGAGCGCCTCGCCGACGCCGACGTGGCGGTCGTCACCGACGAGGCGGGACTCGACCGAATCCGCTCGGCCGACCGCGTCGGCCCCGTGATCGCCTACGTCGACGATCCCGCGGACCCGACGGCGACGGACCCGCACGTGGACGCGGTCGCGGGGTCTCCGGCGGCGCTCTCGGAGACGGTCTCGTGGCTGCTCGCCCGGGATCGACGGTCCGTCGTCCGGTCGGAACCGACCCGGACCCCCTCGCGGATCGAACAGCTCAACGCCGGGATGACGGAGATCGCCGCCGTCAGATCGGTCGACGAGGCGTACCGGGCCGCCATCGCGGTCGCCGACCAGGTGTTTCCGACGTATCAGGCCGTGGTCGCCGTCCGGGACGGAGCGTGGATCGAGCCCGTGGTCGCCTCCAGCGGGACGCCGGTCGAGGACTGTAACCGAGTCCGTGTCGGCGCCGGCGTGGCCGGCAGGACCGTCCAGACCGGCGACGTGTCCGTCGCGCCGAACCCGAACCCCGAGAGCCGGTTCGGAACGCTGCTCACCGTCCCGGTCGGCGACGACGTCGTCTTCCAGCTCGCGACTGACGAGACTCACGGCGACGCCGAGTTCGACGACGCCGACCGCCGACTGGCGGAGCTGCTCGCGTCGCACTTAGAGGAGACGCTCGACCGGATCTCGGTCACGGAGACGCTTCGGACCGAACGAGACAGATTGCTCGCGCTGTTCACCAACGTCCCCGACCCCGCCATCGCCTACGACTACGTCGACGACGAGCCGATCGTCCGACAGGTGAACGACGCGTTCGAGGAGACGTTCGGCTACGACGCCGAGACCGTTCTCGGCGAATCCGTCGACGACTACATCGTCCCTCCCGACGCCGAGCCGGAGGCCGGCGACCTCAACGAGCGGTTACGTCGCGGCGAGAACGTCCGCCGGGAGGTGACGCGAACCACCGCGGACGGACCGCGCCACTTCATCCTCCACGTCATCCCGATCCACCTCGACGCTTCGAACGCGGCCGGCTACGCCATCTACACCGACGTCACCGACCGGCGCGAGCGCGAGGAGACCCTCCGGAGACAGAACGAGCGGCTCGACGAGTTCGCCTCGATCGTCTCGCACGACCTCCGCAATCCGCTGTCGGTCGCGGAGGGGTACGTCGACCTCGTCCGCGAGACGGGGGAGGTCGACCGCCTCGACGCGGCCGCGGAGGCGATCGACCGGATGGACGAACTCGTCGCCGACCTCCTGTCGCTGGCTAGGCAGGGTCGGGCGGTCGGCGAGACGGAGTCCGTCTCGCTCACGGCGGTCGCACGCGAGGCGTGGAGCAGCGTCGAAACCGGGACGGCGACGTTCGCCGTCGAGTCGGAGGCGGTCGTGGAGGCGAACCGGACGCGGCTCCGCGAGCTGTTCGAGAACGTCTTCCGAAACAGCGTCGAACACGGCCGGGAGTCGCCGGCGGACGACCTCTCCGTCAGTGTCGGAACGCTCGACGAGGAGGACGGGGACGCGGGGTTTTACGTCGAGGACGACGGCACGGGGCTCCCGGAGGCGGACGTCGACCGCGTGTTCGAGAGCGGCTTCACGACCGACGACTCCGGAACGGGACTCGGACTCGCCATCACGAAGCGAATCGCCGAGGCCCACGGCTGGACCGTCCACGCGCTCGCCGGCGGGGACGGCGGCGCCCGGTTCGAGTTCCGCACTTCCTGACCGGAACCGGTCCGAAACGACCTTACGCCGCGCGCTCGGCTCTTCCGGTATGGTCGAGAACGTCGTCTACCCCGCCTACTTCGACGCCGAACTGTCGCGCTCGGAGGGGCGCCGCGTCCCGGCGGATCTGGCGGTCGAAGCGCCGACCGTCGACGAGATAGCGAAGGCGGTCCAGCAGGTCGGTTACGACGCCGTCGTCGAGCGCGACGCAACGTACTCCCGAGAGTTCGAGGCCCGCGGCTCCGTCGTGGTCAAGGGCACCGAGGACACCGCGAAAAACGACCTCGTCCAGGCGATCGCCGCGTACCTCGGCGTGCTTCGGGAGTAATCGTGCGGCGCGTCGGTACCGTCGTCCGCACGGCCGGCGGACTCGCGATCGCCCGGGGCGACCCCGGCGCCGATCCGCCCAGAATCGGCGCGAGCGTCGTCGACGAGTCCCTCTCGGCCGTCGGGCGCGTCGTCGACGTGTTCGGCCCGGTGGGACAGCCCTACGTGGCCGTCACGCCCGGCGACGGCGTCGGACTCCCGGACCTCGTCGGCGGCAAGCTGTACGCGCGCTAGCACCGCACGGCGGCGCTACGCCTCGGCGCCGGGGTCCGACTCGTCGGGGCCGTCGGCGACCACGTCGAAGTCCCCGATCTCCTTGTCCGTGCGAGCGAGCCGTTCGGCGACCAACAGCTTCTCTCGTCGCTCCAGTCGATCCCAGTCGAACTCGGTCGGCGGCGACGCCTCCAGCGACTCGAACCGCTGGATCACCGTCTCGTTCGCGAACCGTTCGAACGACTCGCAGTTCGGACACGTCATCGAGAGGTGGGAAGTGTCGAACGATCGAGTGACGACCTCGTCGAGGCAGTTCAGACACCGGTAGGTGCGAGTCCGGGACATGCGTACGCTAACGGACCGAACGAACGAGTATCTGTGGGCGGCGGCGGACGGCTCGCCGATCGAAACTCGACGGGTCCGGATCGGTCGCTGCGGGCGTCGAAACGTCGAAGAAGAAAAGAGACCGAAGACGGTGAGAGCCGCCTAGAACAGCGCGGACGCCGCCGCCTCGGCCGTCTCGATGACGGGACCGAAGCCGGGCAGGAGCAGCACCGTCGCGACCGCCGCGAAGACGACCGCGGCGTACAGCGCCGTCGGGCGCACGTCGATCGCGTCGAGCGCGCTCGGCGAGGCGGGGTCGTCTAAGAACAGCGCCTTCACGACCCGACTGTAGTAGTACAGCGAGACGACGCTGTTGACAGCGCCGAGCCCCGCGAGCCACAGGAAGCCGTTGTCGATGGCCGCCTGGAACAGGAAGTACTTCGAGAAGAACCCGGCGAACGGCGGGAGCCCCGCGAGCGAGAACATGAACACGGCCATCGCGACGGAGGCGACCGGCGCGCGCCGCCAGAGCCCCGCGTAGTCCGAGAAGGTTCGACCGACGCCCCACCGCTCCGCCATCGCGACGAAGAGGAACGCGCCGGTGTTCATGAACCCGTAGACGAGCAGGTGCGCCATCGCGGCGCCCATGACGGTTCCGTTCGCCGGTCCGTCGACCGTGAGCGCTGCGACGCCGATGAGCGCGTACCCCGCGTGGCCGATCGAGGAGTACGCGAGCATCCGCTTGACCTCCTCCTGGACCGCGGCCGCGAAGTTACCGAGCGTCATCGTGACGGCCGCGAGGACCGCGAAGGCGAACATCCAGTCGACGTTCGCCGACACCGCCATCTCCAGCGGGAACGCCTCGGTGAACACGCGGAAGGCGACGACGAATCCGGCGGCCTTCGAGGCCGACGAGAGGAACGCGCTCACCGGTGCGGGCGCGCCCTCGTACGCCTCCGGCGCCCAGAAGTGGAACGGAACGGAGGCCGTCTTGAACGCGACGCCGCCGATCATCATCACGACGCCGACGCCGAGGACGCCGGCGAGTCCCTCGATCGAGGCCGACGCGATGTCGGCTAAGATTAGCGACCCGGTCGCGGCGTACACGAGCGAGATGCCGAACAGGAAGATCGCCGACGAGAGCGCGCCGACGAGGAAGTACTTCAGCCCCGCCTCGACACTCCCGCGGTCGTGCTTGAGGTACGCGACGAGCACGTACGACGGCAGCGACACCATCTCCAGAGCGACGAACACGACCGCGAGCGAGTTCGCGACCGCGAGCAGCGCCATCCCGGTCGCGGCGAACGTCACCAGCGAGTAGAACGCCGCCGGGTTGGCGTGGTCGTGGAAGTAATCGTGCGCGGCGACCAACACCAGCGCCGTCACCGACGCGAAGATGGCGGTGAAGAACAGCGCCATCGTGTCCACCTTGATCGCGTCCGCGAACAGCAGCACCGCGCCGCCGTCGGGGCTCACGCCGCCGCTCGCGGTGAGCCAGACGGTGGCCGCCAGCGCCGCGAGCGAGCCCAACGCGCCGACGACCGCCATCGACGTGTTCGAGCGCGCCTCCGGCCGAACGGTGTCGACCAGCAGCAGCGCGAGTCCGGTGGCCGCCAGCAACAGCGCGGGCAGCAGCGCCGTCACGCCCGGCAGACCGTTAACCATCGATCGTCACCCCCTCGACCACGGGAAGGGCAGCGTCACGGATCATCTCGAAGAAGATGTCGGGCGCGACGCCGAGCACGATGATCGCCACGAGCAGCACCGCGAGCGGGGCGACGTCGTGGAACGCCGCGGGGCCGACCTCGTAGTCGGTCTCCAGTTCGAACGGCCCGAACAGAGTGCTCTGCATCGCCGACAGCAGGTAGCCGGCGACGATGACGATACCGAACATCGCGGCCGCCGTGAACAGCGGCGCGTACGGGAGCGCCGGCGCGGACAGCGAGCCGACGAAGATGAAGAACTCGCCCGCGAAGCCGGCCATCAGCGGCAGCCCCATGTAGCCGAAGGCGCCGGCGACGAGGATGCCGACCGTGATCGGCATCCGGTCGGCCATCCCGGCCATGTCGCCGACCATCCGGGTGTGGGTGGTGTTGTAGATGACGCCGACCGCCATGAACATCAGCCCCGAGATGAGGCCGTGCGCGACCATCTGGAACGTCGCGCCGCCGACCCCGTACTCGGTGAAGACGATGAGCCCGAGGATGACGTAGCCCATTGACGAGACGGACGAGTACGCGACGATCCGCTTGAGGTCCTTCTGTGCCAGCGCCAACATGGCGCCGTAGATGACGCTGATGACGGCGATGGCGGCTATCGGGACCGCGAGCATCGACGCCTGCTCGGGCAACATCGTGAAGTTGAACCGGAGCAGCGCGTACGTCCCCATCTTCAGGAGGACGCCGGCCAGCAGCACCGACGCGGGCGTCGGCGCCTGAACGTGGGCGTCCGGCAGCCACGTGTGGAAGGGCACGATCGGGACCTTCACCGCGAACCCGAGGAACATCGCGAGGAACGCGACCATCGCGATCCGGTCCGGCGGGATGCCGAACCACGTCCCCAGGTCACCCGCCGCGATCGCCTGTGCGATCTCCGGGAGGGCGAACGACGACACCGAGTCGCCGAGCGCGAACACGAGGCTCATGAACCCGATGAACATCAGCAGCGACGCCGCGTTCGTGTAGACGAAGAACTTGATCGCGGCGTACTTGCGGCGCGGACCGCCCCAGATCCCGATGAGGAAGTACATCGGGACCAGCACCGCCTCCCAGAAAACGAACCAGACGAAGAAGTCGAGCGCAGCGAATACGCCGAGCAGGTTCGCCTCCATGAACAGCATGAGCCCGTAGAACTGGCTCTTTCTCGCGTCGACCGGCGTCCACGCGCTGAGGATCGCCAGCGGCACGAGGAACGTGGTGAGCACGAACAGCGGGAGGCTGATCCCGTCGAGCCCGACGAACCACGAGACGCTCCGGCCGCCCACTTCGAGCCACTCGATCTGCGTCGCGTACGCGATCTCGCCGCCGAGCAGCGCGTTGCCGCCGGCCTCGAAGCCGGACCAGAGGTAGAGGCTCCCGACGAACGGGACCAGGCTGATCGCGAACGCCAGCCGACCGGCCCACTCGTCGGGCGCGAGGAACACCGTCAGCGCGCCGACGAAGGCGGCCGCCATGAGCGCTTCGAGTATCACAGGAACCACCCCCCGGTCGCGCCGAGCACGAGCAGCAGCGCGACGAGTCCGAAGGTGAGCAGCGCGGCGTACTGCGAGACGACGCCCGACTGGAGCTTCCGGATCCGGTCGCCGCCGGTCAGACTCACGGAGGAGACGCCGTTGACGACGCCGTCGATGATTCCCTGATCGAAGACGTTCGCGCCGCCCGCCACGTCTTCCGTCCGATACGCGAGCCAGACCTGCAGTTCGTCGAGGTAGTAGTTGTTGTACAGCACGTCTTTGATCCCGCCGAGTTTGGCGGTGTGTTCCGTCGGCGACGGCACGTTGTAGAGCCGCCAGGCGAGTCCGAGACCGAGCAGCGCGAGGCCGAGCGAGACGGCCGCACCGACGAGGACGGTCCCGGCCTCACCGCCGACGAGGTACCCGCTGCTGTACGGGCTCAGGTCGGCGTAGTGGTGCGACGAGAGCCCCTCGATGCCGCCCCACTCGTTGTCGAGCCACCGGTGGAGGAGGTCGATCCCCTCCAGTCCGAGGACCTTCTGGACCGGCACCATGTTGATGAAGCCGGTGACGACGGCGAGCGAGCCGAGAACCGCCAGCGGCCCCTTCACGTTCCAGCGAACGGATTCGGGGTCACGCGCGGTGTCGCTCCGCGGCTCGCCGTGGAAGGTCAGGAACACCATCCGGAAGGTGTAGAACGCGGTGACGGGCACCGCGAGCAGCCCCATCAGGTAGCCGCCGAGCAGCAGCGGGTCGTTGAGCCCGTGGACGAGCGCCTCGTAGAGAATCTCGTCTTTCGACCAGAAGCCGGCGAACGGGAAGATTCCTGCGAGCGCCAGCGACCCGGCGAGGAACGTGTAGTAGGTGACTGGCAGCTTC
The DNA here is from genome assembly GCF_005435165.1 of Halorubrum sp. GN11_10-6_MGM. Classification (GTDB taxonomy): domain Archaea; phylum Halobacteriota; class Halobacteria; order Halobacteriales; family Haloferacaceae; genus Halorubrum. Next base: position 22,617 of record NZ_SGUC01000013.1, on the reverse strand, counting down.
GATTTGAGCCCGCCCATGTCCCACATGTCCTCGTTGTGGTGCATCGCGATGATGACCGAGCCGGCGCCGAGGAACAGCAGCGCCTTGAAGAACGCGTGGGTGGTGAGATGGAAGACCGCGGCCACGTACCCGCCCGCGCCGAGCGCGAGCATCATGTAGCCGTACTGCGAGATGGTGGAGTACGCGAGCACCTGCTTCAGCTCGTCTTTCACGAGCCCCATCGTCGCCGCGAACAGCGCCGTGAAGCCGCCGACGAAGGCGATAACCGCCATCGTCGTCGGCGTCAGCACGTAGAAGCCGTACATCCGCGCGACGAGGTAGACGCCGGCCGCGACCATCGTCGCGGCGTGGATGAGCGCGGAGACGGGCGTCGGACCCTCCATCGCGTCGGGGAGCCACGTGTGGAGCGGGAACTGCGCGGACTTGCCGACGACGCCGCCCAGCACGAGCAGGCCGACGACCGTGAACCACGTCATGACGTCGAGGCCGCCGGGCGTCCACGCGACGGACCCGGAGCCGTTGAGCGCCGCGTCGGCGAGCGCCGGGAACGACTCGGGGCCGGCGAACTGCGCCGTGCCGAACGTGGCGAACACCGCGACCACGCCGACGAGGAAGAAGTAGTCGCCGAAACGGGTGACGAGGAACGCCTTCTTCGCGGCCGACGGCGGACCGGGCTCCCGGAAGTGGAAGCCGATGAGCAGGTACGAGCAGAGCCCGACCAGCTCGAAGAACATGAACGCCATCAGCAGGTTGTCGGCGACGACGAAGCCGAGCATCGACGCCGTGAACAGGCCGAGACCGGCGTAGTAGCGCGGCAGTCCGGTCTCGCCCTCGTCGTTCATGTAGCCGAGCGAGAACACGTGAACGAGCAGGGCCACGAGCGTCACGATGACGAGCATGAGCGCCGACAGCGGGTCGATCAGCACGCCGAAGGACAGTTCGATATCCGTCGGGCCGATCCGCGCGCCGCCCTCGCTCGCCCAGTAGTACAGCGTCTCGTCGTACGCCCGCCCGCCCGCGACGGTCGCGGCGACCCAGATCGACAGCAGGAACGACCCCGCCGTCGCCGCGATGCCGCCGAAGGCGCCGCCCTTCGGAAGGTACCGGCCGGCGCCGAGCGCGATCAGGAACGAGAAGAACGGTAAGAGTACGATCGCCGGAACGTATGCGAATGCGTCCACCATCTTACCACCTCATCTCCGCGGGAACAGTCACGTCTGTCGTGCCGAAGTTACGGTATAACACGAGTATGATGCCGATGCCGATAGCGACCTCGGCGGCGGCGAGCGCGATGACGAACAGCGCGAACACCTGCCCCGTGAGGTCGCCGTAGTACAGCGCGAACGCGACGAAGTTGATGTTGGCCGCGTTCATCATGAGCTCGACGCTCATGAGGAAGTACAGCGCGCTCCGCCGCGTCAACACGCCGAACAGCCCGACGCAGAACACGGCCGACGCCAGCAGCAGGTACCACGACGGCGGGATCGAGGCGGCGACGGCGGTCATCGCCGGTCACCTCCGTCCCGTCCGCCGTCGGTGAACGCCTGCCCGAGCGCGGAGACGATCGAGTCGCCCTCCTCGCGCTTGGCCAGGTAGACGGCGCCGTCGACGGCGACGTCGAGCGCGACCGCGGCGATCAGGAAGGCCGCGAGGAACCCCTCCGCGGGGACGGTCGCGACGTCGTACGCGCCCAGATCGAACAGGGCGTACCCGATGTTGTGGACGACCGAGGCGTCCGCCGGGAAGCCGACCTCCCCGAAGCCGAACGTCGCCGCGTTGACCGTCGCAGCCAACACCGCGAACAGTGCGCCCACGGCGATCGCGGGTGCGATACGCGACCCGCGGCTCTCGTCGTTGCTCACGCGCTACTCACCTCCGCTTCGGAATCCGATCGCGTGAGCATCACGGCGAACGTGACTAGGATGAGGACCCCGCCCACGTAGACGAGGATCTGCATGGCGGCGATGAACTCCGCCCGCAGCATCACGTAGTGCACCGCGACGCTCGTGAGGGCTCCGCCCAGAAGCAGCGCGGCGTGGAACACGTCGCGCGCCAGGACGACCCCGAGGGCGAACGCCAGCGTGACCGCGGCGAACAGCCCGAACGCGATGGTAGCATAAACCATTGTGTTTGTCTCCTATGAGAACCCCTTTGAAGATTTCGAGACGTGCCCGTTACTGGTAGTCGACCTCGCCGTCTCCCTCCCCGATCCACGCGCCGCGATCGGGGTTCCGGGACTCCAGCGGGTCGATTCCCTTGTACCACGGGACGTTCTTGAGCTGTTCTTTGTTGAACACGAAGTCGTCTTTCGTGTCGGCGGTGAACTCGAAGTTCTGCGTCAGCAGGATGGCGTCGACGGGGCAGACCTCCTCGCAGAGCCGGCAGTAGATACACTGCCCGATGTGGAGGTTGTACTGCTCCCCGTTGCGCTGGTCGTCCTGAACGATCTGGATCGTGTCGTTCGGACAGACGTTCTCGCACTGCCGACACCAGATACACCGCTCTTGGCTGAACTTGTGGACCCCGCGGAACCGGGGACTCACTTCGGGCGCGTCCTCCGGGTATTCCACCGTGAACGTCGTCCCGTCCAGCGCGTGTTTCATCGTCGTCGCCATGGATTTCATGAGTCCGATCATATCAGGCGATCACCCCCACGATTACGGCCGTGAGCACCAAGTTCGCGAACGACAGCACCAGCATTCCCTTCCAGCCGATCTCGATCAGCTGGTCGATACGGACGCGCGGCAGCGCCGCGCGGGCCCACTGCGTGAACAGGAAGAAGCCCCAGATCTTCACCACGAACCAGATGAAGCCGATGCTCTCCGGGCCGGGGCCGGACGCCCCGCCGAGGAACGTCACGGCGAGGATCGCACCCCCGAGGAAGATATGGACGAACTCCCCGAGGTAGAAGAGGACGAAGTACGCCGAGGAGTACTCCGTCTGGTACCCCGCGACGATCTCCGTCGGCGCCTCGGGGATGTCGAACGGGTTCCGACCGATCTCGGCCATGTTCGCGGTGAGGAACAGCACGAACGCGAACGGGTTCACGAACGCGTACCACGACGGGATCGCGATCCCGCCGATGGTGACGAGCGTCTCGGTCTGCGCGCCGACGACGCCGCTCATCTGGAGCGTCCCCGAGAAGATCACCACCGACATCGCGGTGACGATGAGCGGGATCTCGTACGCGAGGTTCTGCGCGACCGCGCGCAGCCCGCCCAGCAGCGAGTACTTGTTGTTCGACGCGTAGCCGGCCATCACCAGCGACACCGAGGCGATGGAGGCGAACGCGAACACCAGCGCGAACCCGACTTCGGGGTCCGCGAGGTGGAGGTTGATCGGTCCGAGCTGCCCCATCGGGATGACTGAGAAGCCCAGAAGCGCAGACGACGGCAGGAGGATCGGCGCGATGTCCCACGAGGGACGGTCGACGCCCTCCGGGATGATCAGCTCCTTCGCGAGGAGCTGGACCGCCGCCGCCGGGATGATGAGCAGGCCGAACGGTCCGATCCGGTCGACCGCGATCCGGTCGGTGAACGCGGCCGTGATCTTCCGTTTCGCCCACGGACCCGCGACGCCCGTGAACGCGAGGATGATGTTCCCGACGACGAACGCGGCGACGAGCGAGGCCGCGACCTCGCCGATGACGCTGTCGAGGCCGAGCGTGTCGACGATGAACTCGGGGAACAGCTGCGCGGGCGCCGTACCCATCAGCGGTCCACCTCCCCGAGGACGACGTCGAGGCTACCGAGCGCGGCGATGACGTCGGGGATGTACTCCCCGTTCGCCATCTCGGGGAGCGTCTGGAGGTTCGAGAAGCACGGCGACCGGATCTTGAATCGGGCGGGCTTGTCCGTCCCGTCGGCGCGGATGTAGATGCCGAGCTCGCCCTTGGCGCCTTCGACGGCGCGGTAGATCTCCGTGTCGTCGTCCGGGCGCAGCGTGCGCGGTACGTTCGCCTGAATGTTCCGCTCGTCTTCCGGCCAGTCTTCGAGCAGGTCGACGCACTGCTCGATGATCTTCGCGGACTCCTCGACCTCGCGCATCCGGACGAGGAGGCGGCTGAAGTTGTCGCAGCCGTCCTCGGTCACGACGTCCCAGTCGAGCTCGTCGTAGTAGCCGTACGGGTCGTCGCGGCGCAGGTCGTAGTCGACGCCCGAGCCGCGAGCGACGGGCCCGGTTGCGCCGTAGTTCTTCGCGACCTCCGGCGGGAGGATGCCGGTGTCGATCGTCCGCATCTGGAACACCTCGTTCGAGGTGATCAGGTTGTGGTACTCCTCGACGGACTCCGGGAGCTGGTCGAGGAAGTCGCGGGTCTTCGAGAAGAACTCCTCGCGGGGTTCGGGGAGGTCCCAGACGACCCCGCCGAGCCGGAAGTAGTTGAACATCAGCCGCTGGCCCGTCAGATCCTCAAGGAGGTTCTGGACGCGCTCGCGGTCGTTGATGGCGTACATGAACGTCGCCGTGAAGTCCCCGTTGATGTCGAGCGCGAACGTCGCCAGCGCGAGCATGTGCGCGGCGATGCGGCACATCTCCGCGCCCATCGTGCGGATCACCTGCGCGTACTCGGGCACCTCGATGTCCGCGAGGTCCTCGGCCGCGCGGGCGTACGCCCACTCGTTGAGCAGCCCCGCCGAGATGTAGTCCCAGCGGTCCGGGTACGGCATGATCTGGTGGCGGTACGTCCCGGACTGCGCCATCTGCTCCTCGCTGCGGTGGAGGTAGCCGATGTCGGGTTCGACGTCGGCGACCTGCTCGCCGTCGAGGACCGTCTTCAGGTGGAGGACGCCGTGCGTCGCCGGGTGGTGCGGCCCGATGTTGAGGAACATCGTGTCGGACTCGGCGTCCTTGTGGTGGTCCTCGAGCGGGTTCGCGTGCTCCGGCAGCGTCGCGATCTGCGGCCGGTCCTTGTCGTAGTCCATCGACAGGGGGTGGCCCTGCCAGGTCTCCGGCAGCAGAATCCGACGCAGGTCGGGGTGGTCGTCGTACTCGATCCCGATGAGGTCGTACGCCTCCCGCTCGTGCCAGTCCGCCGTGCGGAAGACGGGCTCGCCCGACTCGGAGACTGGGTCGTCCTTGTCCGCGGGGACGACGACGCTGACCTCCTGGGTCGGGTCGTCGTACTTCTTCAGGTGGTAGATCGACTCGTAGCGGTTCTCGTACTCCTGTGCGGAGACGACGGAGAGGTGGTCGTACCCCGCCTGCTGTTTCAGGGTCCGAAGCGTCTCCTGAACGGTGTCCGGGCGGATGACGAAGCCGGGAGCGTTCAGGTGGTCGTCGCGGTCGACGACGAGGTCGCCGAGCAGCGCCTCCAGCTCGTCGGGGGTCTGCTCAACGGCGCCGTCGTCGACGGTGTCTGGTCGTTCGAGGCTCATGGCGAATCAGCGAAGTTGTACCGCATGACGAGCTCGTCGTCGTCGATCTGGTCGGCCAGCTTGTCGACGAGTTCGTCGCGTTCGAGGTCCGAGAACTCCTCCAGCTCGTACGGCTTGACCGTGACGGGCGCGGCCTCGCCGTTGGCGACGCGCTCCTGCAGCTTCACGACGCCGTAGACGAGCGCCTCGGGGCGGGGCGGGCAGCCGGGGACGTGGATGTCGATCGGGATGACCTCCTCGGCGCCCTTGATCACGTTGTACCCCTCCTGGAACGGGCCGCCGGAGATGGTACAGGAACCCATGCCGACGACGAACTTCGGCTCGGGCATCTGGTCGTAGACGCGCTTCATCCGCGGGGCGAACTTCGAGACGATCGTCCCGGGGACGATCATCACGTCGGCCTGCCGCGGCGAGGCGCGGGGGACGCCCGACCCGAAGCGGTCGAGGTCGTGTTTCACCGCGTAGGTGTGCATCATCTCGATGCTACAGCAGGCGATGCCGAACTGTAGCATGAACATCGAGGAGCCCCGACACCAGTTCAGGAACTTGTCGAACTTGGTGAGGATGAACGGCGAGGAGCCGAACGCCTCGCGCAGGCGGGAGTTGAATCGGTCCCCCTGCCCGGTCATCCGGGCGTCTCGGGTCTCGGTTACGACTTGCGAATCGTCGGTGATAAACGGTTGATCGCTGCTCATTAGTTGATGTCCTCCGTCGTCTTTCTGCTGGTCGCGCGGGGGCTGCGGGCCCAGCTGATCGCCCCCGACCGCCACGCCCAGACGAGTCCGACCGCGAGGATCCCGACGAAGGCCAACATCGGCCACAGCAGGTCGGCCATCGGCACGCCGGCCTGAACGGCCGGGCGATAGATGACCGCCCACGGGAACAGCAACACGGTCTCGATGTCGAACACGACGAACAACAACGCGACCATGTAGTACTGGATGTTGAACCGGATCCGCGTTCCGCCCGTCGGGGTCTCGCCGGACTCGTAGGTGGTACTTTTACCGGTCTCAGGCACGCTCGGACGGAGCAGCGCCGACACTGTCATCATCGCTATCGGGATGAGCAGGCCGACGACCGCCAAGGCGCCAATAGCTATCCAATCGCTCATATAGGTCTCCGTAACGTGCTGGCGTTTGGACCGCCCCCTCATAAGCGTTGAGTCTTGTGCGCCCGCGGGCGTGCGGCCCGGTCGCGGCCGTTTGCGGTCGGAGCGCCGGGAAACTCACCGAGAGCCGTCGAACGGCTCCGTCACGCGACGAAAAATGACGTGCGTCCGGACGGCGGGGCGGCCGACTTCGACGCGGTCTCGCTACCGATCGCGGAACCCGTCGAGACCCAGGTCGTGGAGGTCGGCGGAGACGTCCGCGACGCCCGCCTTCTGATCGTCGTGGAACTCGACCAGTCGCTCCTCGATATCGTCGTGTTCGCGCGCGAGCACCTGCGCGGCCGAGAGGGCGGCGTTGTACGACTTCCCGGCGTCGACGGCGACGATCGGTGCCCCGGTCGGCATCCCGATAACGGAGTCGACCGACTTCTCCTGAACCGGCACCCCGATCACCGGTACCGGGTACGCGATCGAGGCGGTCATGTTGGGCAGGTCCGCGGATTTCCCGCCGGCGCCCGCGACGATCACGTCGACCCCGCGCTCGGTCGCCGTCTCGCCGTACGCGTACATCAGCTCCGGCGTCCGGTGCGCGGAGACGACGTAGCTCTCGTAGGTGAACCGCGCGTCGGGGGCGTCGCCGAAGTCGGTCTGCTCCGCGAAACCGAGCTCGTCGAGCGCCTCGTAGGCACCCTCCATCGTCGGGAGGTCCGAGTCGGAGCCCATGATGATCCCCACGTCCGGGGTGGTCGCCGGGTCGGCGTCGGCCGCCGCCTCCGCTTCGAGCCGCTCGATCAGGTCGTCAACCGTGGTCATGGACGGGAGTTCGGCGGAGGTCGGTAAGGAAGTGCCGGATGCGATCTCCCGTCTCGGTCGGCGTAAGGGCCCTGCCCAACCCTTATCAGTTGAATCGACGAACGGTACGACGATGGCGAGCACGACGGATGATAGATCGGATCGCGATAGCGAGATCCGACTCTGGCGCGAGGATGGATGGTGGATCGCCCGAGACGTCGGAACAGGCGTCGCGACGCAGGGTGAGTCCCGGTCCGACGCGCTGGAGAACCTCGACGAGGCCGTCGCGCTCCATCGGGGAGAGATCGGTCGCGAACCGACCGACGAGGAGCTCCGCGAACTCGGGATCGATCCCGAGGAGAACGCGACCGGGACCGAGGCCCCGCCCGACATCCTCGAGTAGCGTGGCGAGGCGAACGTTCTCCGGACGAGAAGTCGTGAAGGTACTCGTCAACTTCGGCGGCTTCGAGTGGCGACGGACTACCGGAGATCACGCACAGCTCTACTACGAACACCCGACAAACGAGACGGACAAAAGGCACGTCACGGTCCCGCTACACGACGAACTTCGAGAAGGGACGCTCAGGGATATCGCGGACGGGGCGGGTGCGAACGAGTTCGACGCCTTCTGCGCGTGGATCGACCGCGACTCGTGAGGCCCGACCGAGCCGTGGCTACGCGTCCCGGAACGTCAGTCCGTCGCGGAGCTCTCGGGCCCGCGAGAGGAGCGCGTCGCGGTCGGTCTCGCCGTCGCCCGGCGAGACCGCGTCCTCGTGCGCCGTCACCGTCAGGTGCCCCATCTTCCGGAGCGGGTACACGTCGTCTTTGCCGTACCAGTGGGGGTCGGCGTCGTCCGCGTCGAGGACGGTCTCGACGTTCCGAAGCGTCGCCGCCTCGCGGTCGTCCACGTCGCCGAGCACGTTCGCGGTGACGGCGGGCGCGACGAGGTCGGTCGGGCCGAGCGGCCAGCCGAGGACGGCGCGGACGTGGTTCTCGAACTGCGAGGTGCGCGCGCCCTCGATCGTCCAGTGCCCGGAGTTGTGCGGGCGCGGCGCGATCTCGTTGACCAGCACCTCGCCCTCGCGGGTCTCGAACAGCTCGATCCCGAAGACGCCGCGGCCGTCGAGGACGTCGAGCACGTCGCGGGCGACGGACTCCGCCTCCGCGACGACCGCGTCGTCGGCGCGCGCCGGACTGACGCTCTCGCGCAGGATCTCCTCGCGGTGAATCGTCTCCGTGACGGGGTAGGTCCGCGTCTCGCCATCGGCGCCCTTCAGGCCCATCACCGCGATCTCGCGCTCGAAGTCGAGGAACTCCTCGGCCATCGCGGCGCCGCCGATCTGGTCGAGCGCGGCGGCGGCCTCGTCGGGCGTCTCGACGGGGACGTTCCCGCGGCCGTCGTAACCGCCCTCGCGGGCCTTCAGCATCACGCCGCCGAACTCCTCGACGACGCGTTCGAGCCCCTCGGCGGTCGCGACCGCGACGAACTCGGGGACGGGGATCCCGGCGTCGGCGAGGGCCTCCTTCTGGACCAGCTTGTCCTGGATCGTCTCCAGCGTGGCCGGGTCGGGGTGGACCGGCACGCCGTGCTCCTCGCTCGCGGCCGCGAGGACCGCCGGGTCCGCGAGCTCAATCTCGAAGGTCAGGGCGTCGACGCGGGCGGCGAGCTCGTCGATCGCGTCCGCGTCGTCGAAGTCGGCGACGATCTGGTCGGCCGCGACGGGCGCCGCCGGACAGTCGGGCGTCGGGTCCAACACGACGAGGTCGACGCCGAGCGGCGCGGCGGCCTCGGCCAACATCCGGCCCAGCTGCCCGCCGCCCACGACGCCGAGCGTCGGCCCCGGAAGGGTGATCGACATGTACGGTGCGGTACTGAACAGAAGTGAATAAGTATTACCAAATCAACCGCCGAATACGCACGAACACGGATCGATCTGTGGCGGCGGACGGCACCGGCCCCTCAGACGGAGATCCGTTCGAGGTCGGCTTCGAGTTCGTCGACGAACTCGTTGTACGCCTCGACGAACCCGCGGAACCGGTCCGCGTACTCCCGGACGTCGGCCGCGGAGGGCGCGCCGTACTGCGAGAGGAGGTAGAGCCCGCCCGAGCCGCCGATCCGGAGGTACGAGACGGCCCCCTCGTCGTACTTCAGCTCCCAGCGGTCGCCCTCGACGCGGGCTGTGAACGTGCCGTAGTCGTCGCTCTCGTACCGGTGGATCTCTCCGGCCATGACGGCGCACGTGTCGCGGATCCCGTCGAGGACGCGGTCGCGTTCGGCCACCACGCCGTCGGTCGTCGCCGGGTCGGGGAACTCCGCGCGCACGTCGTCGAGGACGCCAGACAGCGAGTCGACGTGCTCGTTCCACGCCGCCACGAACGCCGCGTAGTCGTCGAGCGCGGTCGCCAGCGCCGCCGGCTTGGGGGGCTGTTTCGTCGAGATCACGTACGTGTCCGAGCCGGAGGTCGGCGAGAACAGCAGGAACTCCAGCTCGCCCGCCTCGTGTTTCACCGTCCACTCGCCGCCGGGCGTCGACAGCGTCTCGCGGCCGTAGTCGCCTCCCTGAAGCCGCGCGAGCTGGTAGGCGATCTCCCCTGCGTGGTCGCGTACGGTGGCGACGAGCTCGTCGCGGCGCTCCGCGACGGCCGCGGCGTCGCGCACGTCGAGGTCGATACCGAGGTCGGGCTTCGTCGTCACGAGAGGACTGGGCGCGCCACGCGGTTAATCCGTTCGGGTCGGTCCACGCTACTCCGTTCGGATCGGCTCACTCGATCGTCTCCCGGAGCTCCCGGATTCGGTCCGACTCGTCGGTCCCCGACCGGACCACGACCGCGAACACCTCGTCCCCGTCGTGAACCGGGGCGTCGCCGCTCAGTATCGCGTCCGAGCCGGTCTCCTCGGCGAGCCAGCGCCGCCCGTCGGCGATCGCCTCCCGGTTGAGCCACGCCGGCGGACCGCCGACCACGAGCAGGGTCCGGTCGGCGCGTCCCTCGGGGACCTCGACCGTGTTCTTCCCGCGGGCCGCCTTCCGGATGACCGTCTCGATCGCCGACACGGCCGCGCTCGTGTCGACCTCGGCCGGCTCCGAGGAGCCGAACAGCCCGAGCCCGAACCGGGAGCCCGACTCGGGGGGGTCCACGGCCTGCGTCGCGTGGCCGATCACCGCGATCTCGCCGTCGCTTCCCACCGCGCGGGCGACGTCGCTCGCGTCGAGCACCTGTTGGGGCGTCTCCGTTCCCTCGGGCGTCTCGCCGGCGCCGAACAGCGCCGCGACCCGCTCGGCGGCGACCTCGTTGAGCCGGTCGCGAGCCCCGCCGAGCGTCTCGCTCGGACGGAGCCACGCCGCGTTGTCGAACGGGAAGACCGCCGCGCAGCGGTCCGAGAGCGCGTCGAGCGTCCTCGCGGCGTTCCGCTCGGCGAGCGGGCGGTGCGGGGCCGACGGCGCCGGGTCGGCGCTCGATCCCGCTCCCGCCGGACCGCCCTCGTCGGGGTCCTCGGTCTCGTCGGGAGTCGGGAGGAGCCCGAGCGCGTAGACGGGAGCGTCGTAGAGTCGCGAGAGTTCCTCGGCGAGGGCGGGCGCCGCGCCCGCGCCGGCCGCGCCGCCGAGGCCGACGACGAGCAGGAACGCCTCCGCGAGCGACGGCTGTTGGTCGTCCATCGCGCGGCCGAGTTCGCTCGCGTGCGCGTCGCCGAGGCGACGCCCGGCGTGGAGGTCACCGCCGAGCCCGTCCCCGCCCGCGGCGTCGCCGAACCGGTACCGGCGCTCGTCGCCGAGCGCGTCCAGCGCTCCGAGCGCGTCGATGTCCGTGTCGAAGGCGTGAACGCCCGCGAGGAACGGATCGCCGTCGTGGGCGGCGGCGAGCCTGTCGGCGATCCGGCCCCCGGCCCCGCCGAGGCCGATAACGTGTAGTCGCATACGTGCCCCGGTCGTCGAGCGGGGATATATGACTTCGGCTCGCCGCGAACCCCGGCCGAATCCTCGCGCACTCGCGACGCCTCAGAACTCGTCGAGCCGCTGCTGCCCCTCGGGGATCTCGGGCCCCGGATTCGGCTCGACGCCGAGCAGGCGCAACAGCGCGGTGTCCGCGAACGTCAGCACCAACACGAGGATGATCGGCGCGAGGAACAGCCCGTGGAAGCCGAACACGACCGGGCCGAAGATGTACGCGAGCATGAGCAGCCCGACGTGCGTCGTCTTGCCGCTGAAGTACGGCCGGAGGACGATGTCGGGGATGGTGTCGACGACCACGACCACGACGGCGAGGAATCCGGCGACGTACGCGAGCAGCGCTATCTCGCCGTCGAGCGCGATCGGGATCGACATCGCCGCCGCGATCGGGATGTAGACGATCTTCATCCCGATCACCGGAATCAGGCTGGCGACGCCGGTGAGCGCGCCCGCAAGCGTCGGATACGGAATCTCCACCGCGGCGGGGGCGACCGTGTTGTACCCGAGGTAGGTGACGACCGCGATGATCGAGATGGCGATGACGTTGAGCAGGTTGCCGTACAGCACCGCCTCCAGCTCGTCGTCGGCGGTCTCGAGGTACTCGCGGACGATCGCGTCGTCGTCGAAGGAGAGCAGCCAGTCGTGGAACTTGGAGCCGTCGATCAGCAGGTAGTAGGTGACGACCACGGTGATGAGGAGGTTCAAGGCGAGTCCGGATACCGTGCTGGCGAGCAGCGACGCCTGCTCGGAGACGAGCTCGATGAGGGGGTCGAACTGCCCGGAGCGGTAGGCCGCGAGCAGTTCGTCCGCGGTCGGGTTCGACAGCGCCGCGAGATCGCCGATCACCGAGTTCTCCGCGCCGATCGTGTCGGCCACCGGGTACGTCTCGATGAACCGCCGCGCCTCCAAGATCAGCAGGACCAGCGTGTAGCTCACCAGACCGATGAGCGGGACGCCGATGACCGAGAGCGACACCACCGCGCGCACTCGGGCCGGGAGCCGGAACCGTTCGAGCCGGTGGTAGAACCGCCGCGTCGAGTAGTAGAGGAAGACCGCGACGGTGAGCGGGGCGACGAACCGATAGGCCACGTAGCCGGCGACGAGCGCGACCGCGAGGCCGAAGAGGGCGACGACGAACCGCTTTTCGTCCATGGGCCACGGTCGCCAGCGCCTGACATAAACCATGGTGGTCGTTGCGACCGCGACGACCCCGGAACCGCGGCCGCGCCGATCCCAAAGCCCCTAACGACGGGGGGTGAAGAGTGACCTATGACCGACATTCACCCGGACCAGCGCGTGGCGGTGCTGGCGGACTCGCAGAACCTGTATCACTCGGCACAGAGCGTCTACTCGCGGAACATCGACTACTCCGGACTCCTCGACGGCGCCGTCGCGGACCGGTCGCTCGTGCGCGCCATCGCGTACGTGATCCGCGCCGACTCCCCGGAGGAGGAGAGCTTCTTCGAGGCGCTCCGCGACATCGGCTTCGAGACGAAGATCAAGGAGATCAAGACGTTCGCCGACGGCTCGAAGAAGGCCGACTGGGACCTCGGGATGAGCCTCGACGCCGTCTCGCTCGCGAGCCACGTCGACACCGTTGTCCTCTGTACCGGCGACGGCGACTTCGCGCGGCTCTGCTCGCACCTCCGCCACGAGGGCGTCCGCGTGGAGGCGATGGGGTTCGGCAACTCCGCCGCCGACGAGCTGATCGAGGCGGCCGACGACTTCGTCGACCTCGCGGACGACGAGGAGCAGTTCCTCCTGTAACTACGGCGCCGGCAACGAGCGCCGAGGCGGGCGGCTACCCGAGCAGCGCAGCGACCGCGTCCGCGACGGCCGCCGCGGCCGCCTCGACCTCGCGCACCCGCACGTACTCCCGCTCGGCGTGCGCGACGGCGCCCGTCTCGTCCGCGAGGTCACCCGGGCCGAACACGACCGTCGGCGCGGGCGCGAAGTACGACGCCTCCGTCGCGGCGCCGAAGGGGCGCACGTCGCCGCCGCGCTCGCTCGGGAGGCCGACCGCGTCGCCCGCCTCGCGCGCCGCGGCCGCGACCGCCCGGACGAGTTCGTGGTCCGGGTCCGTGGCGAACGCCTCCAGAAACGGCGACTCGCGGTCGGTGAGCGCGACCGCGGCGTCGACGTCGCCGCGGTCGTCGCCGCCCGCCACGTCGGCGAGCGACCCCCGCACCGCCTCGGCCAGCGACGACCGGAACTCCTCGGCCGTCTCCGGCGGGACGCTCCGCCGGTCGACCGTGATCGCGCAGTCGGCCGGCACCTGGTTCGTGGCCTCGCCGCCCTCGATGACCGTGGGAGTGAGCTTCGGGGGACCCAACTGCGGGTGCGGCTCCGCGCCCGCGTCGAACGTCCGGATCGCGGCGAGCGCGTCCTCGGCCGCCGCGACCGCGTTCGCGCCCGCGAACTCGGCGGCGTGCGCGGCCGTTCCCGACAGCTCGACCGTCGCCTGAAAACGGCCCTTCGCGGCGGTACACGCGTCGAGCCCGGTCGGCTCTCCGACCACGTAGAGGTCGGCGTCGAGCCGGTCCTCGGTCCCCGGAAGCCGCCCCGTCAGCGCCGCCGCCCCGAGCGACAGCGCCTCCTCGTCGGGCGTGAGCGCGAGGGTGAGCCGGCCGCGGGCGGGGTCGGCGGCGAGGAAGGCGCCGAGGAGCGCCGCGAGCGGCCCCTTCGCGTCGCAGGCGCCGCGCCCGCGGATCACCTCGTCCGGTCCGTCTACGGCCGGGGCGGTGCCGCCCCGCTCGTCCTCGGTCGCCTCTCCCCGTTCGAAGGGGACGCCCGGCGTCACCGTGTCGAGGTGGGTGTTCAACACGAGGTGCGGGCCCGCGTCGGGCTCCGGGGAGCGCTTCTCGGCGAGGACGCAGCCGTCCGCGACGACCGCGGGGTCCGCCCCGTTGGCCGCGAGCGTCTCGACAGCGAACTCGCGCATCTCGTCGGCCGACTCGTGGGAGGGGATTCGAACCGCTTCTTCGAGGAACGAGACGGGGTCGAAGTCGGCGGCGCGCTCCGAGTCGGCGGAGCGCACCGAGTCCGCGTCGCGCCCGGACTCCTCGCTCATCGCGGGTCGGCGGGGAGCGTCCCCGAGAACTCGTGGGCGACCGGGCCGGAGAGGGTCGCGTGGCCGCGGTCGGGAACCGTTATCTCCAGCTCGCCGCCCGGCGGGCGGCTCACGGCCGACTCGCCCTCGATCAGGCCCAGCCGGCGGGCGGCCGCGACGACCGCGACCGCGCCGGTGCCACAGGAGCGCGTCTCGCCCTCGACGCCGCGCTCGAAGGTGCGCTGGTCGAGGACCGCGGGGCCGTCGCCGGACCCGTCGTCGACGACCGCCGCGAGGTTCACGTTCGCCCCCTCCGGGAAGACCTCGGCGTGGCGGACCGGCGGCGCGACCGCGTCGAGGTCGACCGCGTCGATCCCGTCGGGGTCCTCGCGGCCGCCGTCGACGAACGCGACCGCGTGCGGAACGCCGGTGTTGACGGCGGTGACCGTCAGCCCCTCGACCGGTTCGTCGACCAGCGGCTCGTCCGCGAGGGAACCCTCGCGAGCGACCGGGACGCGACGCGGGTCGAACGTCGGCTCGCCCATCTCGATGGTGGCCGCGGTCGCGTCCGCGTTCACCGTGGCCCGGCGGGTGCCGGCCTGCGTGTCGATCATGAACTCGTGCTCGCCGGTCTGTTCGTGCGCCCACAGCGCGACGACTCGCGCGCCGTTGCCGCACATCGACGCCGTGGAGCCGTCGGGCTGTACGAGCGTCATCACGACGCGGGTCGGGTTGAACCGTTCTTCGACGCTCAAAAAGAGGACGCCGTCGGCGCCTCGTCGGCCGGCTGTCTCGCCGCTTCCGTCCCCACCGATCCCGTCGGCGTCGCCTCCGGCGTCAGCGCCGAAATCCCGCCCGTCGACGCCCGTCTCGCGGTCGCAGTGGGCCCGCGCGAACGCCGCGCGGTCGCCGACGTTCTCGGCGGCCGCGTCGACGACGAGGAAGTCGTTCCCGGTGCCGTGGTACTTCTCGACCGGAACGGCGTGGGTGCTCATCGCTCCGCCTCCGGTCGGTCGCCGCCGTCGGGTTCCGGGTGTCGTTCGGCGACGGTCAGGTCGGAGAGGTCCTCTCGGCGTCGAGCGATCGTCGCGGTTCCGTCGTCGAGCGCGACCTCCGCGGGCCGCGGCCGTGAGTTGTATTGGCTCGCCATCTCGTATCCGTACGCGCCCGCGACGCCGACCGCGAGGAGGTCCCCGCGGTTCGGGTCGGCGAGCGCTCGGTTCGTACCCAGCGTATCGCCGGTCTCACAGATAGGTCCGGCGACGGTGACAGGGGTTGCCTCCCGCTCGGCGACGGGAGGAGCGTCGCCCCCGTCGGGTTCCCGTCCGCCTCCGAGGTTTCGTATCGGGTGGTAGGCGTCGTACATCGCCGGACGCAACAGGTCCGTCATCCCCGCGTCGACGCCGACGACCGTCTCGTCCGGCGTCGGCTTCACGGTGTTCACCCTCGTCAGGAGGACGCCCGCGTCGGCGACGACGTAGCGCCCGGGTTCGATCGCGAGGTCGACGCCCTCGGGAAGCGGGGCGACCGCCTCCCGCGTCGCCGCCGCGACCGCCGGCAGGTCGAGCGGCGGCGCGTCCTCCTCGTACGGGACGCCGAACCCGCCGCCGACGTCGACGTACTCGAGATCGACGGGGTCGGCGTCGGCCCCGTCGCCGCTCGGGTCGTTGTCGCTCGGATCGGTATCGCCGCTCGGGTCGATCAGCTCCCGCGCCAGCTCTCCCATCCGCGCGACGAGCTCGCGGTGGCTGTCGAGCTGGTCCGGGTCGATCCCGGAGCCGGCGTGGGCGTGGATCCCGACCACGTCGAAGCGCTCGGTCGCCGCCCGGACCGCCGCCGCGGCGCGGTCGTAGGGAATCCCGAACTTCGCGGCGCCGCCGGTGGTGACCTTCTCGTGGTGGCCCGCGCCGACGCCGGGGTTCACGCGGACGCAGACCCGGCCGTCGTAGCCCCGCTCGGCGAGGCGGTCGAGGGTGTCGACCGCCCCGGCGGTGACGGTCAGCTCCGGCTCCGCCTCAGCGACGTCGGCGACGTAGTCGAGGTCGCGGGCGGGCGGATTCACCGCGGTGTAGTGGAGCCGCGAGCCGTCGAAGCCGGCGGCGAGCGCGCGGTCGACCTCGCCCGCGGAGGCGCACTCGGCGTCGAGGCCGGCGTCGCGGACCGCCTCCAAGACGGCGCGGCCGGTGTGCGCCTTGACCGCGTATCTCACGTCCGCGTCGGGGAACGCCGCGAGCAGGCGCTCGCAGTTCTCGCGGACGCGGTCGAGGTCCTGAACGTACAGGGGCGTCTCGTGGTCGGCCGCGAGGGCGGCGAGCCGGTCGGCGTCCCAGTCGCTCACGCGGCGGACCGGGGGGTTGTCGTCGTCGACGGAGCCGGTCGTCGCCTCCGCGGCGCCGACGTCGCGGTCGCTCATTCGCGGAGGGCGTCCTCCCGCCGGGTCGCCTCCAGCGTCTCCTCCTCGACGTGCGTCGCGACGACCGCGGGCTTGTACGCGCCGCCCTCGAACAGCTCGTGGTCGCCGACCGACGACGCCACCATCCGAGTGAACGCGCGGCGGTCGGCCGGGAGGTGGCCGTAGACGATCTCCTCCTCGACGAGGTCGTAGACGGGGATGCGCGGCGTGAGGAGGGTGTTCTCGCCGACGATCGAGTTCTCGCCGACGCGGAATCCCGAAGTGACCCGGCAGCCCGCGCCCAGCGAGACGCCGTCCTCGATAATCACCGGGGCGTCCTCGACCGGTTCGAGGACCCCGCCGATCAGGGTGTTCGCGCCGAGCTTGACGTTCTCGCCCAGCTGCGCGCAGGAGCCGACGGTGTCACAGGAGTCGACGAGCGTGCCGTCGCCGACGTACGCGCCCATGTTGACGAACGAGGGGCTCATCATGATACAGTCGCTCCCGAGGTAGGCCCCGCGGCGGATCGCGGTCCCGTCCGGCGTGTTCCGGGTGCCGCGCTCCGCGAGGTCGTCCGTGTCCCGGAGCGGGAGCACGTCGTGGTAGGTGACGCCGCCGTACTCCCGCGGCTCCGTCTCTCGCAGGCCGAAGTTGAGCAGGATCCCCCGCTTGACCCACTCGTTCGCCTCCCACGAGGTCACGTCGTCGCCGGTCTTCTCGGCGGCGCGGACCTCGCCGGCCTCCAGCGCGGCGAGGAACTCGTCGATGACGTCGGCGTCGTCGGACGTCGCGTCGGCGGCGGTCAGCCCGTCTTGATAGCGGTTCCACAGGTCGGTTACGTCGGCTTCGAGACTCATTGAATGGTGTATGGATGAGTGGCGGTATTTATATGTCGATGTGACTATGTCCAGTGATTATTCCGCGTCGTCCGCGTCCAACACGTCACCGAACCCGTACCAGTCCGGGTCGCGGCCGGCGAGCCAGTCGGCGGCGTCGAGCGCGCCCTCGGCGAAGACGCCGCGGTCGCCGGCGCGGTGGGTGAGTTCGAGCGTCTCGCGGTTCCCCGCGAGCAGGACCTCGTGTTCGCCGGTCACGTCGCCCGCGCGGCGGGCGTGGACGCCGATCTCGCCGGCGCTCCGCGGTGCGTCTCCCTCGCGGCCGTGGACGCGTTCGTCGAGGTCGTCGCGCACGCCCTCGACATCGTCGAGGATCGACTTCGCGGTGCCTGAGGGGGCGTCGCGCTTCGCGTTGTGGTGCGTCTCGGTCAGTTCGACGTCGTAGCCGGGCAGCGCCGCGGCGGCCTCGCGGACCGCGCGGCGGAGCGCGGCCACGCCGCGCGCGAAGTTCGACGCCTTGAGCACGGGAACCGCCTCGCTCGCGGCTCGCAGGGAGTCGAGCTGCGACTCCGTGAACCCAGTCGTCCCCGTCACGAGCGGGACGCCGGCGTCCGCGCAGGCCTCGGCGTACGCGACCGCCGACGCCGGGCCGGTGAAGTCGACGACGACGTCGGGCTCCTCGCTCGCGAGCAGGTCGCCGAGTCGGTCGGCGTCCGCGACCGCGACGCCCGCGACCGGACCCGTCTCGGTGCGGTTGACCGCGGTCGCGACCGCGACGCCCTCGCGGCCGACGGCGGCCTCGATCACCTCGCGTCCCATGCGACCGCCCGCGCCGGTGACGGCGATCCGGAGGTCGTCGTCCCCGTCACTCCCCGCGGCGGCCGAGTCGCTCGCGCCGCTCATTCGGCGCCCTCCGTCGCGGCGGACGCGACGGCCGCCGGGTCGACCGCCCCCGGCTCGCCGTCCTCGTACGCGGCCAGCAGCTCGCGGAGCGCGTCGCGCCGCCCCTCCGAGAGCCGCGAGAGCGGCGACCGGACGCGGGGGCCGCCGCGGCCGCGGATGTACATCGCCTCCTTCACCGGGATCGGGTTCGTCTCGGCGAACAGCTCGCGGACGAGCGGCGACAGCTCGTGGTGGAGCGTCCGCGCGCGGTCGTAGTCACCCGAGAGCGCGGCGCCGACCATCGCGCAGGTCCGCTCGGGTTCGACGTTGGCGACCACGCTGATCGTCCCCGTACCGCCGACGGAGAGGACCGGCAGCGTGAGCCCGTCGTCGCCCGACAGCACCGCGAAGTCCGCGTCGCGCGTGCGCTCTATCACCTCGCTGATTAGGTTCAGGTCGCCCGAGGCCGCCTTGTACCCCTGGATGTTCGGGTGTTCGGCAAGTTCGACGGTGACGTCGGCGGGGATCGACTGCCCCGTCCGGCTCGGGACGTTGTAGACTATCTGCGGGAGGTCGACCTTGTCCGCGATCGTCCGGTAGTGGTTCAAAAACCCCTGCGGCTCCGGCTTGTTGTAGTACGGCGAGATGAGCAGCAGGCCGTCGGCGCCCGCGTCGGCCGCGCGCCGCGACAGCGAGAGCGCCTCCGCGGTGTTGTTCGAGCCGGTGCCCGCGATCACGGGGATGTCGTCGAGGGCGTCGCGGACCGTCTCTATCACCGCGACGTGTTCGTCGTGGCTCATCGTCGCCGACTCGCCGGTCGAGCCGACGGGGACGACCCCGTCGACGCCGGCGCGTTCGAGGTAGCGGGCGTTGTCGGCGAGCTGTTCGTGATCGACCGCGTCGTCCTCGGTGAACGGCGTGGTCATCGCCGGGTAGACGCCCTCGAAGGGCGCGTCGGTGGTGTCTCGGTCCGTCTCCTCGTGCGTCGCGTAGGGTGTCGTGGTGGTGGTGTCCGTCATGGGTGTTGGGGTGGGTTTGGGTCGGGTAGCGGTGAGTTCGGGTCGGGTAGCGGTGAGTCCGGGTCGGTCAGCGGACTGATGCGCGCGGGCCGGGGGTCGTCCGGGACGGGGTCGCCACTCCCGCCGACGGACGGTTCACGCGCGTTTTTTCGAGAAGAGCCGCGCCGCTGGCGTCGACGGCTGACCGCGTGCGGACGCGGGTCGGGTCACACCGACATATGGATCGGTCGCGCGCTTATAGATTGTGCCTCTGGTCGAAACTGCCGCGGGGCCGCGCCGTCACCCGGGCGTTCGCGCCTCGGCCCGGAGGGATCGGCGGCCGGCGAGCGCGAGCAGCGCGAGGGCGGTCGCGAGGTTCAGCCACGCCGTCGGTCGGTCGAACCCGGCGAGGAGCTCGACCGACAGCCACCCCAGCAGCGCGGCGCCGACGGCGGCCGCGGCGGGCGGCGCCCACCCACGGCGGCCGTACAGCGCGGCGGCGACGACCCCGGGCGCGACCCCGAAGGCGACGAACAGCGCGACTCCCGAAAGCAGGAAGTCGCCGACCGGGAGCCCGTCGAGCGGGGCCGTCGACGCCCCGACCAGCCGGCCCGAGGGCGCGGCGACGAGGGCCGCGCCGCCGACGAGCCCGCGGACCGAGAGCTGCCCGGCCACGGCGATCAGGAGCCACGTCGCGAGCGGCCGACCGCGGGGGCGCGTCGGGAGCCGCACTGCGCGTCAGGCCCCGAGCAGGTCCGCCAGCTCGTGGAGCGTCTCGACGGTGACGTCCGGGTCGCCGCCGAACGGCTCCCACGGGCTCGACTTCCGGTCGACCCACGCCGCCTGCATCCCGGCGTGGCGCGCGCCAAGCACGTCGAACCACCCGGCGGTGGCGTGGACCACCTCGTCGACCGGCGTCCCGGTCCGGGCGGCGCAGTGGCGGTAGAGCCCGGCGGCCGGCTTGAACGTCTCCACCTCGTCGGCGCTGATCGCGTCCGCGATCAGGTCTCCGATGTCGGCGTGCTCGACCATCGAGGCGAGCATCTCCGGGTCGCCGTTCGAGAGGACGTAACAGTCGTAGCCCGCGTC
Organism: Halorubrum sp. GN11_10-6_MGM; assembly: GCF_005435165.1. Classification (GTDB taxonomy): domain Archaea; phylum Halobacteriota; class Halobacteria; order Halobacteriales; family Haloferacaceae; genus Halorubrum. The sequence goes on along the minus strand of NZ_SGUC01000013.1, from coordinate 2,149 downwards.
GCGCAGGCGGCCGATCGCGTCGCGCACGTCGTCGAACACCTCAAGCTCGTGGTACACCGCGAGGATCTCGTCGCGCTCCGCGTCGGGGAGGTCGACGCCGTGCGCCGCCAGCGCGTACGTCAGCGCGTCGCGGTTCATCTCGTAGAATGGCTGGTAGGCGTCGACGGCGTTCGCGACGAACGTGTACGCCAGCGACCGCGACCGCCACAGCCGCGACACCGGCTCGGGGTCGGCGACGCGGTCCGCGAGCGCCGCCTCGGCGGCCTCCACGTCCACGAGCGTGCTGTACGAGTCGAACGTCACCGTCGAGACGCGGTCGGGGTCGAACGCCATACGCGAGGCCACAGTCGGCCGCCGGATAAGCGGTCGGGACGCCGGCGGGCTCCGTCGGGATCGACCGGCGGGCTCCGTTGGAATCGCGTGCCTCGCACATTTATCCCCGGCGGGCGACTCTGGGAGACGCATGAACGACCCTGCCGACGACGCCCCCGACCCGACCGACGGCGACGACGTCCCGGACCCGACCGCGGACGGCGCGCCCGACCCGCGCGACGAGATCGACGCCGACACCGACGCCGACCGCCACGAGTACGATCCGGACGCCGAACACGCGTTCCCGGACGAGCGGCTCAACGAAGTCCTCGCGCACCTCGAATCGGACGAGGAGGTCGTCGCCTACCTAGAGGCGCAGAACGTCAACCCGGTCGCCCGGAAAGGGTACAACGACCACGGGTCCAAACACGTAGAGATCGTCCGCGACCGCGCGCTCCGGCTGTACGACCTCCTCAAGTCCGGCGGCGTCGAGTTCAACGGCGCCCGCCAGCAGGGGCTCGACGAGGCCGACGAGCCGGTGGTCGTCGCGCTGGCGGCGACGCTCCACGACATCGGCCACGTCGTCCACCGCGACGACCACCCGTACTACTCGATCCCGCTGGCCGCGGACCTGCTGGACGATCTGTTGCCCACCTTCTACGGCGCGGCGGACCGCGTTCGCGTGAAGGCGGAGGTGCTCCACGCGATCTTGTGCCACCACACCGAGGAGCAGCCGCTCACGCTGGAGGCCGGCGTCGTCCGGATCGCCGACGGCCTCGACATGGAGCGCGGGCGCTCGCGCGTCCCCTACGAGGAGGGCGGCCGCGGGATCAACACCGTCTCCTCGCAGGCGATCGAGCGCGTCTCGCTCCGCGAGGGCGACGAGACCCCGGTCCAAGTCGTGATACGGATGAACAACGCCGCGGGCGTCTATCAGGTCGACTCGCTTTTGAAGGCGAAGATCGACGGCTCGCTGCTCGAAGACCAGATCCGGACCGTCGCGATCAACACCCACAGCGACGGACAGGACGGGAACGGCTCGATCGTCGACCGGATCGAACTGTAGCGGGGGCCGTCCGGACCGTCCGGAGTCGGGCCGCGGAGGCGTCACTGGCTCGCGTCGCGGCCGAGGCGGCGCGGCCGGTCGGTGTCGCAATCGCTTTGGGCGCGCGGTCGGTATCGCGGGCATGACCGACGCCGACACGCTCGCGGACCTGCGGACCGCCGCCGACTACCAGTTCGGGGCGGGCGCGGGCGAGGCCCTGTTCCCGCCGGACGACCCGCTCACGGTGCGCCGGTCGAGCGGCGGCCGCCCGCGACAGGTGATCGACGGCGACGTCGACGACACCCCCGGCAGCAGCGAGGGCGACCGCCTCGTCTCGTACGGCACCGACGGCCGGTTCACGCTCGGGATCGCGGGGGGAAAGCGCCTCCACGACGCCTTCGCCGCCCCGCGACACCGGATGGTCGTCGGCGAGGAGAGCGAGCCGTTCGTCCGCGAGGGGCGCAACGCGTTCGCGAAGTTCGTCACCGCGGCCGACGACGGGATCCGGCCGGGCGACGAGGTGCTCGTCGTCGACGAGAGCGACGCAATATTCGGGGTCGGGCGGGCCGAACTCTCCGGCGCGGAGGCCGAGCAGCTCGGCTCCGGCGTCGCCGTGAAGACGCGCGACGGCAACCCCGCGAACGACGACTAACGAATTTTTCCTGCGGTGGCGCGTGCCTGCGAGCGGCCGCCCCGGGCGGCCGCGAGTCAGCACCACGCGAGGGAGTCGGCGGCGACCGACGGGAGCCGCCGACGAGGCTGGGGAGGCGTGAGGTGCGGGGCCGTGCGGGG
>NZ_SGUC01000135.1 GCF_005435165.1 Halorubrum sp. GN11_10-6_MGM | reverse complement strand
GAGTACCATTCGGAACGCAAAAGGAACGCTAGGGGCGATGGCGTTCATGGTGGTTCTCACTTTTGTGCCATTCCTGGGAACGCTGTTTATTGGAAAGTCCGCTGCCTCGATGAACTTTGGTCTCACGTGGACGATCATCGCACTTGCTGAAGCGACATACCAGGTACATCGCCGACAACACCGGATACGCCGATCGGAGGTGCAGGCCGCATGAACATTATCGTTAACACGCTTTCTGTTAATCCTGGAGCTGGGGGAGTAGAAACCTATCTCCGCAGACTCACTGCGGAACTAGCACATGTGACCTCCGATGTCAAGATTACGCTTTTGTGTGGCGGTCACAACAAGTCACTTTTTAAGAATCATGTGTCGCAACCGGACGTCAACGTCGAAAGAAAAGTTTTGCCACTCCGAGGGGGCCAGCCTATACTTCGAATTTTGTTTGACCAGGTGATTGTCCCGTTGTACTGTTTGAAGTATGACAATGCCGTCCTACTC
>NZ_SGUC01000134.1 GCF_005435165.1 Halorubrum sp. GN11_10-6_MGM | reverse complement strand
ACCGGGACTACCTGTTCCTCACGCTGACGACACGAGGGGACTGGTCTTCGACGATTCCGGAGGACAACAATCCATTCGTATACCCGTCGGTGAGCGGAAGCTTCGTCTTCACCGATGCCTTCGACCTGCCGGACGCACTGAGCTACGGAAAGGTCCGGGCGTCCTGGGCGGAGATCGGGGGCGATACGGACCCGTACCGGACCAGTCTGACCTATGGCATCATCGGGCAGCACCAAGGGCAGGCCCTCGAAACGATCACCCAGCTGAGCGTACCCCTGCTCGACCTGAAGCCGACGTCCACGCGGGAGATTGAGCTCGGATTCGAGACGCAGTTCTTCAACGACCGGTTCGGCGTGGACTTTACCTGGTATCGGCGTAGCACGGTCGACCAGATTCTGGACGTCACCGTGTCGTCGGCGTCGGGCTACACGGCGCGGACGGCAAACAGCGGTGAGATCCGAAACACGGGCGTGGAGTTGCTCCTCACGTCGATCCCGTTC
>NZ_SGUC01000133.1 GCF_005435165.1 Halorubrum sp. GN11_10-6_MGM | reverse complement strand
GCCCCGAAATCATTTATCGGCGCGGGAGTGCTGGTCTTAAAATTGCCTTTCCGGCTGGGCTAACGCCGGAGAAGAGCCGGAGAGAGCTTCGGAAGAGCAGGTGATCTCATCCAATGAAACAGGTAGTCTCGGCCGACAGAAGTGGTCTCGGCCAACAGAAAGTGCCCTCCAGGCGACGAGACAGGCGCGTGTGTGCCCTTCGAACGTGCAGGTGAGCCGCTCGCACAGGTCTACTGCTCGCCTAAGTCTACACGAAGGTCATGTGTGTCGGAGCACACGGCTGCACCGGAGCACACGGCCCGAACCTGGGGGCGAAGATCCGTTGCCCCAGATGAGCACTTCGGCAGGTGAGACTCGAAGCGGAAACCGATACCCGAAGCAGTGGCGAATCGGCTACCGGAAGGGGCAAGTGATCGGCTGCCCGTGGCCCGAGGGGGAAGGCCTTTGGGCCTCCTCCACGCCGCAGCCGAGGAGTGCTGGCGGCACCTGAAGAGAGCAAGGA
>NZ_SGUC01000132.1 GCF_005435165.1 Halorubrum sp. GN11_10-6_MGM | reverse complement strand
CATGGCGGCATCTTTGGGGAAAGAACGGAGCTGCTTTTCGCACTCCTTGCCGGGGCGTGTGTGGCCGTCGGGTTCGGGCTCTCGTTCGCAGGTGCTGTGCCTGGAGGCATCTCAGTCGGACTGTACATCGGGGGGTACGTCTTCGGCGGCTACCACACCGTGCGGGAGGCGATCGACACGCTCCGGGTCGGCGAGTTCGAGGTGGATTTCCTTATGCTCGTGGCGGCGGGAGGGGCGGCGGTGCTTGGGAAGTGGCTGGAGGGCGCGTTCCTGCTGTTCCTCTTTTCGCTGGGCCACGCCCTGGAGCACTACGCAATGCGCCGCGCCCGCCGGGCCATCGAGTCGCTGGCGGACCTGGCCCCAGACACCGCGCTCGTCCGCCGCGACGGAGAAGAACGAGAGGTTTCCGTCGATCAGCTGCGGGGGGGAGACACAGTCATCGTGAAGCCGAACGAGCGCATTCCGGCGGACGGATTCGTTACCCAGGGCGAGAGCGCCGTCAAC
>NZ_SGUC01000131.1 GCF_005435165.1 Halorubrum sp. GN11_10-6_MGM | reverse complement strand
TTCCGATTCGACGACCTGGAGGGTCCAGTCAAGGTCGTTTTCGATTTTCTCTTCCAGACCCCGGTAAGCCTGATCTGCAAAGACCGTTTCCACCCGGCTGAGGCGGGAGGCCACCGGCCCCAGTAGTTGCAAGGCCCACTGTGCTTCATGATCTCCAGCCGCATGTACGACTACTCCCCAGAGCAGCCCCTGCGTATCGACGGCGATGTGCCTCTTGCGTCCGTTGACCTTCTTGTAGGCGTCAAAACTGCTGATTCCTCCCACCCGCGTGCTGGGGACCGACTGGCAGTCAATAATCAATGCGCTGGGCTCGCCGTGGCGCCCCTCCCGGCGCCGGGCCGACCGACACGTAGTGGTCAGAATACACCGGATACGTCCTTCCTCTCGCCATTGTCGGAAGTAGTAGTGGGCGGCCCGCCAAGGGGCAAATTCGCCGGGCAACATGCGCCACTGACTCCCTGTTTTGACAATATACAAAATTGCGTCGAGAACGTGGTATCGGAG
>NZ_SGUC01000130.1 GCF_005435165.1 Halorubrum sp. GN11_10-6_MGM | reverse complement strand
CTTCGGGATCGTCGGCGGAATCGTTCTCGTGACAACGTTCGGCGTCTAAACGCTCGCACACCGGTTCTGGGCGGTCGTGTACAACTCACGCCACAACGGACCGGGGTTGATGACCGTAGGTCCCGTCGATCAATCCATGCAAGAGTTTGATTTCCTCGTTATCGGGTCTGGATCAGGATTGGACGTAGCGAACGCGATGGCCGGTCGGGGGAACTCGGTCGCGGTCGTCGAGGAGGGCCGGCTCGGCGGGACCTGTCTCAACCGCGGCTGTATCCCCTCGAAACAGCTCCTCTATCACGCAGAGGTGCTGGAGACGATCGAGGGCGCCGATGCGTTCGAGATCAAGGCGGAGGTGACCGATATCGACTTCGCGGAGATCGTCCGGAAGGTCAACGACGACGTCGCGGGAAGCTCGGAGTCGATCCGTTGCGGGCTGGAGTCCTCGAACAGCCACGACCTGTTCTCGGGAACCGGACGGTTCGTCGATGACCGCACGGTCGAGATC
>NZ_SGUC01000129.1 GCF_005435165.1 Halorubrum sp. GN11_10-6_MGM | reverse complement strand
GGTCTCCCCGACGAACAACGCCGCAGAGAACGCACTCCGTGAACCCGTTGTTCTCCGGAAAATCATCGGAACGCTTCGTAATGACCGAGGAATGTTCGTCCACGAGACAGTCTTGTCCCTGCTGGCGCCACGTCGCCAGCAGGGACGCAATCCTTACGACGAACTCAGGCGAGTTGTCCGCGACAACGAGATGATCTCACGGGATCAAGCTGCTCCGATTGTTGAGTCTTCAGGGTAAACACGTACCTGTTTGGTAAATCGCTGAGCAATTTAACAGTCATGATCGTCGGACGCTCTTGGGTAGAGGATTGTTGGTCAGTTCTCAGCTGGAGCCAGAAGTCACAACAGGCAAGGGTGACACGACCGCGTCACCCGACAAACGATGTTCCCTATCAAGACGCTCGTCTCGGAGCGTCGCGCCGTGAACCTGTTACAGCAGGTTCGCTGGCGCGACGGCATCTATTGCCCGCCTGCCGTGGCGAATCTGTGATTCGGTACGGCAGCT
>NZ_SGUC01000128.1 GCF_005435165.1 Halorubrum sp. GN11_10-6_MGM | reverse complement strand
CGATCATGGAGATGGGCTTCGACGAAGACGCCTCGGTGCGGGACCGCCTCCGGACGACCTGGCGGGCCGTCATCCGGAACTACATGGAGTGCCCCCGGCTCTACCGGTTCATCCTGCAGTACGAGTCGTCGGCCTACCTCCGACGGGCCCAGCGCGCCCAGCCCGAAGACCTGCGGTCCCCATTCCAGGAAATTTACCGGGACGGGGTGGAGCAGGGGCTCTTCCCCGACCTCCCGCAGTCGGTGTACGGGTCGTTTTTCATCGGAACGGTGACCCACCTGGTGCAGGAGCACCTCAACGACGGCCCGGAACTGGACGAGGAACTGATCGACCAGTCGTTCGAGATGCTCTGGGCCGCCTACACGAAGGCGTCGGTGGACCCCAGAACCGGCTAAACGATCCGCCGCTGCGCGTGAGTGCGCCCCCCTGAAGGGCATGGTATTTGGTATCGCATTTTCCTGCTCCGGCACGGCATTTCCAGTCGGGTGCCGGTGTCCGTCATCGCT
>NZ_SGUC01000127.1 GCF_005435165.1 Halorubrum sp. GN11_10-6_MGM | reverse complement strand
GCCCCCTCCGTGTATCCGCGGAATCCCCTTTATCCACAAGATTGTGGATAACTCGTGGATAAGTAGGGGATAACGTCTGGATAATCCGTGCACGAGAATGGAGGATCCGTCGGCCGTGTATAACTCGTGGGGATATCCACACTCGTCCCCGCCTCGTACACACTGTGGACGAGTGTGCATAACCACGTCCACAAACTTCCGTCTTTTCTTGTGGATTGCCGTGGAAACGTGGAAAACCAGTCCTGTATCGGCCTTCAACGCTGTGTGCCGGCTTTCAGGAGGTCCCCATTTGTGGATAACCCTGTGAACGACTCGGGCAACTGTCCACATCCTAACGGCTCAGTTGTGGGCAACCCAGTTATCCACATTTCCACACGACCAATAATAACAACCACATCTTTTAAAAAATCCCCAGTGCCTCGTTCATACTAGGGGATGTGGATAACTTGACTCACGGCCAGTGCCAACCCGGAAGAACGACGATGAGGACGGATCTTCTTCAGAAGAC
>NZ_SGUC01000012.1 GCF_005435165.1 Halorubrum sp. GN11_10-6_MGM | reverse complement strand
TTGAAACGTATCGAGAACTGGTCTGTTCGATCTTTCACGACTACGCCGATCGGATAAGCTTCGCAAAGTCATGGATTGATCGCTTCTTATCTATTCAAAAGTTATGACTATCACTATCGGCGTCTCGAACGACAACGAGCGTCCGGCCACCTCGCGACTGGGGCTTCGGCGGTGTCCGTGTCGATCGGTGACTTACAGACAGCACTGACGCAGTACAGCCGAGCGACTGGGGCTTCGAGAGCCTTCGCGTCGGTCTAGTCGACGACTCACTCCCCGCCCAACACGGTCGGATTCACGGCGCCCGGCCCTTCGCCCACGTCGTACCCGCACCGGACCGCCTCGGTCATCTCCTCGACCGCGACCCCGACCGCTCCGCGGAGCGCCTCCCCCCGAGCCAGCCGCGCCGCGATCGCGCTCGACAGCGCGCAGCCGGAGCCGTGCGTCGCGTCCGTGTCGATCCGGGGCGTCTCGAAGCGGTCGACGGCCGGCCCGCTCGCACCTCCTCCCGCGCCCGCTCCGCGAACGAGCGTGTCGACGACGACATCGCCGTCGGCCGACTCGCCGTCGACCGAATCGCCGTCGAGGTGCCCACCCTTCACCAGCGCCGCGTCCGCGCCGAGCGCGACCAGCTCGCGGCCGGCCGCTTCGGCGTCGGCGGGCGTCTCCACGGGCTCGCCGGTCAGCACCGCGGCCTCGTCGGCGTTCGGCGTGACGAGCGTCGCGGCCGCGATCAGGTCCTCGTAGGCGTCCTCGGCGTCGGGCGAGAGCAGCCGGTCGCCCGTCGCCGCGACCATCACTGGATCGACGACGAGCGGAACTTCGGCGTCCGCGACCAGCGTCGTCACCCGCGCGACGGTCTCGGCGGTCGCCAACATCCCCGTCTTCACCGCCGCGACGTCGAAGTCGTCGGCGACCGCCGCGTACTGGCTCGCGACGTGGTCGGCCGGGAGCGGGTGGACGTCCTCGACGCCGCGGGTGTTCTGGGCGGTCGTCGCCGTCACGACCGCAGTTCCGAAGACGCCGTGCGCGCGCATCGCCGAGAGGTCCGCCTGAACGCCGGCCCCGCCGCCGCTGTCGCTGCCGGCGATCGTCAGCGCGACCGGCGGATCGATCGGGTCGTACTCGGTCATAGTCGGTGGTACAACTCGATTATATTAATTGGTGATGGTCGGCGGCGGCCGGCCGTCCGCACGACGGCCCTTCGGTCGCCGCCTGCCGTCGCCGAACGACCTTTTCGGCTCCGCGGCGTAGCGGGGGGCATGGCAACCGACTCCGACGCCGCGACCGGGCCCGACGGGCGCGAGGCGATCACCGTCTACTCCGACTACGTCTGTCCGTTCTGCTTCCTCGGACGACGGTCGCTCGCGAACTACCAGGAGACGCGCGAGGAGCCGCTCGACATCGACTGGCACCCGTTCGACCTCCGCGCCGGACAGCGCGGCCCGGACGGCGAGATCGACCACGACGCGGACACCGGGAAAGACGACGAGTACTACGAGCAGGCCCGCGAGAACGTCCGCCGGCTTCAGGAGGAGTACGGGGCCGACGAGATGGAGCTCGAACTCGCGACCGACGTCGACTCGCTGCCCGCGCAGATCGTCTCGGTCCGCGTGCGCGAGACCGCGCCGGACGCGTGGCTCGCGTTCGACGAGGCCGTCTTCGACGCCTTGTGGCTGGAGGGCCGCGACATCGGCGACCGCGACGTGCTCGCCGACATCGCGGCGGAGACCGACGGGCTCGACGCCGAGGTCGTCGACGAGGCGCTCGGCGACGACGACCTCCGGGAGCGCGTCACCGACATGTTCGACGCCGCGCGGCGGCGGGGCGTCACCGGCGTCCCGACGTTCGCGTACGACGGGCACGCCGCCCGCGGCGCGGTCCCGCCGGAACAGCTCGAACGGCTCGTGGAAGGCGTCTGAGCGCGGCCGTCAATCGTCCCGCGGCTCCACGAACCGATGCGCGAGCGCGACGGAGCCGAGCGCGAGCGCGACCCCGGCGACGACGTCGGTGAGCCAGTGGATCCCGAGGTACATCGTCGCGACGACGACCGACAGCGAGAGCGTGACCGCGACCGGCGTCCACCGCGGGTACTCCTCGCGGGTCAGCACCGCGAACGTCCCCACGGTGACCGCGAGCGAGGTGTGAAGCGACGGGAAGACGTTCGAGTTCACGTTCACCTCGCTCGTCAGCGCCATCACCTCGGGCCGGGTCGCGAACAGCAGCGGCGTCACCATGTCGGGCATCACGTTCCGCGGACCGTGGGCGAATATCGCCGTGTACAGCGCCAGCCCGATGGCGTAGTTGAGCGCGTACGCGACGAGGACGCGCCTGAGCGTCACGGTTCGGGGCAACGCGAGGGACGCGATCACGGGGAACGCGAGCAGGAACGCGTAGCCGTACACGTACACCCACGAGAAGTACGCGGTCAGCGCGGGCGTCGCGAACGTCGCCTGGACCCACGCGACGAATCCGCCCTCTAGCCCGTAGATAAACGCCGTCGCCTGGAGGCCGAACAGCTCCGAGACCGCCTGAAGAGAGCTCCGGCCGACCACGCTGGCGAACAGCACGACACAGAGGACGGCGACGGCCCGGCGCGCGTCCCAGACCCGTCCCCGCAGCCCGCCCCGCGCCTCGCGGAGGCGAACGGGACCGATCACCGCGACGCTCGCGGCGACCAACATGAGGCCGACCCACGCCACGACCGACGTGAGAACCGAGAGGAACGGCGTCATTGCCCCCGGGAGAGCAGCCGCCCCTCGTCGTCGAACCGGTACCCGATGTCCCGAAGCGCTGCCCGGGCGGCCTCGACGTCCAGCGATCCCCCGTCGTCGAAGAACGGGTGGACGGGGTCCGTCTCGCGACCGTCCCACGCCAGCGACGACGGGACCGCGTCGGGCGACGCCGCGAGCGGAGAGGTCGCCGCCTTCGCGTATCCCTCGAAGGCGTCGTCGACGATCGCGGACTTGTCGATCAGCCGCGCGATCACCGCTCGGAACCGGGGGTTCGACAGCGGGCTCCGCCGCGCGTTGTACCCGACGTGGTAGAACGCCGCCGACCGGCCGCTCACCAGTCGCGTGTCCGCCGAGCGGCCGATCCGCGGGACCGACTCCGGACCGAGGTTCGAGACGGTGGCGTCCGCGAGCCCCTCGGCGACCGACTCCGCGGCCGAGATGTCCGACGGCAGCACCTCGACCCGGAGCCGGTCGAACGCCGGTTTGCCGTGGTAACGGGGGGGAACTCCCGCACGCGGGTCCGCCGCCGTTCCGGACGCGTCCGCGTCGTCCCCGGACGCCGACCGGACGAGGAAGTGGTCGGGGTTCCGCTCGAAGACGACCGACTCGCCCGCGGTCGCCTCGACAAAGCGCAGCGGTCCGCTCCCGACCGGGTCGGCGTTGTTCGAGACGATCGCCTCCGTCGTCTCGAAGTCGAACTCGAAGCCGGCGATCGTCGCCGCGTCGGTCCGGTCCGACCAGACGTGTTCCGGGATGACCGGCACCTGAAGCGCCCGCGCGGCGACCGCGTCGTTGACGTCCGGCACGGTGAGCCGGACCGTTCGGTCGTCGAGCGCGCGCTCGTTCTCGACGAGGGAACTCCGGCCGCGGAACCGCGGGGTCGGAACCGCCGTCTCGACGCTCCCCATCGAGGTGTCCCGGAGGAACGCGTAGGTGAACGCGACGTCGTCCGCCGTCACGGGCTCGCCGTCGTGCCACCGGGCGTCGCGGAGGGTCACGTCGACGGCGTCGTCGTCGACCCGCTCCCAGTCTGCCGCCAGCCACGGAACGGCCGATTCGCCGTCCACGCGGACGAGCGGATCGTACAGCAGCCCGGTGAACGTGCCGTGTCTCCGGTACTCCGCGGCGATCGGGTTCCAGTTCTCCGTGATCCGGTCGTCGGTCGTCACGAGTCGGAGGGCGGCTCCGTCCCCGTCGTCGGCGTTCGCGTCCGATGCGTTCGCGTCCGACGCGGTCGCGTTGCCGCCGGTCGAGCCGGCGTCTCCCGCCCCGTCGTCGGAGACCCCGTCGAGTTCGAGGAGCCCGGCGGCCGACACCGGCTGGCGGTCCGCCGTCCACCCCGTGAACCGACGCTCCTGAACGGCGGTGAGCGCGTCGGGGAACGCGACGACGGAGAACGGCTGAAGCTCGCATATCGCCTCCTGAAGCGCGGCGACGGCGTCGTCGCGCTCGCTCCCCGCGGTCCGGCGCTGTTCCGCGAGCAGGTCGTCGACAGCCATCTCCGTGAGACCGAAGGGGTTCTGCCACCCCGGCTCCGCGACGAACCGCGAGTGGGCCAGCCCGTACAGCGCGTCCGAATCGAACGGCTCCGTCTCCACGAACTGCTCGACGTAGAGGTCGAAGTTCTGGTTGATCAGCACCTTCCGCCAGAGGTCGGTCTGTCCGACGGTGTTGAGCCGCACGTCGATACCGACCGCGGTCAGGTGTTCTTCGAGCTGCCTCGCGATGCGGATCCCGTTGGGGTCGCTGTCGGCGGGCGTGGCGTTGAGCTCCAGCGTGAGCTGCGAGTGCGGGTCCCGGCCGGCGATGTTCTCCGTGCGACCGAGACAGCCGGCGCTGGCGGCCGCGAGGCCGAATCCGGCGAGCGCTGCGCGTCGGCTGATCGGTCGCGTCATCCGTTCGTCTCCCTCTGTTTTCTGTCACCCGGTATATCTCTTCTGTGCTGGTACCGCCGCGGGGCGGCGTATCGGGCGGTCCGACGCGGGACAGCCTGTCGGGCGGTCAGACGCGGAAACGCCGACCGCACGGCCCGCTCAGATCGCGTCCGCCAGCGGGAGGACCAGCCCGATCGCCCACGCCAGCAGCCCGACGGCGGCGACCGGTCGGTCCGCGGTCGCGCGCCCGATGGCGACGACGCCGAGCGCGCCGAGGAGCGCCACTCGGTGGACGATGAGGTCGGGCGGAACCGCCGCCCCGAGCGCCGCGAAGTCGGCGACGAAGCCGGCGCCGAGGCCGACGACGACGGCCACCGAGGCCGCAGCCGGGTCCGACCGCGGCGCGCGCCGGACGACCAGCGCGGGTACCCCGAGCCCGAGGACGAGGTACAGCGGCGCCGCGATCGACTTCGGCGAGACGCCCGGCAGCGCCGCCTCCAGCGTCACGCCCGCGACGCGGACGCCGACGACGACGGCCCCGAGCGCGAGTCCGAGCGCCGCGGCCGCGGCGTGTCGTCCCGCGTCGGCGCGGAGTCGACGGAGGAGGTCGACGGCCGCCTCGCGGGTCCGGCTCCGGAGCAGCGCTCCCGCCAGCGCCGCGGTCGCCGCCAGCTCGATCACGGAGAGCCAGCCGTCGCTCCGGCCGCCGTCGATGCCGCGGTACTCGCGTCGCACGTCGGTCGCGCGGTCCGACTCGACGAATTCGCCCTCCAGCCGCGTCGCGGGGGCGTCGATGTCGGGGACGGTGTGGCGGAGGCGGAACCAGTCGTAGTACTCCTCGTGGGCCTGTATCGCGGTGTAGGCGCCGTCGGGGGACTCGTACGCGCGGAGGTGGTCGCGGATCCCGAGGTAGCTCCCGTCGTGGAGCTCGAACGTCTCCGTGAGCCACGCACCGCCCGAGGGGCCCGCGACGTACGAGTAGCGCAGCGAGCTGTGCGCGTCCCGCCAGTCGCGGGCGACGAACTCGCGGAGGTGGTCGCCGTCGCCGACCGTCGCCGCGGCCTCGTCCGGGTCCGTCTCCTCCCAGTCCGCGACCGAGTCGCCCTCGATGGCCGCTCGCGTCGCCGCCGCGTCGGCGTGAAACACCACGTTGATCGCGAGCGTTCGCCCCTCAACGGTCGTGGTTCGGCTTGTGTACGGCCAGAGCCGGTAGTCGCCGTCGACCTCGATGAGGCGGTCGTCCGCGACGTCGTCGACGGCCGGCTCCTCCGTCGCGCCGCCGACGAACCCGGAGAGGACGAGGGCGACCCCGACGACGGCGAGCAGGGCGACGACGACGGCTGCCCGGTTCATGCCCCGGACGTGACTCCCGGGAAACAAACGTGTTCGGGTGGGGTTACGGGGTGTCCGGACGGCGTGGTCGGGGCGGGGGGTGTCCAGATGATCCCGTCGAGGCAGGGCGTCCGGACACGCTCGTCGAGGTGGGCCCTCGCGTCGGCCTCGGCGGTCACCACGTCTCGACGAAGCCGTCGCGGACGTCCTCGGCGCAGCCCTCGCAGTCCGGATGGCCCGACTCGAAGCAGGCGGGACGCCCCTCGGCGTCGACCGACACGGCCCGGCGCTCCGCGTGGCGACGACAGACGATCTGGGCGCGGCCGGAGTCGTCGGTCGGGAGGTCGAACCGGGCCGCCGCGGCCGCGTTCCCGTCGGGATCGTCGCGCCCCTCGGCGTAGGCGCGTCTGGCCTCCTCGAACTGCTTGCCCGCCTTCCGGAGCTGCTGGCGGATGACGCGTTCGAGCCGGTCGTCCATACCGTCCGTTTCGGCGCGGCGGATATAGGTCCGTTGGCGGACGGGCGGCAGTCGTCGGCTTCGCACCGCGGGTCGCCGAGAACCTTCGCACCGCGGGCCGCCGAGCACCCACGAACCGCGGGTCGGGAAACCTTGATGAGACGCCCGAGCGATCGCTCGGGTATGTCCGACGACTGTATCTTCTGTTCGATCGTCGCCGGCGACATCCCGGCGCGGACCGTCTACGAGACCGACTCGGTGCTGGCGTTCCTCGACGCGAACCCCCTCGCGCGGGGCCACACGCTCGTCATCCCGAAGTCGCACGCGGAACACGTCGGCGACCTCGACGCCGACCTCGCGGGCGACCTGTTCGACGCGGTTGCGTCGCTCACGCCCCGGATTCAGGACGCCGTCGACGCCGACGGCGCCAACGTCGGCGTCAACGACGGCGAGGCGGCCGGGCAGGAGGTGCCGCACGTCCACGTCCACGTCGTCCCGCGGTTCGAGGGCGACGGCGGCGCGCCGATCCACGCCGTCGCTGGCGAGCGCCCGGACCTCTCCGACGACGAGCTGGACGCCGTCGCCGAGGACGTCGCGGCCGCGATCGACGGGTAAGAGACGCGAGAGAACGGCGCGCCGCGCCGCCGCCCGGCTTCGCTCTTTTTACAAGCGACCTCCGGCGAGGCCGACGCATGAACGCGACGACGCTCGCGCTCGTCGGGGCGACCGGCGGCGCGGGGACGACGCGGACCGCGGTCGAGCTGGCGGCGATGGGCGCGCGCGACGGCGAGGACGTCGCGGTCGTCGACGCCGCGTTCACGACGCAGGGGCTCTCCGAGTACGTGAACGGGCGGATCGATCCCGACCTCACCGCGCTCCTCACCGACGACCCGGACGCCGCGCTGTCGGCGGCGGCGTACCCCGTCGCCGGGACCGACGGAGACGCGGAGCGCCCCGGGAGCGGCGGCGGATTCCGCGACGGCGAGCGCGACGCGCCGGACCTGCCGGGGCGGGTCGACGCGATACCCGCGAGGGCGCCCTTCGAGCGCGTCGCGCGGGCGAAGACGGCGGAGGCCGCCCGGAAGCTGGAACGGCGGATCGACGAGGCGGCGACGACGTACGACGCGGTGGTCGTCGACGCCGCGCCGGTCGGGTCGAACGAGGCGGTCGCGGCCGCGACGAGCGTCGACCGCGCGGTCGCGGTCAGACCGGCGACGGTCCACGGGCGCGACGCGGCCCAGCGGCTCCGCGGGCGGATCGCCGACGTGGGTGGAAGCCTCGACGCGACCGTCGCGGTCGAGCGGGGCCGAACCGACAACGCGAGCGACGAGAACCGCGACGGCGGCGATGCCGGCGTCGTCAGCGTCCCGGCGACGGAGCCCGCGGTCGCGGCCGCGCCGACCGCGGCGACCGGAGACGGCGCGTACGCGCGAGCGATCGCGACCGCCTACGAGACCGCGTTCGACGCCTCGATCGGCGTGGAGTTCCCGGAGCCGGGGCTCGTCGAGCGGTTCATGCCCTGAGTCGCGCACGCGACCAGAAGAAATCGGGTGAAAAAGCGAAGCGGACTCACCGGGGGCCGTCCGCGGAGCCGAGCGCGTCGCCGAGCGGGTCGTCGGCGCCGAGGCCGTCCCCGAGCGGCGCGGAGCCGGCGATCTGCGCGTCGACCGCCTCGGCGACGGGCTCGACCGGGTCGTGGGTCTCCACGTACGTCGCCAGCGCGAAGTCCGCTTCGTCGCCACCGGTGAGCGCGACGGCGTCGCTCCGAGCGGTCCGGCCCGCGAGCCAGTCGCGGACCACGTCGCGGCCGGTGGGCGAGAGCGGGCAGACGCCCTCGACGCCGCAGCGGTGGAGCGCCTTCACGGCCGTCATCGGGGAGACCCCCGCCTCGCGGGCGGCGTCGCCGACGCTCCGCCCGGCGGTGTAGGCGTCGACGAGCGTGGCGGTCGCTTCCGGCGTACACGGGAGCGACTCGGCGTGGTCCGACAGGCGGTCGACGAGCGGCGTGTCCGTGTCGTCCGCGAGCGCGACCCCCCGATCGCGCTGGCGCGAGGTCACCTCGACCCCGTCCGCGATATCCGACAGCGTCATGCGAAATCATGGCTCGGGCCGATGGTTAAAACCACCGTACTGCGGCGCGATTGGGCGGTCGATCACCGACCGATAACCGGTCGGTTCGGCGGCGCCGATCGGGGCGATTGACCGCCGATTCGCCCGGGTTTAAGTAAGGCATCGGGCCGGAGTTCGACGTGTGATGAGTGACGCACGCTCGACCCGCGTTCGTTCGCCCCGGACCGAAACCGACGACGTCGCGACGACGGACCGCGCAGCGACCGCCGACGGCACGGCGACCGCCGACAGTACGGCGACCGCCGACCGCTCCGCAACCGCGGACGGCACCGCGGTCTCCGAGAACTCCGAAACGTCCGGCGCCGACGAGGCCGGCGACCGCGAGACCTGTCCGGAGTGCGGCGGCCGCACCCGCGTCGAGGGCGCGGAGCGCGTCTGCGGCGACTGCGGCCTCGTCGTCGAGGCCGACCGGATCGACCACGGTCCCGAGTGGCGGTCGTTCGACGACGACGACACGAATCCGAAGCGGACCGGCGCGCCGCTGACGCGCTCGCGCCACGATCGCGGGCTCTCGACGGAGATCGGCCGCTCGACGAAGGTGAAGGGCCGCAAGCGTCGCCGGCTGGCCCGGATGCGGACCCAGCACAACCGCGCGCAGATCTCGACGAAGCGCGACCGCAACAAGGTGTACGCCTACACCGAGATCCGGCGGCTCACCGGCGTCATGGGACTGCCCGACAGCGTCCGCGACGCCGCCTGCGCGCTGTTCGACTCGGCGCAGGAGGAGAGCCTGCTCCGCGGCCGCTCGCTGGAGGGCTTCGCGGCCGCCTGCGTCTACGTCGCCTGCCGCACCGCCGACGTGGCACGAACAGTCGGGGAGGTGTGCGACGAGGCGAAGGCGACGGAGGACGAACACCGGGCCGCCTTCGACGCGATGAACCGCGAACTGGGCCTGCCGATGGCGCCGAGCGGCCCCGCGGAGTACCTCCCGCGGTTCGCGAGCGACCTCGGCTGCGACCCGGCCGTCGAGCGCCGCGCCGGCGAGCTGGCTGAGCGCGCCGTCGAGGAGGGGATCGCGAACGGCCGCAACCCGGTCGGCGTCGCGGCCGCCTGCCTGTACACCGCGGCCCGCGAGCTCGACGCCGAGTGTACCCAGCAGGAGGCCGCGGACGTCGCCGACGTGACGCCCGTGACCGTCCGGCGGACGTACGTCGACCTGACCGAGGAGTGAGTCGGAGAAGCACCGACGGGAGGGCCGTCGGCCGTGACGGTCCGGCGGGCGACCGCGGCGGCGTCAGCGGGGACCGCCGTCGGCGGCGCGGGTGGCCGCCGACGGCCGATAGCGGGCAGGCGGGTGCGGAGGGCGGGGAGGGCGCCCCGGCCGCCCGGCGGGCGTCACGCAGTTGAATCGAGGTGCGGGGGATAGTTCTACGTTAGCTATCGACAGTTCGGATAAACCGTACAGTTCTGACGTACCCGTCGGACGGGACGGACCTCAGGGACGCGTCGAAGGCCGTCAGTGCTCGCGGAGCTTGTGTTCGAACGCGAAGTAGACGCGGCGCCCGATCTCCGTGAGGTGGACGGTGTCGGACCGACCCACGTCCTCCAGCTCCACGTAGCCGCGGTCGCGGAGCGGCGCGAGCACGTGGGTCTCCAGCGCGCGGTACTTGGCGGTCCGGCTCTCGCCGGTGTCGGCCAGGAACTCCAGGCCGCGCTCCCTGGCCCACTCGATCAGGTTCCACTTGTCGGTGGTGCGGTTCCCGTCGGCCCGCTCGCGCAGGCGCCCGAGGACCGCGACCTGGTCGGCCGTCGGCGCGTCCATCGGGTACAGCGGGAGGTCGACGGTCGACGCGACCCCCTCGGTCAGCGGCGCCGCCTCGACGTCGTGGCGGCGGCGCTCCGGCTCGACGCTGTACGGGCGCGCGCCGACGATCATACAGGCCATCGCGACGCCGACCGCGGCGATCCGGGGGCCGGTCGAGACGTTGCCGAACAGCCGGTCGCCGTCGGCCTCGCCGGCGCGGTGGCGGGCGGCGACGGTCGTCGTCACGCCGAGCACGTCGTACACGTCGGCGAGCGCGACCGGGATCGGGCGGACCTCGGCGAACTCCGCGGTGGCGGTCCACGCGTCGCGCTGATAGTCGGTGAGTCGGTCGGGGTCGACGCGGGCGTCCGCCGGGTCGCTCGCCCGGGCCGCCTCGAAGTCGACGTCGCCGCGGGAGCCCTCGCGGTCGGGGGCGTCGACGAGGAGGTACGCGACGTCGGCGCCGTGGCGGCGGAGGGGTTCGACGACCCGGTCGCGCTCATAGCCGAGCGGGGCGACGTGGACGCGGCGTTCCGCGACGCTGGGGACCGAGGTGTCCATACCGTCGTTGTCCGCGGCGGTCGGTTAAATAGCTCGCCGGAGCGCGCGAAGCGGGGATCGGACGACTCCGGAGCGCTCGGGATCGATCACGAGCCGTGGGGTCGTGTACCACGAAAACCGTTAAGCCCGACTGCCGCTTACCACGGGACATGAGCGCTGACCGGTCCGTCCTCCGGCGGGCCATCGAGCGCGGCGAACGGGACGGCGGCGCCATCGAGTTCAAGGAGCGACTGACGCGAGAGATCCACCTGGCCGACGGGCGCATGGAGTCGCTCGTCGCCCAGCTCCGTCACCGGGTGCTCTCCGGCGACGGGGAGGCGACCTACGTCCTCGGCGTCACCGACGACGGGGGGCTCGCCGGGATCTCCCCCGAGACCTTCTCCGAGACGATGGACGTGCTCTCGCTGTTAGCCGACGAGGCGGACGCCCACATCGCCGACGTCGAGACGTGGAGCGCCGGCCCCGACGGAGACGGGGACGAGGCGGGGCTCGTCGGGCTCGCCACGCTCCGCGACGGCGGCGTGTTCGAGGCCGACGAGGACCACCTCGTCGTCGGCACCGCGGGCCACGTCGACCACGGGAAGTCGACGCTCGTCGGCACGCTCGTCACCGGCCGCGCCGACGACGGGCAGGGCGGCACGCGCGGCTTCCTCGACGTCCAGCCCCACGAGGTCGATCGCGGCCTGTCGGCGGACCTCTCGTACGCGGTGTACGGCTTCGCCGACGACGCCGACGAGCCGGTCCGGATGGACAACCCGCACCGCAAGGCCGACCGCGCCGGCGTCGTCGAGACGGCCGACCGGCTCGTCTCCTTCGTCGACACCGTCGGCCACGAGCCGTGGCTCCGGACGACGATCCGCGGGCTCGTCGGCCAGAAGCTCGACTACGGGCTGCTCGTCGTCGCCGCCGACGACGGTCCGACGAAGACGACCCGCGAACACCTCGGGATCCTGCTGGCGACCGAGCTGCCGACCATCGTCGCGGTCACCAAGGCGGACGCCGTGAGCGACGAGCGGCTCGCCGCCGTCGAGCGCGAGGTGGAGTCGATGCTCCGCGACGCCGGGCAGACCCCGCTGTTGGTCGACCGGCACGGCGTCGACACCGCGGTCGCGGAGGTCGGCGACGGGGTCGTCCCCCTGCTGCGGACCAGCGCGGTGACGAAGGACGGCGTCGAGACGCTCGATCGCCTGTTCGAGCGGCTCCCGAAGCGCGCGACGCCCGACCGCGAGGCGTTCCGGATGTACGTCGACCGGAGCTACAAGGTGACCGGGGTGGGCGCGGTCGCGTCCGGAACGGTGAACTCGGGGACGGTCGAGAAGGGCGACGAGCTCCTGCTCGGCCCCATGCCCGACGGGTCGTTCCGCGAGGTCGAGGCCCGGTCGATCGAGATGCACTACCACCGGGTCGACAAGGCGACCGCCGGCCGGATCGTCGGCATCGCGCTGAAAGGCGTCGACGAGGGAGAGATCGAGCGCGGGATGGCCCTGGTGCCCCGCGGGAGCGACCCGGAACCGGTCCGCGAGTTCGACGCCGAGGTGATGGTTCTCAACCACCCGACCCGGATTCAGGAGGGGTACGAGCCGGTCGTCCACCTCGAAACGCTCTCCGAGGCGGCCGCGTTCTTTCCGGAGGAAGGCCGGCTACTGCCGGGCGACACCGGGGAGGCGCGCGTCCGGTTCAAGTTCCGGCCGTACCTGATCGAGGGGGGCCAGCGGTTCGTCTTCCGCGAGGGGTCGAGCAAGGGAGTCGGAACCGTGACTGGCCTCCGAGGAGCCGGGGAGGAGACGCCGCCCACCGACCGCTGACGCGCGGCCCGGGAGCGTTCGGGGCGGGCCGTCAATGGAGGTGTGCGCCATCGGCGACGCGAGTGGAATCGCGAGAGTCGTCCCCGGCTACGTTGGGAGACGTTGGCGGGGAAGAGTATGTACAAAAGGACAACACAGCGAACAGAGATGACCATATGGCCACGAGAACCCAAAATACTTATCAGATAGAAGCAAGAGTTCGCCACTATGCGTCGACAAGACACACAACGCATTTCGCGACGGAAGGTCCTCGCCGGCGGAGCAGCCGGCACCTCCCTCCTGCTCGCCGGGTGTGCCGGCGGGGGGGACGGCGGCGACGGCGGTGGCGGTGGAGACGGTTCCGACGGGTCCGACGGCAGCGACGGTTCCGACGGGTCCGACGGCGGGAGCGCGCCGACCCTGTACTTCGCGCAGGCGAAGGGCCCGCTCGACATGGACCCCGTGGTCATGAACGACGTGCCGTCCGCGCAGATCGCCGGGCGGATATTCGACGGGCTCTACGAGTACGGCGACGGCGTCAGCCTGGAGCCGAAGATCGCCGCTGACATGCCGACGGTCGAGCGCGACGGCACGCGCTTCATCGTCCCGATCCGTGAGGACGCCCAGTTCAAGAACGGCGATCCCGTCACCGCGGAAGACGTCGTTCACACGATGCTGGCGCCCGTCGAGGAACAGACCGAGAACGCCTCGGAAGTCGACATGATCGACACCGGGGAGGTGATCGACGAGAAAACCGCGCAGTTCGACCTCTCGTACCCGTACGGCGCGTTCACGATCGCCATGGCCCGGAACGTCGTCAACGCCTCCGTGCGACAGGAGGACACGGACGCGTACAACATGGACCCGGTCACCTCCGGGCCATTCCGGCTCGCCGAGTGGGAGCCGGAGAGCTACGCGACGCTGGAGCGGTGGGACGACTACTGGGACAGCGATAACCTCCCGGAGATCGGCACGGTCGAGTTCGAGCCGATCGTCGAACAGACGACGCGGGTCACCGAGCTGGAGACCGGGAACGTCGACATCATCGAATCGATTCCGCCGCAGCTGTACGAGACGGTCGAAGGGAACCAGAACGCCACGCTGACAGAAGAGCCGGGGATCGGGTACTTCTATCTCGCGTTCAACTGCGGCGAGGGGCCGACGAGCGACCCGCTCGTCCGCGAGGCGGTCGACTACTGCGTCTCGATGGACCAGGCGGTCGAGAACTTCGTCGAGCCGGCGGGCGTCCGCCAGCACAGCCCCTACCCGGCCTCGATCTCTGAGGAGTGGGACTTCCCGACCGACGAGTGGTCCGACATTCAACACGATCAGGACCTCGAAGAGGCGCAGGCACTGTTCGAGGAGGCCGGCGTCCCGATGGACTACAACTGGCGGATCATCGTGCCGCCGGACAACAAGCGCGAGCAGATCGGCATCTCAGTCGGCGACGGGCTCCAGAACGCTGGCTTCCAGAACGTCGAAGTCCAGCGTCTCGACTGGGGGACGTTCCTCGACGCGTACGTCACCGGCAGCGAGGACGACTACAACATGTACACCCTCGGCTGGTCGGGCTCGCCGGACCCGGACACGTTCGCGTACAACCTGCTGAGCCAAGAAACGGAAGGCACGAACAACGGGACGTTCCACGACTACGACGAGGCCTCGCAGATGCTGACGCAGGCCCGCGAGTCGTCTGACCGCGAGGAGCGTCGCCAGCTCTACATCGACGCGACGACGACGCTGCTCGAAGGGCGCGTCCACATGCCGGCGTACAACCTGAACAACTCCTACGGCGTGCGCAACGTCGTGGAGGGCTTCAGCTCGCACCCGATCTCGTCGGAGGTCCAGCTGGACGGCGTCACTGTGAACCGGTAACCGGCGCCGGAGGTCCGGTGATCGGACCCACGGAGCGGACCCGGGCGGTCCGCGCTCGGAGCGGGATCGAATCGTAAGCGTGCCCTCTTGGGCGGTCGGCGACGGGGTCGGCCGCCCGCTTGCGGCTCCGAATTGGCACGTCGGCGGGAGCGAAACGGATAAGCGACAGCAAAAACCGAGTCGAAGCAACGAGAGATCCACGACAGTGAGTTTACTTCGGTACACACTCCGGCGGTTCGCACAGGCGATACCCGTACTGATAGGTATCGTGACGATAACCTTCTTCCTGGCCAACCAGATCCCCGGCGACCCGGTCGAGATCATGCTGGGACCGACGCCGGCACAGGAGCAGGTTGAGGCAATCCGCGCACAGTACGGCCTCGACCGACCGATACACGTTCGGTACTTCACGTACCTCAGCGGCGTCGCGACGGGGGATCTGGGGCTCAGCATCTACTACGACCGCCCCGTCCTAGAGATGATCATGCTCCGGCTCCCGGTGACGCTGCTGCTCATGCTGTCCGCGTTCGCGTTCGCGATCGTCACCGCGATCCCGCTCGGCGTCATCTCGGCGAAGCGTCGGAACGAGCCCGCGGACCACATCTCGCGTATCGTCTCGCTCATCGGCGTCTCGACGCCGTCGTTCTGGATCGGGCTGGTGTTGATCATCGTCTTCGCGTTCTACCTCGGGTGGTTCCCCGCGCGGGGGTTGGTCCTCCCGTGGGCGGACCCGGCCGACGTCCGTGGCGCGGCGACGCGGATCGAGGTGTTACGCCAGACGGCGCATCACCTCTTCTTACCGATGATCGGGCTCGGAACGCTCCAGATGGCGCAGATCACCCGGATCGAGCGCTCGTCGATGGTCGACTCGCTCCAGGGCGAGTACGTGAAGCTCGCCCGGGCGTACGGCGTGCCCGAGTCGACGATCGTGCGCAAGCACGCGTTCCAGGTCGCACAGCTCCCGGTGATCACCATCATCGGCCTCGGGCTGTCGACCGCGCTCGGCGGCGCCGTCCTCACGGAGACCGTCTTCGAGATCCAGGGGATGGGCCGGTTGATCATTACCGCGATCAACAACCAGGACTACCAGCTGATCATGGGGACGACGCTCGTGTTCGGGTTCGTCTACGTGATCGGCGTGATCGTCACGGACATCACGTACAGCTACCTCGACCCGCGGGTCACCTACGGTGACGAGTAATGTCAATCAATAGCGCAACTTCGGACGACGACACGGCGGACGGCGGCGACGAGAGCGGCGGCCCCGACGAGGTCGAGGCCCGCGTCGGCCTCCGGTACACGCTGAAGCAGGTCCGACAGGACACGACGGCGCGGATCGGTACCTACATCGTCGGGTTCATGACATTCGTCGCGGTCTTCGCCGCGTTCGACTACTACATCCTCGATTACGCGATCGCCGAGGCGGTGTTGTACAACCCGGAGACCGACCCGGAGAACGTCCGGCGTCTGCTCCCGCCGGTCGGCATGGAGAACCAGTTCGGACAGGGCGTGCTCGAACACCCGCTCGGCACCGACCACCGCGGGCGCGACCTGCTCTCCCGGACCATCTACGGGACGCGGATCGCGATGACGGTCGGGTTCCTCGCGACCGCCATCGGCCTCGGCGGCGGCACCGTCATCGGCGCGGTGTCCGGCTACTACGGCGGCTGGATCGACGACGTGCTCCAGCGCGTCACGGAGACGATCTACGCGATCCCGTTCCTCGTCTTAGTCATCGCGTTCATGACCGCGTTCGGCCGCGACCTCACGTTCGCGATGGTCGGCGTCGGTATCACCGCTATCCCGGTGTTCAACCGGCTCATCCGGTCTCGCGTGGTGTCGATCCGCGAGGAGGACTACGTCGAGGCCGCGCGGGCCGCCGGGGTGAAAGACCGGAACATCATCTTCCGACACATCATCCCGAACAGCTTCGCCCCGGTGTTGGTTCAGGCGACGCTTCAGGTCGGCGTGAGCATCCTCATCGTCGCCGGGCTCTCGTTCCTCGGCTTCGGCGCGCAGCCGCCGACGCCGTCGTGGGGGCAGATGCTGTCGGCCTCGCGGGGGTACATGCTCCCAGCGCCGACGTTCAGCATCTTCCCCGGCATCGCCATTCTGATCACCGTCATCGGCTTCAACATTCTCGGCGACGGCCTTCAGGACGCCCTCGACCCGCGGATAAACAACTGACATGAGCGAACCACTACTCAGCGTACGCGATCTCAAGACACAGTTCTTCACCGAGGACGGGACGGTCCGCGCCGTCGACGGCATCTCCTTCGACGTCAACGAGGGGGAGATCGTCGGGCTCGTCGGCGAGTCGGGCGCCGGGAAATCCGTCGCGACCTCCAGTATCCTCCGGCTCGTCGACAGCCCCGGCGAGATCGTCGGCGGCGAGATCGAGTTCAAAGGCGAGACGATCTTCGGCCTCGAAGAGAGCGACGACGGCGAACTGCGGCCGCGCGACGAGATGCTCACCGAGGAGGAGATGCGGAAGCGGATCCGCGGCCGCGAGATCGCGATCATCTTCCAGGACCCGATGGAGTCGTTGAACCCCGTGTTCACCGTCGGGGGGCAGCTCCGCGAGTTCATCGAGATCAACCGCGACCTCGACGCCGCCGAAGCGAAGGAGGAGGCGATCGACATGCTCAGGGAGGTCGGGATCCCGGCGCCGAAAGAGCGGTACGACGAGTACCCGCACCAGTTCTCGGGCGGGATGCGACAGCGCGTGCTGATCGCGATGGCGCTCGCCTGTCAGCCCGACCTGATCATCGCCGACGAACCGACGACGGCGCTCGACGTCACCGTCGAGGGCGAGATTCTGGAGATGGTGAAAGACCTCCAAGAGAAGTACGATACGTCGTTCATCTGGGTCACCCACGACATGAGCGTCGTCGCGGAGATCTGCGACCGCGTGAACGTGATGTACCTCGGCGAGATCATCGAGCAGGCCGAGGTTGACGACCTGTTCTACGACACGAAACACCCGTACACGTCGGCGCTGCTCGACTCGATGCCGCGCCCGGACGAGACGGTCGACGAGCTCAGACCGATCAAGGGAGTGATGCCGGAGGCGATCGATCCGCCCGCAGGCTGTCGGTTCCACTCGCGGTGTCCGGAGGCGCGGGAGGTGTGCCGCGAGGTCCACCCCGAGCCGCGGGACCTGAGCGAGGACGGCGAGGCGCTGCACACGGCCGCGTGCGTGAAACACGACGCGTTCGACGTGGGGTACGACGCGAGTCCGCCGATCGACACGGAGGCGACCGGCGGGTTCTCCGCCGGCTTCACCGAGACCGGAGGTGAGGCGGAATGACCGAGGTCGGCCCACCGGAGTCGGACCCGGACGCGCTGTTACAGGTGCGGAACCTCAAGAAACACTTCGACAACGAGAGCGGGCTCCTCGCCGGCGTCGAGCTCGACGACGAGTTCCCGTTCGTCTCTCGGTCGACCTCCGACGTCCGCGCCGTCGACGGCGTGGACTTCGACATCAAGGAGGGCGAGACGCTCGGGCTCGTCGGCGAGTCCGGCTGCGGGAAGTCGACGCTCGCGCGCACCGTCCTCCGGCTGCTCGAACCGACGGAGGGGAGCGTCTACTTCCAGGGCGAGGACCTCGCGTCGCTGTCGGGCGAGCCGCTGCGGCAGATGCGGAAGGACATGCAGATGATCTTCCAGGACCCGCAGTCGTCGCTCGACCCCCGGATGAAGGTCGGGCCGATCGTCGAGGAGCCGATGAAGGCCCACGGCATGCTCGACGAGGAGGGGCGGGAGGCGCGCGCGAAGGAGCTGTTGGAGAAGGTCGGGCTCGACCCGCAACACTACAACCGGTACCCGCACGCGTTCTCGGGCGGGCAGCGCCAGCGCGTGAACCTTGCGCGGGCGCTGTCGGTGAACCCCGACTTCATCGTCTGCGACGAGCCGGTGTCGGCGCTCGACGTGTCGATTCAGGCGCAGGTGCTCAACACGATGGAAGAGCTCCAAGAGGAGTTCGACCTGACGTACCTGTTCATCGCGCACGACCTGAGCGTTATCCGCCACATCTCGGACCGCGTGGCGGTGATGTACCTCGGGAACATCGTCGAGCTGGCCGACAAAGAGGAGCTGTTCGAGAATCCGAAACACCCGTACACCCGGGCGCTGCTCGACGCCATTCCCGTGCCCGACCCGAGGAGCGGCGGGCGGACGGCGCTCCTCTCCGGCGACGTGCCGTCGCCGATCGACCCGCCCTCCGGCTGCCGGTTCCGGACGCGCTGCCCGAAGGTCATCCAGCCGGACGAGTACGACATGAGCGACGACGCCTGGCGGAACGTCGTGTCGTTCCAGCGGGCCGTCGAGCGCCGGTCGTTCGAGGAGACCGACCCGGACGCCCTCCGGCGCCGGTTCTTCGACGGCGCGACGCCGGGCGGCGACGCCGGGACGCTGCTCGACGAGGCGCTGGGGCACATCGAGCGCGACGAGTGGGAAGCGGCCGAGCGGATACTCGTCGAGCGGTTCGCG
Source organism: Halorubrum sp. GN11_10-6_MGM (assembly GCF_005435165.1). Taxonomy (GTDB): domain Archaea; phylum Halobacteriota; class Halobacteria; order Halobacteriales; family Haloferacaceae; genus Halorubrum. The sequence continues at coordinate 68,633 of NZ_SGUC01000012.1, read as the reverse complement.
GACCAGAGCGTCTGTGCGACGTCGCGGCCGGCCTACGAGATCGAGTCGGAGATCGGCGACGGCCGCCACTACTCGGCGTGTCACCTGCGCCGCGACGAGGCGGTCGCGACCGCCGTGGACGAGGCCGCGGCGGACGGCGCGGCGCGCCCCGGGGCGGGGGCGCCCGAAGCCGACGACTGACGGCGCGACTTTTTTAGGTCGTATCGACGGACAGCGCCGAGCGCGTCGGCGGCTACCGTATCCGGATCTGCGTGGCGTCCTCGTGGCGCTCGTCGGCGTCGGGGACCGGCACGAACGCGGAGACCGTGTGTTCCCCGCGGTCGGGCCGGACCGAACGGTCGAGCCCGCCGTCGCCCGCGGTCCGGCGGAAGCGGCCGTTCCACGTGGCCGTCGCCCGCTTCGTCTCGCCGGCCCGGAGCGACAGGACGGACTCCTCGGCGCGCACGTAGCGTCGCTCGTCGGTGGCCTCCAGAACGCCGTCGACCGCCCAGCCCCACGAGCGGCGGGTCGTCGTGGGGACCTCGATCGGGACCGGCAGCCGGTTGCGGATGGAGACGGTGATCGCGACCGGCTCGTCCGGCGCGTACTCGGCGGCGTCGGTGCTGACGGTCACGTCGATCGCTCGGCGTGCGACCGCCCGGGGGACCACGCGACCGAGGGCGGTAGAGAGGTAGTTCTTCGTCTCGTCGAAGCCGGTGCGATCCGTCCGACTGTCGTGGCGTCTGTCGACCATGAGCGTCTCTGAAAGCGGTTGATCGGCCGCGCGAGCAGCCGTTCGGCTCTCGGTAGGCGTGTCGCGGTACTAAGCGTTCGGGTCGACGGCGATCAGGGCGGCGTCGGGCGACGACTCGGCGTCCCGGGAGCCCGACGACTCGCCGTCAGTCGTCGTCGACCACGTCGACCAGTTTCATCAGCGGGTAGCCGCCCTCCATCTCCATTCGGGTGCGGACGGTGACGCCCTCGTAGGCGATCCGCATCCGGACGTCCATCAGCGAGCCGGTGAGCTCGGTGTAGCCGTTCTCGTGGTCGATGGCGTCCGCGACGCGGTCGTCGTGGATCGTCACGTCGACCGACTCGCAGTGCGGCTGGTTCTCGATCGCCTCGGCCATCGCGGCCTCCAAGCTCCGGGTGCTGGACGGGCTGACGGGCGTGCCGGCGAACTGGTGGTACAGCGAGCCGAACTTGATCCCGGCCTCGAAACACGCCTGTTGGGCGTCGGTTACCATGACGGAACGCGGCCGCGGGCGGGCAAGAAGGTTCGGACGGCAGGCGGTTCGGGCGGTTCGGGCGGCGTCCGGATCCCGGGACGCGATCAGCCGACCGTCAGCGGGAGTACCCCGTCGTCGTCGCTCGTGTTGTCGCCGTCGTCGGACGTGTTACCGTCGTCGCTCGTGGTTCCGTCGTCAGTCGTTCCGCCGCCATCAGTCGTATTGCCGTCGTCATCCGTCGTGTTGCCGTCGTCATCGGACGTTCCGCTGTCGTCGCTCGTCCCGCCGTCGGAGTCGGTCGAGTCCTCGGAACCGGTTCCGTTCCCTTGGTGGAGTCCCTCGTCGAAGATGTCGGTCTCGATCGTCTCCTCGTAGGTCAACGCGTCCAGCGGGACCGTGATCTCCTCGCCGGAGGGGAGCTCGACGACGGCGTAGAACTCGATCCGGAGGTCGCTCACCTGGTGGCCGTTGACCGACTCGTCGAGGTGGGTCACCCACCACTCGTCGAGGCGTTCGTTACGGAGCGCGGCCGTGAGCTCGATCGTCTCGGAGCCGTACGAGGGGATGACGTACTCCGCTTCGGTCGAGCCGGACCCCATCTCGACGCCGTTCATCGTCACGTCGTAGCCGATCTCGGTGACGACGTACGGTTCGAGGTTGGGGTTGTAGACGTCGAACTCCAGCTCGATCGGGGTCTGGGTCTCGCTCACCGTCCCCCAGCGCCCGCGCGTCTCGTTGACGTAGAGGACCGGGTCGTCGACGAGCGGCGCGTCGGCGTTCACCGGACGGGTCTCCTTGGAGGTGAAGGCGCCGATGAGGTCCGTCTCGACCTCGCGGGTTCGGGTGAGGTTCGCGCTCCGGCCGAGGAGGTCGGAGGTGACCGTCGCGTCGATCGCGACGGTCGTCCGCTCGTCGTTCCGGACGTGGCTTCGCCACCACGGCGGGATCGCGTCGTTCGTCAGGTTCGTCTCGAACGCGATCGAGGAGTTGCCCGAGGTCACGCTGACGCCCTCGCGGCCGCCGGCCGCCATCTCGACGTCGTTCATCGAGACGGTGTAGTCGATCGAGACGCCGTCGAGACCGACCCCGACCGGGTTCGGGTTCGAGACGACGAGATCGGTCTCGACGACCGTGGTCTCGTTCGTCACGTCGCCGAAGGAGTTGTTGACGGCGGCGACGCTCGGAACGCCGAGGACGCCGAGCGCGAACGCCCCGCCGACCGCGGCCGCGACGACGACCAGCCCGACGAGCGCGACCCGGAGCTTGCTCCCGGTCAGCGCCGAGGCGATACCGTTCAGAGCCATACGGACCCGTTTCGATCGGCGGATAATGTCGTGTCGCTCGGGGGAGACTCCGACGGCTCGGTGGCGACGGCGATCGGCGCGCGAGCGGGCGGAACCGAAGGCGTTTGGTGCGGCGGGGGAAACGAGCGGACATGAACCACCTCCGCGTGGCCGGCGGACGAGTGCTCCGGCCCGACGGCCGAGTCGAGCGAGCGGACGTCGCGGTCGACCGCGACGAGGGGACGATCCGAGCGGTCGGATCGCCGAGCGAGGTCGACGAAGCGCTCGCCGGCGAGGGCGTCGAGACGCTCGACGCGACGGGATCGCTCGTGATTCCGGGACTCGTCAACGCGCACACGCACGTCGCGATGACGCTGCTGCGCGGGTACGCCGACGACAAGCCGCTCGACCCGTGGCTCCGCGAGGACATCTGGCCGGCCGAGGCCGAGCTGACGCCCGACGACGTCGAGGCCGGCGCCGAACTCGGCGCGCTGGAGATGATCCGCTCGGGGACGACCGCGTTCGCGGACATGTACTTCGCGATGGACCGTGTGGCGGGCGTCGTCGACCGCGCGGGACTGCGCGCGCGGCTCGGCCACGGCGTCGTGACCGTGGGGAAGGACGACGCGGACGCCCGCGCGGACGTCGAGGAGAGCCTCGCGGTCGCGCGCGAGTTCGACGGCGCCGCGGACGGCCGAATCCGAACCGCGTTCATGCCGCACTCGCTGACGACGGTCGGCGAGGAGTTCCTCCGCGAGGGGGTCGCCGCGGCGCGCGAGGCGGAGGTTCCGGTCCATCTCCACGCGAACGAGACGACGGACGAGGTCGACCCGATCGTCGACGAGCGCGGGGTGCGGCCGATCGGGTACGCCGAGGACCTCGACGCGCTCGGCCCGGACGACTTCTTCGCGCACGGCGTCCACGTCGACGGTTCGGAGATCGACCGGCTCGCCGAGGCCGGGACCGCGGTCGTCCACTGCCCGGCCTCGAACATGAAGCTCGCCAGCGGGATGGCCCCGGTCCAGCGGCTGCGAGAGGCGGGCGTGACGGTCGCGCTCGGCACCGACGGCGCGGCCTCGAACAACGACCTCGACGTGTTCGACGAGATGCGCGACGCCGCGATGCTCGGGAAGCTCGCCGCGGACGACGCGAGCGCGGTCCCCGCCGAGGCCGTCGTGGAGATGGCGACGGCCGGCGGCGCCGACGCCCTGAACCTCCCCGGCGGCCGCATCGAGGAGGGCGCGGCGGCCGACCTCGCCGTCGTCGACCTCGACGCGCCGCACCTGACGCCCGTCCACGACCCCGTCTCGCAGCTCGCGTACGCGGCCCGCGGGAGCGACGTGCGCCACACCGTCTGCGACGGACAGGTCCTGATGCGCGACCGCGAGGTGCTGACGCTCGACGCCGAGGCGGTTCAACAGCGGGCCGCGGACGCCGCGCGCGATCTCGTCGAGCGCGTCGAGTCGGCGTGACGGACGGCGCGAGTGCGCCGATCGGTTGTATACGAGACATCGTGTCGCCGCACGAACGACGCTGCGCGCGCGAGCGACGGCGCACCCGAAATCGGGGGCGAACGCCCGCCGGATCGCCGCCGACTCCGCCGTCGACCGCGCTATCTCCGGAACAAACGTCTCAAGGCCGTTAACCCGAGAACAAACCGAATTAAACCGCGTTAAGCGAGTCGCCCTTTTACGTGTGAACGGCGGCAGGACCCGAGTGGACATGAGCGAACGCACGACAGCCATCCTACTGATCGCGGTCGTCGCGCTCGGCGCGATGACGGGCGTCGCGGCGGCCGACGGCCACCTCGAAGTGGCGGTCGACGACGCGGACGGCGAACCGACGGTCACGGTGACCGAGAACGGCACCGCGGTCGAGAACGCGACGGTCCTCGTGAGCGTCGTCGACGACGAGAACGCGACCTACGCGGGGACGGGCGAGTACGAGACCGACGCGGACGGCACCGTCGGACTCCCCGCCGCCGAGGAGGACGTCACCGTCGAGGTGAGCGCCGCCTCGGGTAACGACACCGTCTCGACGACGGCCGAGCTCGAGGCGCCCGACGGCCTCGAACTGGAGGTCGACGACGACGGGGGCGAGCCCGTCGTCACCGTGACGAACGACGACGAGGCGGTCGAGAACGCCTCGGTGAACGTCACGGTGGCCGACGAGGAGAACGCGACCTACGCCGGCGCCGGCGACTACGAGACCGACGCGAACGGCACGGTCACGCTGCCGGCCGCCGAGGAGGACGTGACGGTCGACGTGACCGCCGAGTACGAAAACGAGAGCGTCTCGACGACCGCCGAGCTCGAAGCGCCCGACGGGCTCGAAATAGAGGTCGAGGGCACCGACGGGGAGCCCGTCGTCACCGTGACGAACGACGACGAGCCCGCCGCGAACGCCTCGGTGAGCGTCGCGCTCGCCGACGACGCGGGCGAGAACGCGTCGTACGCGGGGACGGGCGACTACGAGACCGACGCGAACGGCACCGTCGAACTGCCCGGCGCCGAGGAGAACGTCACGGTCGACGTGACCGCCGAGTACGAGAACGAGAGTGTCTCGACGACGGTCGAGCTGACCGCCGAGGGCGGGGACGACGCCGCCGACGAGGGGGCGTTCGGCCAGCTCCTCCAAGAGTTCATGGACGGCCTCGAAAACCGTGACGGCGGCATCGGCGCCGCGGTCTCCGACTTCGTGACGGAGAACAACCCCGGTAACGCGCCGGACCACGCGGGCGGCCCCGACGGCGAGAACGAGAGCGGCGAGCGCGGCCCGCCGGCCCACGCCGGCCCGGGCGGCGACGACGCGGACGCGGACGACGAGGAAGACGAGGCTGAGGAAGACGAGGCTGAGGAAGACGACGCGGAAGAAGACGATGCGGAAGAGGACGAGGCCGAGGAAGACGAAGCCGAGGCGGATGACGACGACGAAGACGATGACGAAGCGGAGACGGAAGATGGCGACGACGCCGAAGAGGACGGCGAGAGCGGCCCGCCGGACCACGCGGGCGGTCCCGGCGGTAACTGACGGACCGAGTCGTCGCTGAGCTGACGGTCGGATCGTTCGACTTCCGAACGACGCGGGTCTCTTTTCGCGGTCTCGGTCCGGTGTCGGCAGGGTTTAGTGCGCCGTGAGCGAACCGAGAGGCATGAGCGAGACCGCGTATCCGCCGGTGTCACAGCACCTCTCGGACGTCGAGGCGGCCCGGGAGGAGGGGCGCCGGAAGATGGACTGGGCGCTTCAGCACATGCCGATCTTGAACGCGCTCCGCGAGGAGTTCGTCGACGAGCAGCCGCTCGCGGGCGAGACGATCGCGATGGCGATGCACGTCGAGGCGAAGACCGCGAACCTCGTCGAGCTGCTCGCCGAGGGCGGCGCCGAGGTCGCGATCACCGGCTGTAACCCCCTCTCGACGCACGACGACGTGTCGGCGGCGCTCGACGCCCACGAGTCGATCACCTCCTACGCGGTCCGCGGCGTCGACGACGAGGAGTACTACGACGCGATGCACGCGTGTATCGCCCACGAACCGACCATCACGGTCGACGACGGGATGGACATGGTGAAGCTCGTCCACGAGGAGTACCCCGACCTGATCGACTCCATCGTCGGCGGCGCCGAGGAGACGACGACCGGCGTCGACCGCCTGCGCGCGATGGACGCCGACGGCGAGCTCCACTACCCCGTCTTCGCCGTGAACGACACGCCGATGAAGCAGCTGTTCGACAACGTCCACGGCACGGGCGAGTCGTCGCTCGCGACCATCGCGATGACGACGAACCTCTCGTGGGCCGGCAAGAACGTCGTCGTCGGCGGCTACGGCCAGTGCGGGAAGGGCGTCGCCAAGAAGGCGTCGGGGCAGAACGCGAACGTCATCGTCTGCGAGGTCGACCCGCGCAAGGCGCTCGAAGCCCACATGGAGGGGTACGAGGTGCTCCCCATGAAGGAGGCCGCGAAGAAGGGCGATGTGTTCATCACGACGACGGGCAACCGCGACGTGATCACCCGCGAGCACTTCGAGGAGATGGACGACGGCGTCCTGCTCGCGAACGCCGGCCACTTCGACGTGGAGGTCAATCTGGAGGAGTTAGACGACCTCGCCGTCGACCGCTACGAGGTCCGCGACGGCGTCGAGGGGTTCGAGATGGAAGACGGTCGCGTGCTGAACGTCATCGCGGAGGGGCGGCTCGTCAACCTCGCCGCGCCCATCGCCCTCGGTCACCCTGTCGAGGTGATGGACCAGAGCTTCGGCGTTCAGGCGGTCGTCGTGCGCGAGCTGGCCGCGAACGGCGGCGAGTACGGCGCCGGCGTCCACGACGTGCCCGACGAGCTCGACCGCGAGGTGGCCGACATCAAGCTCGCCGCCGAGGGCGTCGAGTACGACGCCCTCACCGACGAGCAGCGCGAGTACATGGGGAGCTGGGAACACGGGACCTGAAGGCGAGGTGGAAGGCAGGAACGGGTCCGTCAGTCGTCCGCGACCGGTCGGGTCCGCCGGAGATCGCGTTCGAGCCGGTCGGCGTACGCCAGTCGACGCCGTCGGACCGCGGCCGGTGAGAGCTCTTCGGGACCGTCGAACTCCGCAGTGAGCGGATCGTACGACTCGGCGTCGAATCCCATACGGTCGAGGTACGACCGCACTGCCGCCGACGAGAGCCCCTTTCGGACGGCCGAATGCGCGAGCTCCCGAACCGTCTCGAACTCGGGGAGCACGATCTCCTCGTCGCTCACGCGACCCGCGTCGCCGCCGATCCGGACCGGGGCATCGCGGAGTCGTTCGACGAGCGAGGCCACGTCGTCCGCGAGTCGGACCACTTGGCTCGGGAGCGCGGCGTCGGGCGACCGCCACTCGACCGTCGAGAACTCCTCCCGGAGCTGAACCGGAGTCCAGACCGCGTTCTCGGGGTCGAAGCAGTCCTCGACGTACTCCCGGTCGAAGCCGACGATGACCGCCTCGGTGACGAACTCCTCGTACCGCCGCTGGAGTCGTCTGCCCCACTCGATCCGGCTATCGACGTACGGCCACAGCGTCCCCTGACGCGAGAGCAGGGCGTACGCCATCCAGCGGTACAGCTCCGAGCGGGCACCGGCGGCGAGTCGGTTCCCCTCGAAGTACGGGGAGGAGTTGACGAGCGCCAAGGCGGGATCGCACGCGATCAGCGCGTTCAGCTGGTCGATCTCCCGACCGGGGATCTGTTCAACGTGAATATGGGTGCCGGCGCAGTGTCGGACGTACGAGAACCGGTCGCCGACGACACGGCTCTGGATACGGGTCCGCTCGCTCGGCAGGTCTTCCTCCGGCCCGCGCCCGAGCGGCGTCGCGAGCGGAACGAGCCGCTTGTCGGCGGCGTTCGCAGCGCGGAGCACGGCGTCCAGCCGCTCGAACAGTTCGCCACGGAGTTCGTCGGTGGTCTCGCACGGCGACGTCTTGACCTCCAGCAGCGACCGGGTGAACTCCCGTTCCACCCCCGGACCCACCTCGACGAGGGATCCGGGATCCGTCAGGTGACCGTTCTCGTCGACCACCCAGTACTCGATCTCGACGCTCCGCCGGACCGGCTCGCCACCGGTCATGGGGAACTCCCCCGGCCGGCGGGCGCAGTATGAGTATTGTTCACATCCACCAATGAAACGGCGAATATCGCTTAATTATTTTGGGTATAAACACACGGGTGTTTCCTTATACACTTGATCGCAGGACGAATGGTATCGCACCGATCGGCGCTCGCGAAGACACCCGAATTCGGCTGAAAATTAAGGCATATCAGAGTGCGTTCAACCAGAAAGGACGATATACAAACACAGATCAGGACGTAGGAGACGAAAGAGATCGTTTCCGCGTGCGTTCGTACAGCGAGTACGCTCGCGCCCGGACCGGCTGTCCGAACTGCGGCGCTCACGTGTCCGCGATCGGTCGGGACACCGAGACGACCGAGCGTCCCAACTGCGGCGCCCGCGTGCGAGCGTGACAGACGGTCGGGAACCGCGGAGGGGAGAGAGGAGAAGCGACGCAGCGGCGAGAGAGCGCCGACGCGGTCGCGACCGTGTCTGCTCCCACTCCTTTTATTTTCTCACCGCCTACGAGGAGTAGTGACGGTCACGAGCGTCCACGATCCGAGCCACCGCGAGGCCCTCTGGGAGCTGGAGGACGCCTTCGAGCGCGGCGACCTCGTCAGCCTGTTCGGTCGCTGTACGGTCTCGTACGAGGGCCGCGCCGCCTCGGACCTCGGCGCCGGCGACCGGCTGGTCGTGTTGAAGCCCGACGGCGCCGCCCTCGTCCACACCGACGAGGGGCATCAGCCGGTCAACTGGCAGCCACCGGGATCGAAACACCGCGCCGCGGTGCGCGAGGGGCGGCTCCGCGTGCGCTCGACCAGAAGCAATCCCGACGAGATACTGACGGTCCGGTTTTCGGACATCCACCAGCTCTCCGCGATGGCGGTGACCGGCGGGCGCGACCTCACCCTCCACGGCAGCGAGGAGGACCTCCGCACTCGGGTGTTGGAGCGTCCCGAGCTGATCGAGCCGGGGTTCGAGCCGCGGGAGACTGAGCGTCCCTCCAGCGCGGGCCCAATGGACGTCTTCGGCGTCGACGAGGACGGAGTGCCCGTGGTCGTCGAGCTGAAGCGTCGCCGGGTCGGCCCCGACGCCGTGGGGCAGCTCGCCCGGTACGTGCGGGCGCTCCGGGAGGAGATGGGGATCGAAGAGCCCGCCGAAGACCGCGAGAGCGACCGCGACGACGCTCCCGCCGTCCGCGGAATTCTCGTCGCGCCGTCGGTCACCGACCGGGCTACAGAGCGGCTCGCGGACCGCGGGTTCGACCACGTCGCGCTCGAACCGACCCCGGAGGAGTGAGCCGCGCGGCGTGCCAACGCGGACCGCGATCGGGCGACACGCCGACGCTACCGCCCGAGGAGTCGGCGCGGAGCGTCGCGCTATCGAAGGGTTTATCGCCGCAGCGGGGGCTACATCGGACAAGTAGCCATGTCTGACAAACCCGCCTCTATGTATCGGACGATCGACAAGCCGTCGTACACCCGCCGCGAGTACATCACGGGCATCCCCGGCTCGAAGATCGCCCAGCACAACATGGGCGACCTCTCCGCGGAGCCGGACGACTACCCCGTCCAGATCAGCCTCCGCGTCGAGGAGGAGCTTCAGGTTCGACACGGCTCGCTGGAGAGCGCGCGCCTCTCGGCGAACCGCCACCTCATCAAGGAGCTCGGCGAGGGCAACTACAAGATGACCCTCCGGAAGTTCCCCCACCAGGTCATCCGGGAGAACAAGCAGGCGACCGGCGCCGGCGCGGACCGCGTCTCCGACGGGATGCGGCAGGCGTTCGGCAAGCCGGTCGGGACCGCCGCACGGCTCAACAAGGACGACGTCGTCTTCACGGCGTACTGCGACGTCGATCAGGCGCCCGTCGTGAAGGAGGCGTTCCGCCGCGCGTACAACAAGCTCTCCCCGCCGTGTCGGATCACGGTCGACCGCGGCGAGAAGCTGCTCGTCTCGTAACGACCGCTCGCTCCCCGTCCGTGAGGCGGGTTCTTCTCCGCGCGTCCGCGTGACCCAGCGGCGGCGCCGTTCGTCGTGTCAGACGCCAGACGGCGAGCCGAACTCCTGAAATACCTCGCTCGCGTACCGCAGCCCAGTGTCACAGCAGTTGGCCGAGGTCGAGACGCTGTTCCTCCACGAGGCGCGGAGCGACTACACCGTCGTCGCGAACCGCGACGGGAAGCGCGTGCTCCGCGGGCGACTCGAACTCAAGGAGACCTCCGCCGGCCCGCGCCCGGGGAAGTTCCGGGTGATCCGCGACGGCGAGGACCACCCCCGGCAGCCGGACGAGTTCGTCGACCTCGCGCGGGCGGCCGGCCGAATTCGGATCTCCGAACAGACACCACCGGAGAGCCGAAAGCGACTGGAGGCGATGCTCGACGGCTACCAGCTGGAGTCGCTCACCGTGCGGACCTGCCGGCGCTGCGCGGGCGACGGGCGGTACGGGCCGATCACCTCCGAGGACGCGATCGAACACAACGGCGAGCAGATCTGCCGCGACTGCGCCCGCCGGGAGCTGGAGCGCGAGCTGTCGTACAAAGGCGAGTTCACGGGCGCCGCCGAGGAACGGCTGGAGGAGCTGCTGTACGAGTCGGGCGATCTGGACCGCATCGTCAACCTCCTTCAGGGCGGGCTCGACCCCGACCTCACGAAGTACGACGAGGTGTCGGCGAACGTCGACGACGTCTCGCCGGTCCGGACCGAGGACCTCGACCTCCACCCGGATCTGTCCGCGCATCTACAGAGCCGGTTCGAGGAGCTGCTGCCGGTCCAGAGTCTCTCCGTGCGGAACGGCCTGCTCGACGGCGACGACCAGCTGGTCGTGAGCGCGACCGCGACGGGGAAGACGCTCGTCGGCGAGCTGACCGGGATCGACCGCGCGCTGAAGGGCGACGGGAAGCTGCTCTTCCTGGTCCCGCTCGTCGCGCTCGCGAACCAGAAACACGAGGACTTCGAGGAGCGCTACGGCGACCTCCTCGACGTGTCGATCCGCGTCGGCTCCTCGCGGGTGAACGACGACGGCAACCGGTTCGACCCGAACGCCGACGTGATCGTCGGCACCTACGAGGGGATCGACCACGCGCTCCGGACCGGGAAGGATCTGGGCGACGTGGGGACGGTCGTCATCGACGAGGTCCACACGCTGAAGGAGGGCGAGCGCGGCCACCGGCTCGACGGGCTCATCTCGCGGCTGAAGTACTACAGCGAAGAGCGGATGGAGACGCACGCGGGCTACGACGGCACCCAGTTCGTCTACCTGTCGGCGACGGTCGGCAACCCCGAGTGGCTCGCGGAGAAGCTCCGGGCGACGCTCATCGAGTACGAGGAGCGCCCCGTCCCGATCGAGCGCCACGTCACGTTCGCCGACGGCCGCGAGAAGGCGCAGATCGCCGACAAGCTCGTCAAACGCGAGTTCGACACGAAGTCGTCGAAGGGGTACCGCGGGCAGACGATCATCTTCACGAACTCGCGGCGTCGCTGTCACGAGATCAGCCGCAAACTGCGCTACGACTCCGCGCCGTACCACGCCGGGCTCGACTACGGGCGCCGGAAGAAGGTCGAGCGCATGTTCGGGAACCAGGACCTCTCGGCGGTCGTCACCACCGCGGCGCTGGCGGCCGGGGTCGACTTCCCCGCCTCGCAGGTGATCTTCGACTCGCTGGCGATGGGGATCGAGTGGCTCTCCGTCCAGGAGTTCTCGCAGATGCTCGGGCGCGCCGGGCGCCCGGACTACCACGACCGCGGCCGCGTCTACCTCCTCGTCGAGCCCGACGGCGTCTACCACGGCTCGATGGACCGCACCGAAGACGAGGTGGCCTTCACCCTCCTGAAAGGCGAGATGGAGGACGTGGCGACCCACTACGACGAGACGGCGGCCGCCGAGGAGACGCTCGCGAACGTCGTCGTCGCCGGCAAGAAGGCGAAGCGGCTCAACGACCGGATGATCGGCGAGGTCCCCACAAAACACGCGCTCGGGAAGCTGTTGGAGTGGAACTTCATCGACGGCTTCGAGCCGACGCCGCTCGGCCGCGGCGTCACCAGACACTTCCTCGCGCCCGACGAGGCGTTCTTCATCCTCGACTCGGTGCGGAAGGGGACCGACCCCTACGACATCGTTGCCGATCTCGAACTGCGCGACGACGAGGAGTGAGCGCGGCGCAACGAAACCCTTTACCGGCCGATGCGGGTACGTATAGGCGCGGGACCGTGGGTTAGTGGTATACTCCGGGCCTTGGGTGCCCGTGACCCCGGTTCGAATCCGGGCGGTCCCATTCTGCTGCTGCGAGCGACAGCGCGAGCAGCAGCAGTGGAGCGGATTCGAAGCGGAGAGTGATGCGAGTAGCGCGAGCGAAGCGACTGAGGTTCGAATCCGGGCGGTCCCACTTTCGCTGCCGTGGGCAACACCGCGAGCCACGGCAACGGCTATTTATAAACGACGAGCGACGGCGCATGCCTGTGAGCGGCCGCTCCCGGCGGCCGCGAAGCAGCACGGGCGAGGGAGTCGGTCGGCCGGAGCGAAGCGGAGGGACGCCGATGAGGCTGGGGAGGTCTGAGGCAGCGGTGCTTTGCGGGGTGAGACTCAAAGAGGCAGCCACGAGGACGAAGCACGGCGACGTAAGCACTGGAAGGAGCGAGCGCCGCGAGCGACTGAAGCGCGAAACGAACCGCGCGAGTCCCCGTGGCTGGGGCTTTGGAGTCCGTCAGTACACCGTCGATCACTTCTAAAAAGCCTTCTCAGGCCAAGTCCGTCAGCGACTGCTGTTCGTACACGTCTGGGTCGGCGGGGGGCGCGTCGCGGATCTCGGGGAAATACTCCCGGAGCCCGCACGCCAGTTCCTCGCCGAGTCGGACCGGGACCGCGTTGCCGATCTGTTTCAACACGTCGGTCTTCGTCCCCTCGAAGGCGAACTCGTCGGGGAACGTCTGGAGCCGGGCCATCTCGCGGGGCGTGAGGTAGCGGTCCTCGGTCGGGTGGATGAAGACGTTCGTGCTCACCGTCAGCGACGGCTCCTCGGGATCGAGCCGGCGGAGATACGTCCCGTACCGCTTGACGATCTCCGGCTCGTGGGGACACGTGTCGGTGTCCTCGCAGTCGCAGCGGTACTTCTTCGTCTTGAGTCGGTCGGGGAGGTCGCGGTAGTAGCCGCCCGGGGGGACGTGGCGGATGCGTTCGAGCGTCTTCTCGCCGGTGTCCGCGTACGTCATGTTCGGGAGGTCGTCGGTCGCGTCCGCGAGCGCCTCGCCGGCGGTGCGCCACTGCCCCTCGGGCGTCGTCGGCTCCGGGAAGCGGATCGGGACGTCGCGGTCGGTCCCGATGAAGAAGATCCGGCGGCGCTTCTGGGGGACGCCGTACTGTTCGGCCTCCAGCACCCGGTACTCGCACTTGTAGCCGTGGGCGGCGAACTCGTCGACGATGAGGTCTTTCACGTACCGGTCGTCGCTGGTCTGGCGGTTGATCAGGTCGCGGACGTTCTCCATCAACACCAACTGCGGTTCGAGGACGGAGACGACCCGGAGGAACTCCTCGAACAGCGTGTTCCGGCGGTCCTTCTCCATCTCGTCGAGCTCGATCTGCTCGTTGTTGAGCCGGCTGAATCCCTGACACGGGGGGCCGCCGATCACCACGTCGACGCCGTCGGGGTCGTAGCCGGCGCCCGCAACGGCCTCGCGGATCGCCGGGGCGTCGAGCTCGCGGACGTCGCCGTCGAGGAACTCGGTGTCCGAGAAGTTGCGGCGGTACGTCTCCGCGGCGGGCTCCCACTGGTCGCTGCCGAGGGCGACGTCGAAGCCGGCGCGCTCGAAGCCGAGATCGAGACCGCCACAGCCGGAGAAGAAGCCGGCGACGACCGGCGAGTCGTCGCCGCCGGACGGGGCCGCGTCGCTCGCGGCGTCCGAATCGGAGCCGGCGTCGCCGTCAGCGCTCACCGACACCACCCCGCCCGACCGCGGGCACGCGTACTCGGTCCATTCGTGACTGGATTCGCCGCGGGCGCATAAAAACATCACACCTCGGGCGTCGTCCCGCTCTCGCGCCGTCGGAGGCCGGCGTCAGGTCCGGCGCTCGCTGATCTCCTCGGCGATCCGCTCGTCGGGGCGGCGGAGCTCGCCGGACTCGACCTCGTAGACGTAGCCGGAGACGGTCGTGTCTTCGGGGATGAACGCCGACTCGCGGAGGTACTCGACCTGCGCGGCGCAGGCCGCGTCGATGTCGTCGGTCATCTTCACCCAGTCGAGCAGGTCGGCGTCGCCGATCGTGAGTTCCGGGAGGGAGGGGTCGAGGTCGGCGGCGTCGAGGTCGCCGGCCTGTGCTTCGAGACCGTCGCGGATCGCCTCGTCGGGGGCGCTCATCATCCCGCAGTCGGTGTGGTTTATCACGACGATCTCGTCGGTGTCGAAGAAGTTCGTCGTGAGCGCGGCCGAGCGGATCACGTCGTCGGTCACCTTGCCGCCGGCGTTGCGGAACACCTGCGCGTCGCCCAGATCGATGCCGAGCGCCTCCTCGACGGGGATGCGCTCGTCCATACAGGCGACGACGAGGAGGTTCTCGTCCGTGGGGATCCCCTTGCGGCGGCGGCGCGCCCAGTCGTCTCGGTCGTCGACGGAGTCTTCCAGCTTCTCGTGATGGGTGTCGTGGTCGGCGTGGTCGTTGTGATCGTGGGATGCCATCGGCATATCGAACGGGCGGGAGAGACGGGGTCGTTGCGGAAACCACGATCCGCGCCGTCGGCCCGGATCGGCGGAGATATCGTCCGCCGTCTGGGACGCGAGTCGGACGTCGAACGGAGCGAGTGCGACCGAAGGAGGCGAGCGAGCGGCGGCCGATCGGCGCGCCGCCTTTCGAAATCCTTTTGTCTCGAATCGGCGTTGATGCGAGTGCGAGCCGCCTTAGCTCAGACTGGGAGAGCACTCGACTGAAGATCGAGCTGTCCCCCGTTCAAATCGGGGAGGCGGCATCCCGATTCTACTCGATTCTCATTCGCACGCAGGCAACGCCTTACGGCGATTTTTCCGTCGATCTCCCGATTAGATTTGACCATGATTCTACTCGCGCCACGACGCCTTCCGGCGCTTCGTCCTCATTTGACCGGGGAGGCCCTTAGAATTACTCGTGTCTCTGTATCCTCGACACGCAAGGTCTGAAACGGAGGAATTCGGAATTCACCCGGATTGTGCTTCCTCTATAGGTCAGAATCGATTCTAAGCCGCGTGACAAGAACAGAGAGAGGTTTCAGGTCCACCGGCAGAGGAAAGGATCTGATTTAGAATTATCTCCGCTCATATCGCAGTCTCCTCATCTTGAGAAATCGGCTCTATTGGGAATTTGATTCTAAATCCGCCGCGTCTAGATCTCCATCGAGATACTGCCCACCGGTTTCGGTAATACGATAGACACCATTCCCGAGGTGCTGGACCATTCTATAATCGGCTAACTTCCGACATCGTTCTCCGATATACTGGCGAGAGAACCGAACGTCACCACTATCGGCCATCTTCTTGGGCGTACTGGTTTCGGTCGTTGATAGATATTCAAGAATCCGCTCATCGGCGATAGTCATCCAGTCAGCGGAATACCGCATCTACTCCATACTGGTCCACGCCATAGAAAGCCGACTTCGGAAAAATGGAATAGACTACTATAGAGTCTATGAACGCGTCAGAAAGTTATATCCTCTATTCGACAGAATAGCCAGTAAGTAACCTATCGAGAACAATGATCAGGGACAAGCTTGCCGACGCGAAGAAGCGACTTGACGAATGGGATGAGAAGAGGCGCGAGCGTTGGCAGAACAAGGTTGAGGAAACAGGTGATCGTTGGAAGGAACGACTTGAGGAAAAAGCCGCAGTAGACAGGGATATCTCCCAAGTGGAGTCAATCATCGAGCAAGCTCAGGGTGAATCGATCCGGCCGAACAACCTATTCAGGATGCTAAATAACGATGAAACAGTCCCTTATGACCTTCTCGATGAGAACGAGCAACCACACTATTTCCTGAGGGGGAGTTCCATCGACGTGGAGGGTGACGGAGCCGGAGGAGAAAGCATCACGGGCTGGGATCGCGATCGTCGAATTGGTAGTGCTTTTACCGTTCTTACGGAACAACGTGTACTGGTTATTGCCGATCATTTTCGAGGCTATGACCAGCACACTATCCCATACGGATCGATTACTAGTATTAATTTGAATACTGGCCTAGTGAGTACACGACTTACGCTTCAGACTCGCGGTGCCACGTACCATCTGTCGGTAACCACTTCCGATGATGACGAGGTGGAACAAGCAGTTGAATACCTCCGTGAGAGACGCCGCGAAGAGGACAAACCAGGTGTAGACTCAGACGATCCTCTGGATCGTCTTGAGAAACTCAAATCACTACACAATGATGGCGTCCTTACAGACGAAGAGTTTGAGGACAAAAAAGCAGAATTGCTCGATGACATTTAGCACTAATCGGGCTGTATTGGCGAGATCTAGTCCGACAAGTAAGACGGTATCTGGTATCTGAATCGGCCCCGCTCAGGCACGAGAGACGCCCGGTTGTCTCTCTATTTCTGAATACCGACCTATTGATTCGGTCAGAATTAATTCTGAGCGGGCTGACATCGGCTCTAAGCAATTAGAGGGTGGATGGCAGAAGAAAGCCTCATCTTTGCTGGAGGGATTTCTTCTACTGGCATTCACTGCGGTCCAGAGGCTCAGGATCTATATTGCTCCAATCTCTTGGAGATCTTGGAAGATTTGAGCCAAGATACGCCGGGAGGTATCAAGCATCGAATTAGCTCCCTTATCTAATCGCATACCCTCCTGCTGAATGTGCTGAGCTGCTCGGTTATATCGGATCAGACGAAGAGGAATTTCTCGCGCTACCTCCTTCGAATTCTCATCTGCCCGTTCCCGAATCACAGTTTCCATTTGATTAATGAATTCAGCGACTTCTCCCTCTGCTCGATCGTCAATCTTCTCCAAGTCGCAATAGACACCATGACTCTTCCTATTGGTATTATCCTCGGGCGCACCACCGCCGGAGTTTCCTATGGCGTTCGAATTATTGGCTGGAGCCCCACCTCCAGGATTCCCGATCGCGTTATTATTCCCGAGTGGAGCACCGACGCTTGAAGAGATATACTCATCTGCTGACATTATTGTGTTTGAGTTTGAAGTGGATCTCAAAGAAACTTGTCAGTAGAAAGCTCACTTCGATAGTGACAAGAAACTAACTTTCGTCTAGAGCGGGTTAAGCGAAACCGTTCCTTGATAGCGCCTTATCCCCAATATCTTAACAGGTAATGCCCTATCCGAAGAATTACAAAGACATCGCAGCGCATGAAGACTCGATTCAGAAAGCAAGGATGGTCAAGGAACAACTCGAACTCACGTGGTCCGACTTCCTTGAACGAGGAGCGACGGAACTTGCCGCTAACAACGAATAGCTCACAATGAAAGGAGCGAGTATCGGGGGCAAGGGTCCCAACCAGAACCCCCGAGCATTCGAACGAGGTGACTCCTCGAACCCATGTCCGATTTAGCAGTCACTCCTGATAACGGTACTGCCCCTGAAAGTGCTGAAAGCGTTCCTGAGACGGTCGTATATCGGGATCAGTGGATCTGCTGGCGATACGAGCAGGGAGGAGACAAGAAGCCCCCATACGATCCAGAGGCAGGCGAGAAAGCATCGACCAAGGAGCCGGAGACATGGAGTGACTTCGAGACGGCCATCAAGACCTACCAAGCAGGCGACTACGATGGCGTTGGGATCGTTTTGACGGAGGATGACCCAATTGTAGGTATTGACTTCGACTACTGCCGAGACCCAAAGACGGGAGATATAGAGTCTGAAATCCGTCACATCATCGAGAGTATCGACTCCTACACCGAGGTATCTCCATCTGGTACTGGCCTACATACGGTAGTCATCGGAGAGAAACCCGAAAATACTGGGAGCCGGAGCGGCGACGGTATCGAAGTCTACGATTCAGAACAATACTTTACCTTCACAGGGGACCATCTCGGCTCAACCCCGGAGACCATCGAGGAGCGGAACGAAGAACTTCAGGAGGTCTGTAGGGAACATCTCATAACGACAAGGACTGACAGAGATGACGCCATCGGAGAACTTCCCGATGATGACCCTGACGAGGATGCCATCACACAGGCCCAAGACTACATTCGAGAATTCATACACGATCAGAAGACAGGACCACGGGCACGAGAATACTACACAGATCTGCTCAAAGGTCGATACGCCAAACGAGGATTCAAAGACGACAGAAGTGGCGCAGAGACAACTCTTTGCTCTCTCACATACGGCATTCTCCTCGACAGAGATGCCAACCCAGCAAATGCGCGAAACTTGACTTACCACTACGTGAATAATGCGATTGCTGAGAACCCTCGAACCGAGAAGAGGAGAGATCTCCGCAAGTGGATTGAGGGAACGCCAAATCAACAACGGAACTATCGCCAGAACACCCTCAATTACGCGCTACAGAATTTCGACTCGGAGATCTGGAACTACTGGCGGCGGAGTGGTAAGGACGAAAGTACGAATGACTACTGCGAACACGCCTATGAGGTTACACTCGATTCCCTCTACAGTCTCACCATGGAATGCGACCTTTTCGAACCCCCCCCCACCTGTCTACTAATAATACCCCAGAGGACTGTGGGTCTTCGCGCAATTCCCGCTCCCACCCGACGATGGCAGAAATCAGCGAGCGAGCGCAGGAAAAGTACAAATTGACCGAGGATTCGTATCGAGAAATTCTCCGTCGGTTCCGGCGTGATGGCGTCGTGAAGATGGCACGGTTAGATTCGACGACCTACGTGTATTACCCGGCCAGTTACCCCGACCCTGCTGAGGCCTGTTACGTGAAAGTTGAGGGTGAGAAGCGAAAGCCGGACCCTGAGCCGACGCTGGATATAAGCGCCGATGGCAACCAGATGGTCCCGGAATAATCTTAGTAATTACAGCAGCTCACCAGGAGTGAAGGAGAGTGAACCAGATCTGAATTTGATTTTTCCAATCATACTCACGTCAATGGGACGTGACCGGGATTAGTCTCATGACCGACTATACTGGTTCTGGATTCGGTCGGATCACACTAAATGGAGAGATCTACCTTACCGACAATCTCAGCGCTGAAGATCTAGACGACGAGTAGGTGGATCGAATTGTCTATTTCAGCACAATAATGGGATTACAGGGGGAGTAGAACTAGCGGCCTGTCTAACTCCCGTCGACCTTGCTCCGGACGAGAGAGTAGGTCTCTGATGTGAATCGGTACTTGCTGGGATCGGAGTAAGGCTGTAGGACCGTTCGGCCAAGTGCCCGATTCACCTTGTCCTTGACCTCGTTGAAGTCGAACGGATTATCGACCTCGTCGAGAAGGTCCCGCGTGATACCCTCACGATCGCATACCTGCGCCACCAAGGTGTGGAGAGCGCTGGTATCCCCGTATGGGGCTGCGTTCCGGGTATCCCGGTCCGAGTCGTACTCGAGATCCAAGATGATCGGGTTAGTCCCGCCTTGGTGTTCGAGCGTGAGATATCCATCATCGACGAGATCGTTCAGGAGACGAGTGTATTTGAGCGATGTGAGCACTCGCTCCTTGTCGTCGATAGTGTCCTCAAGATCATCCACCTCCTCCGTGTCTTCACGGAGATCAGGGCGATTGAACGTTTGGGGCCCGTGGACATGGGCGATAGTCTTTGCTACTCGTCGACGTGCTGGGGTTAATTCATCCCACTGCGTGTGATTGTCAGCTGGTGTTGAGTCCGATTTGGAGCTCATATGTCGGTATCCGGCCGTCTGAGACAAGAGAAAACTATTAGACCCAAGCCACGTAATTGTGGCATAGGCCCTATACAGCCTCTCTTGTCGCAAGGACCCCGAGTCCCTGCGGCTGGATGAGGGTGTCCATGGGCTGTGCCATCGGCCCGCGGAACCTGCCAGGGAACCACGCGGGCCGAGTCACGTTCAACCGTTTTCTGAATCGTAGACTGGGATTGCCAGCGTTTGCCGTACACAATGTCGGGTTAGAACTTAAGTGTTACTCCCAATGGATATCCGGGTATTGAATTGAGATATGGATTCCAGAACTATTCTCGTATTCTCGGGGAGATATGAATCATACATTCTAAATGTCTAAAGCTTCTCTACACGGATTATAACCTATTAGGAGAGTTCTACAAGTATTTCTTACTCCATATACAATACAAAATACTCTTTGAGATACAGCCCTGGAACACTATCTCGTCTGATTCGAGGATACATCCACACTCCTGCGAAGAACTTATACTTGTATAGTTTGACTTTGTGGTCGAGCTATGGAAACTACAGCAAAATTAGAGTATGGTGTACTAGAGGTAGAAATACACGCGTTTGACGAGGAAGACTACCAGAAAGAGGTCCTTGACCTTATTCAGTTTATTGAGGATAACCAAGATTCGTTAGATGAACTTAGTGGTGTGTCTGATACTGCGGAGATAAACCAATCCAAATCTGAAGTGAAGTCTCTGGAAGAGTTCGGTGAAAGCAACCAGACAGAGACAGAGATCGAGACCATTGATCAGGAAGAAGAATCTGGACCCTTAGCAGACATCGCTTCCGAATTGAGAATATCCGAACACAAATTAGATAATTTCGTATATGTAGACCCTCAGGAAGAGGATTTCCCGGTCTTATATATTGACGAGATGGGTGACATCGGTAATCGGAAAACGGATAGACAACGAATATCCTCACTCATCTTATTGTACGTTTGGCATGAGTGTTATGACGTAGAGAGAATCAAATCCTCATCTCTGAAAGACGCCCTCGAACTCTCCGACGTATCTTCATCAGGGATGGGGAATATGTATCAAGGAGAAGGTGATCGATATTTTGACCGACGGGGGAGAGGTCCTTCAGCAACAGTTAGTCTAACCCCTCCTGGTAAGCGCCAAGCAAGAAAGCTTCTGAAAAGATTTACACAAGACGATAAAAGTGAATAGATTTAGATATTGTCCAGATATCCACGTCGCTGCTCGACCTTCACCTCCTCATCTCGCTTATCGTAGTGCTTGTCCAGAACGTCCTGTCCGACGTTCATTCTATCAGAGACAACCTTCTCAGGCACATCTTCAGTCAAGAAGTGAGTGATTGAGCCCCGTCGAATATCGTGAGGAGAAACATTGACCGGGCACTTACTATAGCCGCCATAGTCAGCCGCCTCACAGTCATCAGGATCACGGCCCTTCGGACAATCAGCACCGTAGTAGCAGGGACGAGTAACGCGATAGATCGCATCGCGGACGCTTGTCGGGTTCATACGGCCATTCCGACTGGTAAGAAGGGGCTCACGCCCATGTTCGTCTTCCACATCATGTCGGTTATATTCCCTCCAGTCCTCAATTGAGCGGCAAACTTCGGCGTTCAGAGCGACGATACGCTCGCCCTCTGTTCCGTTCTTGAGGGGAGTATCTGTTTCTGGTCGATGACGGACAGCGAGTCGTTCGGCATCTCCGTCGTAATCGTCAAGATCGAGCGCGCGAAGAGATCCGAGTCGGATTCCCGTGTGCCACAGAATCTCCACAATCACATGGGCGCGAGAGGCGTGTTCGAACTTCCGCTGATACTCAAGGAGCGCCTCTGCCTGCTCGGTATCCAATATACTCTCGCTCTGTTCGTCGGCCTTGTTGAGTTGAGGCATCAACGCCTCGAATTTCTCGTGAAGATCTTGCTCTACGGCGTCGATAGATCCACACCAGCGAATGAAGATACGAAGGGCGTCGAGTTGTCCCTGAAGCGTGATCGGCTTCAGATCGCCGTCGTCTCTCCGCCACGTCTTGAACCGCTGGAGATCTCTTCCGGAGAGATCGTTCATGTTGTCGATCCCCGCGACGTTCTCACACCAGCGGATGAAGTGCTTGAGACGGTAGTGGTAGCCGTCAAGCGTACTCTGTGATACCTCGTTCTTTCTTGCTTCCAGATACATCTCTTTCGCCGCACCCGGCGAAATGGGTTCGAGTTCTGTCTTCGTCATATCTCGTGGTCCGAAGCGCCGAATTTTGTCGAGAGGAAAGCGAGTGGACACGTGGTACTCTGCGAGCTGTCTCCCTCCCCGCGAGCGCAGCGAGCGGGGGCTCGGAAGATGAGCGCAGCGAAGTCTTCCGGTGGTTCAAATCGGGGAGGCGGCATTTTCCTGCGACCAACGGGAGCAGTGAAAATGCTCCCGAGCCGATTTGAGCAGACGAGTCGCAGCGGCCGAGCGGAGCGGGGGCGAGCGTCTCGGCGAGTTCAAATCGGGGAGGCGGCATGGCTTTTTTGCGCGATCCGCGTTCATTAACCTCGACTGAAGATCGAGCTGTCCCCCGTCCTCACGAGCGACAGCGAGCGGGGAACAGTGAGACGACCGAAGGGAGTCTCACGCGTTTCAAATCGGGGAGGCGGCATATCCTGAATCCGCGAGCGACAGCGCAGGCGGCCGGCACGGCCCCCGTCACCGCCCCGGGCCGAGCGGCGCCGCGCACTCCCGGCAGTAGGTGAATTCGCTCGCGTTTTCCGCGCCGCACTGCGGACAGGTGGAAGGGGCCTCCCCGTCGGCGTTCGGGGCCGGCGGGTCGCGGTCGTAGAGGGGGTCCGGGGCGTACCGGTCGAGGTCGCCGTCGCGTCGCTTCCGGCTGCGCTCACGGGCCTCGCGGAAGATGTCGACGAGCGCCCGGAGCCCGACGCCGAGCGCGACGAGCAGCAGCGCGCCGGTCGCGACGAGGTAGACCGTGCCGGCGTCGACCATGGGGGCGAGTACGGACCCGACAGGTATAATGATTAAGATAACTTTTGAAAGTCGAGAAACTTCTCACACCACTTCTTTGCGAAGCTGATACGCTCTGTTATTTTCTCGAAGGTTTCCTGAACGAGTTCTTTGAACTCGTTTTCGTCTTCAACGACGATCGGTGCCATCGTCCATTTGAGATGATCCCAGACCTTCTCGATTGGATTCAGGTGCGGGGAGCCTGAGGGAATGAAAATCAGGTCGATCCCAAGTTGGTGCGCGCGTTTGCGCGTGTATCTACAGATATGTGCTCCATGCTTGTCCAAGACGAGCAGAATCCGCTTGCCCGGATTCTGCTCGCGGACCTGCTCTAACACGCCACAGATCCGCTCTTTCTTCTCATCTTCGGTGAATCTCACCAGACTCTCACCGTTGAGTGCGTAGAATCCAACCGCAGAATCGTGTGTCTTGACTAACTCACGTTCAATGTGTGGATCGTCGACGTACCAAACCCGCCGTGAATTATCGTACGGCTGTGGCTTCGACGCATCAAAAAATCCGAGGACGGTACCGCCATCAGTACAGATCTCGTCGTCAACAATCCACCCTTCTTCGTCTTCACCCTCACGTTTGTTGTGTGGCTGATCGTCCTCGTCGAGCGCGTCATCGACGCGCTCTTCAAGAATTTCATCAGGATTTTCTGGCCGGTTCGGACGCTTTGGCCGTGGTTTCGCGTATGAAAGACCAAGCTCTCGAAGGAAGGTACCGAGATAATTTGGACTGTAAGAAACATCGAATTCTTCCTGGAGAAGATGCTGAATCTCCTGTGATTTCCACGGTTGATCCTCTCGAAGCATCTCAACCAGCTCGTCTTGTTCGTCTTCGTCGAGTTTCGGGGGCCGACCGCCCCCGAAACTCGGCATAAGTCCTTCGAGACCGCCGTCGTTCCAGGCTTCGACCCAGCGACCGCCGGTTGTTGCGGATACACCTTCACGGTCAGCAGCTTCTGGAATCGAATCACCTCGGTAAAGGTTCTTCAGGAAGCCGAGACGCCGACGCCGGTGCTTGTCCTCGGCCTCACGAAGCAACTCATCGATCTCGTCTTCGGAGAGATGATGTTTGATCTCTTTCCGACGTGAGCGTTCCATTGCCTAACTGTGTCTCTTAGATCACAAAAGATTTCGTACTCATTAATACTGTCGGGTGTCAATACGGCACTCGGTGAACGTGGCGACCGGCGGCTCGTTCGGCGCCGACCGCGCCGACCCGTGACACGGTCGGCGTCGGGGCGGCTCACTCGTCGCCGACGAGGACGGTCGCGAGCCGGTCGCCGCAGTCGGGGCAGTTCAGCGTCTGCCACGTCGCGGGGTCGAGGTCGCCGAACGGTTCCGATCGGGTGGCGTCCGCGGGGGCGACGCTCGCGCCGCACGTCTCGCAGTCGTAGGCGTCCTCGGAGTCTGGCATGGGCGGAGCTACGGGCGCGTCGGCGAAACCGACTTCGCCGCGCGGCGCCTCCGATCCGTCATGAGCCGGTTCGCGGCGGTCGCGTTCGACCTCGACGACACGCTGTGCCGCCACGACCACGACGTCGACGCCCTCTACCGGGAGGCGTTCGAGCGGGCGGGCGTCGAGCCGTTCGGCGAGCCGGACGCGCTGTGGCCGCTCCTCGACGGCCCGCCCGACCCGGACGACCGCGTCGGGTACCTCGGCGCGGGGTTCGCGAGATTGGCGGCCCGGCACGGCCGCGACGTCGACCCCGTCGCGCTCGCCGAGGCGTTCGAGGCGGTCGCGGACGAGTCGCGGGTGGCGTACCTGCCGGGCGCGACCGACGCGCTGGCGGCGGCGGCCGCGTCGGGACCGGTGGGGCTCCTCACGAACGGCCCCGAGGAGCGGCAGCGCGCGAAGGTCGAGGCGCTCGGTCTCGGCGACCGGGTCGACGCGATCGTGTACGCCGGCGACCTGCCGCGCCGGAAGCCGCACGCGGCGCCGTTCGAGCGACTGACGGCCGCCCTGTCGGTGGACGCGCAGGAGACGTTGTACGTCGGGAACTCGCTGGCGTACGACGTCGCCGGCGCGCACAACGCGGGGCTCCGGTCCGCGTGGCTCCGGGCGGACCCCGACGAGTCGGCGGCCCCCTACCGGCCGGACCACGTCCTCGATTCGCTGGACGAGATCGGAGCGCTGCTGGCCGAGGGCGAGACAGGTGCGTCCGAGGCGGGCGCCTCCGAGGCGTTCGGACCCGAGACGGAGGCGGACCGGTGAGCGACGGGGTCCGCGACCGAGCCCTCGCCGAGACGCGGCCGGGAGCGACGCCGGTGAGCGTCGAGCCGCTGGGGCGGGGAAACCGGAAGGAGACGGAGGCGGTCCGGTTCGAGACCGCCGCGCCGGTCGTCGTCCAGCGCTCGGAGACGCCGGCCGCGACGCGGACCGAGGCGGCGCTGCTGGCGGCGATCGGCGCGCGGACCGACGTGCCGGTGCCCGCTCCGCTGGGCGCGGGCGTCGTCGACGGGACGGGCTGGCTCGTCACGCCGCTGGTCGAGGGGCGCGACCTCCACGAGGCGTTCGTCGGTCTCGATCCGACGGACCGGCGCGGCGTCGCGCGAGCGTTCGGGCGGTACCTCGGGGAGGTTCACGAGGCGTTCCGGTTCGCCGGGTGCGGGCGGGTCGCGGTCGACCGAGCGGCTCCCGGCGACGGAGGGGAAGCCGACGGGGCGAGAGTCGACGAGGCGGAAGCCGACGGGGCGGGAGTCAGCGGAGCGACGAGCGAGGAGGAAGCGAACCCTGCCTCGATTCTCGGACGCGCCGCGTCGCTGACGGTCCGCGACTCGCTCGACGCCGAACGCTGGCTTCGCCGGTTCGGCGAGCGACACGTCTCGCGGCTCCCGGCCGATTTCGACGACCTCCGCGAGCCGCTCCGGGAGGCGCTTCGCAATCCGGTCGAGGGCGACGCCGAGCCGCGGCTGTTTCCGTGGGACTTCCGGCCGGGGAACGCCCTCGTCGCGGGGGGGTCGGTGACGGCCGTCCTCGACTGGGAGGCGCCGCTTTCGGCGCCACGAGGCGTCTCGGTCGCCAAGGCGGAACACCTGGTCGCCGACTGGTACGTGTCGGCGGCCGAGGCCGAACCGCTCCGGGAGGCGTTCCGCGCGGGGTACGAGTCGGTCGTCCCGCTTCCCCCGGTCGGGCGCGCGCACCGCGCGGCGGCGGTCGCGAGCGCGGTCGTGGACGGGGAGGGGGTCGTGACGAACCCGCGGTTTCCACCGGTCGGCCGCGACGCGGCGGTCGCGTTCCACCGGAAAGCGCTGGAGCGGGCGGTCGACGGGGCGGTCGAGCGGGAGTGAGCCGGGAGCGACCGGAGCGCGGCGCCGTTCAGTACAGCGCGGTCGCGGCGAGGATGCCCGCGGTCTGCCCGAGCCCGACGAGCGCGATGCCCGCGACGGTGCCGGTCGCGGAGCCCGCGAGCGCGGCGACGACGGCGCCCGCGACGGAACACGCGGCGGCGACGCCGTGGACCGTCGAGCGCGGGACCGCGGGGTCGCGCAGGGCGGTGTAGACGAACGCGGGCGCGGGCAGCAGGGTCCACCCGTAGAAGGCGACCGCGAGGAGCGCGTCCGCCGGGAGCGCGGCTGCGAGCCCGGCGACGGTCCCGTCGCGCGCGAGGAATCCGGCGACGCCCGCGAGTGTGACCGGCGTGCCGGCGAGGATCACCAGTTTCCACGCGCGGAGGACGCCCGTCGCCATGTCGCGCCACGAGGCGACGACGAAGGCGACGAGCAGGACGCTCATGACGACGTGCGCCACGAACAGCGCGTGCGCGGAGACGAGACCGAGGACCGCCCCCGCGGCGACGCCCCACGCCGCCGGGACCAGCAGGGCGGGCCCGTTCTCGCGGAGCGTCAGCGCGGGGCCGTTCGCTCGGGATGTGTGAACCACGCACACTGGTTTCGGGGCGATAATATAAAAACCGGCGTTGGGAAAACTCGACGCGGAACCGACGGATCGGTCGAGTCGGTCGCAGTGAAGTCGTCGTTCGGCCACTGTTTACCCCATGGGTTTGTGTTTTCAGAAACAAACGTCCGCAGAGAGACGTGGTAACTGTACACTCGCAATTCTTATTCCCGGGCGGGCTCTCTTCTCATTCGCAATGGCGACCGGAAAGGTTGATTTCTTCAACGACACTGGCGGCTACGGATTTATTGAGACTGACGACGCGGACGACGACGTGTTCTTCCACATGGAAGACGTCGGCGGCCCGGACCTCGAAGAGGGCCAGGAGCTCGAGTTCGACATCGAGTCCTCCGAGAAGGGTCCCCGCGCGACCAACGTCGTTCGGCAGTAAGCCGATCCGAAAGGTGGGTCGGTCCGGCTGACGCCGAACGCGACTCTGACACACGGTACCAAACGTTTTCGTCCGCGTCGCGGGCTCACGCTCGCCGCGGCCGTATTTTATCCCCGACCAGCGCGCCGCTCGTCGAGCGGGCGTCGGTCGGCGGTGTACGAAAAACAGACGGGAGCGGCGCGTCCGCGCTCAGATGTGTTGCCCGAAGAGCCCGCGGCCCTTCGTCACCTCGACGTCGCCCTCGACTTTCGTCTGACAGGCGAGGCGGACGTCGTGGCTCGGGTGGTGCGGCGGGAGCCAGAGGCGAGCGCGCTCTTTTTTGCCCGGCTCGCTGACCTCGCCCTCGACTTGGACCGCACAGGAGCCGCACGACCCGGCGCCGCGACAGTTGAGCTGCTCCATCTTTCCGTTGTAGACTGAGAGACCGGCCTCTTTGAGCACGTCGCGCAAGACGGCGCCCTTCTCGCACTCGATTTCCTCGCCCTGATAGGATACGATAGGCATGTCGGTGAACGGTACGCGAGCGATCCACAAAGAGTCTGGGTCCGCGGATCGCGACGGCGGGGTCGCGGGGCGAGACCGGACGGGGAAACAATGACTCGAACAGCGAGGTCGGGTGGGGGGAAGACGGCGGGACCGGGAGCGTCGAGGGGGTCGCCCCGCGATCCGGTCGTGTGCCGAGCGTCGGACGCCGACGGGGCGTTTTTTACCCTCGGCACCGCAGGGGAGTACAATGGGACTCAGGTGTCTGCTCGGACACGACTTCGGCGAGCCCGAACTCCAGCGCGAGCGCGAGGAGGAGGGCGACGAGGTCGTCACGACCGTCAAGGAGGTGAAGACCTGCGCTCGCTGCGGCGAGACGCAGGTCGTCAGCGAAAACACCGAGGTGACGACGATGGAACAGCTCGCCGACGAGGCCGCCGCGAAGGCGGGCGGCGGCAACGACGCGGGCACGGCGTCGGGAACGGGCGACGCTCCGGGCGCCGCCGAGGAGACCGCCGACTCCGGCACGGCGCCGGGAGGTGTCGGGGCGGACGACGCCACCGCCGCCGGCGAGGGACTGACGCTCGACGAGGACCCCGGCGCCGGGAGCGACGACGCGGTGATCATCGACGACGGGTCCGCGAGCGACGAGGAGGCCGACACGGTCGGTGCCGGAGCGTCCCCCGAAGGGGGCGACGCGGCGGCGGACGTCGGGGAGCGGCCGGACACCGCGAGCGCTGCGGACGCGACCGACGGGCCGGATCCGACGGACGAGGACGCGGAGCTGCTGGACGCGGGCGGCGAGTCCGGGTCCGCGTCGTCGCCCGCGGCGGACGACGCGCCGGAGTCCGCGTCGGCCGACGAGACGGACGCGGAGAGCGACGACGGCGTGATCCTCGACGACGAGGAGAGATCGACCGAAGACCGGGAGCGGGGCGCGTGGCCGTCGGTCGACGAGGCGGACACGGACGCCGACGGCGCGACCGCGTGGCCCGACCACGGCGGGGAAGACGAGGGGTTCAGCGCGGCCGTCGGCGAGGGCGGCGACGCCGGCGTCGAGTTCGGCGGGGGACTCACCCCGGAGGCCGCGGACCGGGAAGCGGAGGAAGACGAGACGGAGTACGTCGAGGCGCCGGACGACGCCGAGAGCGTCGCCTTCGAGAGCGGCGGCGAGGACGGAACGGGGATCACCCGCGGTGAGAGCCCCGAACTGGAGACCATCGGAGACGACGAACCGACCGAGTACTACTGTCCCGAGTGCGGGATGGTCCGGGCCGCGGACGGGAGTTCGATGCGCGCCGGCGACATCTGCCCGGAGTGCAAGCGCGGCTACGTCGACGAACGACCCCGGTAGGCGGGCCGAGACGGTTCGCAGCGGCGAACCCGCCGAGCGACCGTGACGAAACTGGTTTACGCCGGCCTGTCGAACGGTCGCGGCATGAAGGAGTACAAGATGCGACGCGGCGAGCATCTGGACGACCGCATGCCGGACCTGAAGGGATCCGTGGAGGAGTACTTCGGCGAGGTCACGGGCACCGAGGAGTGGGAGGGCCACGAGCTGTACGTCGTCGGCGACCCCGACAACCCGGTGTTCGACCGGATCGTCGTGGGCGCCGCCGAGTACGGCAGCAAGAAGGACAAGCTGGCGGTCCACTTCGAGGAGCGACCCGCCGAGGACGTCATCGCCGAGGGGAACGCCGACGCCGCCGCGGACGCCGTCGACGCGAAAAACGAGTTCCTGCTGGAGGCGACCGGTCGCGACGCGAAGTCGCGCCGCGACTCGCTGAAGCGCGAAGTCGAGGACGACGCGCCCGACTACTGATCGAGTTCTGCGCTGCCGGAGCGATTTTTCCGCCGAGAGACGCTCGTGACGCCGCTAGCGTCTCGCTCGTTCGACCGAGAGGTGACCGACCGAATCTCCGGAAGTCGTCCGATCATTCCACCGAGAGCCGTCCGATCGCTCCACCGGGAGCCGTCCGGGCGCAATCGGCGAGAGTATCAGGATCGATCGATTAAATATTTATTCAGATTTGAGTTAAAACTCCGCCGTTTTTAATACGTCCGGGGATCAACAGCGTGTATGAGCATCGAAACGGTCGTCCTGGCGGTCGGCACCGAAGACGAGAAGCGCACCGAGCGGCTCGCGAACGAGATCATCGCCCTCGCGGGGCCGGCGGACGCCGAGGTCGTGTTGACCCACGTGTTCGGCGAGGAGGAGTTCGACGAGACCCGAGCGAAACTGGGCTTCGACCCGGACGGCGAGAACTCGACGCCCGATGCGGTCGCGGAGCGCCACAGGACCACTCGGGAGCTGTCGAAGGCGCTGTCCGCGGCCGGCGTGCGACACTCGGTCCGCGGCGCGGTGGGCAATCTCGCCGACGAGGTCGTTCAGACCGCCGAGGGGGTCGGGGCCGACCGCGTCGTCGTCGGCGGCCGGCGGCGTTCGCCGACCGGGAAGGCCGTCTTCGGTAGCGCGGCCCAAGAGGTCATGCTCTCGGCGCCGTGCCCGGTGACGTTCGTCCGCGAGTCGGCGTCGTAACGCGGTTTCGCGGAAGCGCCCCAGTTCTTTACCCCCGCTCGACCGCGCGAAGCGTCCCGCTTAAGTGAGACGGGGCCGCGCTTACACCCGATGTACTACGTGGGCGTCGATCTCGGGGCGACGAACGTCCGAGCGGTCGTCGGCGACGAGACCGCGGCGGTCCTCGGCGCCGCGTCGCGAGGCACCCCGCGGGGACCGAACGGTATCGCCGTCACAGAGGCCGTTCTGGAGGTGGTCCGCGGGGCCTGTGCGGACGCGGGGATCGCGCCGAGCGAGGCGGTCGCGGCCGGGATCGGCTCGATCGGCCCGCTCGACCTGGCGGAGGGGATCGTTCAGGGTCCCGCGAATCTCCCGGACACGGTCGAGCGCATCCCGCTCGTCGGCCCGGTCGGTCGCCTGCTCGACACCGAGGAGGTGTACCTCCACAACGACACCATCGCGGGCGTCATCGGCGAGCGGTTCCACTCCGAGCGCAACCCCGACGACATGGTGTATCTCACCATCTCCTCGGGGATCGGCGCGGGCGTGGCCGTCGACGGCAACGTGCTCTCGGGGTGGGACGGCAACGCCGGCGAGGTCGGCCACATGACCGTCGATCCGCACGGGTTCATGACCTGCGGCTGCGGGCTCGACGGCCACTGGGAGGGGTACTGCTCCGGCAACAACATCCCGAAGTACGCCCGCGAGCTCCACGCGGAGGACCCGGTCGACACGGCGCTCCCGATCGAAGACCCCGACTTCTCCGCGGTCGACGTGTTCGAGGCGGCGGGCGAGGACACCTTCGCCGACCACGTGATCGATCAGCTCGCCCACTGGAACGCCATGGGGATCGCCAACGTCATCCACGCGTACGCCCCGCTCGTCGTGAGCGTCGGGGGCGCGGTCGCGCTCAACAACCCCGACCGCGTCCTCGACCCGATCCGCGAGAAGCTCCCGGAGATGGTGTTCATCAACGTCCCGGAGGTGCGTCTCACCGACCTCGGCGACGATGTCGTGGTGAGAGGCGCCCTCGCGAGCGCGCTGACGGGCGGCACCGGCGACCGTTCGCGCGTCGAGAACGCGCCCTGACGGCGGGGACCGAGCCGAAACCGGGTCGCGGCCTACTGCTCGAACTCGTCTAACTCCGGGGCGACGTCCTCGCCCACCGCGTCGCGCGTGTCGAGGTACGCGTCGCGGTACCGCCAGATCTTCCGGAGGAAGACGTACCCGAACGTGCCTTGGAAGACGACGACGAAGCCGAACAGCGCGAGGATCTGCGGGATACCGAACAGCCCCGAGGCGACGCCGGTCACCGGACCGACGAGCGTGTTGTACAGCGCGTGGATAGCCGCCGCGAGGACGAGCCCCTTGACGATGATCGGCCCGCGGTTCTCGGGGTTGAACTTCGCGAGCCCGAGGTAGTAGCCCGCGAACGCCGAGTAGACCACGTGTCCCGGTCCCGCGAGCGCCCGGAGGGCCGCGATTCCGTCGCCGGCACCGAGCGCCGCGATGCCGACCGTCAGCTCCGCCATCTCAACGTTCTGAGCGATGTACACGAAGTTCTCGATGACGACGAAGCCGAGCCCGGCGATGGCGCCGTAGACCGCGCCGTCGATGACGGCGTCGAAGCGGTCGTCGGTGTAGGCGTACAGCCGCACCGCGAGCAGCTTCACCGACTCCTCGATCGGGCCGACGACGACGAAGAAGAAGACGACGAGTCCGAGGAAGCCGAACGGCCGGAAGTACGGCTGGAGCACGCTGTTCAGTATCGCCGCGAACGTCGCCGTGAGGATGGAAAGCAGGAACGTCGCCACCAGAAGCGACAGCGGCTCTGCGGTCGTCACGTCCGAGACGTACACGTACGCGGCCAGTCCGAGGGCGGGGACGGCGGAGAGGCCGAGGAGGATCGCGATGGCCGGATCGAAGACGAGGCCCAGTCCGAACGAGCCGACGATCGCCAAGAGCCCGACGAACGCGACGAAGACGACGCCCGCCTTCGCCGAGCGCGTGAGCAGCCAGTACAGCGCGACCGAGAGTCCGTCGAGGGAAGTGCGCTCCTCCCACGTCGCGACGTCGTAGAGGTCGCGGTCGTCGTCTGCCCGAGACGCGATCGGGTCCTCGTCGGATGGCATGGAACCCGATTACCACCACGGTGACTTAATCGTCGGTGTCGACGGAAGATTCGCGACGCGGACGGATCGGGGAACCGAGTGGCGATCGACCGGCACGGCGGACGCCGGCCGGCGCGGTCGACAGGGTTGAAACGGCGGCGCCCGAAAGACGGGTATGCACTTCGATCCACGGGTCCAGCGCGCCCTCCGGGAGGCCGGGCTGGACGCGGACGCCGTCGCCGACGCCTCGGACCGCGTCGCCGAACTCGTCGCGCGGGACGCCGACCGCCTCCGGGCGTTCTTCGGCGCGGACGGCCCCGTCTACTCGGACATGAAGATGGCGCACAGCGCGGACGCGATACAGGAACACCCGACCGCCGACGTCGACCTGTTCACGCACGGGAGCGACCTCCGGGGCTACCTCTCGCTCGACGGGTGGGGCGTCCCGGTCGAGGGGGGGCGGATCCTCCGGGAGGGCGACGACGGCGACCCGACCGTCGTCGAACTCACCCTCGGCGACACGGTGAACGACCGCGTGCGGTTCGCGCGCGACCGCGAGGAGCTGTGACGATGCCGCGGGTCCGCGTTCGCGGCATCTACGCGACGGCGCTCACCGCGCGCCTGCTCGACGCCGGCCACGAGGTCGTCGACGCCTCGCCGCCGATCCGCCGGCGCTTCGACGCCGGGTTCCCGAACGAGCCGCCCGACGTCCAGATCGGGACGAGCCGAGACCGACAGGGAGTGGGCGCGAGCGGCGACCCCGACGCGCTCGACGAGATCCGCGGGGTCCTCGTCGGTCTCGGCCGCGACGCGCTCCCGTGGCCTGACCCGGCCCCGCCCGGCTCCGTCCTCGACGGCGAGGTGACGGAGACGCTCGGGGGCGGCGCGGTGGTTCGACTCCGGGCGGGCGACGGCGAGAGCGCCGAGGGGTACCTCCCGTACGGCGACGTCGACGCCCGGGTGGAGACGGGGGACGCGGTCCGGGTCCAAGTGCGCGAGTCCGCGGCGCTGTGGACCGACCGGCGCCCGGAACTCGCCGGAGAGCTGCGGGTCGGGGGCGACCTCGTCGCGCTCGAACCCGGCTCCGGGACGCGGGTCGACGTTCGGGACGACGAGGCCGCCCGGGAGCTGTCGGGGATGCTCGACCTGCTCGACCTCGACCCGCCGGACGGGTGGCGGGCGGTGTGGCGACCCCCCGCCGTCGACGCCGACACCGAAGCGCTGGCCGCCGGGCTCGACGACGCGGTCGCGGCCGCAGAGGGAGTTCGCGCGGCGGTCGGTCCGGGGGACGAGACGGGGCCCGGACTCGGTCTCCTCGACGACCGAAGCCGCCTCCGCGACGCGCCGCTCGCGGCGCCGAACGCCGGCGTCTGGGTCTGGTTCGGCCGCGAGAGCCGGTTCGGGCTCGACGACGCGCGCCGGACCGCGACCGCGACGATGCCGGGCCACCACCGGGTGAAGGCGGGGTCGGCCGACGCCTCGGCGGGCGTCGACCTCGCGGAGGCGCTCTGTGAGCCCGCCCCGGACGCCGAGTTCCCGTTCTCGGTGGTGACCGACGCCTTCGGCCCGCGCGAGGGCGACTCCCTCCAGATCGACCACGGGAAGCCCGACGGGCGGCTGATCACCCTCGGGGAAGCGACGGTCACGGGGGTCGACCCCGACGGGACCGTCACCGTCGAGCGCGAGATGACCGGCGGCGGGACGTACGACGGGCTCGGCGTCGACCGCGAGGCCGGGGACGTCGCCGAGACGAGTCTGAAGGAGGGCCGCTGGTGGTACCCGACGACGTACCGGGGGACGGACGGGGCGGTCCGCGGGACCTACGTCAACGTCTGTACGCCCGTGGAGGTGTTCCCGGACGCGGCGCGATACGTGGACCTCCACGTGGACGTGGTGAAACGTCCCGACGGAACGGTCGAGCGCGTCGACGACGACGAGCTCGACGCGTCGGTCGCGGCGGGCCACACCCCCGAACCGCTCGCCGAGAAGGCCCGGAGCGTCGCGTCCGCGCTGGAGAACGCGCTGTAAGGCGGTGCTCTCGGTGAGTTCTTCGAAGGAGAGCGCGCGCGAACCGCCTCGTCGACTCGGTCGTTTCGAAATCCAATCACTTCGATCCGTTACAATAGCATTATTATTCATCGTATACAGGCACCTAACGGAATGCGTGAGAAACGATCACAGCAAACGTTTGACGGGACGACGCGCCGGGGGTTCCTCGGGAGCGTGGGGGCGCTGGTCGCCGCGGCCGCCTACTCGCGGGAGGTGTCGGCCGACGACGCCGCGCGGGTGGCCAACGACGCGGACGACCTGATTCAGACGGTGGAGTCGCCGGACGGCTCGATCGCGGTGACGGTCGACGTGTCGGACGGGATCCCGACCTACGAGGTCTCCCGGAACGGGACCGCCTACGTCGGGCCGTCTGCGCTCGGCTTCGACTTCCGGAACCAGTCGGCCTTCGGCGCGAGCGCCGAGGGAGAGGGCGGGCCGGTGACGGTGACGGGGACCGAGCGCGCGTCGGCGACCGAGGAGTGGGAGCCGATGTGGGGGGCGTACGACGGGGTGTCCGCCGAGTACAACGCCCTCAGCGTCGGCCTCGCGGACGCGGCGGGAGACGAGACCGACGATTCGGCGACGGACGACAGTTCCGGGGCGGACGGGGAGGACGAGTCCCGGAGCGCGACGCTCCAGATACGCGTCTTCGACGACGGGCTCGGATTCCGGGTCGTCCTCGGCGAGGGGTTCGCGGAGAACTCTGACCTGGCGGTGGTCAGCTCCGAGAACACCGGCGTCGACTTCGCGGACGACTACACCTCCTGGTGGATCGAGAACGCGGTGACGAACCCGCGGTTCGAACAGGAGTACGCGGAGACGCCGCTGTCGGAGATCCCCGGCGGCACGACGGACCGGCGGCCGACGAACACCCCGATGCGGGTCGGCGCCCACACCCCGCTCACGGTCGACGCGGGCGACGCGTACCTCAGCGTCCACGAGGCGAACCTCGACGACTACGCGGCCGCGACGCTCGCGCCCCGGAGCGACGACGGCGGGACGGCGTTCGCGACCGAGCTCACGCCGCTACCCGACGGCACGAAGGCGTCGCTCGAACTCCCGGCCGCGACGCCGTGGCGGACGATACAGGTCGTCGACCGGCCGGGCGAGCTGATCGAGTCGCAGCTGGTGCCGCTGCTCGCGGACTCGCTCGACGAGTCGGCGCTGCCGACCGGGAACGGGGGACCGGACACCGACTGGATCGAGCCCCGCAAGTACGTCGGCATCTGGTGGACGATGATCGCGGGGCAGGCGAACTGGGAGTACAGGACCGACGACGAGGTCGCGGGCGGCGGCGGGAACCCCGCCGCGTACGTCCACGGGGCGCGGACCGAGCGGATGAAGCGGTACATGCGCTTCGCGAGCGAGAACGGCATCGACAGCGTGCTCGTCGAGGGGTGGAACGAGGGGTGGAGCACCTACCCCGGCGACGGCACCGGGTTCGGTTTCGGCGTCGACGACTCATACCCGGACTTCGACGTGCCGGAGGTGACCGGCTACGGCGCCGACCTCCCCGATCCGGTCGAGATGACGATCCACAACGAGACGGCGGGCAACGTTCCGCAGTACGAGGCCGCGGTCCTCGACGAGGACGTGTTCGCGGGGTACGAGGCCGAGGGGATCAACTCGATCAAGAACGGGTACGTCTCGGACCCCGGGCTCGGCATCGACGGCGACGGCGCGGAGCCGACCCACAACCAGCACAACCAGCTCGCGGTGAACCACCACCGGCTCGTGATCCGGGAGGCGGCCACGAACCGCCAGCTGCTGGAGATCCACGAGGGGATCAAGCCGACCGGCGAGATCCGCACCTACCCGAACGTGGCGAACCGCGAGGTCGTGAAGGCCCAGGAGTACGACGGGTTCGGCCAGCTCGGCTCGAACGTCGGCCGCGACCACCACGTCACCCTCCCGTTCACGCGGAACCTCGCCGGGCCGGTGAGCTTCCAGCCGGGCATCTTCGACATCACGTTCGGCGACGACCGCGGCGACCAGATCCAGACGACCCGCGCCAAGCAGCTCGCGATGTACCCGACCTACCTCAGCGGCCTCCAGATGGCCGCCGACCGGATCGAGGGGTACGTCGACGAGACGTTCGCGGTGGGGGAGGGGCTTCAGGCCGCCGCCGGCGACCGCGACGGCCTCGTCACCGACGACTCGTGGCGGGACGCGTTCGGCACCAACTTCGTCGCCGTCGACCCCAACCGCGCGCCGAGCGGCTCGTCGGTGTCGTTCGCGGTCGAGGACGTGCCGAGCGCCGGCACCTACGATCTCCACCTGCGCTACGCGAGCGACGCCGAGGAGAACGCGGGCCGGGTGATCGACGCCGGCACGCCGCGGGCGACGCTGCGCGTCAACGACGCGCGAGAGACGATCGAGCCCGACTACGAGAGCGGCGACGGCGGCTTCAGCGGCGACGTCGGCGGGTTCAACGTCAACGCGGTCGCGGTCACCGAGTCCGGCGAGCCGTCGCCGGTCCCGGCCGCCTACGAGGGGTACACGCCCGAGAACGAGAACTTCGACGCGAAGCCCGAGTTCGAGTTCATCGAGTCGGTCCCGGCGGCCGGGTGGGACGAGACCCGCGTCGTCGGGTCCGCGATCGGCGACTACCTCGCGATCGCGCGCCGCAGCGGGGACGAGTGGTACGTCGGCGCCATGACCGACGGCGACGGCCGAGCGGTCGACGTGCCGCTCGACTTCCTCGCGCCCGGCGGTTCGGGCGACGCTCCCGGGAACTCCGGCGACGCGCCGGGACGCGGGAACGGCAAGGGGAACGGTCGCGGCAACGGTAACGGCCGGGGGAACGGAAACGGTCGCGGCACCGGCCGCGGTCGGAACGGCCCGAAGTACGTCGCGGAGATCTACTCGGACGCGGTCGGCGCCGGGGTCGACGCCGATCCGACCGGGGTCCGCATCGACGAGGCGGTCGTCACGCCGAGTTCGACCCTGCTGGGGTCGCTCGCCCCGAGCGGCGGGACGGCCGTCAGGCTGCGCCCGGCGCGCGGCCGCGAGATCAACCGGCTCCCCGAGTACGAGCGGCCGGAGCAGGAGCTGGATGTGGAGATCGCCGACGAGGTGGTCCTCGGAGAGCCCCTCTTCACCGCGACGGGCTCGAACGACGCCCCGTTCGTCGGCGGCACGGTCGTGGAGGTGTCGATCGACGGGGAGGTCGCCTCGCGCGACATCGTCCGACTCCCGCCGAACGCGACGAACGAAACCGTCGAACTCGGGTTCCGGAACCCCGGATTCGGCACCTTCGACGTCGTCGTGCGCGAGGCCGAGAGCGGGACCGAACTCGCCGCCGACACCGTCACCGTCGTTCCCGGCGACGAGGTCGCCGAACTGACCGACCCCGCCGGCGACGACGACGGGCCGGGCGAGTACGTGTACCCGACCGCCGACGCGTTCGAGGACGGCGCGTTCGACCTGCGCGCGTTCCGCGTGTTCGAGACCGACGACGAGTACCGGTTCGCGTTCGAGGTCGAGAACCTCACCGCCGGGTTTGGCGGGACGTTCTCGCCGCAGTACTTCGTCGCCTATCTGCGCGATCCGTCGGATGACGGCGGCCCGAGGGGCGAAGTCGGTGACCTGAACGTCACCGCCGAATTCGCTGACACGTGGCGATATCGGGTCAGCTCGGACGGGTTCGGCGCCGGCGCCGTGGTCGACGGCGCGGGGAGCGAGGTCGGTTCGGTGGAGCGATTCGCAGACCTCGAATCGAACGTCGCCGTCGTCTCGGTCCCGAAGACGGCGCTCGGAGGGAGTGACGTTGGTGACTGGGAGGTCCTTCCGGTCGTCGGATCGGCGAACTTCGGGGCCTTCCGCGACGTCCGGATCGACGCCGGGGGGTACGTCTTCGGCGGCGCACGGGAGGGCGCGGCCGGCAACGCGCCGCGGGTGATCGACCTGATCACGCCGGAGGGCGTCTCGCAGGCCGACGCGCTCGACTACAGCGCGGACTCGCTCGCGTCGCTGCCGTTCACGTCACTGTAGACTAGAAAGAGGAGCGGAGGGCGGGGCGGGGTCGGCCCGTCTCGTTCAGAAGTGGTTCGCGGACTCGGTCTCGTGGCGGAGCTCGCCGCCGCGGCCGCCCTCGACGGTGGACGCCCCGTTGTCACCGGAGGAGGCGGTCCGGACGGTGACGTCGTCGACCTCCTCGAAGTCCATGATGAGGTCGCGGCGGATGTTGTCGGCGGTGATGTTCGAGATGCCGCAGCCCGAGCAGGTGCCGCCGAGCTCGACGACGACCTCGCCGCTCTCGGGGTCCGCCTCGCGCACGACGCTCGTGCCGCCGTGCATCTGGATGATCGGCATCTGTCCGACCATCCACCGCTCGACCCGGTCCGCGAGGCTCTCGTCGCTCTCGTCGCTCATTACCTCCCGTTCGCTCCCGACCGTATGGAAAGTTGCGGTTTAGGAGCCGACTCGCGAGCGGAAAGGAACTGTGTCATCGTCGATGAGACGGGATGAAAGCAGATGAAACCGCTATCGATCCCCCTCGTCGCTCCTGTCCGCCGACTCACCGGACTGGCTGGGGAGCCGCGTGGGATCGGCCGCGTCGTCGCCGTTCATCGAGTCGTCGCGTTCGAGGAGGTATAGGAGCGGGCCGAGCGCGGTCAACACGAGGACGCCGGGGAGGGGGGCGTCGGGGACGAGGATCAGGGTGACGACGCTGGCGCCGCCGGTGAGGACGACGAGGGCGCCCCACGTCGCCGGCGTGCCGAGGTCGACGCCGACGCGGGTCGCGTCGCGGTAGACGAGCGCGGCGATCAGCGCGACGGCGACGCCGCCGCCGCCGGCGACGAGCGCCGTGGTAACGGACATACGAGCGGTTGGAGCGACGCGGGAAAAAGGATGTCGCGAGCGGACGCGAGCGGGAGAAGGCGAGGAAGGAAGAACGCGGGGAAGGAAGAATGCGGGGAGAGAAGAATGCGGGGAAGGAAGAAGGCGAGAGGGCGAACGCGGGCGACGCTACGGCGCCTCGCCGGTCTCGATGCTGAAGGAGTCGCGCGGGTAGGCGACGCAGGTGAGCGTGTAGCCGTCGTCGATCTCGGCCTCGTCGAGCATCTGCTGGTTGTCGTGTTCGACGAAGTCCTCGGAGGGGCCGTCGGTGATGTGGCCGGCACAGGAGACGCACTGGCCCTGACGGCATGCGTACGGGAGGTCCCACCCCTCGTCTTCGCCCTGTTCGAGGATGGGCTCGTCGTTCGAGAGCTCGATCGTCTCGCCCTGCTTGACGAACTCGACCTCGAAGTACTCCACCTCGTCTTC
Organism: Halorubrum sp. GN11_10-6_MGM; assembly: GCF_005435165.1. Classification (GTDB taxonomy): domain Archaea; phylum Halobacteriota; class Halobacteria; order Halobacteriales; family Haloferacaceae; genus Halorubrum. Next base: position 29,064 of record NZ_SGUC01000012.1, on the reverse strand, counting down.
GGGGATGTCTCCGGGGCCGGAGCTGACGGTGCCGCCCTCTTCGAGTTCGCCCTCCTCGCCCTCCGCACCGCCGGCCGGGATGGCGCCGCCGCCGCCACCGCCGCCGACCGCGCGGTTGCCCGGCTCCGGGAACTCCGTCTCGGGGACCGCGGACGCGCGGTGTTCGAGCACTTCGTCGGCGATGTCGGTCGTGGGCTCCCACCCCGTCCCCCGCACCGAGGTGACGAGGACGATGAGCAGCGTCGCGACCGCGGCGAGGACGATCGCCGGCGGGTTCACGAGGTTGAGCATACGAGACGATATGGAGAGGTGGATTAAGACCGTTTTGATCGGTCCAACGGGACGAGAGCGAGACCGGAGGGTGTCGTCCCGAACCGATTGCCGGGAGCCACGCCGCGGAGCGGTCCATTTATCGGCCGAGCGGTCGACGGGACGGCCATGGAAGTGAAATCGCGGCACCACCTCCGGAGCGACGAGATCGCGGCGATCCGCGAGGCGGTCGCCGACCACCTCGGAGTCGACGTCGACGGGGACACCTTCGAGTTCGTGGAGTTCGTCGACGCCGGCTACGAGCTCGTCTTGGTCGACGGCGAGCCGGCCGTCTTCTACGTCGACGAGGACGAGCCGTTCCTCACCGTCCGCGGCGCGAACGACTACGAGCCGGAGACCGGCGTCGTCACGGTCGATTCGGGCGCCATCTCCTTCGTCTCCGACGGCGCCGACGTGATGCGCCCGGGGATCGTCGAGGCGGACGCGTCGATCCGCGAGGGGGACCTGGTCGTGATCGCCGAGGAGACGCACGGCAAGGTGCTGGCGGTGGGCCGCGCGATGGTCGACGGCGACGATATGGTCGGCGACAGCGGGAAGGTGGTCGAGTCGATCCACCACGTCGGCGACGACCTCTACGAGTTCTCGGTCTGATCCCGAGCGACGGCGAGCCCCGTTCTGCGACGCTATTTATAACTACGATGCGGTGGCGCGTGCCTGCGAGGCCGCCCCGCGGCCGAGCAGCACACGCGAGGGACGCGGTGAGCGCTCGGAGAGCGCGAACCGCGAGGCTGGGGAGGCGTGAGGTGCGGTCGCGGTGCGGGGCGGGACTCGAAGGGGCAGTCGCGAGGCGGGCAGAGGCGATGTAAGCACCGCAGGAGCGAACGCAGTGAGCGACGAGGAGCACAGCGAGCGTCTGCCCGCCTCGCGACTGGGGCTTCGGAAGTGTCCCTGTCGATCAACGATCTATAAGCAGCTACGTACAGCCGAGCGACTGGGGCTTCGGTGGTATTCGTGTCTCTCGCGCATATATAACTGGACCCGAGATCGTCCTACAGCCGGGCGGTCTGGGCGCCACCGGCTTCAGCGTCCCCGCTCCGCGCCTTTTAATCACCTCGGCCGCGACGGCCGACGTGATGACCGCGATTCGGGTGCTGAGCTACAACGTCCGCTACGCCAACCGCGGCGACCACCACGACGCCTGGCACGACCGCCGAGACGGTGTCGGACGCCTCGTCGGCTTTCACCGGCCGGACGTCGCTGCGTTTCAGGAGCCGCTGCCCGAGCAGCGCGACGACCTCCGCGAGCGGCTCCCGGCGTACGAGTTCGTCGGCCGGGGCCGCGAGGCCGGCGGCGAGGGCGAGGGGTGTCCGATCGCGGTCCGAGGCGACCGCTGGACGGTCGCCGCGAGCGACACGTTCTGGCTCTCCGAGAGCCCGGACGAGCCGTCGACCGGATGGGACGCGTCCTACCCCAGAATCGCGACATGGGCGCGCGTGCGCGCTCGCGAGAAGGAACTGGAGCTCCTCGTCGTCAACACGCACTTCGACCACGTGAGCGCGACCGCGCGCCGCGAGGCCGCCCGGCTGCTCCGCGAACGGGTCCCGGAGATAGCGGGCGCGGACGGGGACGGAGACGGGCGCACCGAGACGCTCCCGGTCGCCCTCGTCGGCGATCTCAACTGTACGCCGGGGTCGGCCCCTCATCGAATTCTCGTCGGCGACGACCCGGAGCGCGACGGGCGAACCACCGAGAAGCCGGCCGACGACGGGATCGCGCTCCGCGACGCCGCGGCCGCCGCCGACCTCCGGCACGGACCGGAGACGAGCCTCACCGACTTCGCCCGCCTCATCGACGGGCGGCGGATCGACCACGCGCTCGTCTCGCCCGAGCTCGCCGTCGAGGCGTTCGCGACGCTCGCGGACCGAGACGACCGCGGACGGTACCCCTCGGACCACCTGCCGATCCTCGCGCGGCTAACGGTGTAGGAGGTCGCTACTCCCCGTCGACGTCGCCGCCCTCCTCGCCGTCGGCCGTCTCTTCCTCCTCTTCGGCGTACTTCGCTAGGATCGTCTCGTAGCCGCGCTTCGCGATCTCGTACGTCTCGCGGAGGTCCGCCACCGGCGTCTCGCTCGCGTCGACTCGGAGGTCGTTGTAGTAGGGGTCGTCCGCCTCGTCCTCCGTGTTCCGGACGAGCAGCGCCGCGGACTGGACCTCGAGGTCCTCGCGCTTGTCGCCGCCCGCGGCGTGGCCCGCGGCGAGGGCGTCGATCAGCCGCTCGGCGAGGGGCGCGCCGCCGTGCGCGTCCGACTCGTAGGCGGCCGCAGTGTCCTCGATCACGTCCTCGCCGGTTAGGAGGTTGCCCGCGACGGTGTAGTTTTGCCCCTCGCGGTGACCGTACCAGTCGTTACACTCGTCGCCGGAGAACGCGAACGTCCCGTCGGCGTCGACGCCGTGGAGCTGGCGCTGCGCGCTCCCCTCGTCGGCGTTCAGGAGGGCCTCTAACGCGTCGTCGACGGCGAGCCCGTCGCCGAGGTACTCGATCCCCTTCCGGCCCAACTCGACGTTGACGAGCGACTGGGTCGCCACCGCGCCGTCCGACGAGGCGAACGGGCAGAGCGTGCCCACGCCCGGCAGGCGAGTGGTCACCGCCACGCCGAACCGGATCTGGTCGCCGCCGTCCTCGTCGGTGTACCGCTCGCGGACGCAGATGCTGAACGTCACACCCGTGCTGCGGTGGCGTCCCGCAAAAGGGTGCGTTCCGGGGGCGAGATTTCCGGTTCTCGGCGCGCCGGACCGCCCCTCGGTCGGCGCGCGCGAGCGATCCGCGGGGCTCGCGGCGTCACCGCCGTCGTGGATCTCACGAGCCGGGCATAACAGCGACCGACGGACCGTCACCGAACGGGGGCGATCCGACGACCGCGGCGGTTCCGGATCGATACTGTCGTGTGTCAACTGGCGACATACTTATCCGTGGCAATCACTCCCACATATATAGCCTCGGATACGGGCGAGGCGATCACCGGCACCGACGCGCACCCCGACGACACGCTGCTCGCGGTTCGACGAGCTGTTGACACGCGCACGGAGAGCGGCGGCTCCGACCGTCGCGCCGATCGCCGGCGACGCCGTCCGCCCTCCGGGTAAACATGATACGATGGCAGACCGACACACGCTCGAACGGCTCAGCGAGGAGTACCGGACGGAGGTCCCCGACGACCTCAGAGCGGCGCGCTCGTTCGACTGGTACCTCGACGCGCTGTACGACGACCCGACGATCGCGCGGAACGCCCACCAGCGCGTCGCGGACATGTTCGACCACTACGGGACCGACTACGACGAGGAACACGGCGTCGTCGAGTACGCGCTCGCCGCCGAGGACCCGCTCCACGACGGCGAAAACGTCTTCTACGGCCGCGAGGTTCACGAGGCGATCCACGAGTTCGTCAACAAGGTGAAGTCCGGCGCCCGGGGGCTCGGCCCCGAGAAGCGGATCAAGCTCCTGTTGGGACCGGTCGGCTCCGGGAAGTCGCACTTCGACTGGCTCGTCCGCCGCTACTTCGAGGCGTACACCCGCGAGGACGCGGGTCGGATGTACACCTTCCGCTGGGTCGACCTCTGTTCGGTGATCGACGACCAGGACCCGGACGACGACACGGTCCGCTCGCCGATGAGTCAGGACCCGCTCGTCCTGCTCCCGAAACCGCAGCGACAGGCGGTGATCGACGACCTCAACGAGCGGCTCGACGCGCCCTACACGCTGCGGAACGAACAGCACCCCGACCCCGCCTCGGAGTTCTACCTGAACGAACTGCTCGCGCACTACGACGACGACCTTCAGCGCGTCCTCGACGAACACGTCGAGGTCGTGCGGCTGGTCGCCGACGAGAACCGGCGAGAGTGCATCGAGACGTTCGAGCCGAAGGACAAGAAGAACCAGGACGAGACGGAGCTCACCGGCGACGTCAACTACGCGAAGCTCGCGGTGTACGGCGAGTCCGACACGCGCGCGTTCGACTACGCCGGCGCGTTCTGCAACGCGAACCGGGGGCTGTTCTCCGGCGAGGAACTCCTGAAACTCCAGCGGGAGTTCCTCTACGACTTCCTCCACGCCTCTCAGGAGTCGACGATCAAGCCGAAGAACAACCCGCGGATCGACATCGACCAGGTGATCGTCGGCCGGACGAACATGCCGGAGTACCGCGAGAAGACCGGCGACGAGAAGATGGAGGCGTTCAACGACCGCACCAAACGGATCGACTACCCGTACGTGTTGGAGTACGAGAGCGAGGCGAAGATCTACGAGAAGATGCTCGCCAACGCCGACGTGCCGAACGTCCACGTCGAGCCGCACGCGCTGGAGATGGCGGGCCTCTTCGGCGTGCTCACCCGGCTGGAGGAGCCGACCGACGGGACGGTGAGCCTGTTGGAGAAGGCGAAGGTGTACAACGGCGAGCTCGAAGACGAGGAGATCGACGCGCGGAAGCTCCGCGAGGACGCCGCCGAGTCCGCCGACGTCGGCGAGGGGATGGACGGGATCTCGGCGCGGTTCGTCGGCGACGAGATCGCCGAGGCGATCATGGACGCCACCCACCGCGACCGGAGCCACCTCTCGCCGCTGTCGGTGTTCGACCACTTCGAGGCGAATCTCGGCGGTCACGGGTCGATCGCGGCCGACGACCTCGACCGCTACGAGCGGCTGCTCGACCGGGTCCGCGAGGAGTACCGCGAGCGCGCCATCGAAGACGTGCGCCACGCGTTGGCGTACGACGTGGACGAGCTCCGCCGGCAGGGCGAGAAGTACATGGACCACGTGATGGCGTACATCGACGACGACACCGTCGACGACGAGCTCACCGGCCGCGAGACCGAGCCGGACGAGACGTTCCTGCGCGCGGTCGAAGAGCAGCTCGACGTCCCCTCCGACCGCAAGGACGACTTCCGGCAGGAGGTGTCGAACTGGGTCTCGCGGCGCGCCCGCGAGGGGCGCGGCTTCGACCCGCAGGAGAACGACCGGCTCCGCCGCGCCCTCGAACGCAAGCTGTGGGAGGACAAAAAGCACAACATCAACTTCTCGGCGCTGGTGTCCGCGACCGACCTCGACGACGAGGACCGGAGCGCGTGGGTTTCGGCCCTCGTCGACCGCGGCTACTCCGAGGACGGCGCCGCCGAGGTGTTGGAGTACGCGGGCGCGGCCGTCGCGCGCTCGGAGATCGAGGACGGGGAGCGATGAGCGACCGCACTCGTCCCGACGGCGGCGAGGGGTTCGTCGCCGCGGCGGACGAGACGCTTCGGGGCGCGTACGACCCGCCGATGAGCCTCGAAGACTACGTCGACCGCGTGCTGGAGAACCCGACCGCGGCCGCCTCCGGCGCGGGGTACGTCCTCGCGGCCGTCGAGTCGTACGGGACCCGAGAAGTCCGGGAGCGCGGCGAGGCGCTCGACCGCTACCGCTTCTTCGACGACCCCGCGAACGACGGCGAACACGCCGTGTTGGGCAACACCCGCGCGCTCAACGCGTTCGTCGACGACCTCCGCGCGGCGGCGGCCGGGAGGGGTAACGACGAGACGATAGTGTGGATCGACGGCCCCACCGCGACGGGGAAATCCGAGTTCAAGCGCTGCCTCGTCAACGGGCTCCGCGCGTTCTCGAAGACCGACGCGGGGCGACGGTACACCGTCGAGTGGAACGTCGTCGGCGCCGGGGCGGGCGTCGGCGGGACGGGCGCAGCGTCGCTCTCGTACGGCGACGGCGGCGACGCGGGCGAGTGGTACCGCAGCCCGGTCCAGTCGCACCCGCTGTCGGTGTTCCCCGAGGCCGTCCGGGAGTCGATCGCGGCGGCCGTCGACGGCGACGCGTACCCGATCGCCGCCGACACGGAGCTCGACCCGTTCAGCCGCGAGGCGTACGACCACTTGGAGTCCGTCTACCGCGAGCGCGGGCGGCGCGACCTGTTCTCCGCGATCGCCGACCGCGACCATCTCCGGGTGACCAGCTACGTCGTCGACGTGGGGCGAGGGGTCGGCGTCCTCCACGCCGAGGACGACGGGACGCCGAAGGAGCGGCTCGTCGGCTCGTGGATGGGCGGCATGCTCCGCGAACTCGACTCGCGCGGGCGGAAGAACCCGCAGGCGTTCAGCTACGACGGCGTGCTCTCGCAGGGGAACGGCGTCGCGACCGTCGTCGAGGACGCGAGCCAGCACGCGGACCTGCTCCGGCGGCTGCTCAACGTCCCCGACGAGCGCCGCGTCAAGCTCGACAAGGGGATCGGGATGGACTTGGACACCCAGCTGATCGTCATCTCGAACCCCGACCTCGACGCGGAGCTGGACCGGCACGCCGAGCGCGGCGACGCGGACCCGCTGAAGGCCCTGAAGCGCCGGCTCTCGAAACACGAGTTCCGGTACCTCACGAACCGCCGGCTGGAGGCGCGGCTGTTGCGTCGAGAGATCGCCGGCGCGACCTCGATCGCGGCGGCGGGTCGCGACGACGGAGTCGCGGAGGCCAGCGGGGGCGGCGACGCCGCCGCGAGCGCCGACGGGTGGGACGCCGGCGACGCGAGCGATCCCGGCGCGGCGCCGCTGTCGATCGGGGTCCGGGAGTCGGACGGGACGGTCGTCGAGCGCGAGCTCGCGCCCCACGCGATCGGCGCCGCGGCGCTGTACGCGGTCGTCACGCGGCTCGACGCCGACGACCTCCCGGGCGACCTCGACCTGATCGAGACCGCGGAGCTGTACGAGACCGGCGAGGTCCGTCGCGGCGACGAGGCTGTCACGATCGACGACGTGACCGTCGCCGACGGGGACGGCCGCAACGGGATCCCGGTCACCTACGTCCGCGACGCGATCGCCGACCTGCTCGCGGCGACGTCCGACCGGAGCCACCCGGAGCTCCCCGTCGAGCGCGTCGTCACCCCGACGGACGTGCTCGACGCGATGGCGGAGGGGCTCGCCGACGCCCCCCTCTTCTCGCGGGCCGAGGTCGCCGAGTTCGAGGGGCGGCGCGGACCCGTCGCCGCGCGGGTCCGCGAGCGGCAGCGGGAGGACGTGGTCGACGCGATCCTCGCCGAGGAGACGGTCTCGACGGAGACCGTCGCGGAGTACGTCGAGCACGTGTACGCCTGGGACGACGGCGACTCGACGACGCGAGAGCCGACGGCGCGCGAGCGCGGGGACGAGGCGCCGGACCCGCTCGCGATGAAGGTGTTCGAGACGGAGACGCTCGGCCGGTTCGACGAGGGCGACTACCGGGGGACGGACCCCGGCCGCGACGTCGAGCGGTTCCGGCGCGAACGGGTGATCCGCGGGCTCACGCGGTACGCGTGGCGCAACCGCGGGGACGCGTTCAGCGTCGACGAGGTCGACCTCGCCGAGGTGCCCGAGCTGAAGGCGGTGATCGACGCGAACGACCTCGCCGACGTGAAGCGGCGGTTCCCGGACCTCGACCCGGCGGCGTGGGCCGACCCGCCGGCCGACACCGAGACAGAACGGGTGAAGTCGGCGACCGTCGACCGGCTGTGCGAGGGTGGGTACACCCCGGCGTCCGCGGAGCTGACGAGCCGCGCGGTGATGGAGGACGTGCGCGAGGAGTGGCCCGACGTCGACGGCGAGCGCGCCGGCGACGAGGGGGCGAACGGCGGCCCGGACCGGAACGGGGGTGAGAGCCCGTGGGACTGACCGAGGACCGCGAGCGGTTCCGCGAGGTGGGCGAGGATCGGCGGGAGGACCTCGCCGAGTTCATCAGCCACGGCGACCTCGGCGGCTCCGGGGCCGACCGGGTCCGGATCCCGATCAAGCTGGTCGACCTCCCCGCCTTCGAGTACGACCGCCGCTCGGCCGGCGGCGTGGGGCAGGGCGGCGACGGGCAGCCGCAGCCCGGACAGCCGGTCGACCCCGAGCCGGGCGACGGCGACGAGGAAGGCGACCCGGGCGAGGAGGGGGGCGACCACGAGTATTACGAGATGGACCCCGAGGAGTTCGCCCGCGAGCTCGACGAGGCGCTCGGGCTCGACCTCGAACCGAAGGGGAAGCGGGTCGTCGAGGAGGTGGAGGGCGACTTCACCGACACCGCCCGGGCCGGGCCGCGCGGCACCCTCGACGTGGACGAGTTCTTCAAGCGGGGGCTGAAGCGACACCTCGCGACGGACTTCGACGGCGAGTACGTCCGCGAGGGACTGTTCGTCGACGGCGCCGACGCCGACGACGTGTTCGCGTGGGCGCGCGGCGAGGGAATCCCGGTCTCGAAGGCGTGGGTGACGGACGCGGCCGCGACGCTGGCAGAGGAGCGCGGCGAGCCGATCGCGGCGCTCGACCGCTGGGAGAGCTTCGACGCGCTCGACGAGGCGGTCGACCGCGAGCCCGTCACGCACCGTATCCGGCGCGAGGGCCTCGACAGCGTCCCCTTCCGCCGGGAGGACGAGCGGTTCCGTCACCCGGAGGTGATCGAGAAGCGCGAGCGCAACGTCGTCGTGGTCAACGTCCGCGACGCCTCCGGCTCGATGCGGGAGACGAAACGCGAGCTCGTCGAGCGCGTGTTCACCCCGATGGACTGGTACCTGACGGGGAAGTACGACGCCGCCGAGTTCCGGTACGTCGTCCACGACGCCGAGGCGTGGGAGGTCGACCGCGAGGAGTTCTTCGGGATCCAGTCCGGCGGCGGCACCCGGATCTCAAGCGCGTACGAGCTGGTCGAAGATATCGTCGAGGAGTACCCGTACAGCGAGTGGAACCGGTACGTGTTCGCCGCCGGCGACTCCGAGAACGCCGGCAGTGACACGACTGACAACGTGATCCCGCTGATGGAGTCTATCGACGCCAACCTCCACGCCTACGTGGAGACGCAGCCCGGCGACGGCGCGGCCAACGCGCGCCACGCCGACGAGGTCGAGGCCGCGTTCCGCGGCGACGACGGCGTCGCCGTCGCGCGCGTCTCGGAGCCGGCCGACGTGACCGACGCGATCTACGAGATCCTCAGCACGGAGTCGGGCGGGGAGTCCGACGGGGCCGGGAGCGCGGGCGGCGGAGCGGCCGCCGGGCGGACCGACGGGGGTGAGCGGCCGTGAGGGACGACCGGATAGAGGCGAAACGCGAGGCCGACTCGCTCGACGAGCCGGCGCGTGAGGCCCGCGAGCTGGCGGAGCGGCTCGGACTGGCGCCGTACCCGGTCCGCTACTGGGTCGTCGACCACGACCAGATGAACGAGCTGATCGCCTACGGCGGCTTCCAGCGCCGGTACCCGCACTGGCGGTGGGGGATGAACTACGAGCGACAGTCGAAGTTGGACCGTCACGGGCTCGGGAAGGCGTTCGAGATCGTCAACAACGACGACCCGGCCCACGCGTTCCTCCAGGAGTCGAACTCGGCGGCCGACCAGAAGGCCGTCATCACCCACGTGGAGGCGCACGCCGACTTCTTCGCGAACAACGAGTGGTTCGGCCTGTACGCCGACCGCGGCGAGGACGGCCCGAACGCCGCGGCGCGGCTGGAGCGCAACGCCGACCGGATCGCCGCGATCGCGGCGCGGACCGACGTCGACCGCGACGAGGTCGAGCGGCTGATCGACGCCGTGAGCGCGCTCGAAGACGCGATCGACCAACACAGCCCGGTCGACGCCGCACGGTCGGTCGAGGAGCCCGGCGTCGCGGCCGACGTGAGCGACGGGGACGACGAGCCGCTCGCGGCGATCGAAGCCCGGATCGACGACCTCGACCTCTCCGAGGAGGTGCGTCGCGACGTGTTCGACGACGAGTGGCTCGAAGCGAGGGGCGAGGGGGTCGAGCCCGAGGAGCCGCGGCCGGACGTGCTCGCGTTCCTGCGCGACCACGGCAAGCGGTACGACCCCGAGAGCGGCAAGGCGGTCGACCGCGAGCCGTGGGAGACGACCGTCATCGACGCGGTCCGCGAGGAGGCATATTATTTTGCAGGCCAGAAACAAACGAAGGTCATGAACGAGGGATGGGCCTGTGTCGCCCCCGACACTCCCGTCTTTACCGAGGAGGGGCTCCTTCCGATGTGCGAAGTCGTCGAAGATCTCCCCACCGTATCCGACGGTAACGGGGCACGAGCCACCTACGACTCCAACGTCATTGCGGATCACGATACCGTTTCGATCGAGACTCGACGCGGCTTCGAACTACGCGGTTCCGAAAGCCACCGGGTCCGGAAACCGGACGGTTCATGGGTTGAAATGCGGGATATCTCCAAAGGTAACGAGATCGAGATATCAGGTGGAGGCGGCCTTTGGTCGACAAGTTACGTCGATATCGATTGGCAGCATCCGGAACACACTACCCTTGACGACGTAGCCGACGAGGCAGGCGTCTCGATCTGGACCGTTATGCGCTATCGTAAGACGGGGCGTGCGGAACGATCTGAGGCCATCGAGAGAGCACTAACGTCGTACGACGGGGAGAACCAGATCGTCGCGAAGAGCGAGATCATCGCCGTTCCCGATCGGGTTTCCGAGGAACTCGGACGCCTTCTCGGTTTACTGGTCGGAGACGGACACGTTTCGAAAGCGTCCGGCCAAGTAGGATTTACGTCCGGTTCAAAGGCCAAAGCCGAGGAGTTCGCCGGATTGGCCGACGAACTATTCGGGGTCTCTCCGACCGTCTCCGAAGACGGATCGCGATGGCGGGCGTACATTTATTCCATGAATCTGGTTCGGCTGCTCACGGAGTGGTTCGATCTGCGAACGGGCGCAGCCGATAAAATCGTCCCAAAACCCGTCCTTCGCTCGCCGAAACCAGTTGTGAGCGAATTCCTCCGAGGATTGTTCGACGCTGATGGATACGCCGGTGACCAAGGAGTGATTCTCAGCACTAAGAGTAAATCGGTCTCGAAGGTCGTACAGCTACTGTTGGCAAATTTCGATATCCTCTCACGTCGTCGAGAACAGTCCGACGGCTGTTTCCACGTTCATTTGACCGGCAAGTCTGCCGATCGGTTCCATGAGGAGATCGGGTTCGGTTACTCCTCCAAGGACAAAGCGCTCAAGAAGTATCTCGACGAACTCGCGTGGTTCGAAATCGAGGAATGGACTGACGAAGTCGTAAGTGTCGAAGAGGGAACCGGAGACGTGTACGACATCTCCGTGGAGGAAACTCACCGATACGCGGGGGCTGGGTTCATCAACCACAACTCGTACTGGGAATCCACCATGATGGGCGGCGAGGGGTTCGCCGGTCCCGACGAGTTCCTCACGTACGCCGACCACATGTCCCGGGTGCTCGGCTCGCCCGGACTCAACCCCTACAAGCTCGGGTTCGAGCTGTGGACTCACGTGGAGCTGCGGGCCGCCCGCCGGGAGGTCCTCGACAAGCTGCTCCGCGTCGAAGGAGTGACCCCGGAGAACTTCCACTCGCGGGTCGACCTCGACGAGGTCGCCGACCTGCTCGAACCCCATCCGGCGATCGCCGGCGCCGGTCCGGCGACGCTCGACGAACTCGCCGAACTCGCCGCCGACGGCGACCCGCGCGTGGACGCCGAGGCGGTCGACCGCGCGCTGTCCGCGCGGGACGAGCGCGGGGCCGGCGCCGATGCCGGTGAGAGCGAGGCAGACGACGGGATCGACGTCGAGCGGTACCCGTGGAAGCTGCTCACGCGTGAGGGGCTGGCCGAGCGGCACTACGTCCTCTCGCGGCCGGAACACCGCGGCGCGCTCCGGAACGTCTCGCGCGCGGCGCTCGAAGAGCAGGCGCGGTACCTGTTCGACGTGGACCGGTACGAGACGGTGGCGGCGGCGGTCGCCGACGTCGACCGCGCGGCCGGCTGGGACCGGATGGTCGAGGTCCGCGAGAGCCACAACGACGTGACGTTCATCGACGCGTTCCTGACGGACGAGTTCGTCCGCGAGGGGAACTACTTCACCTACGAGTACAGCCGGGCCGCCGAGGAACACCGCGTCGCCAGCGTCGACGCCGACGACGTGCGGAGGAAGCTGCTCCTGCGGTTCACCAACTTCGGGAAGCCGACGGTCGTCGTGTTGGACGGGAACTTCCGGAACCGCGGCGAACTCCTCTTGGGCCACCGGTACAACGGCGTCGCGCTCGACGAGGAGCGCGCGCGAGCGACGCTGAAACGGGTCTTCGAGCTGTGGGGTCGCCCGGTGAACCTCGCGACGATCCGGGTCGAGTACGACGACGGCGAGGTCCGGCGGGCCAAGCGGCGGGGCGAGGAGCCGGAGGGGACCGAGGTCGGCGTTCGGCTACAGTACGACGGCGGCGAGGTCACCGAACACGACCTCGACGACGCGATCGAAGCGCGGATCGCCGCCGACGAGGTCGACTACGACACGAAGCCCGACGACTGGCTGGCGTGAGTCGACCGGGCGGTGTCCCCGCCGCTCCACCGCTCCGTCCGCATCGAGGGTCGGCTCAGGCGAGGTCGCCTACCAACTCCGAGACGGCCGCGACCTCGTCGTCGTTGATCCCGTGACCCATCCCCTCGTAGATCCGCTCGTCGACGTCGGCGCCGAGCGCCTCCAACACCGCGGTCGTCTCGTGGACCCGCTCTTCGGGAATGTGCGGGTCGACGTCGCTACAGCCGACGAACGCGGGCGTGCCGGCGAGGGGACCCTCTCCACTGTCGCCCGCTTCGCCGTCGCCCGTCGCGGTCGAGAGATAGTCGTCGACGTCGACCGCCTCGCCGATCAGCCCGCCGCTGAAGACCGCGAGCCCGCCGTAGCGGGCGGGGTTGCGGGCGACGAACTCGCTCGCGAGGCAGGCGCCCTGCGAGAAGCCGCCGACGAGGACGCGGTCGCGGTCGATTCCGGCGTCGAACGCGCGGTCGACCGCGGCGCCGACGGCGCGGAGTCCCGAGCTTCGTCCCGGCTCGTTCTCCGCGACCGGGGCGAGAAACGAGTTCGGATACCACGTGTTGCCGGCGGCCGCGGGGGCGAGCAGGGCGACGTCGCGGTCGCCGGCCAGCTGTTCGCCGAGGTCGATCACGCTGCGGGCGCTCGCGCCGCGACCGTGGACGAGGACGAGCGCCGCGTCGGCGTCGTCGAGGTCCGTCCCGGCGGTGACCAGCGGTTCGTCGCCGTGGGGGTCGTCGCCCGCGTGCGGCGACGGGGATCGGCCGGCCATCTCAGACGCCGACGCCGGCGTCGGGGAGGTCGTGTTTGTTCACCGGGAGGCCGAGCTCTTCGAGGGCGCCCTCCATGTGCCGGTCCTGAGCGAAGTCGGCGCCGTCCTCCTCGCGGAGGCGCTGCGCGGTCGCGAGCACCTCGCCTTTCCGACCGTCGGGGATCTCGTACTTGTCGGCCGACAGCTCGATGACGAGCCCGTTGTTGTCCTGGGTGTAGATCGAGTGGAAGATGCCGCGGTCGAACACGTTGTACCCCTTCCCCGCGTCTTCGAGCGCCGCCATGATATCCTCGTACTCGTCGGGCTCGACGCTGAAACACAGGTGGTGGACGGCGCCCGTGCTGACGCGCTGGCCGCGCGCGGACGCGCGCTCGTCGCTCACGAACACCGTGAGGATCCGGTCGTCGCCGGTGTCGAAGAAGAGGTGCGTCTGCGAGGGGTCGTCGAGGTTCGGCTGCCGCAACACGAGCGGCATCCCGAGCAGATCGCGGTAGAACGCGAGCGTGTCCTCCTCGTTGCTCCCCCAGACCGTGATGTGGTCGGTGCCGCTGGTGTGGAACGGTGCGTCCGGACGCTCCGACGTGACCGGAGCCGAGTTCTCGTCGCTCATACCGATCCACAGGCGACCGAACCGTATAAAAACGAGCGGGACGGGACCGTGACCGGCTGACACCGGTGTTATCGGGTCGTCCTCGGTCCCCAAGTCAACCGCCGTACTCCGCGCGGAAGCGGTCGACGAGCCAGCGAGTCGCGCGCTTCCGGTCGCCGTCGGGCACGTAGACGAACGGAATCGGGCTGTCGAACGCGCGGTCGCCGTACAGCCCCCAGTCGCCCGCCGACCGGGTCGTCCCGCCGTACGCGATCGGGATGTCGGCCAGCTCGGAGGGCTCGTACTCCGGGACGTACGAGCGCTCGATCCACACGTCGTGCGCCGGCACGCCCAGCTCCGCGGCGAGCTCGCGCTCGAGCCGGTCGTCGCCGGAGACGAGCCACTCGCCGAACGCCTCGCGGTCGACGTCGATCCGGTCCGCGTAAGCGATCCGGTGTTTCCAGCAGGTCGTCGGAAAGCGGCGCGCGCGATACCGGTCGTACAGCGTCGCAAACGTCGTGTCCGGCCGGTCCCGCGCGAGCCGACGTAGCCGCTCCGCGACCGTGTTGTCGTCGATCTCCCCGTCGACGACGCCGTCTATCGTCACCGGCGGATCGCCGGTGAGCGCGGCGGCCCGCTCCGTGAGCTCGCGGAGCAGCGCGTTCGCGAACACCGACTTGTGGTGTTGGGTCACCCACATGTACAGCGCGATCCGGCCTTCGAGGTAGTTGCCCAGCGTCGAGAGCGCCTTCTCCGAGAGGGCGAGCCCCTCGTCCGGGTGGGCGGTGTACGCCTCGACCATGCGGTCGGTGTCGAAGCTCAACACGTTCGCGCCCGTCATCCAGTTGTCCCGGGAGATGTAATCGAGCCGGTCGACATCAACCGGGGAGTGAAGCAACTGCGCGCCGAGCCCGTGCTGCCACGGCCCGCCGCGCTCGTACACCAGACTGTACCCCAAGACGTACGCGCACACCTCCTCCGGATCGACCGACAGCGACCGGAGCGCGTCCGCGAAGGTGTCGAGAATCAGCAAACAGCTCAGGAGTTCGTGGGGGCTCGCTTCCCGAACGGGCGCGTCGCCGAGCCCCGCCTCGCGAAGCGACGCGACGAAGCCGCGATCGGCGAGTCGGTCCCGGAGTTCGCCGGCGTCGAGATGCCGCTCGCAGACGTGCGAAAACGGCGGATGACCGACGTCGTGGAGCAGACACGCGCACTCCAGCGTCGCTTGGATCTCGTCCAACGTCGCCGAGGACGTCTCACGGGTGAAGTACGGCTCCTCGCGGAGGTTCTCGAAGACGCGCCGACCGAGGTGGTACACGCCGAGACTGTGTTCGAACCGCGTGTGATTGGCCGCGGGATAGACGAGATGCGTCGCCGAGAGCTGCCTGACGTACCTGAGCCGCTGAAACTCGGACGTGTCGATAACGCGATCGACGACCGCGTCGGCGAGCTCGATGTAGCCGTGAACGGGGTCTTTGATCTGTGTCGTCATCTACGGATTCCAGTCACCGCTGCCAGACGGGCGGCGCGACGCCGAGCGCGCGAACGACGAACGGGTAGACGAAGGCGATAGCCAAGACGAGCACCAACGACGCCGCGAGGCCGAGCCCACCGACGACACGCTCGACGACCGCCAGCGCAGCAAACATGACGACGAACATCACCACCCAATGCGGAGCGAGCTGTCGAATCTTCTCCGTTGCCGAAGTCATGTTCCCGGTAGCGGCCCCGGCAGGTAGTGGCTGTCGGTAGCAACCGCACGAACAGAGTCCAAAACGAAATCGACCGTCCGATCGACGGTCAGTACCGCGACGGGATGAACGCCATCCCGGCGAGCATGATCGACGACAGGACCGAGAGGACGAGCACTCGCGAGAGCCCGCTGTTGTACTGGTCGAACCGTTCGATCTCCGAGACCTGCGCCTCGTACGCCTCGATATCGGTCGACATCCGCAGCGTCGACGCGTCCGGGAAGTGCGCGACGTAATCCGTACCGCCGAGCGTCACCGTCGACTGCTGGGCGACCTCGACCGTCTCCGTCTCGGTTGTCTCCCACACGAGAACCGCACCGCCCGCCGTCACGTTGTCGACCGTAACCGTCTGTCCGTCGTACTGAATCGTCTCGCCGGTCGCGTAGGTCCGCTCCTCGGGCGCTGGGAAGTACTCGTCGACCGGGACGAGCGTCCGCTCGCCGGAGTTGTCGGTCACCGCAACGTACTCGCCGTCTTCGAGGGTGACGGTCTCGTTTTCGGCCGCGTCGTCGGCCCCGAGTATCGCCTGGCGATCCAGCACCTCGACGAGCGTGAACTCGGTGGCGTTCTCCCCGGGGATCTCGACGCGCCACTCACGGTCGTCGACCGAGACCGTCGACCCGTTCGCCCACGTCTCTGACGTTTCGGCCGTGAAGTTACGTTCGAGCGTGCCCGAGATGACCGTCTGCCCACCGTCGGTCTCGCTCTCCGAGATGTCAGCCACCACGTACGACTCGCCGCCGACATCGATCGACTCGCCCTGAGAAGCGTCTATCTCCGGGTTTTCGAGCGCTATCTCCGGACTCTCGGCCGTCGCGGTCAGGACGCCCGCCACGCCCGCGACGGCGAGGAACAGCGCGACGAACACGGCCACAGCGCGTCGTTGCATAGTTGACGCATGGGTCACCCGGTGTTTAACGGTTACTAAGCGGGGCAGTTCGCGGGACCGCTTGCGGGCCACACCTCGTACAGAAACAGAAAGCCAAGGGCCAGCTAACAGGCAGGCTTTTATATAATAGAAACAGTAACTTAACGTTAATATTGCGTATTTATACGCTCTTAGACCCTGAATCGCCATATCTTTCCTAAATTGTTCGACCTACCCCTGGATCTCTGTTCCCGTGCTAAAGCTGGTGAGGTCGTCGATACGCTCTTCGAGGGCTTCGATTTCCTGTCGTAGTTCGTCCGACTCCGCATCGTCGCTAGCTGCCAATCGGTCTTTTAGCCCCTGTAGACGCGACTCTTTGACCTCGTCATCGACTTCGGCTTTCCGAACGTACTCGCTTTCGGAGACTTCGTAGACATCCGACTCCGCTAACTCCGTTACGTCCAGTGCTTCTGCCACTTTACTCGAATCAACACTCATGACGCGTTCACGCGCAATCCCAGCGTCTTCAAGCGTATCCAGCACGTCTGCCTCGTCTCTGAGTGAGCGATTTCGGCGTGACGTTCGCTGGACCGAACCGTACTGGCCGTGGACAGGTTGGTCGTGATGGAGACGGTTGAGTAGCACGTCGGCGACATCCTGCCGGAACTCGTTTGCGTTCCGTTGCACATCCGAACAGAGCGTATAGATATTCACCAAGGCGTCTGTCTCAAGTTCACTGAGGTCTGTCACGTCGTGGCGCTCCAGTGCATCAATGAGAAGCAAGGCATCGGAGTAGACATCCAGTCCGTCGGGTTCGATACGAGCATCCGCATCAGGAGCGGTATCACCGTCAACGAGTTGTGTGTCTGTCGGGTCCTCCGTTTCGATGATGACTCCTCGGTCGCTGTCGATTTCGAAGCGTGGATATAGGCTCAGGACTGCTGGATACGGGTCGGCGTCGGCTGGCAGACGGTCAAGCTCGAATTCGCTATTAGAATCCTGAATCCGCCGGTAGAGCGTTTCGAATTGCTCACGCTGGAGTGGGTGGCGCTCACCGGACTCGTCGAACGTAATGACGACACGATGCTCCTGGACATCGGTAATGCGAAATCGGTCCTCGGAGAGCGGGGTAATGAGCTCAGCCCCCTCGGAGAGGTCATCGAGTTCGTCGAGTAGCGTGTGCCAACTGACACTGAATGGCATGTCGATTGGTACGACGGCTTCGGGTAAAATGTTCAGGACACGAGTCTATATCCCTATATGCGATTGCGCGTGTAGTAGGTGGTAGTGGACGAGTTCGTCGACTGGGTTCGGCATCGGGACTACTACCACAACCAGATACAGTTCCAGCAGTCGATACCTGCTCGCCGCCCCGAGACACGACCATGTGAAATGAACCGTGAGGTCAGCGAACGGCTCGCTAACCGGGGCATCGACGAACTCTACGCACACCAAGCCGAGGCGATCGACGCCAGTCGGCGCGGCCAGAACGTCGTGTTGGCGACGCCGACAGCAAGCGGCAAGAGTCTCACATACACGATTCCAGCCATAGAGCGCGCACGTGACCACGACGGACGCACGCTGTATATTGGCCCGCAAGTCGCCCTGATCAACGACCAGGAAGCGACGCTATCGGCGTTTGCTGAACCGTTCGACGACGTGTCGGTGACACAGTATACGGGCGCACTCTCCGGAGCAGAGCGCCAGGCGGCCCGCGACGAGGACCCATCAATCGTGTTGACGACGCCCGATATGCTCCACTGTGGCCTGCTCAGTCACGCCAGCGATATCTGGCGCACGTTCTTCGAATCACTCGACCTCGTGGTCGTCGACGAGGTCCACGAGTATCGCGGGGTGTTTGGTAGTCACGTCGGACTCGTGCTTCGCCGACTCACACGTCTCTGTGAGCGATTCGGTGCGGCCCCCCAGTTCGTGTGTTGTTCCGCGACGATCGGTAATCCCCGCGAGCACGCGGCGACGATTACCGGCCAGCCCACAGAGTCGTTTGCCCTCGTCGACGAGGATACCAGCGAAACTGGCCCTACACACTGGCTGTTCTGGCAGCCACCGAAATACGACGAGGGCGACGCACCCGCCGGGGCAGGCCAACGTCGCTCCCATCACGGGGAAACCATGCGACTGTTTGTCGACCTCATTCAACGCGGCTACCAGACAGTAGCGTTTACACGCGCCAGACAGACGGCAGAGCGCTACGCCACCATCAGTAGCGATACACTCACAGAACGCGGGAAACCCGACATCGCTGAGGGGGTCACTGCCTATCATGCGGGACTCCGCGATGATCGACGAGCGGCCATCGAGACAGCTCTGCACACAAACGAATGTGCCGGCGTCTGGAGTACCAGTGCGCTCGAACTCGGCGTCGATATTGGGAGTCTCGATGCCGTACTGCTGGACGGCTACCCGGGGACGCAAATGTCGACGTTCCAACGGGCTGGCCGCGCCGGGCGTGGGACGGACCCGAGTCTCGTCGCTCTCGTCGCCAGCGAAGACCAACTCGATCAGTACGTCATCAACCACCCGAAAGAACTGTTCGAGGGAACCCCGGAACGTGCCGTTGCCGATCCATCCAACCCACATCTCCTCCGACTGCACACCCATGCTGCGGCTATCGAACACCCGCTTCGAACGGCTGACGAGCAGTATTTCGGTTCGACATTTCCTGGCATTGTCAGCACGCTTACAGACGAAGGAGCGCTGTCACGGCAACAGACAGCCGATGGCCTCGAATGGCGACGGACGGCCAGTGGTCGAACGGTAAACCCCTACGAGCGTGGGCTCCGAACCATCACCGATCGCACTGTCGTCCTCCGAGTCCGGGGTGGGCAATCAGATCGGCTCGGCGAACTGCCCCTCGACGCCGCACTTCGGGACGTTCATACGGGTGCGATATACCATCATCAGGGCCAGAGTTACGAGGTCCAGTCACTCGACCTCGACCGGGACGTGGCGTGGCTGTCGCCGACGGACAGTGACTACCAGACCCGCGTCCAGTTCGAGGAGTCGATGACAATCGAGGAAGACATCACCAGCAAACCGCTGGCGACCCGAGAAGATGTGACTGTCCACTTTGCGGACGTGACCCGCCGGAAACAGGTCATCGGTTTCCAGCGACGAGACCACCGAACGGGCGAGGTTCTCCATGAGGAATCACTTGACCTCCCCGAGACGACACTCTCGACACGGGCGCTGTATCTGACGCTTCCACCCGGACTCGAAGGTCTCATGCAGACGATGTCCGGGTCGTTCGACGGCGGACTCCACGCCGTCCAGCATGCCCTCGTTGCGACGTTCCCGCTGGTTATCCTCTGTGACCGGCGTGATGTCGGCAGCGTCTCGACGACGGACCACCCACAAACCGAGACGAGTGCGCTGTTCATCTACGATGGCTACCAAGGTGGTGTCGGACTGGCCCGAAACGGATACGACCACATCGAGGAACTCCTCCAGCACACGTGGGGGTTGCTCGCTGACTGTGGCTGTTCGGACGGCTGTCCGGCCTGTATCCAGTCACCCCACTGTGGCCGGGCGAACGAACCACTCGACAAACGCCTCGCGGTGACACTCACGATGGCGCTGGCTGACCCGGACAGGCAGGGTGACACTGTCAAACCGAAATCAGATTAGACTCGGCTGCGAACGACAAGATATGAACGTCGACGAGGACACTATCCGGGATCGGACCACAGATGCCGTGTTCGAGCGTGGACAAAAGTACCGGAAGGAGGGGCGGATACAACAAGTTGACCGGTTCGACGACCTCGTAACGGCAGCTGTTAGTGGGTCGAAGCTGTACGACATAACAATCGAGTTTGGTGGGCGCAGTCTCGACACCAACTGTACCTGCCCGTATGATGGGGGCGGCGACTGCAAACACGTTGCTGCTGTCCTGTTGGAGATAGTCGAGGGCCCGCCACAAGACGAGAGCGAGCGTGTCGAGGGGATTCTCGAGGATGTGTCGGCCGACGACTTGCGTGGGTTCGTCCGTGACGCACTCGCCGAGCATCCGGAGTTACGCGAGCAGTTTCTCGCACAATTCGGCGACGACCACAAACCGGTCGAGGAGTACCGTGAGGAAATCGCCCAACTATTCGAACAGCACGCCGACCCAGGGGTGTACGATACAATTGACTTCTCCCGGTTTTTCGAGATTGCCGAGCAGTACCGTGAACGAGATCGGTATCTGGCCGCGGCGACGGTCTATCGGGCCGTTTTCGAAGAAGTGGACGAGAAGTACAAGTGGGTCGACGGAGCATACGACCACTACGCGAAAACCATCCAGCGAGCCATTGACGGCTACGCCGACTGCATCCTTGCAACCGATCCAACTCCGGAGGAGTTCGATACCTATGCTGGTGTCTTGGAAGCGCGGACGACGACGGATCTAGCACTCAATAGCGAACAGTTCTGGCGCGCGGTCGACGACCTCGAGGAGCGATACGATGGGTGAGCTAACAGACCGATTCGTCATCGAAATCGGGAGCGGCACAGTAGCGCATATTATCGATATGGATGCCGACCAGTCTGAGGCGGAGTCTCGATTTTCACTCGGTCCGCGTGTATCCGGCGAAAAGATGTGCAGTAGGGGTTACCGTCGTCCCGGCGATCAACGCGTTTCGTTCGCTGACTTCACAGCTGACCATGATATCGACAAAGACGGATTCGAGGGCGATGCACCGGACGAGATTTGTTCGTACTGCTGGTCGAACACGCAGAGCGCAGTAGGGGAAGCACAAGAACGAGGCGACGACGACATCGCCGAGAAAATCGGAACCGTCGGGTATCGTCTCCGGTGGAAGCAGAAAGGGCGTGCGCGAGACGAGTGGTACGACATCGTCGTCAGCCCCGAGACGACGATGGCAGAACTGGACAGGCTCGTCTGTCGGTTCACCACGCTCGATGACTTTCATCTCCGGATGTACGGCCTCGAAGACGAGTATCTCGACTCCAGTCTCAACGTGCTTCCAGACCACCAGTACGAAGAAGCGGGTGACCGTTCATATACGAGAGCGAGCGAGATGACGATTGCAGAGGTCGCCGAGCGTGCCGGGCTCTGGGAGGGGGACCGACTCGGTCTGGTCTACGATTTCGGCACGCCGTCGCACTACTACTGCATCGTCAAGGAGGTCTACGAACCTGATGAACTTGAGACGGTTCTTGACGACAACGACGTGATTACGTCGACCGACACGGCTGCGGTTGTCAGGGAGAAGCGACCATGACGCAGGAGACAGACGAAGAGCGAAACAAGCGCATTCGGAGGGAGATACTCACTGATGCCTACACGGCAGATGAGATGGCTATCAGCTGGTGCTATCACCTCGAACGCGAGATGACGTTCCCATTCCAGGCACGATGTATCGAGGAGCGAACGATCTCCCCGCTGAGAGAGGATGAAGAGGTGCCAGTCGTAGGCATGACGGACGAAGTCGTCAGCAACAGGGAGATGTTCGTTCTCGTGGAGTGGATGGACCGGGAATTTGGCGTGCCACTGTCACAACTCGAAGTGCTCGACGGAGACAGCGATACCAGAGAAGCCGTCGACGACTGGCACTACTGGAACGGCGACGGCGGGCGATTGGGCTGAACATACAGCGGGTTTCACAGAAAGGTTCTCATGAGGGAGCTCGCCACATTTGAGCTTCGAGGTGACCGGGCCGTCGCTCAGAGCCATTCCTCGCCAACGTACTCAAGACCCTGCAACTCCGCCTGTGGGTAGTTCTGCGAAACGGTGTGGATGATATCTGCGACCTGCTCGACAGAAAGCGTTGCATCGTCGAAATACAATACCGCTCGATACAGCCCTTCGTCCACTTCAAGTACGAAGTCGTCGTCGTATGTCACAATCACGCGATCGGTGTCGAGCGAATACCGTGCGATCGGATGGTCGGCAGTCTCCTTTCCGAACTCGGGCACAAAATCGACGTGTTCAGCGTCATGTCCGTAGTTCTCAAGCCGATGGAGTACCTCGTGTTCGACGTTCTCGTCGAGGATGAGCCGATACGTCATCGATCAGTTATCGGGTGGCGTGAGTGACGACCGCTTTCTGGCTTCGGTGGCCGCTCGCTCGTGGCGCTTCTCAACCCGTCGCATCTCATCGGGATTGTTGTGATAATACGCGAGCGCCTCGTAGATATCTGCGATGTCTAAGTTGTATCGCTCGGCGACTCGTCCGGGGGCGAGTCCGCGCTTTTCAACGCGTGCGTGCACATCCTGGACGGTGACGCGGCTCCCCTCTATATGGGGCTCCCCGTGAATCTCCGAGTCTTCGGCAGAGACGATTCGATACTGCTGGGTCGCCATTGAATATCGATAGGTACTCTTGGGACTTGAAACCTCGCCGAAGTGAGCGTGCGTCGCCGCGCGTTCAACGACGGTCCATCTCGGTGGCCGACGCGTATGCCTCGGCTAACTCGACTATGTCGTAGACGTGAATCCCACTCTTGAACCACAATACGCGATCCGCGGCGTCCCCAAAGTCTTCGTCAGCACAGTCGAGTCGCTCCGAAACCGCTAACACGAAATTGTCGGCGTCGACGTGCCGAATCTTCGCCAGCTTCGACGCCAAGTACTCCGGGGTCCAAAAGCCGACAACCTCCAGAATCGCCCGTCGGCCGTCGGGATGTTCGATGGCGAAATCCGGAATCATCACCTCGTCTCCAAGGTCGAACACGTCGTCTTCTCGCTGGAGTTCCCATTCGGTGTTTGCTCGCTCCCACTTCCGGGCAAGCGTTCGTTCGATATCGCTATCGAACTGCTGACCGGTGCTGTAGTGCGAGACGAGCCCATCAGTGGTGTCAAGCGTGAACTGATGGCTGGTACGGGTTGCGTCGTCGTCGAGAATTTCGGCGTTCATTTCCCAACGGTCACACAGTGGCAGGGCCGGCAGGAAGTTCGCCATCCGTATACCGTACTTCTGGGACTTCCGAAACAGCGACACTGGACCGTCGAGTTCTGCTTCGTAGCCGGCGGCGTCGTCCTTACTGTCGACGCGGGTCCCGTCGACATCGATTGGATAGATCCGGTGCATTAGCCCGAACAATTTCACGTAGCTAAACACCGTGCCGAAGTGGTCCCACACACGAATCCGCATTTCCGAAGCGTCATAGAGAACGGCTTGGGCCAACGCCAGATTGTACCGCGCCAGCAACCAGTCGACAGTCTGTTCGGTCTGGTCGTACTCCTGCTCGCTGTTTCCGGTCAGCTTGGTCGTCGATGTGTCACTCTCTTCCTCGTCATACCCGTCGACAGTCTGCTCCCCGAACCGCACCAGTCGTTTGTTATCGTCCAGATCCGCGTACATACCTCGGTAGCACGCTTCGAGTGAGATGCCGAGTTCGTCGGCGACTGCGCTGTACACTTCGAGTTTCTGTGTGTCTTCGCCGAGGGTCGGCTGGCGAACGATCGGGTAGCTGTCGTTCGCGCGTTCGAACAGTCGCTGGCGAATCTCGCGCGGCTCGACAGCGGCCTGTTGCTTGAAGTCACACTCGTCTTTCAGTAGCTTCGCCAATCCCTGAACGATCTTGTAGTCGGTGTCGTCGACAGTCAGTTCGTCGATGGCAGCTTCAAGGTCGCCTTTGGGTTCACCGAGATGGGATTCGAAGAGGTCGATAAGTGTGGCTGCCGTCTCCCGATACTGCTCGTCGGACATATCAATAAAAAGCGGCCGAACCTCCCCCTCACGTGTTCGTGACCGTGCGAGATCAGCTGTCAGCACTGCTACTCACCCCATCACGGCGTCGCTGGGAGACGTACGTCTCCATCGTGTCGGTCGTAATAATCTCGTAGAGCCGTGCTGGCTGGCGGTCATCAGTAGGGCGGAGGATTCGGCCGAGCCGTTGGGCGTACTGTCGCTTCGAAGCGCTTCCCGAGAGGATAATACCGACATTGGCTGCGGGGACATCGATCCCTTCATCGAGTACCTGCGAAGTAGCCAGCATGGAGTACTCCCCGGAGCGGAACCGTTCGAGAATCTCGGTGCGCTCGTCGGTGTCGGTCTGGTGGGTGATACACGGGAGAATGAACTCCCGCGAAATGTCGTAGGCGAAATCGTTGTTCGCGGTGAAGACGATAACGCGGTCATCGTGGTGACGTTTGAGCAGATTATCGAGTGTATCGAGTTTCTTGGTCGCAGTGCGAGCGATGCGTTCGGCTCGCTGCTTTGCGACGAGCGCCCGTCGCCCTTGCGGGTCGTAAGCGGTCCGCTTGAGAAACTCCGCGTAGCCTTGCTCTTTCCAGAGATCGAAGTCGTGACTGTCGACGTAGTCCCGGTAGATCTGATACTCGTCGTCGTATTCGGTCCGTTCCTCGCTGGTAAGTTCTACGGACATCTGGATGGTTTCGTACTCACTGAGGAATTCGCCCGCAAGATTATCGACGGCCTCTCGATAGACGACCGGTCCCATCCGGTCTTCGAGGAGTTCTTCGCGGCCGTCAGCGCGCTCGTAGGTCGCTGTGAGGCCCAACCGGTAGGGCGCAATCGTCATTTCGGGAATCTGGAGGTATGTTTCGGCCGCGAGATGGTGCGTCTCGTCGGTGATGAGTAGACCAAACTGGTCGCCGTACTCGTCGATATAGCGGTAGGCGCTGTCGTAAGTTGTGACGGTTACTGCTCCGATATCGTGACTCCCACCACCGAGGACGCCGATATCGTCTGTGAGTTGGTCACCGAACGCGTTGGTGAGTGTTGCGTGCCACTGGTTCATGAGGTCAATCGTCGGTGTGACCACGAGCGCGCTCACGCCGGCGTCGGCAATCGCCTGCAATCCGAGGAAGGTCTTCCCGCTGCCAGTCGGCAAGATAACGGAGCCTTGCCGGTCGTGTGTACGCCACGCGTCGAGGGCAGCCTGCTGGTAGTCACGTGGCTCGATTTGGAGCGCTGGCGTCAGGGCCAAGTCAGGATAGGCTCGGGCAGTATCTTCGATGTCGTGCGTAAATCCGTCTTGTAGTGTGGCTTGTTCATCGTCATCTGTCCAGTGCCCAGCCCAGTCTAGCAGTGCTCGATATCGATAGGCTTGCGCGCGATACTCGTCGACGCGGTCGTCCCACTCCGCGTACGGGACTGTTTCGGGTGCGTCGTGAAGCACCAGCGTGCCGTCGTCGAATTCGAGCCGCATTCAGTGTGTGAACGCACGCGCCAAGTACGATTCAATCTGTTGGGTACAGCAGTACGTTTTCGGTCTCGAACGTGGTAGGAGGACGTAACAGATGGACTACCCGACGCCGGAAGAGATCCGGGCTCTCTGCACCGAGCAATCTTTCGAACGGGGACGCAACTACTACCAGCAAGACCGTGTTCAGGAACTGCATATCGACGGCGGCGAAATCAGCGCAACTGTCCGGGGCTCCAACTATTACGACGTGGCTATCGACGTAACGACCGACCCCATCCGTACCCGCTGTAGCTGTCCGTACGACTACGCAGGAGATTGCAAGCACATCGTCGCAGTCCTGTTGGCCGTCGACGACCGTGATACCGGGACGGGCAGCAACGCTGATGATTCAGACAGGACGGTGTCGGAAACTGTCGATATCGAGGCTCTGGTCGAACAAACGGCCGTTGCGGACCTCCGAACGTTTCTGCTCGAAGTCATCGAAGACGACCGTGACATCTGTGACCGTTTCGTTGCGTTCACGGGCGAAGCCACCGGCAAGACGGTCTACGACTACAAACAAGAGATCGGTCAGTTGTTCGAGGATGCGGCCGGTCGTCGGGGGATGGTCGAACACGACACGTACATCGACTTCTCACAGTACCACGACCTCGCGGAGACACATCGGGAGCGAGGCCACATCGATTCGGCGACGGATATCTACCGAGCGATTGCAGAGACAATCCGCGAGAACCTTAACCGGGTCGACGACAGCGGAGGGCATTACGGACGTGAAATCGAGCGAGCTATCAAGTCGTACGCGGAGACGGTCGTGGAACAGGGTCTCGACCACGAACAAAAACAACCGTATATCGAGTATCTCTGCCGGGAGTTCATCGAAGCCGACCACGGGTTCGCCAGTGACTACTACGACGACGCGCTGCGGACACTCTGCACGACGGCTGACGATCTCGAATACTGGCTGGAGGCGCTAGATTCCCATGTGTCGGGCGTCGATCTCGATATAGTGAAATCGGGAAAGCAATCTCCTTCGGAGCACGAGTCGGCGACAGACGATACATCGGAGCGCCATCGTGACCGAGTGGATGATATCCTCTATGTCTCCGATTTCACTGACGGACCGCTCACCACCGACGATTTCACCCGCGGGACGCTTGATATCGAACATCTGGGTGTCGGGACACTGAAACTGGAGTACTTCGTCGGTGACGCGTTCGAGGAACTTCGCGTGGACGACCCGACCACCATCGAGGAACACACCGTCGATGTCGAACTGACCGGATCACGTGCAGACGAGACAGAGATATCGTCCTCGCTTCAGACACGGCGTGTTATCTCCACGTACATTTATCCCCTCGAAGAACTCGGTGAGGAAGAAGCGCTTTCGGCGCTGTACGAGGAAGTCTATCTCGAAAGCACCCGTTTCTGCAAAGAATACGCCAAGCGACTGAGAGACGATGGAGACGAAGAGCGGGCGATTGATGTCATCGAAGACGGCATCCACACCTTCGGCTCGACACGCAATCTTCGCTGGCTCGCCGCTGACCTCTACGAGGGGCGGAACCCGGACAGCTATCGTGACACACTGAAACAGTTGTTCCTCGACCACACGGAGTGGGCAGCCTACGACGAGCTGAAAGAGATCTGCGATAACCAGGAGTGGCAATCGCTCCACCAAGAGTTCGAACAACAGTTTGCGGACGACCGACAGCAGCTCATCAAGCTGTACATCCACGATGGCGACCTCGAAAAAGCGTTTGCTGAACTGAAAGACAGTGACGACCTCTCCCTACTGAAACGATACCGAGAGCCAGTCGCCAGCGTCGCCCCGGTAGAGTACTTTGAGCAGTACCGGGAGCTGCTTATCCCGTTTGCCGCCGGCGAAACCGGACGGCGCCACTATCGGGAGATTGCCGACCACTTGGAAGAGATGCAGGAGCTCGTCCCCGAAGAGCGATTTGAGGAATTTGTCGGGTTCCTCAAAGACGAACACTCGAACCGGCCGGCGTTTCTCGACGAACTCGAAAAGGCAGGGTTCTAACCGAGTCTGTGAGGGTGCTCACCTTCCTACGAGGGTTCATGTCCGATACCAGCCCCATTGCTCGGTAGATGGACGAACCACCACACACGATTCCCACCACAGTACTGCGAGACAACCGTGAACAGCAGCCGTGGACGTTCGACGGATATGCAGTCGAGACGCGTGACGTGACACTCTCGACTGGCGACTACGCCCTCCCCGCCGACTGTGCACATGATGTAGAAGCAGACACCTACCATCCTCAGTTTGCGGTTGAGCGAAAGTCCGGGCACGACTTCCTCACCGCACTCACCTGGGAACGAGACCGTTTCACGTCCGAACTGCAGCGGGCCGCCGAGTGGACACAGCCCCTTACGGTCGTCGTAGAGGAGTCTTGGGAAGCCCTGCTTTGCAATCGTGGCCCCATGACGTGGCGAGACATCCATCCGAACCAGATAGCGGGCACCGTCTCGGCGTGGACTCGCCACTACAACGTGGCGTTTCATTTCGCCAACTGTCGACAGCAAGCCGAACGCTGTGCGTTTCTCTGTCTCGTCCGCCACAGCCTGCTACGACGATTTGACAACTCTGACGGGGCAGACCATTCGATATAGGCGCGTCTATCGTATTTCGATGAAATGACATCGAAAGAGAAGCTATATTATTACGTCCATGGATTCCAAAGATACGTACGATGGCCTCTTCGAGTGATGAACCATCAGACAAGTTGGCGACAGCGGTGGGCCGGTACGCTCTTGGCGACCTCTCGCTCGGACGTGCCGCCGAAGCGGCCGGACTGTCCCGGTGGGAGTTCGAAGAAGTGCTGGAAGATGCCGGTTTCACATCTCTCTACGGGCCGCGTACTGACGAACAGGTCGAGCGAGAGGTTGATATTGCACTCGACCTCGACGAATAGATGGTAGAGAGATATTCCCAGCCGGTTTTCCTTGATGCCACCGTCATCAGTAAAAGACGAGAATCTCACTGACCAGCCAAATGTATTTAGAAGGTGATATACGGTCCACGAGAAGGTGTGAAGCCCCAGACAATGTCGTCTTGGGCTTTAGGGTAACGTGTGAGAGCCAAGGGCCGGATTTGAACCGGCGTTGGGCGGCTCTGCAGGCCGCTGCGTCTGACCAGACTCTGCCACCTTGGCGCCAAGCGAACGTACCGCTGTTGAGCGTTTAAGCCTAGCGGTCGCGCGTGACGACCGCTGTGCGCGTAGTTCGCGGGATATGAAGAAAGCCCACGGACGCGCTGTCCGTGGGCTGAGTGGGATGGTTCCCGTATGAATGGGCAGGCGGCGACCCGTGGTTCCCAGAAGATCGCTCACTCCAGTACTTCACGGTA
>NZ_SGUC01000126.1 GCF_005435165.1 Halorubrum sp. GN11_10-6_MGM | reverse complement strand
CGGTCTTTCGAGCCCGGGCGGTGTAGGTTTCGAGGACGTGTTCGGTCGCCCGCGCGCCCACCGGGAGCATCACGTGCGCGGCGATGGCGCGGAGCTCCGCGTCGAAGAACCGCTCCATGTTGGCGTAGGCGGCCTCGTCGGGCGGCGCCTCACCCGCGCACATGTGAAGGTACGAGAGGAACGTTCGGCCGGTTCGAACGGGGTCGACCGCCGTCGGGTCGCCGTCGCGCGCGACGCCGTCGGGGGCGACTCCCTCGGCGACACCCGCGATCAGTCCGGCGTCCGAGAGCGCCGACAGGAACGCGGGCGACCACGCCTCGCCGGTGAACGGGACGCCCGCCGCGGTCCCGCCGTGGACGCCCGGGCGGTCGCCGACGACGTGGAAGTCGGCGTTGGCGTCGCCGTAGCCGGGGACGAACGAGGGGCAGTCGGGGCGCATCCCGAAGGGGTTCCGGATCCGGTCCGTGACGTTCTGCACGGGAGAGGGTAGGCGCGCAGGCCGTTAAATCC
>NZ_SGUC01000125.1 GCF_005435165.1 Halorubrum sp. GN11_10-6_MGM | reverse complement strand
GTACGGCGGTGAGCAATTCCCGTTCGGTTACGCATAACGTGAAAATTCAGCCGCGACGGGCTCCAAAGTGTACGACAAGACGTGGAAGACACCAACTTTCGAAATCAGCAACAGCCCGTCGTCGGCTGCAATGGGGGTTATACCCACTCCAGAGCCCCTGCCTCCGTTGGATTTCTCCAAGCTACTCCAGGCCCTGGAAGGTCCGGCGTAGCCTGAAGAAGGTATTCTCACTATCCCACGAGAAAAGTGTCATAACTGCTTCTCCATTCAGATGGTCTTTCGGGACGTATCCCCAGAACCGACTGTCTAGTGAGTTGTCACGGTTGTCCCCCATCACGAAGAAGTAGTCTTGCTCGAACGTGTATCTACGTTTCCGCTGACCGTCGATTCGATAAACACCGTTGTCAACTCGTTCAGCCCGGTGTCCCTCATATTTTCGGATCACTTTTTTGTAGAGCGACCACGTTGAGTCGGTGAGCTGGACCGTTTGATTTTCTCCCGGGACAGGAAC
>NZ_SGUC01000124.1 GCF_005435165.1 Halorubrum sp. GN11_10-6_MGM | reverse complement strand
CCCCTCCATCGCCGGCTACCCGGGGGCGATGATCCGGAGCACCGCGTGCACCATCTGCTCAATCTCCCCAAACAGCGACGGGAAGAACGGAAAGACGCCCTGAACAAAGACAAAGAAGATTCCAATGCCCACGAGCAGCTTTGCGGGCAGGCTGAGCGTAAAGAGGTTCGCCTGCGGCACCAGGCGCGCGAAGATGCCCAGCGCGATGTCGGTTAGGAAGAGGATCACCAGGAACGGCGCCGCCAGCCGGACGGCGAGCCGGAAGAAGTCCCCCATCCACCCCAGCATCGGCGGCCCGGCCCCGGACAGCTCGGCGCCGCCCAGCGGCACCACCTCAAACGACTGCGCGAGCGCCCGCAGGAGGAAGTGGTGCCCGTCGGCCAGGAGAAACGCGAGGAGAAACACATACGAGAGAATCTGGCCGAGCGGGTTGCTCGACGTGCCGCTGATCGGGTTGTAGGTCTGCGCGAGGCTCAGCGCCATCTGGTACCCCATGATGGTCCCCGCAAAGC
>NZ_SGUC01000123.1 GCF_005435165.1 Halorubrum sp. GN11_10-6_MGM | reverse complement strand
CTATAAGATCCCTCCGGCCGAGGAGGCGTGGGTACGACTGACAGATCAACCGCCGCCCCCTGCTCAGTCGTCGCCACTCCATGGTCTGCCTGCCACCAAAAACGCACTGGGGCCTCGGGCTTGCCCTTCTGCTGGGGACGTTCGCCGTTCTGGACGGGCCCGTCGTTCGTGTCGCACAGGCCCAGACGGCCGGGGGGCCGGACACGCTCACGTTCGAGCGCGCCACCCGCCTGTTGCTGGACCACAACCCGCAGCTCCGCGCCGCCCGTGCTCGGGCCCAGGCCGACGAACAGAGGGCTCAGGCCGCGGCCCTCTTTCCCAACCCGACCCTGGAAGGCTCCGCCGAGCATACCCCGCTGCCCAACGGCGGGGCCGACGACGAATGGTTTCTGACCCTCACCCAGCCCCTTCACTACCCGGGCGAGCAGCGCGCCCGGCGGCAGTCGGCCGACGCCGCCACACGGGCCGCAAAGGCACGGCTCCGGGAGACCCGCACGGCCCTCTACCGGGACC
>NZ_SGUC01000122.1 GCF_005435165.1 Halorubrum sp. GN11_10-6_MGM | reverse complement strand
GAGTGGGGGCGTCCCCGAACACCGACTCGAAAGGGCCGCCGGCTACGGCGTCGACCTCCGACCCGTACGCAACGAGGGCCTCAAGCGCATCCGGCGCCACCCCAATTCGGTTGAGCATCCCCACGGCGTAATAGGCTTGATCTTCGGCCGTCGGGGCGTTTTGGGCCGCGTGGGCGTGGTGCCAGCTGCCGTTCCGCGTCAGGACGTATTCGGTGTGTCCTGCATACTGCCCAATTGCGAGTCGATACTCGTCTGCATCGTCCGCCGACATCGTCTGCGTTCCATCCTCCTCCGATATCTCCAACAGATGGGCCGCCGCCTCCGCACTGAGGATGCGCCCGGTGGTGTCCATCCCAGGGACCTCGGCGAACAGGGTCTCCATGCGCGCCTCGACCTGCTGCGGCACGGCCAGCACATGCACCCATTCGATCGTCTCACCGTCCTCCACGGCCGTACGCACCGGTCTCGACACGGTATGGAGGGCGTCGGGCGACCGGGTGTTCGTGACCAGGGC
>NZ_SGUC01000121.1 GCF_005435165.1 Halorubrum sp. GN11_10-6_MGM | reverse complement strand
TCCTCATATCGTGTCGGTGCTCTGGTAATCATTTCACTGGTGAGAGCGTATACGCAATCCGTTTTAAAGCTGGCGTATTCCCCCTCAGCGTACGTATTGCGTAGTTCATCAAACATATGTCGTACGACCTCACCCCGACACAGGAGGGGTCGCTTGAATGGCTCGTCGAGAAAAACCGGTAATCCCAACGTGACTGACATCGGAGCTCCAGGTCGAGCGTGCTGTTATTTATGTTTTCTCATGTCCTGTGGCATAGGCATTTCCAGTCCGTAGTACGATTCCGTGTCCTTCTCCTGCTTCCATAAATCTCGGATTTGCTGGTCCTCCATGTAAAACCTCATTCCCTCCCGCCAGGCTCTCCAGACTTCTGGTGGAACATAGCCTCTCTTGTAAAAGAGATATTCTTCTGCACAGAGGTTGAAATAGTCAACGAGCTTAGACTCCTCTTCGCTTTTCAGCCGATCGCTCTCGTTGCCTTGGTCCGTACTCCTTATCTCTAAAAGGCACTCATTCAGC
>NZ_SGUC01000120.1 GCF_005435165.1 Halorubrum sp. GN11_10-6_MGM | reverse complement strand
CCTCGAACTCGCCCGCGCAGGTGTCGACCTGCTTGTACGTGAGGTAAGGTAAAGAGATATAGAAAAGAAAAAAATAGGAGTAGAAGAAGAAGGAGGAAGAGGTAGAAGAGATATAAGAGGAGGGGAGAAAGAAAATAGAGGAATAGGTGAAGTAGAAAGAGGAGGAAGAGGAGGGGAAGGAGGAGAGAGGAGAGAAAAGAGAGAAGGAAAAGAGGGGGAGGAAGGGGAGGGAGAGAAAGGAGGAGAAAGAGGAGAAGAGGGAGAAAGAGAAGGGAAGAGAAAAGAAAAAAGAGAGGAAGGAGAAGAAGAGGAAAAAGAAGAAAGAGAGAAAGAGGAGAGAGGAGGGAAAAAGATGTTAGTAGAAGAAGGAAGAAGTTAAAGTTAGTAATGTATAATATTGATAAGTAAAGTAGAAGTAGAAGAGGAAGAAATAAGAAAAAAAGATGAGAAGTATGATATTGAAGAAAAAATAAGAGAAGGGATAAGAGAAAGAGAGAAAAAAGGAGAGGGGAGAGAA
>NZ_SGUC01000119.1 GCF_005435165.1 Halorubrum sp. GN11_10-6_MGM | reverse complement strand
GTGCCCATTCGACCAGGAGTCTGCCCCCGACCAGCAGACGACACGCCCTGCAGGTCACGCGCTTTCCCGTTCCGCTGGCGACGGGCCCGGCGGGGAGAAGGGTGGAACGAGACTCGCCACCCGACTGCTTTTGACGTTTGGCGCCACGGCCCTCCTGTCCGCTGCGGCCGTCACAGGAGCCTGCTTGGCAGGGTCGGTCTGGGCCGCCGGGGGAAGCCTGTTGGTCGGCGGGGCCCTCGCGGCAGTCCTCTCGGCACATGTGGCCCGGACTGAAGGACAGCCCGGGGTTCATCACCAGGAGGAGCACTCCGGGAAGGCCCACGTCCGAGAGGAAGGCGAGCGCATGCAGGCCTTGACTCAGCTTATGAGCCACACGAGCGCGGAAGACGATCTCGAAGCGGCCTTCCGGACATTTCTTCGAGAAGTGCGCGAGGTCACGGAAGCGAAGTACGCGGCCCTTAGTATTTTTAACGACGACGGTGACATCGCCGAGTTCTTCACCCTGGGGCTGACAGAAGAAC
>NZ_SGUC01000118.1 GCF_005435165.1 Halorubrum sp. GN11_10-6_MGM | reverse complement strand
GCGCTACGCCAACGACATTCAGGTGGGCACGCCCGTGCAGCTCGACTTTCGGCGCTACGGGGCGGGGGTCCGCACCGCCGAAGTCACGTTCGTGGGACGCACAATTGACCCTGAGAGCCGCACCTTCAGCATCGAGGCGACCGTGTCGAACGAGCGCGGCACACTGAAGCCCGAGATGGGCGTCAACCTCCGTGTCACCCGCGCCGTCATTGACAGCGCCATCACAATTCCCCGCTCGGCCGTCGTTCGGGACGAGTCCGGCACGCACGCCTACGTGGCGGAGCGAACCGACTCGACGGACGTGGCCCGGAAACGCACCCTCGCGCTCGGCCCCTCCAGCGGGGGACGCGTCGTCGTAGAGTCGGGCCTCTCCGCCACCGACGAGGTCATCGTTGTGGGACAGAACGACGTGTCCCCGGGGGCCCCGGTCAGCATTGCCCAGCAGTACGATAGCACCACGGCGGCGGGCACGCCGTACGAGGGCAGCTCGTCGCTGCCCACCCCGCCGACCGACTGAACAGGAC
>NZ_SGUC01000117.1 GCF_005435165.1 Halorubrum sp. GN11_10-6_MGM | reverse complement strand
CTACAGGATGAGAACACCCCGGTGGTAAAGGCGCTGGTTCAGGCGCTGACGGACCATTTCGAAGGGCAAACCTGCCTTCTTGCGATCTGCCCCAACTCGCGGGCCGTGACGAAGGCCGCGCTGTTGGCCGCCCAAGAAGCCAATGCCCCGCTTCTCTTCACCTCGACGCTGAACCAGGTAGACCGCGACCGCGGGTACACCGGCTGGACGCACGGTGACCTCATCGCGTTCATCGACCGGAAGGCCGATCGGCTTGATCTCGACGTCCCGATTCTCCCGTGCCTCGATCACGGCGGCCCCTGGCTGAAGGACCGCCACGTCATCGAGGACTACACGTACGAGGAGGCGATGCGCGCGGTCAAACGGTCGCTCGAATCGTGCATTGACGCCGGCTACGAACTCCTGCACATCGATCCGACCGTGGATCAACGCCAGCCGGATCGGGCGCCGACCTCCATCGACTGGGTCGTGGAGCATACGCTCGAGCTCATCGAGCACGCCGAAGCGTACCGGCGCGGACAGGGA
>NZ_SGUC01000011.1 GCF_005435165.1 Halorubrum sp. GN11_10-6_MGM | reverse complement strand
CCGCCGAGCGGACCGCTCGGCGGCGGCGGAGCGCCGTCGCTGGGGGCGGGTCCGCTCGGCGGGGGTTTCGGTACGATCGTCGGCCTCCTCTGGTGGGCCCTCAAGGCGATGGTCGCGGTTGCCGTCCTGTTCTTCGGCGGGGCCTTCGTCCTCGGGTTCGTTTCGGAGTTGGTCGGCGGTGACGGGGGCGGCGGCTCGTCGTCGACCTCCGGCGGCTCGCGAACCTCGGGGTCGAGAACGCGTTCGACCAAGCCCTCGAAGAACTCGGACTCCGGTGAGCGACCCCGGCCGGGGATCGGGGACGGGACCGAGTACGAAGTCGACGAGTACGGACAGCTGGTGGAACGAGAGGACTAGTCGCGTCCGCCCGGACGGGGGTCCTCGTCGACTGCGGTGACGCCGTCGAGAACGGTCTCGGCGCCCCGCTCGTCGTCGACGCTGAGGGTCCCCGTCCCGCCGCAGGTGTAGCAGTCTTCGCGGTAAGAGACGGTCGCGAACCGCGACTGGAGCGGCCGATCGAATATGTATTCGGCTTCGTTCCCCCAGAAGCACACGTCCCGATCGAGCGCTCGGTCCCCGTCCCCGATCCCGCCCGAGAGCATCGCCAGCGCGTACCGCGTCTGGATCAGCGAGACGAATCCGACGTCGACGCTGAGGCCGGGCTCGGGACCGGGCTGGTCGTCCGGGTCGCGGCCGTAGTCGGCTTCGCCCGACACGCGCTCGTCCCGGGCCATGTCGTCGGAGATGTCGCCGAGAACGCAGTCGTAACAGGGCGTCTCTCCGGGTACCACGCGGATCACGTCGCCGCCCATCGCCCCCGCGTACACGCCGCCGTAGACCGCAGGGACGTCGGCCGCGAGGCATTCGCGATTGACGACCAGCTTCGAGGGGTCGGTGTCGGTACACACCGCGACGAGGTCGGAGCCGGCGATCCGGTCGGCCAGCGCACCCGGCCGCTCCGTCACGTCGACGGCGGCGGTCTCGATCGACGCGAGGGGGTTCGTCTCGCGGATCCGGTCGGCGACGGCGTCCAGTTTCGACCGACCGAGGTCATCGACGCCGCACTCGTGGCGGACGACGTTGTGGATCTCCAGGCGATCGGGGTCGATCAGCGTGAAGTTCCCGACCCCCGACTTCGCGAGTTCGACCGCGACCGTCGATCCGACCGTTCCGAGCCCCACGATCGTCACGTGTCTGTCCGCCAGCGCGTCCGTGTCGACCAACCCGTCGATCCGCTTGCGCGCGTCGCGCTCGGCGTGAACGATCGCGACGCCGTCGCCCCCTTCCGTCGGTGGCCCGTCGGTTCCGTCGAGAACGACGCGCCACGTCGTTCCGTCGACGTCGACGGTCTCTCCGGTCCGCTCTCCGTCCTCCGGAACGGGAGCGATCCGCACCGTCGGTTCCCCGTCGGACGGCCCTGTCGCGTCCGGTCCGTCGCCCACGGCGACCGACCCGGCCGCCGCGAGCGTCGCGTCCGGCGGCGTGAACGCGGACCGGTGGTCGGCCGACCCGTCGCCGTCGTCCGGGGCGCCCGCCGGACGGAGGTCCCGTAGCCCCCACACTTGGATGACCGACTCCTCCGGCCGCTCGGTGCCGACGAGGGTCGCGGTGGCGACGCCGTCGACGGCCGCGGCGCGGTCGACGGCCGCGGCGACGACGTCGCGCGGAATCGTGACGAACATGGAGCGTCACTCTCCCCGGGATCTCTTAACAGTTGTCCGTCACGTCCGGTGCGGCGCGGGCGTTCGAACGCGGACCGGATTTATGTTACCACACGAGTAAGTCGACCCCATCATGGGCGCGAACGACCCGAACGACGTTCCGGTCGCGGCGGTGTTACGCGAGGCCGAGCGCGACCTCCACGCCGCGATTCGATACAAGACGACGCTGGAGCGGCTCCTCTCGGGCGGGGCGGCCGAACACCGCGAGCGGGCGGCGTTGGCGCTCGCGCGGGTCTCGACGGAGTATCCCGAGGAGGTCCACGGCGCGCTCGGAACGGCCGTGGACGCGATCGCGGACGACCGGCGATCGGTCCGCGGAAACGCGTCGGCGTTGGTCGCGATGGTCGCCAAGACGTACCCGGACGATGTCGCTCGTCACTCCGACTCGCTCGTCGAGGCGCTCAGCGACCCGCATCACACGGTGGTGAAAAACGCCGTCGAAGCTCTCGCGTACACGACGCGGTCCG
Organism: Halorubrum sp. GN11_10-6_MGM; assembly: GCF_005435165.1. GTDB lineage: Archaea > Halobacteriota > Halobacteria > Halobacteriales > Haloferacaceae > Halorubrum. The sequence goes on along the minus strand of NZ_SGUC01000011.1, from coordinate 85,826 downwards.
CCCCGCAAGGCGCGCTCGACGGACGGGACCGGCTCGCGGCGCTGCTCGAATCCACCGACAGCGAGGTCCGCCGCCACGCCGCGATCGCGGTCTACAACCTCGCCGACGCGTACCCGGACCGCGTCGACCGAACCGTCGACCGGCTCGCGACGCGGCTGTCGACCGACACGGACGAGGTTACTAGGATCGCCGCCGCGGGAGCGCTCTCTGCGATCGCGCGCGAAGAACCCGGTGCTATCACCCCGTTCGTCGACGATCTCGAGGCCATCCTCCGCACGGAAACCGACTCGCGGGTTCGGGGGAACGTCATCGCGATCCTCGCGGAGCTAGCGGAGCGCGATCCGGCGGCGATCGCACCGCTCACGGAGACTCTCACTCGGTCCCTCTCGTCGTCCGAGCACACGACGCTCGTGAACGCGACGGACGTGCTCGGGTGTCTCGCCCGCAGCGATCCCGATCTGATCCGGGAGGCGGACGCGGTGCCCAGTCTCCGCGACCTGTGGGACCGGACTGACAGCCGCGAGGTCCGCGAAAACGTCTCGGCGATCGTCGAGGCGGTGTCCGACCAGCCAGCGGATGCGGAGCGAGACCGCCGGTCCGCCGCCCCCGCGGATCTCCCGGGCGCCATGGTCGAGGAGGCGCTCCGGATCGCTGGCGAGTCGACGAGGCAGGTGATCCTCGACATCGAGACGTTCATCAACGGCCGATCGGAGCAGAACCAGACCACCGTCGAGGTGATGGACTCGGCCGTCGGCGACCTTGACGTCCGGGGGCGCGAGGAGGCCAAACGAGAGCCGTCGGACGTCCGACGCCGCGAGGAGGCCAAACGAGAGCCGTCGGACGTCCGACGCCGCGACGGGTGACCGCCGGACGCGGAGCGAACCGCACGGCCGCTCGGCCGGGAGCGTCAGCGGCGGCGGAAAAAGCGATCGAGCGCGTCGCTGAACCGTGAGATGCGGTCTTCCCTAGTCTCCCGAGGGTCGTCGGCGTCCGGCGTGTTCGGGTCCGACTCGGCGTCTCGCAGGTCCTTGGCGCCCTCCCAGTCCGGTTCCGTGACGCCCTCTCCGCGGCGGAGCTCGGACTCGTACTCCTTGACCCCGTCGACGAACTCCACGTCGACGCGACGCCATTCGCGCGTCTGATCCATATAAAACGGGTTGAGCTTCACGACGCCGTCGACGTACGTCGTGACGATCGCGACGATCTCGTCGACGGTCTCGGGATCGCGGACGAACTCGCGCATCTGCGCGACGTCGCCGTCGGACAAGCGGTTCATCTCGCCCGGGTGTTTGTGCCACGTCCCGATCCAGACGACGTCGTACTCGGTCCGGTAGTCGTCAAGGATCGACTGCGCGTGGTCCACGTCGGGTGAGAACTCCGCTCTGCGGTGTTCGGCGTTCGGTCCCGGCCGCGTCGCGGCAACACAGAACAGCCGCTCGTCGTCCAACCGCCTCCCGATGAGCACGCCGCCGGTCTCGCTTTCGTCCGCTCGGTCGGCCGCCGTTTCGCTTCGGATCGTGTCCAGCTCGGGCCGGGGGACGATCACGGTAGGGTCCTCGACGACGGAATCGCGCGTCCCCGACATGATTAGTCCGCTTCGGGGCCCGGCCACTCGTTTCCGGCACGCCAGTGTTCGAACGCGTTTATCCACGCGCCGACCAGCCCGACCATCGTCGCCATCGTCGAGTTTCGCTGCCACGTGCCGTCCGTCTGCTCGAACACGCACAGCCGCCCGTTCCTGTAGGCGTGCGGGGGGTTGTACTCGCGGATGTCCGGCTCCACGATGAACGGTTCCGGCGGCTCGTACGGGTACGACTGCGGATAGAATACCTTGACGTCGTAGCGGTTGTAGTCGTTCGACCGGAGGGTCCCGCGCCAGTACAGCTGGTCGTCGACGGTGTACAGCGAGAACTGCGGGAACTTCTCGTTCATCACGTGCTCCTCCTGTTTGAGTCGCTCGCGATCCCGCTCGTACCACTGTCTCCCGTGCCACCGCTGCGGCTTGATCGTGGTCCCCGGATCCGTGTCGCTCATTGGTGTGTCCGCTTCAGTCCGGGTTACGCCCACCGCGTGGGTTTCATTTTCACGCCCTTCTCGGAGTCGTCGACGTTTTCCGCGGGCGTGATGTTGCCCTTGTCGTCGACGTGGACCTCCTCGCCCTCCTCCATCGCGTCGATCGGGTCGAGTGCCACCATACGGAGACGTGCGGACAGCCGTTACTTGAACATTTGTACTTTCCTCCTCCGTGACACGATTCGGACACGGTCGCCGCCCGCCCGCGGATTCCGTCACCCCGGTGAAGCGGTCGAGTGACTCCCGAGAAACGACCTCATCAGGGAGGTGGCGAGGTCGGAATCGCTGGCCACGCAGACCCAGTACAACCACCAAGAGCGGACGGTGGTTCCTCTCACTTCGACACGTCGAAGCTCTCAGTCCCGATTTGAGTCCTCCTCATCGACGATTTCACCGTACCTGTTGACCGCCACTTCTGTCGGTCGACTGCTCTCCTGTCGGTCGCGCGACGGCTTTTTACTATCCTGACCTTTTTTCGACCCGTCCGTTTTTCGGCGTTTGACCCCCGCGTTCATGCCAGAAATCTCTCGTTCGAGGCTCTGTTGAAATCCTATTGTTCAGACATAAGATCGTGTGAAACAGCCGGTCAATAAGAAATGTTATCGACTGTCGGAAGTCCTACCAGTCTCAGATGATGTTCGGGGCACCGTTCAAGATGTAGGGCGCAAATTGAGCAGACAGCATTAGCTGGCGAATGTTTTTTGAACTGCGGCGCTCCATTCAAACATAGAATAGTGCGTGAGTCTAATTGGTGGTATGGCGTTGCGGTCGTTCCAATTCTCACAGCAGTCGTGTGGATTGCCCATCGAGGAGCCGAAGCAGGATTCCCGCTCCTCTCAGTCATTACTGGTATCGGGCTGGTGTTTGTCGGTGGATTGTTGGTGCCGCTATTTTCGGTGAGTCTGATTATGGACGTTCGTGCGTTGAATCAGAGCGAGAACGGTTGGAATCCCTCTAAGCCGCTATATTATTTCATTGCGGCTATTCACGTATTCGGATTCGTTACCCCATTAATCTACGTTGCTACGTTATGTGGAGCGACCGCATACCTCACGCAACGCCACAAAAACGTCGGCTCGCTCTGAAAATCTCTACAGGGGTAAGATTCGATGTCTTACTCGAATATATTGTGCGGCCACCTTGTTGGATTTCTTTATCCTCATTCTCTGTATTGAGCGATCTGTGCCTCATCTGTCCTGAGCGATTATGGGTGTAAAACTATCAACTGCTGAGGATTTCAACAGAGCCTCGTTCGATCAAATCGATTGAGTCGTCAACGGTCGCTCGGGCGTTCATTCCATTCAGTCCGAGAGAGACCGTTCCGTGTCCACTCAGGTCAGCGGAGGCGTTCATTCCGTCTACCTCGACGTTGATGTGTTCTCCATCGGGAACAACAGCGGACACCGCTGCTTCCATCCCGTTCACGAAGATGTCATCGGAGACCACGCCCAACTCTGCGGACTGATTCATTCCGTCCACGGTGTACATTTTTGATGAACGGGGGGCCGGAGACATATCAAAGTTACAGCGGCAGCGAACTACCGCAGTGCTGGCAAAGCGTTAACCGATCACGCCCGGAGAAGGAGATATGCAGGAGTGTCACGCCTGTCGTGCGGCTGCGACTGCGGAGTGTTCGGCCTGCGGGCGGCCCGTCTGTGAGAGCCACGCGGCGGTCGTCGACCACGACTGCGACCCGCGCGAGTCCGCGCCCCGGAAGAACGACCGGACGAGTGTCGAGATCGACAACTCCAGCGAGACGAACGTCCGGATCGATAACTCTCAGATCGGATCGGTTCGGGTGAACGGCTCCGGTCCGACGGACGACGACGCGGTCGCTGACGATTCCGACGTCGACGTCGATCGGCTTTCGGACCTGATCGACCTCAAGGCGCGGATGGACGAGGGTTCGTCGGGCGAACCCGACGAGGGGAGACGGTCGACCGCGGCCGTGAAGGCGCTCGAACAGGCCTCGGAACTGAAAGCCGCCGCCACCGACCCGTCGACCGAGCGGGAAGACCTGACCGCCCGTATCGACCGGCTCGTGGGCCTGATCGACCGAATCGACGACGTGAGCGGACAGGAACTGCGCGACGTCGCCGACGTGGAGGCCGCGTTGGGCGACATGCGGACCAGTCGACTCTCCGAGGCCGAGCGTCGGCGCCTCCGGAACGCGGTCGAGGCGCTGGAGGACGAGCTACACGTCGCGGTCTGACCACCGGGTGCCCGAGTCGTCCGGGTCCGCCGTCCGCGAGTCGCGTGCTGTCCGACCCGTCGGGGGTTCGAGTCCCGACGGAGCGTGCCGGGGACCGCAGGCCCGAGGGACTATGTGGATCGCGTTCGCAGGGTCGGACAGATGTCGTCCGACGAGGTAGACCTCTCCGAGCGCGTCCCGGCCGTTCCGGCGGTCGACGCGTTCGCGGCCCCGGATCTCCCGCCGTTCGGCGAGGACCAGTTGGCGTACGACCGGAACGAGCCCCCGCTGTCACAGCGGGACGGGATCGAGATACGTCGGGCGACGGTGCGCGGACACGGGATCACGACCGCGCTCAAGCAGGTGTCCCAGCAGCAGACCGCGGGTGCGCAGGCCCGCGAGCGCGTCGCCGCTGAGGCCGAGCGGACGCTCGTGATCGACCGCCACCCCCACGTGGTGACGGTCCTCGACTGGAGCCGACAGCCGTGGCCGTGGTACGCGATGGAGTTCTTAGACGCCGGATCGCTGGCCGAGCGCAGAGACGAGCTGGACGTCACCCACCGGCTCTGGACCGCGTACGCGCTCGCTGACGCCGTCGCACACGCGCACGGTCGAGGTGTGGGACACTACGACATCACGCCCGAGAACGTCCGGTTCGCGTCCACCCCCGAGGGGACGTGGGACGCGCCGAAGCTCATCGACTGGGCGGGAACCCCGGAGGGTGGCGTCCGCCGCCACGACGCTCGGACGATCACCCCGAAGTACGCGTCGCCGGAGATGCGGTCTCCCGCTGATCGCGACGGGATCGGGGTCGACTCGGACGTGTACCAGCTCGGTGTCGTGGTCTACGAGCTGTTAACGGGCCACCTCCCCGAGCGCGGCGACGGGCGACCCGCTCGACCGAGCCGGAGCCCGGGCGTGCCGGCCGCGGTCGACGAACCGCTTCGGGGAGCCCTCGCGCGTGACCCCCGAAACCGGACGTACCTCCGACCCTTTCGCGACGCCCTCCGGGACGCGTTCCTTGCCGCGGCCGACGGCGACGACGAGGCGGGCAGATCCGCCGCCCGACCGAGTACCCGCGGCAGGCGGGGCGTCGATCGAGCCGAGTCCCCGACGGGCGTCGACGCCGCGGACCGTCCTCGCGAGGGCGGGACCGACGCCGCGGCGCGCGCTGGAGCGGCGTCGATCGGTTCCGAGCGCGATACCCGGGAACCGGTGACGGAGACGACCGATCTTGACCCCCCCCACCGGCCCGGATGCGTGGCCGATGTACCGCGGCGGGTTGGCTCGGACCGGAACGTGTGCGAGGACTGCCGGACCGACGGACGGGGTGCGGACGCGGTGGCAGTCCGCGTCCGGCGTGGACGTCGCGTCGTCGCCGGCGGTGGTCGACGGAACGGTGTTCGTCGGCGGCAACGACGGCTCGTTGCGCGCCCTGCGCGCCGACACCGGGGCTGAGCTGTGGCGCTACCGGACGGACTCCCGGATCCGGTCCTCTCCGGCCGTCGCCGGGGACGTCGTGGTCGTCGGCGGCACCGACCAGTCGGTACACGCCGTCGACGCGGACACCGGTGACCCCCGGTGGACCTACGACACGGGGTTCTGGGTGCTGTCGTCCCCGGCGGTGGCGGACGGAACGGTGTACGTCGGCAGCGACGACTTCTCCGTGTACGCGCTCGACGGCGTCGACGGCCGGCTGCTGTGGGAGTTCAGAGCCGACGGCGAGGCGTCGGCCTCGTCGCCGGCGGTGGTCGATGACACGGTGTACGTCGCGTGCGACGACGGGAACGTCTACGCGCTCGACGCGAACACGGGCGCCGAAAGGTGGCGCTTCGAGACCGATTTCGTGATACACACCACCCCCGCCGTCGCCGACGGGCGAGTCTACGTCGGCGGCTCGCAGAATCGGCTGTACGCCCTCGACGCGGCCGACGGCTCCGTGCGGTGGACCTTCGACACCGAGGGCGACGTCCACGCGTCGCCGGCCGTCACCGGGGACGCCGTCTTGTTCGGTTCGGACGACGGCCACGTGTACGCCGCAGACCGGGCTACGGGTGAGGAGCGCTGGCGGTTCCCCGCGAACGACTGGGTCCGATCGTCGCCAGCAGTGGCCGGAGAGACGGCGTACGTCGGAGCGGACACGGGAAGCGTGTACGCGCTCGACGTCTCCGACGGCCGTCCGCGCTGGCGCCACCGCGTCGGCGACCGCGTCTCCGCCTCGCCGGCGGTGGTCGACGGGACGGTGTACGTCGGATCGGACACCGGCGTTCACGCGCTCGACTCCGGAGGGGAGTGACCCGTTCGTGTACACCGGGTGATATAAGTGAGCTCGGCTGACAGAAGCCATCGTGTCAGACAATGGCAACCGGTCGGTGCCTCACGATACCGTCGACCCCCCGGACGGCGGTCTCGTCAGGACCGACGGCGGGACGGTTCCCACCGCGGACTCGCTCGTGTACTCGCGGAGCCTGCGGCGGATCGTCGAGGCGGAACGGGAGACCGCGCGGTCGGAGACCGCCGACCGCAGCGAGTTGATACAGGCTGTTCGGTCGTTTCTCTCCGCGCCCCATACGGGCGCGGTGTATCGGTCCGGACTGCGAGCGACGGCGCAGCTGATCGTTCGCGGCGGATTCTCGGCGTCCGAGTTGGGCGACGTGACCGTCGACCGGGACCCGGAGTCCGACCTGATCGCGTGGCTGCTGGCGAACAACGCCGGGACAGACCCCGAACTGTCTTCGGCGGCGTTCGCCTTCTGCCGGCGACGCGACGAGTGGTTTCGGATCCTCGAAACCGCGGTCCGGCGCGACGGCGCGTCGGTGGCGCTCAGTGATGACCGGCTCGTCGAGCTCCTCGCTGACGAGCGGACGGAGATCCCTATCGAACGCCGGCTTCGGCTGCTCCTCGACCGAGACCTTCGAGACCCCGCGAGCGAGTTGCTCGCTGCGCGAATAGAGTCGTCCGTCGACTCCCGCGAGTCCGTCGAGACCATCCGGATCGCCGAGGAGTTGGGCTTCCACGATGCCGTCACGACGCTGGTCGGAACCGGCCTTCGCAGGTGGCGGCGAGGGGACGACGTCGACGAGCTCGTCGGCCTCACGGAGTTGGGTCGCCGAGAGGGGTTGTACGACGAGGTGCTGTGTGCGGTTGAACGGTGGAGCCGCGGCGCCGACGAGTGGACGATCCCGGCTGCCCATCGTCCCCTGCTCGCGGCGACCGTCGACTCGCTCATCCATCGCGAGGGGGCCGGCGCTTCCGACGCGCTGATATTCTACCGACGACACCTCTATCCGGCCGACTCGCTGGACGGAATCGGCCCGGACCTGTACGAAGTCGCCGACGAGTTCGGCGACGCGTCGGTCGCCGAAGACGTCCTCGACGCGTACGGCCCCGTCGACGCGACCGCCGACATCTCGGACCCACGCGACGCGGTCATGGCCGCTCGGGCGGCCGAGCGGCGCGACCGGTGGGACGACGCGTACGACCTCTGGACCCGAGTCATCGAGACGGATCCGACGGTCGATCGCTTCCGACGGGCGATAGAGAACCGGCTGCGCGTGCTGGCGGTCGAGGAGGCCACGGATCTGATCGACAGGCTCGAAGCGTTCGACGACGATGCGGCCGTCGCCGACAGCTACCGCGTCCGCCTCGCGGACGCGCGAAACGCACACCGTCGGGTCGTGGACATCCTCGCGGACACGGACGGACCATTCGAGCTCCCGGAACCCCACTACTCGGCCGTGACGACGGCGTACGTGAAGGCCCTCGCCGAAACGGGACAGTGGAACCGGCTACGTTCGTTCCTCGCCGACGCGGACCGCGTCGACGGCGACTCCGAGCGGTTCTACCGGACGATCGCGGAGCTGATGCAGTTCGCAAACGACGCGGCCGACGCCGTCGACGGCGTCGAGGCGGCCGACGCGACCGAGCGGCTGCTCACCTCGCCGCTGACGCCCGCCCAACTAGAGCTGGTGATGAACTTGGGAGTCGCGGGCCGCGTCGCCGACGAGATCCGCGCGTCGTACCCGGCCGCGACCGGCCGGCTCGACGTCATCGAGGGGCTCGTCGAAATCCTCGTGTCGTTACACGCAGAGCGGCTGATCGACGCGCTCGACGACCGCGGCGTCTCGACGGCTGAGTACGAAGAGATGCTCGCGGACATCGACCTTCGTCGTGGGGGGCGGCAGTTGCTATCGACGCTGAACAGAGAAGCGAGGGCGGAAGGACTCTCCCTTACCAATGATCACAACTGACACCACCATCATCACGTTGGCTATCGTCGCTGGAACAGTCGCGATCGGCGCGGTCGGCTACTGGTCGCGACAGCAGGAACAGGCGCAGCTGGACTCCCTCCAACAGGAGGTGAGCGAGTCACTCGACGACACTGCTGATCGGATCGAAACGTCGGTCGACACCGCGGTCACCGAACAGGTCGAGACGCTGGAACAGTCCCAGCGCGAACTCAACGAGATCGGAGACCAGTTCGAAGCCACGTTCGAGGAGATGGACGAGGCGGTGACCGGCTTCTCGTCGGCGATCCAAACGGTCGACGACTTCGACGGACTGAGACAGTGGGGAGACACCCTAGAAGACGCCGCCGAACCGGTCGAACGCATCGCGGCCAACGTCGAGGCGTGGCAACAGGAGCAACAGCAGCTGCTCTCGGAGACGACCGAGGTTCTCTCGGAGTGGGCCGCTCAACACCGGCGCGTCGAGGAGGTGTACGAGGAGTCGATGGAGGGGCTCCAGGAGTGGCAGACCGAGCACACCATGACGCAGCGCGAGAACTCGGAGGCGCTGAAATCGCGGCTCGAACAGCTCTCGGAACACTCCGAGGCGATGCGTCGCACCGTGAGCGAGTTGGACGACGTCATCCAGCGCGAGGCCGAGACCCGCGAGATGTTGGCGGAGAACGTCCCCGAGACGCTGGCGGGGCTCGAGGAGGTGAGCGAGACGCTCTCCGATCTCAACCGTCGGCAAACGGAGACGATCCAGACGCTGGAGGGGATCGCAGAACCGATGAACGAGGCGGCGTCCACCTTCGAACGCGAGTCGGGCGAAGTCCTCGAACAGATCCGCGAGCAGGCCGACCGCAACTCCTCGATACAGGACGACGTGGCATCGACGATCGAGCAGTCGAACGGAGAGCTCCGGTCGAGCGTCACCGAGCTCCAGCGCTCGATCGACGAGCTACAGGAGGCCCAGACGGCCGAGTGGGTCGAGTACGCGAAGCTCGCGCTCTTGGCGGGCGTGCTCGTCGGAGTCCTCGTTCCCTCGTTCATATGACTTCGGACCGTACGCTCACGCCGGAGGGACTCGAACGGTTCCTCGCCGGGCGGACGGACGAGGAGGCGGAGGCGGCGCTGTCGGAGACATTCGAGCCGGACGAACTCGATCCGCGCCATCTGCTGGCGGTCGCGACGACGACCGAGGGCGGTATCGACGGTCTGCCCGGCGAGATGGACTGGGAGACGTTCCTCGAGTCGTTCGAGCGCTTGGACGACGACGAGGAACTACGCGTCCTCGTCCGCCTCGTTAGACACCTCGGGTCCCGGACGAACGCGGGTATCGAATCGGAGGCGGGCGTGAAGGCGATCGGCGATCGCGCCTACGAGCTACGCCACGAACACCCCCACGTGTTCATCTCGTTTCTCCACGAGATACACAGCCTGCTCCGTAGAGACACGTCTTCGGAGGCCGTGGCGGCCGCCGAAGAGCAGTTCCGACGCGTCACCGAGGCGGACGACCGGATCTCTAACGATCGGATCGAGGCGTTTCGCGAAGAGGACATCAGGAGACGGCTCGTCGATCCGACGCTCGGTACCCAGCCCCGCGTCTCGTTGCTGGAGACGCTCGCCGAGGAGTCGATCACCGAGATCCCGACGGAGCTGGTCGTCGACGTTCTGTACCCCCTCCGCAACCACTACGACGCCGACGTCGAACGGGCGGCCCTCGAGGCGCTCGGGACGTGGGCGCGGGAGTTCGACTCCCACCAGTCGCCCGAGGACGCAGTCGAGCGGTTAGAGTCGTACCTCGCCGGCGAAGCCGACGAATTGCCCTCGCTGCTGGTCGCCGAACTCGTCGTCGTCGGATACGTCGGGCCCGCGGTCGTCGACTGGCTGGTCGACCTGACGAGAGTCGAGCAGCGACAGCCGGTGATCGAGACGGCCTTCGAGACGCTCCGGGCGATCGGGGGGCTCCGCGGTCACGCGGAGCAGCTGTGCGAGTTTCTCCTCGAACACGAACACGATGCCGACGCGGTACACGCCGGTATCGACGTGCTCGGTGAGATTCTCGTCGGGCTCACTCCCCACCAACACACGGAGACGCCCGCGCAAGACGATCACATGCGACACGTCTTCTTCTCCGACGACGAGCTGGCCGTCGACGAGACGATCCGCGAGACGCTTCAGACGATCGTCGACGGCGCCGGCACGACCTTCGACCCGGAGGTCAGCGCACACGCCGCCCGGGTGTGGCTGTCGGTCAGACCCCCGGAGATTCACGAGGCCCTCTGGGATATCGACCCCGACGCGGTCGGTTCCGACCCGGTCGTCGAGTCGAAGATCGAAGCGGCGGTCGACCACCGGCTCGTCGAGTTCACGGACGCCATCGAGCGTCTGTGGGAGTCCGGTGAGCCCGACCCCGACCGACTGGAGCCGCTCGTTTCGGCTCTCGACGAGCTGGAGAGCAACGAGATCGTCCGCGTGCTCCTCGGTCCGGCGTTCGACCACCAGTACGAGTCCGTCCGCGAACGCGCGAGGGAAGCGCTCGTCGAGAGCGGCTACGAGGCGGAGGTCGTCCGCGAAGCGCGACGTCGGACGGTGCTCGACCGGATCGAAACCCGGTACGACACCATGTCGGACGCGACCGACACCGACCGCGAGATTCGCGACCGCACGGGCGCTCGGCTGTCGGGGGAGGGCGACCGGAAGCGCGCGCGAGTCGAGTCTGCGCGCGCGACGGCACGGAGCGTGGACACGCTCGCCTCGTTCAGAGCGGCCGGAGCGACGCGGATGCTCCGGCTCGCCCCGCTGTTCGACGAGCTACGGGAACTCGCCGCCCAGATACAAACCGTCAGGCAGGCGATCGAGGAGCTAGTCGAGGCCGTCGAACGGGAGCGCGCGACGGCCGAGGAGATCCGAGACGACATCCGACGCACGGAAGACCGGATCGAGTCGGCCGAACGCGACCTCGAGGCGGCGAAGGACCGCAAACGCGACCTCGAGGACCGGGCGCGGGAGCTCGACAACGAGATAATCCCGGAGCTGGGAAGTCGGATCGACGACGGCTACGACAGGCTACGCGAGCTCGAGAACCACAAGGAACCGAGCAAGTTCCAGTACGAGGACGCAGACCGCTACGAGTCCGACATGCGGGAGTGGAAGAGCGCGGTCCGTTCGCTCAAGTCCGACATCGAATCCCTCGAAAGCGAGAGAAACGAGGCCCGAAACGAGCGCTCGGAGATACGAAACACCCACCTACCGGACGTCAGAACCGAGATCTCGAACTTGGAAACCGACATCGACGGACTGTACGAGGAGTGGGACGCGCTGAAGGCGAAGCTGGAGGACTCGATGGGGCGCATCGACGACTACAGCGACAGATACGAGTCGCTCCTCGGAGACCTCCGCGACCTGCGGCGGGAGTACGAGCGGGTAGAGCAGTCCGTCGATGAGATCGTCTCGGACCTCCGCGGGGTCGTTCGCGAGAAGACGAGCCGCCACGCGGACCTCGACGAGCAGGCCCGCGACGCCCGGTCGCGAGCGTCCGATCTCCGTGACCGACTCGAGACGCTCGACGAGCGGCAGACGAACGCTCGAGACCGCCGCGAGCAGATCGGCGATCGGGTCAAACGGCTCACCGACCGCCTCTCGGAGGACCACGACGACCTCGCCGACGCCGGCGAACGTACCAACGAGGAGACGCCCGCTGCGGACGCGGAGGCGTACGACCGCGCGACCGAGGCGGCGGACGAACAGTACCGACGCAACGTCGAGCGCTGGCGGCTCGACAGCATACTCAGGCGGTCGGTCGAGTCGGAGGCGGTCGAGGAGGAGGCGCCGGAGATCGCAAAGCAGGCTCACAGGCGAATCGAGGCGGGTGAGCGGTCGTGAAACGCCGACAGAGCGTCTTCAGCGACGCCGAGGAAAACGTCTCTCGGTGGGAGTCGCTGTTGAACGATATCAAGGGCCTGTTCTCGGAGGCCGACCGACTCGAAGGTGACATCGATCGGACGAGCGAGGAGATCGACGACGCTTGGGACGACACCTCCGGGGAGATATCCCGGGTCGACCGCGAGGTCGAGAGGAGCGTCGCCGGTCAGGTGAGCGACCGGCAGGCCGATTCGGAGTTCGACCGGAGCGGCGCCGCCGATCCGCCGGAAGCGGTCCCGGACGTCGACCCGGTCCACGGCGACCCGGACCTCCCGAGCGACGCCGACTACGAGATCCCCGAGCCGATCACCGAGGCGGAGATTCGCGGCGAACTCGACGGGATCGAGGAGTCGGAGCCGGTCACCCGCGAACGCGCCACGCCGTTCACCGAACTGGAGTGGTTCGAACTCCACTCCGCTCAGTACCCGATCGGCGAGGAGCTGTTTGCGCCCGACCCGGCCCGGCACCTCGCGGACGAGACCGACGCCGAGGGCGACGCCCGCGTCGCCGAGCGGGACGCCGAGCGAGGCCGCGACCGGGACACCGGTCGCGAGGAGGAATCGTGAGCCTCGACGACGGCGGATCCGGGGTCGACCACGCCGCGCTCAGGCGGCTGACCGCGGGCCGCGGTGCCCCCGATCAGCGAGCCGCGGACGCGACGGCCCTCGGCGAGGACGGGAACGGATCGCGGCGCGTCGTTCGCGCGCTGGTCCAAGCGCTGTGGGACGACGAGGCGGTCGTCCGCGACGCGGCCGAGTCGGCGCTCGAACGACAGTTTCGATCGACGGACGAAGCGGGCCGTCGGACGCTGGTGAACGTCCTGTTCGTCACGCTGGCCGGCGACGCCGATCCGCCGCGGGCGGTCACCTCGTTTCTCTTCCGGCTAGTCGGCTGGGTCAGGAACAACCGGGCGACCGAGCCGGACCTCTTCGCGACCGTGTTGACGGAGGCCGAGCGCGCCCGCGAGGGCGGGAGCTACTCCCAGCCGGTAAGCCGTGCGCTCAAACAACTGTACAGCGCGGGGACGAACGACGAGTCCCGGTCGACGGAACTCCTCGGATCGTTCAACCGGCGACGGGCACTGGACCAGCTCCGCTCGGAGACCGCCCCGCCCGGCGAGGTCGAGTACGCCCTCCGCCTTCTCGGCGACAGACCGGTCGGAGACGCGAACCTAGAGGTGCTGTTGTACCACCTCCTCCCCCTCCGGATCGCTCACGACTACCAGGTGATGAACAAGGCCGTCGGAAACCTCAAGCAGTGGTCCCGCGAACTACCCCAGTCGGACCGGTTCGAACTGTCGAACGCGGTCGAGGAGGTCCGCGCGTTCCGACGCGGCGACCGCGAGGCGCTACCCGGCCGGCTCCGAAACGAAATCGCGCTGAGCGAGGTCGGCGTCGACGTCCTCGTCGCGGAGCTCGACCGCCTGCGCGACCTCGCACAGTACGAGCGGATCGTCGCGCCGATTCTCGACACGCTGTCCGGCGTCTACGGGGTCCGCGAACACGCCGGCGCGATCACGACTATCGCCGCCGAGGACGACGGCCGCCGCCGGAGCCGCGCTATCGACGTCCTCACGGAGGTTCTCACGGGACTGGACGCGGAAATCGATCACAACCGCGACCGGATTCGCGCCAGCTACGACGACGGCACCGCCGAGGCGGACGACCGGATCCGAGAGCTGTTCGCCGAGCTCGCGAACGACTCGACGCTCCCGGAAGCGGACCTCCGTCGAGTCGTTCGCGAGCTCGTCCGGTCCCGACCACAGGACGCGACCGACCGTATCGCGGAGTTGATCTCCGGCCGGCCGGCCGACGACCCCGTCGTCGAGACAGTCCTCGACACGGTCGCCACTGAGTCGATACTCGACGGGGCGGCACCGATCGTGAGCCTGTTCGAGCGGCTCGCGGACGAGGACCCGGAGGGGGCGCTTCGGGCCGCCGAGACGCTCAAGTCTCTCGGTCACGACGAGGCCCGCCGAACCCTCGAACGCGCGATGTCGGAGCGGGCAGACCGCGTCGCCCAGGGCGCGCGCGAGGCGCTGGTCACGGGGGGGTTCTACGAGCGCGTCCGCGCTATCGAGACGCGCTCGCGCTCGACGGAGCTGGCCGCGAGAAGCGAGTCCGCGGAAGCCGACCGCGTCGACGCGGAGGCGGACCGACGGAAGGCGCGTTCCGAGTACAAACAGCTCGAGGGACGGCTCCGCGAGGAGGTGTTCGAGGCCGACCAAGCGCTTCGACGCGGCTTCGCGGACGTGATCGAAGAGCGGATCGATTCGCTCGACACGCTCGTCGAACTCCACGTCGCCGACCGGCGCGTCGAGCGGCTCCTCAGACAAGCGCGTTCGCAACACGGCGAACTGGGAGGGTACGTCGGCCGGATCGTGTTAGATGAAGACGTCCGAGAGGGGATCAGAGAGGAGTTCGAGACGATCGAGCACGATCTGACGTACCTGGAACGCCTCACCGCCGGCGACGGCGACAGAGCGGCCGAACTCGACGAGCGACTGGCCGATCTCGACGCCGGGAGCCGAGTGGAGTCCGACGTTGACTCCTCCGACGACGGACACAGGGCGGCGTTGCTCGAACGCGAGCGGGAGTCGCTGCGCCGGCTCAGAGACCGGTACCGGGCGGCCGCCGCCGAGCGGTCAGACCGCCTCTCCGAACTCCGGTCAGCGTTCGAGCGAGAACGCCAGCGGTTCGACGCCGCGAGCGTCGACGACGTCGTGGCGGTCACGAGCGTCCAAGACGCGATCGACGCCGTCGAGCGCCGCTCCTCGGAGGTGGAGTCGCTGGTCCGGCGCCGCGAGCGCGAGTGGGAGCGCGTCACGGCCGCGGTCGAGCGGCGTGACGAGTCCGTCTCCGAGGCGTTGGCGTCGCTCGAGGAGACGGCCGGGGAGTTAGAGGAGGCCCAGCGTCGAATCGACGATCTCACCCGCGAGATCTCCGACGAGCGACTCGATCAACAGCACAGTTCTCAGCGCAGCAGAGATGAGAAGGAGACGTACGGAGAGATCGAACCGCGCGCTCGCGGCGACGCCAGACACCGTCACGAGGTGGCCACCGACCGCGCGTCCTTTTACGAACACCGACAGGTGTACGAGGCGTTTATCCGCCGGTACTACGAGACGCAACTGGACGTGGTCCGCGACCGCGACTTCCGGGACCGACACGCGGACCGGCTGGCACGGATACGAGAAGAGCTATCAGACCACATGGAGTGACCACAGATGGAGGACGACACCGACGCGGTCGATCTCGGCGCACTGCCCCGGTGGAGCGAACGCCTGATCGATCGTCTCGACGACGAGTACGGCATCAAAACGGGCGATCTCGCCGATCGGAACTTCTCCGACGGTCGGCCGCCGCGGTGGCTTCGGGGGGGCCCGACGGACGGCGGCGGAGATGCCCCCGATTGGATACAGAGCTTCTGTCTCGACGCAGACCCGGCGGTTCGGCGCCTCTGGGTCGAGGAGGGGTTCCTCTCGACGGACCCCCCGTGGCTCGAAACCCTCGTCACCGGAGACGAGGCGGACGTCGCTCGGGTGTTCCTGCTCACCGGTAACGTCGACGACTACGCCTTTTCTCCGGACTCCGGCTACCTCCCCGCCATCGACCGAATCGAGGAGAACGCCGCGAAACGCAAAGACTGGGTGATCCGCTACTCGCTGTCGAACGGGTTCGAGCGGCCGGTCAGAGGTGAGGCGACGCCCGACGACGACCCGTCGCCGTTCGACGACCTTGAGATCGATCCGAACGGGGGCGACGCGGCGACGCGGACGAGAAGCCCTCAGGAAGCGCTCGACGGCGACGTTCGCGTGATGGAGGAGCTGCTGGAACGGTCCTACGACGGCGGGATCGCACTGATCGTCGACAACCTCCATCTCCTCTCACCGCCGGATTCCGCGAACGTGAACCAGAACGTCGTGACCGACGCGATAAAGCGGTGGGCGCGGTCGCCGTCGATGTTCCAGAGCGAGAACCAAGTCGTCTTACTGGCGGGCTCGTCGGAGGGATTGACGCGCGACCTCCGGTCGGCCTCCAGCCACTTCGAGACGATCGACGTACCCCGTCCGGAAGACCGCGGCGATCGGCTCAAGTTCCTCGCGGCGCTGTACGCCGGGGCCCGGGTGGTCCCGATGAGCGGCATCCGCCTCGACGGGGCCACGAGGCCGCGCTTCGAAGACCGGTTCGGGTCCGGAATCGCGGAGCAGCTCCGCACGCTCGCCGAGCGGACGTCGGGGCTGAACCTGGTCGGGTTAGAGAACCTCGTACTCCGGATCAACGCGGACGAGGAACAGCGGTTCACCACGGAGTACGTCAAGCGCGCCAAACGCGACCAGTTGGCCCAGGAGAGCGGCGGCATTCTCGAGGTGTCCGAACCGGACCCGGGCGTCGACCCGGAGTCCGCCTTCGAGGGAGTCGGCGGGCTCGACGCGGTCAAAGAGCGACTGATCCGAATCAGCGACCTGATGGAGCGGGCCGGCTCCTCCGAGACGGTCCGTCGATCGCTGCCGAGCGGACTCCTCTTCCTTGGCCCCCCCGGAACGGGGAAAACCCTCGTCGCCCGAGCGTTTGCGAACGCCTGCGGCGTCAACTTCGCGGAGCTGGGCAACATCCGTTCGATGTACGTCGGCGAGTCGGAGCGAAACCTCTCCCGGGCGCTCGATCTGATCCGATCGCTGACCCCGGTGGTCGTGTTCATGGACGAGATCGATCAGACCATGGGTCGACGGGGAGGCGGCGACGACAGTGGCGTGGATCGGCGGCTGTTCGCGCGGATCCTCCAGTTCATGTCCGATCCAGAGCTGGACGGACAGGTGATCTGGATCGCCGCGAGCAACGAACCGACGCACATCGATCCGGCGCTCAAGCGAGCCGGACGGTTCGACCTCACGGTGCCGTTCGTGCGTCCCGACACCGAGGGGCGCCGCTCGATCCTGCGCGTTCACCTCCGCGACCGCAACGCGAGCGTCGACCTCTCGGCGGCCGACTGGGAGTGGCTCCTCGACCGGACCGCGGGGTTCACCGGTGCCGAACTCGAACGCGTCGCGAAGGAGGCCGTCTGGACGGAACTGTCCGTCGGCGGGGAGACGGAAAACGTCTCCGTCGACGGCGATTCGGTCCGAGCGGCGCTATCGGCGTACAGTCCCCCGGCGAACCGCCGCGAGTTCCGGCGGATGGAAGACGACGCGCTCGTCGAGGTGACGTCCGTCGACATGCTCACGGAGTCGCAGCGGGAGCGGCGCGAGCGACTCGTGAACGGAGAGTAGCCTCCGCGCCGTTCGCCGGCTCCGCAGACCGCCACCGCGTCGGCGGAGCGGTTGCGAGTCGAACCTCGACTCAGTCGTCGGCGACGGCGGGCGCTTTCCGCGGCTCCGAGCGCGCGTCCGTTCTCTCGGGCGTCGGCGCCCACGCCAGTTCCTCCTCGTACTCGAAGGCGCGGTGATCTCGCGTCGGGTCGACGACCGTCAGGGAGAGCCAGTCGTTGTCCAGCAGGCCGGTCACCGCCTCGTTGTCTGCCAGAATCTCCGTGACGCGGTCGACCGGCGCGTGGACGACCGTGGAGAGCCGGAGGGGCTGGTGGTACGGGGTGTCGGCGTCGGCCATGAGCGACTGGAGCGGAAGGCCAGTCATCAGGTCGCCGCCGTTGCCCTGGTAGACGCCGACGTTTCCGACCGGGTTGTGGGTCACCTTCGACCCGCTGCCGTACGCCGCGTTATCAACCGTCGAGAAGTAGTACTGCGCGTTGATCCACTGCGTGACGACCATCGGCCCGGTCAGGATCGCTTCGAGCGCGTCGCCGTCCGGGTCGGTCTCCCAGTCGTACGAGTGGAGGAACGCACGCCCGTCCAGGTCGAGGTCGCTCGTCAGTCCGCGGGGACCGACGACGAAGCCGGCGTTGCCCGCCAACCCCCATTCGGGGCGCGTCTCGGCCCAGTCGCCCGCGCGGCGCTCGGTCTCGCGAACGCCCGACGAGCCGTCGGCGCCCATCGACTCGGCGCGCTCGGCGGCGGCGCCCTCGCGCGCGGCGTCGAGGTCCGCGCGCAGCCGTTCGAGGTCCGCGGCGTGCGAGTCGGGCACGTCGCCGTCGTACAGTTCGATCTCGTCGGTCGTCGTGTTGTGTTCGGCGGCGAGGAAGACGGTGTCGTCGGGCACGTCGATACCGCGCTCGTCCAGCCCCGCCCTGACCGCGGGGTCGTTACAGATCGCGGCGAGGACGCGGGCGTTCGGGCCGCCCGGGTTGCCGGCGCAGGCGCCGCAGTCGAGGCTGGAGTCGTAGGGGTTGTTCGCCGTCTCGGCCGCGTGGCCGGTGAAGACGACGAGCCGACCGAACGCCTCCCACCCCATCAGCTCGAACGCCGTCGCGGCGTACTCCACCTTCTCGTCGCGAGTCATCCCCGCCGGGAGCCCCTCTCCGGCGCCGTCGTGGTCGTGGACCCCCGGCTCGCAGAACTCGTGGTCCCCGGGCACCGCGTCGTCGGCTCCGTCGAGTAGGTCGTACACGCGGCCGGGGACGAGCGTGCGCGCGGCGAGTGCGAGGCCGTACCCGCTCCCGGACCCCTCGACGAAGCTGAACGCGGTGGCGGGGTTCGAGCGCAGCGTCTCGACGACCTCGCCGGCGGCCTCGCGGAGGCTCGCCAAGCGGTCGCGGCTCGCCCGCCCGTCGTCGTCGGTCGGGACCTCCGAGACGCGGTGTTCCGGGTCGATGATCGGCGGGCAGGCGTCGACGGAGACGTCGGCGTCGTATCCCCGGTACTCCATCGGCACGCCGAAGAATCCCGCGTAGCCGTGCGTCTCGTAGTCGCCGGTCGCCTCGACGTGCCGGCGGATCACCTCCGAGCGCGTGTCGATACAGAAGACCAGCTGTGCGTCCGGACGCCCGGACGCGCCGCCGTCGGCGCGGGCGCCGTCGCGCGCCTCGCTCTCGGCCGCGACCCGCTCGACGAGTTCGTCGCGGTACGTGGCCTCCCACGCGCTCAGGAACGCGTCGGCGATCTCGTCGCTCGGCTCGATCGCGGGGCCGTCGGGCTCGCTCGGCGGCGCGACGTCGACGCCGAAGGCGTCCGCCAGCGCGAGCCGGGCCGCGAGGTACCCCTCCAGCGTGATCGGGTACGCGGACTGCCACGCGCCGCCGTCGTCCGCGCGCTGCTTGAGCAACCCGGTCCACCCGGGGAGGGCGGCGAACTGCGCCTCGAAGACGGACTGCCACTCCCCCCCGGGATACGGCGCCAGCGCGGTCTCGATCGCCTCGATCGGCGACCCCGGGAGATCGCCCGCGAGCCCTTCGTCGGGTATCTCGTCGTCGTACGGGGCCACCGACCGGAACGCGTCGTAGAACCCCGCTTCGCGGTTCGGCATCGACCACTCGGCTTGCCCCTCGTCGAGGAACGCGGACAGCCACTTCGTCAGCACGCGGTCGACGCGCTCGGCGTCAGAGTCCGGACTCTCGGGGCCGTCGGCGGACCGCTCCGCCTCGGCGCCCGCCAGCCGCTCCAGCAGGGCTTCTGGGTCGGCCTCGTACCCCCGGTCGGTCAGCTCCGCGTCGAGCAGGTCGGGGTCGATCCGCCCCTCGTCGAGGGCCGTGCGGAAGGTCGCCGCGCGCGGGTAGCCGCGGCCGCCGAGGAGGTCGGCCGCCTCGGTCACGGCCTCGTCGAACGGCCGGTCCTCGAACCCGGAGAGCGGGTTCGCGGTCACGAACGAGTGGACCGGCCAGACCGACCCGACCGCGGTCGCGGCCGCCTCGACGGCGTCTCCGACGGCGTGTGTCTCGGCTTCGATAGCGTCTGGGTCGTCTCCGACGGCGTGTGTCTCGGCTTCGGTGGCGGGTTCAGTGTTCATTGTACTCCTCCGTGGCGGTTAACACGGTGTTCGGATCGGGTTGTCCGGCGTTCAGGAGGGCGACGTAGAGGCGCTCGCTCCGCTCGTGGACGCCGGTCTCGATCGCGACGTACGCGGCGAGGAAGGCGACGGCGACGAGCGCGTGGAGCGCGGTCAGTTCGGTCGGCGCGGAGACGACCGGGAGCCCGGAGAGCACCCCCGAGACCCCCCTGTACGCGAGCGCGTACACCGCGATCGCCGGGAGCGCGACCAGCGGGACCGCGCCGTAGCGGGTCGCCCTCGACAGCGCGGTCTGCCGGACGGCGCTCCGGGCCGCGTGGAGGGTCGTGAGCGTCACGAACCCCGCGAGCAGCAGCCCGCTGTCGACGCTCGTCCCCTTCCCCGTCAGGAGCGCGAACGTCGCGCCGCCCGCGAGCCCGGTCAGCAGTACGACCGCCGCGCCGGCGACGCTCGTCTCCCCCGACTCGTGTTCCGTCGGGGCCGTGTGCTCGACCTCGTCGCCCGCGCTCAGGAAGTGGTACGCCTTGTAGAAGCCGTGTAGGATCAGGTGCGTGACGGCGGCGGCGAAGAAGCCGAGCCCGGCCTGGACGATCATGAAGCCCATCTGTCCGATCGTCGAGCAGCCCAGCTCCCCCTTGACGTCCGACCGGACGGTTTTGAGCAGCTTCCCGGCCAGCGCGCTCACGGCGCCGACGACCACGATACCGAGCATGAGCGCGGTCTCGACCGTCACGACGGGCGCGAAGCGGGTCAGCAGAATACCGCCCGCGTTGACGAACCCGGCGTGCATCAGCGCCGACGCCGGGGTGGGTGCGGTCATCGAGGAGAGCAGCCAGCCGTGGAACGGGATGAGCGCCGACTGGATCATCGCCGCGAGGACGAGCGCCCCGCCGGCGACGAGCAGCGCGGGGCCGCCGAGAGAGTCGGCGCTCGCCGCGATCCCGGCGATCGTCGTCGCGTCGGTCGCCGCCCACAGCGCGACCAGCGCGACCCCGAGGAGCGCGCTGCTGGCGAGGAAGTGCCGGCGGGCGACGCTCGCGGCGGCGCGAGCCTGCGGCCAGCCGTCGACGGTCCCGATGAGCCGGGCCATCAGGAGTCCCATCGCCAGCCAGCAGCACCAGAACAGCGCCACGTGGTCGGCGGCGGCGAGCGCCATCACGGCGAGCGTGAACGCGAAGACGCCGCCGAAGAAGTCGGTCTCGTGGGCGCTCCCGGCCATGTACCGGCGCGAGTAGCTGTGAACGATCCCGCTGAAGAACGTGACCACGACCCACAGCAGGACGGTCAGTCCGTCGACGGCGATCACGCCCGGCACCTCCCACGCCCCGTCGAGTCGGACTCGGGCGACGAGGGCGACGACGCTCGCGGCGAACAGCGTCCACGCGAGCCGCGTTAGTGCGACGGGGACGGACGACGAGTCCGCCGTCTCCCGGAGCGCTCCGACCGTCGGCTTCGAGGTGCGTCCTGACATCGTTCGAGCGACCACACGACCGGCATCGCGGTTCGGACGGCCAGCAGATCCGCTTCCGGTCGTTGTCTACGCGTTTTGAGAACGTAACGTCTATTAAATCTGTTTGTATTCACAATCTGTTCGCAAATACCACATTATAGAACATTATGGTTATCTCGATCACCGGCCGGAATGCTGAGAGACGGCGTTCGCGGGGACTGCTGTTTTCGGGAGGCCCCTCGCGCCGTTCGGCGTCCCGACTCAGGAAGCACTATCGTCCCCGAGTTCGGAGGGCCGGTATGCGAGAACTCTCTGGGACCGTCCTCGTCGGGGAGTCGTTCGAGCCCGTCCGCGGGCGCGTCGTCGTCGAGGACGGGCGGATCGACGCCGTCGAGGAGACGGCCACCGACTCGACCGACATCGTGTTGCCGGCGTTCGTCAACGCGCACACCCACCTCGGGGACTCCGTCGCGAAGGAGGCGGCGGTCGGCCTCTCGCTCGACGAGGCGGTCGCGCCGCCGGACAGCCTGAAACACCGACGGCTGGCGGCCGCCGACCGCGACGAGCTGGTGTCGGCGATGCGGCGAACGCTCCGGTTCATGCGGCGGACCGGGACGGTTTCGACGCTCGACTTCCGCGAGTCGGGGCCTCCCGGGGCGCGGGCGCTCCGCGAGGCCGCGGTCGACACCGGCGTCGAGCCGTTCGTCTTCGGCAGCGACGACCCGTCCGTCCTCGACGTCGCCGACGGGTACGGCGCCTCCGGCGCCAACGACGACGACTTCGCCGCGGAACGCGCCGCCTGCGAGGAGCGGGGCGTCCCCTTCGCGATCCACGCCGGCGAGCCGGACGCGACCGACATCCACCCGGCGCTCGATCTGGACCCCGACCTGCTCGTTCACATGGTCCACGCCGAGCGGGAGCACTTGGAGCGCGTCGCGGACGGGTCCGTCCCGATCGCGGTCTGCCCGCGCGCGAACGCGGTCCTCGACGTGGGGACGCCGCCGATACGGGAGCTGCTCGACCACACGACCGTCGCGCTCGGCACCGACAACGTCATGCTGAACGGGCCGTCGATGTTCCGCGAGATGGCGACCGCGGCGAAGCGGTTCGACGTGAGCGACCGGGAGGTGTTGCGGATGGCGACCGCCGCGGGCGCCGAGATCGCTGACCTCGACTGCGGCGTGATCGAACCGGGTCGGCGCGCGGCCCTCCTCGTCCTCGACGGCGACTCGGACAACCTCGCCGGCTCGGTCGACCCGGTAAGCGCCGTCGTCAGGCGCGCGACCGGACTGGACGTCGAGCGAGTCGTGGGATAGTCGTCATCGCCGTGGGGTAGTCGTCCTGCTCGCGAGGTAGTCGTCCCCCTCGCGAGTTACTCGTCCTCCTCGTGACGCTCGGCGTCGAACTTCCCGAAGGGGGTCGTCTCGTGGGTCCGCACGAGGACCTCGTCGGCGACGGTAACCCCCAGATCGA
Source organism: Halorubrum sp. GN11_10-6_MGM (assembly GCF_005435165.1). Classification (GTDB taxonomy): domain Archaea; phylum Halobacteriota; class Halobacteria; order Halobacteriales; family Haloferacaceae; genus Halorubrum. Next base: position 62,648 of record NZ_SGUC01000011.1, on the reverse strand, counting down.
GGAGCGCCTGCGCCACGGGCGTGATGTCGTCGTCCGACTCGCCGACGACCGTCACGAGGAGGTTCTGCTCGCCGGTGACCAGCTCCTGGACCGACACGACGCCGTCGATGTCGAGGATGTCGGGGATGAGTTCGCCACGCTCGGGTATCGACGCGGTGCAGTAGAGCAGCATCCGGAGGGGGTACCCCGACCGCTGGTAGTCGACGCTGGCGCTGTACCCCTTGATCACGCCGTCGGATTCGAGCCGCTGAATCCGCTTGCGGACGGTGCTGTCCGAGGTGCCGGTCCGCTCCGCGATGTCCCCGGACGACGTGTTTCGGGCGTCCTCCTGTAGCGCGTACAGGATCGCGCTGTCGACGTCGTCGATCGCGCCGTTGTCCATACCTCTGTGGTAGAGCCGTGGCGGATTTATACGTTTTCGAGGTCGCCGCGTTCGCGGTACCGGCCTCGTCCACGGTTCCGGTCGCGTCCGCGCTTCCGGCCGCGGTCGCCCCGATCCCGACGCCTACATACGATCCCCGCCAGTGGGTCGGGTATGGGTACGTACACCGCGGAGATCGACGTGCGGTTCCGCGACATCGACGCGATGGGTCACGTCAACAACGCCGTCTACGCGACGTACATCGAGCAGGCGCGGGCGCAGTACTTCCGCGACATACTCGACGCGGACCTCATGCGGTCGTCGACCGTGCTGGCGTCGATCTCGATCGACTTCCGACGCTCGGTCGAGCTGTCCGACCGCGAGGTCACCGTCACCGTCGACGTGGCGGAGCTCGGCCGGTCGAGCGCGACGATGACCCACGAGGTCCGCGTCGGCGGCGCGGTCGCCGCGGAGGCCGAGGCGACGCTCGTCTCGCTGGACCCGGAGACGGGCGAGCCGGCGCCGCTCCCCGAGGACCACCGGACGGAGATGGAGTCGTACCACGACCTGTGAGGCGGTCGGCGGAGACGACTGTCGGTGGAGGCGACCGTCGCCGAGGCGTCCGAACCGCACCGGACGCACACCTTCTTGACGGCGCGGACGGATCGATCGGTATGAGCGTTCGACTGTACGCCCTCGACGGGTGTCCGTGGTGCGAGAAGGCGGCCGACGCCCTGGACGACGCGGGCGTCGAGTACGAGACGGAGTGGGTCGACGCGCTCCACTCCGACCGGAACGAGGTCAAGCGAGTGAGCGGCCAGCGCGGCGTCCCGGTCCTCGTCGACGAGGAGCGCGGCGTGACGATGGCCGAGAGCGCGAACATCGTCGAGTACGTCGAGAGGACCCTCGCATGAGCATCTACACCGGCCGCGGCGACGAGGGCGAGACCGACCTCCGGGACATGAGCCGGGTGTCGAAGTCGAGCCACCGCATCGAGGCGTACGGCACCGTCGACGAGGCGAACGCGCTGCTCGGCACGGTTCGCCCGACGGGCCACGACGACGTCGACGACCTGCTGGAGACGATCCAGAACCACCTCCACGTCGTTCAGGCGGACCTCGCCAACCCGGACCCCGATCCGGAGGACCCACAGGTCGAGAGCGGCCACACCGACCTGCTCGAAGAGCGCATCGACGCGTTCGACGAGGAGCTGGAGCCGCTGCGGTCGTTCGTCCTCCCCGGCGGGGGCGAGGCGGGGGCCGCGCTCCACCACGCGCGCGCCGTGGTCCGGCGGGCGGAGCGCCGGGTCGTCGACCTCGCGCGCTCAGAGCCGATAAACGAGGCCGTCGTCACCTATCTCAACCGGCTCTCCGACCTCCTCTTCACTCTCGGTCGGGTCGCCAACGCGCGCGACGGCGAGCCCGAGGAGTCGCCGTCGTACTGAGTCGCCCCGAGCGCGCGACTTTTCACGCTTCCGCGCGAGGTGTGGGTATGACGCTCGACAGCTACGCGGCGGCGGTCGCCGGGCTCGACCCGGCCCCCGGCGAGGTCGAGACGGCGGAGCTCGTCGTCACCGACGACGTGCTCGTGAAGGCGTTCGTCCTCGGCCCGGACGCGACGGTCGACCCCCACGAACACGCCGACGCGACGAACGTGTTCCACGTGCTCGAAGGCGAACCGACCGTGGTCCGCGACGACGAGGAAGCGGCGCTCGCGGCGCCCGCAGTCGTGTACAACGAGCGTGGCGCGGTCCACGGCGCCCGCAACGACACCGACGACCGAGCCGTGCTCACGGCCAGCATCGCCCCGCTCAACTGATGGACGGCGAAATCGACCCCGAGGAGCTGTCGGCGCTGTTAGACGAGCGCGAGGGCTCCACCGACGGCCCCGACGATGCCGACCGCGCCGCCGCCGGATCGCTTCGAATCGTCGACATCCGCGACCGGCGCGCGTTCGACCGCGGCCACCTCCCCGACAGCGAGTGTATCCCCTTCCCGGAGCTGACGAGCCGAGTCGCCGAGCTGGAAGGCGCCGACCGGATCGTCACCGTCTGCCCGCACGGCGTCGCCAGTCAGCAGGCGGCGCAGCTGATCGGCAGCTACGAGGGCACGCAGAGCGCTCGCGTCGAGAGCCTCCGCGGCGGCGTCGAGGCGTGGGAGCGGGATGTCGGCGAGCTGACGGAGACGCCCGCGTCCGACGGCGACGGCGGAGACGACGAGGGCCTCGAGTCACCGTTCTGACGCCGGCCGACAGTCTTCGAGTCGGCTCAGATCGCGCGGACCCGGACCGTCCAGAAGTCTCGGAACGCGTCCGCGAGCGCCGCCTCCGGCTTCCCGGTGGCGTCGGAGACGTCGGTGACGTCGGCGCTGTCGCGGACGCGGCCGAGGACGCTGCGCTCGCCGACGGCGATTACACGGTCGACGTCGGCCGCGTCGGCCGCGTCCGCGAGCGCCTCGATCGCCCGGTCGAGGTGGTCGTCGATCTGCCCCTCGCGCCGGCGCTCGAAGCGCCCCTGCGAGAAGCCGCCCTTCGAGTGGGCCTCCTTCACGTCGGTCGTGAACCCCTCGAACGCGACCCGCTCGCCGTCCTCGTAGGTGCCGACGGCGAAGGTGTTAGACCGCACCAGCGCGAACGCGAATCGGCCGGTCGGGCGGAACCACGCGTCGTCGAGCCGGAAGCGGTCGCTCCACCGGTCGAACGGCTCGGGTTCTATCGGCGGCGTCAGCGCGGCGCTCACCGCGCCGGTGTCGTCGGCGAGGACGACCGCGGGGGCGGCGCGTCGGACCAGCTCCGTGCGGTCGCCGAACCAGTCCGAGACCGCCGCCGGGACCGAGTCGGCGTCCGGGACGTACGCCGTGAGCAGCCCCTCGGGATCGTCGCTCTCGACGCGCCGAAAGCGATCGAGCGCGTCCGCCAGTTTCGGCCCCCGGAGGTCGCTCACGCGTCGGAACTCGACCGACTCTTCGGTCCCCTCGGCGCGCTCCAGTCGCTCCTCCAGCGACTCGATCCGGTGTTCGAGCTCGTTGACGCGCTCCTCGGCGCGCTGGCGGTCGGCGACCGCATCCGAGCGGCGCTCCTCCTCGGCCTCGGCGCGGCGTTCGAGGTGGCGCTTCTCCTCTTCGAGCTCCTCGATCCGCTCTTTCAGCTCGGCGCGCCCGAGCAGCCTGTCGATCATACCCGAACGGCGCTCGCCCGCGACCTAAAAGGTGCGTCTGCGGGCGTGACGAACGCGAGAGTATTCACAAGTAACTGCCGGTGCGGTGGCGCGCGCCTGCGAGCGGCCGCCTTCGGCGGCCGCGAGGAGCGCGTGCGAGGGAGCGGTGAGCGCTCGAAGAGCGCGAACCGCGAGGCTGGGGAGGCGTGAGGTGCGGTCGCTGTGCTGGGCGGGACTCGAAGGGGCAGCCGCGAGGCGGGCGCAGGTGACGCGAGCACCGCAGGAACGAGCGAAGCGAGTGACGAGGAGGGCGGCGAACGTGCGCCCGCCTCGCGGCTGGGGCTTCGGCGGTGTTCGTGACGATCGGCAGTTTATAAGTGGAAACAGTATCGTACGGCCGAGCGACTGGGGCTTCGGGCGTGTTCGACGGCGATTCGCTGTCAGTTGTTTATAACCAAGCAGCTTGGGTGTCGGTGATGTCTCCTCTTGAAGGCCAGCAACTCGTTTATAAAGAGTAACTACAGCGAACCGGAAACACGGCGTTTCACTCGTACTACGCGTTCACGAACGGCTCCCACCCTTCCCAGCGCAACAACTTCTCCGCGCGGTCCGCGTCCGCCAGCAGCACGTTCCGGCGGTCCGGGAGCGTCTCGTCGGCGAGTTCCTGCGGGATCGCGAGCGTGCCGCTGGGTACGTCGTCGTCGCCGCCCACCGGGATGTGGCCGCCGTCGACTTTCATGACGAGGGGGGCGTCGAGTCGCTCGACGCCCTCGCCGTCCGCGTACAGCTGCTCGTTGACGTGTTCGTGGTCCGCCCGCTGGATGACGGCGCGCTCGCCGCCGTGGGGCTCCACGTACAGTTCCCCCAGGTAGTAGCCGCTCGAGAATCGCTCGAACATTCTATGCGTGGTATCCTCTACCACGACCGTACATAAGTGTTTCTCGGACGTGATTGACCGTGATAATCGGGACGAGAAGCGTCCAATGGAACAGTTCATCGGACGCCGTGTTCAGTACTTCATCCGAACTGTCCGGGAAAACAAACCCTGTATAACTGGCTGAGCGACACGAACACCGCCGAAGCCCCAGTCGCGACGGCTCGCGCGCCTTGCTGCGCGCCGCACTCACTCCGTTCGTGCGGTGCTAGCTGCGGCGTGCTTCGCCCTCGCGACTGCCCCTTCGAATCCCACCCGACCGCGACCGCACAGCACCTCACGCCTCCCCAGCCTCGTTGGAGCGGCGCGTGAGCGCGCCGCTCCGACTCCCTCGCGCGATGCTGCTCGGCCGCGAGGCGGCCTCACAGGCACGCGCCACCGAATCGCGGATCGGACGTTTCTCTCGGTGTGTCGAACAAACGCCGTTTCGACGCGAGTTTACTCGCCGTCGCGCCGCGCGACCTCGTGCCGCCCGAACCCGTACCGGAGCCGGTTCGCGAGTCGCCGCGAGAAGCGCCCCTCGTTGCGGGAGTCGAACCGCTCCGCGAGCGCCTGGTAGATGATCGGGACCGGCACCTCCTGTTCGAGCGCCTCCTCGACGGTCCACGTGCCCGTCGAGCCGCCGGCGACGTGGTCCGCCACGTCGCCCAGGTCGCTTCCCTCCTCGCGGAACGCCTCCTCGCACAGCTCTAGGAGCCACGACCGGATCACGGCGCCGTTGTTCCAGGTGCGCGCGACGGACTCCATGTCGAGGTCGTAGCGCCCGTCGGCGAGCAGTTCGAACCCCTCGCCGTACGCCTGCATCAGCGCGTACTCGACGCCGTTGTGGACCATCTTCACGTAGTGGCCCGACCCGGACTCGCCCATGCGGTCGTGGCCGTCGGGGCCGGTCGCGACCGCGTCGAACACCGGCACGAACTCCTCGTACGCCCACGCCGGGCCGCCGACCATCAGCGAGAAGCCCGCTTCGGCGCTCGCGGGGCCGCCGGAGGTGCCGCAGTCGAGGTACGCCGCGTCCGTCGCCTCGGCGCGCCGGACGGACTCCTCGAAGTGCGAGTTGCCGCCGTCGACGACGACGTCCTCGGCGTCGAGGTGCGGCTCCAACTCGTCGAGCGTGGCGTCGACCGCGTCGCCCGCGGGCACCATCAGCCAGATGCGCTTGCCGTCCTCTCCCCCGGACCCGTCCAACCGGTCGCAGAGGTCGGCCACCGAGTCGGCCGGATCCGCGCCGTTCTCGGCCGCCTGCGCGGTCGCCTCCGCCGAGAGGTCGAACGCGACCACGTCGTGGCCCGCCTCCAGCGACCGGTTCGCGACGATCTGTCCCATCCGCCCGAGTCCGATGACGCCGAGTTCCATGCGCGAGGGGTCGCGACCGCCCGCCGTAGTGGTTCCGATCCGGTCCCTCTCCCGCCGGCGGAACCCCGACTTCGCGCGACTACTCGGCTTCGCGCGACTACTCGGCGGCGTCGGCGTCCGCCTCGCGCTCGCCGAGGTGCGCGCGCAGCGAGTCCACGTCCTTGTTCCCCGCGCCGGTGTTGAGCAGGACGACCGTGTCGTCCGGGCCGAACTCGCCGGACGCCGCGAGCGCGAACGCCCCCGACACCGCGGCCGCGCAGGTCGCGCCCACCTCCAGCCCCTCCGTGCGCGCGACGTCGATCGCGGCGTCGAGGATCTCCCGGTCGGTCGTCGCCACCGCGCCGCCGTCCGACTCGCGGACCGCCTCCAAGATGAGCCGGCTCGCGCCGGGGTCCGGGATCGCGATCCCGTTACACGCCGTGTCGACCTCGGCGTCGTCGAGCGGCTCGTGCTCGTCCGCGCCCGCCTCGTAGGCGTCGACGACCGGGGCACAGCCCGCCGCCTGCGCGGCGTACATCGGGACCAGCCCGTCCGTCCATCCCAGCTTCTCCGCCTCCTGGGCCGCCTTGTGCATCCCCACCAGCCCGACGCCGCCGCCGGTCGGGTAGACGACGCCGTCCGGGACCTCCCAGTCGAGCTGCGCCAGCAGCTCCAGCGCCATCGTCTTCTTCCCCTCGTGGCGGTACGGCGTGACGAACGTCTTCGTCGAGTACCACTCGGGGTTCGCCTCCATCGCCTCGGCGTACGCGGCGCCCGCGTCACCGATCTGCGAGTTGCCGCCGACGGGGTCGGTGACGGTGAGGTCCGCGCCGTGGACCTCCGTCATCGCCTTCTGGGTGAACCCCGCCCGCGACGGGAGGAACACGTGCGCGTCGAGGTCCGCCCGCGCCGCGTACGCCGCGGCCGCCTGTCCGGCGTTGCCCGCGCTGTTCAGCGCGACCTCGCTCGCGCCGTGTTCGCGCGCGGCCGTCATCGCGGCCGCCTGCCCGCGGTCCTTGAACGTCCCCGTCGGGTTCGCCCCCTCGTCTTTCAGGAGGACGCGGCCGACGCCCATCGCGTCCGCGAGCGACGGACACTCCACGAGCGGCGTGGCGCCCTCGCCGAGCGACACCGCCGTCTCGGCCGGGAAGGGGAGCAGCTCCTCGTACCGCCACATCGACCCGTCGGGCCGGGCGTCGAGCGTCTCCGGGGCGAGGTCGATCCGGTCGTAGTCGTAGTCGGGGTCTAAGATCCCGTCGCAGTCGGGACAGCGGTGCGTCGCCGCCTCCGCGTCGAACGTCTCCCCGCAGTCGACGCAGGTCAGCCCGATGAACGCGTCCGTCGTCTCCATGCGACCGCGCTCGTGCGCCGGGAACTTCGGTGCTGCGGTCGCGGTACCCTCCGTGTCCCGGTCGCGGTACAGCCGGTACCGTGCCCGCGACGGTCCGCGGTTCCTTCCAGCCCTCGGGGTACTTAGGTTCGAAACGTATGAAGCAGTGCGCCGAGGGGCGCCGAGGACGTACCCTCACGGGAGATGCGCGTATCAGCGACCGTCTGGACGGCCGGGCCGCGTGGAACGCCGGGGTGGAAGCGATGAGCCGGACGGAGTTTCGGTTGGACCTCCCGGGGGGGTCGTGGCTCGGCGACGCCTCGCGGAGCGTTCCGTCGGCGACGCTCCGGGTTACGGAGACGATCGCGCTCGACGGCGACGCCCGAGAGTCGGCCGACGGCGCCGACGCGGACGCGGCGGCGACCGTGCTCGTCGGCGGCGCCGACAGGGACCGCGTCGAGGAAGCGCTCCGCGACCACGAGGGCGTCGCTCGCGCGACGTCGATCGAGCGCCGCGGCGACGGGCACGTGCTTCGGGTCGTCGGGCGCGCTCCCGCGTACCTCCCGGCGGCGCGGGCGGTCGGGCTCCCGGTAGCGTCGACGGTCGAGGTCGCCGACGGCCGGGCGACGGTGACGGTCGTCGGCGACCGGGACCGGATCGAGGCGTTCGGGCGCCGGCTCGCCGGCGACGGGGTGACGGTCGGCGTCGCCGCGGCCGGGGTCGACGAGCCGGAGCGGACGCTCACGGAAGCGCAGCGCGACCTGGTCTTCGAGGCGGTCCGAAAGGGGTACTACGACACGCCGCGCCGGTGTACGCTCACGGAGCTGGCCGAGGCGGACGGGATCGCGAAGTCGACGTGTAGCGAGACGCTCCACCGCGCCGAGGGACGGGTGATGCGGCGGTTCGTCGACGGCGGGGCCCCGGTTTCGACGTCCGACACCGGCGAGGCCGATCCCGGCGAGACGGGCGCGCTCGACGAGGAGGAGTTCGACGCGGACGAGCTCGACGCGGCCGGTTCGGCCACCGACGACCTCGACGCGGTCGACGGCGAAGAACCGGCCCGGTCCGCCCCGACCGAGCCGTGACGCCGCCTGCCGAGGCGGGCCGGTCGCCTACTCCTCGCCGAGCGCCTGCCACGAGAGCCGCGGGTTCCGGGCGGCGCCGACCTGATCGATCCGGCTCGCGGCGGTCCGGTTCGGGGCGGCGTCCAGCGCCTCGTCGGTGTCGGCGTACGCGAGGTTGAACGCCGCCGCGAGGTCGTCGAGCGACGACTGCCCCTCGATCTCGGTGGGTTCGGTCAGCATCGCCTCCGGCACCATCTCCGGCCACTTCGTCGTCGGCGGGTGGACGCCGAAGTCGAGCATCCGCTTCGCGACGTCGGCCGCGTCGCGGTCGCCCGCGGTTGCCGCGAACTCGTGGTGGAACGGACCGAAGGGTACGTCGAGGTCGATCCGCTCGGCGAGGTAGTTCGCGTTGAGGACGGCCTTCGCGGCCGCGTCCGCGAGCCCCTCGTCGCCGAGGCGGGCGACGTACGCGTACGCCTTGATCAGCACCAGCCAGTTCCCGGTGAAGCCGTGAACCTTTCCGATGGTGTGTTCCGGCTCGAACCGCTCGTACCCCTTCCCGCCGTTCGTCTCTCTGACGCGGGGCGACGGGAGGAACGGCGCCAGCTCGTCGACGACGCCGACCGGCCCGGCGCCGGGACCGCCGCCGCCGTGGGGGGTCGCGAACGTCTTGTGGACGTTGTAGTGCATCACGTCGAATCCCATGTCTCCGGGGCGCCCACGGCCGAGCAGCGCGTTGAGGTTCGCGCCGTCGTAGTAGAGCAGTCCGCCGGCGTCGTGGACGATGTCGGCGATCTCGGTGATGTCGCGCTCGAAGAGCCCCACCGTGTTCGGGTTCGTGAGCATGAGCGCGGCCGTCTCGTCGCCGACGGCCGCCTCCAGCGCCTCTAGGTCGACGCGGCCGTCCTCGCCGGAGGGCAGCTCGACCACGTCGTAGCCGGCGGTCGCGGCGGTCGCGAAGTTCGTCCCGTGGGCCGACGCCGGGATCACGACCTCCGAGCGGTCGTTGCCGTGGTGTTCGTGGTACGCCTTCGCGACGAGGATCCCCGTGAGCTCGCCGGCGGCGCCCGCGGGCGGCTGGAGCGTGACGGCGTCCATTCCCCCGATGTCGGCGAGGACCTCCTGGAGCCGATACTGGAGTTCGAGGTTCCCCTGCGCGGAGCGCGCGGAGCGGTCGGGGTGGATCGCCGCGTTCGGATCGGCCGCCACGTCCTCGGTGAACTTGGGGTTGTACTTCATCGTACAGCTCCCCAGCGGGTACGGCCCCGAGTCGATCGCCCAGTTCATCTGCGAGAGCCGGGTGTAGTGGCGCGCCGTCTCCGGCTCCGAGGGGTTCGGCAGCGTCAGCTCCTCGCGGGTGAGGTCGTCGGGCAGCGGCGAGTCCTCGCGCACGTCGACGGTCTCTTGCCCCTTCTCCGAGAGCAGCGGCTCCCGGACGTGCTCGCCCTCCCGCTCGTAGTTCGCTTGGTCGTGGATCATCTCACAGCACCCCCTCTAAGGCCTCGACGAGAGCGTCCGTCTTCCCGGCGTTCAGGTCGGTGACGCACACCTGAAGCAGGTGCTCGCCGATCGCGTGGACCGCGAATCCCTCGGCCTCCAACTCGGCCGCGATCGCCTCGGCCGGCTGGTCGACGCGCACCGCGAACTCGCGGAAGTGGTGGCGGTCGTGGACGGGCGCGGCCGCGCCGGAGAGATCGTCGATCCGGTCGGCGAGCGCCGCAGCCTCGCGGACGCAGTCGTTCGCGAGGTCGACGAGCCCGTCCGGGCCGAGCGTCGCCGCGTGGATCGCCGCGCGGAGCGCGACCCACGCTTGATTCGTACAGATGTTCGAGGTGGCGCGCTCCTTGCGGATGTGCTGCTCGCGCGTCTGGAGCGTCAGGGTGTACGCGCGGGTACCCCCGGCGTCGGCGGCGTCGCCGCCTCCGTCTCGCGCCGCCTCCGGCGGCGCGCGCTCCTCGCTCGCGCCGACGAGCCGACCGGGGACCTGCCGCAGGAAGTCGTCGCGGCAGGCGAAGATCCCCAGTCCCATCCCGTACGCGGTCGGGAGGCCGAGCGCGCCCGACTCGCCGACGACGACGTCGGCCCCGACCTCGGCCGGCGATTCGAGGACCGACAGCGCGACGACGTCCGAGCCGAGCGTAAACAGCGCGTCCGTCTCGTCCGCTATCTCGCCGACCGCCGCGAGCCGCGCTTCGATACAGCCCCGCACCGTCGGGCTCTCGGCGTACACCATGACGACGTCGTCGCCCGCGCGGTCGGCGAGCGCGTCGACGTCGGCCGTCCCGTCGGCCATCGGGTACGTCTCGACGCGCAGGTCGGCGCCGTCGCAGTAGTTCTCCAGCACCGCCCGCTTCCCCTCCCGGAGCTGTTCGGGGACGAGGACGACGTCGCCCGAGGCCGACCGGACCCGGTCGGCGAGCGTCGCCGCCTCGCCGAGCGCGGTCGCGGCGTCGTACATCGAGCAGTTCGCGACGTCGAGGCCGGTGAGCTCGACCAGCATCGACTGGTACTCGAAGAGCGCTTGGAGGAACCCCTGCGACACCTCCGGCTGGTACTGGGTGTAGCTCGTGAGGAACTCCGCGCGGTCCGCGAGGTGGTCGACGACGCTCGGCACGTAGTGGCCGTAGTGACCTCGCCCGAGGAACTCGGTGAGGTCGTCGTTCCGCGCGAAGATCCGCGCACACTCGTCGCGGATCTCGCGTTCGGTCCGCCCGTCGATGCCGAAGTCGCCGTCGAAGGCGACCGGGTCGGGAATGTCGAACAGCGACTCCTCGTCGGCGACGCCGATCGCCGCCAGCATCGCTTCGGTCTCCTCGTCGGTGTGGGGGGCGTACGGCGTGCCGTTCGCCCGGCTCATCTGGTCTCTCCTCCGCGTCCGCGGGCCGTCGGTCGGCCGTCGGTCGGTGCTCGGTTCGCGGCTCGTCGGTCGGAACGTGGCGGTGTCATGATCGGGTCCGGTGTCGGCAGTGTGTCGTCGAATCCGGTCGGCCGTGCGGTCGCTGCGGTCGCGTCGAACGCCCGCGGGCACGCAGAGGGGCCGCGGTCGCGTTCACGTCGAACCGGCGCAGTCAGGCGATCTGGTCGTCGTACGCGTCGGCGTCGAGCAGCCCCTCGGCGTCGCCGCCCTCGGTCGGGTCGACCTCGAGCATCCACCCCTCGCCGTACGGGTCCTCGTTGACGAGCTCCGGGCGGTCGAACAGCTCCTCGTTGACCGCGACGACCTCGCCCGAGACCGGTGCGTACAGGTCCGAGACGGCCTTGATCGACTCGACGACGCCGAACGACTCGCCGGCGGCGATCTCGTCGCCGACCGCGGGCAGTTCGACGAACACCACGTCGCCCAGTTCGTCCTGCGCGAAGTCGGAGACGCCGATTCGAACGGTGTCACCGCCGGTCGTCGCCCACTCGTGCGATTCCAGGTACCGTCTGTCGTCGGGAACGTCGAAGCTCATTGGTCAGAGTCGCCGCGGTCCGCTCGGGTTCCGGCCCGCGACACGTGTGAATCACCCTTCTGACGACGAGGAAATAAAAGGTGTGTTCGCGGCGGTCGCGCCGACGGACGCGCGACGGAGCGCGGGCCGGAGCCCGTTCCGTCGGTCGCGTCGGATCAGTCGGTCGAGGTCCGGTACGTCCGCGGATCGAGATTTCTCAGGTCCCCCGATCGAAGCCCGTCACGTCCACCGGTCGAGCCCGGTCTGGACCTGCGACTCCGCGATGCGTTCGAAGCCCCGCTCGACCTCGTCGGCGTCGACGCCCCACTCGTCGACGACGTACTCGCGGGCGGCCTCGACGTCCGGGTTCACGTCGGTGTCGACCGCGACGTCCGCCGACGGCGGGGACATGAACAGCTCGCGGACCGCCTCGGCGTTCGGGATCTCGGCGTCGCGGGCGTCGAGGACGCCCCACAGGTCGCCGTGTTCCTTCACCGCAGTCACCGCCGTCTTCGGGCCGATCCCCCGGACGCCCTCGTTGAAGTCGGTCCCGCAGAGCATCGCGACGTCGACGAGCCCCTGCCGATCGAGTCCGAGTTCGTCGAGCGTCGCAGCCAAGTCCATCAGCTCCGGGTCGCCCTTGCTCGTCAGCTGTCGGAGCGTCGTCGGCGCGCCGAACAGCAGGGTGTCGTAGTCCTCGCTGCCGGCGTGGTCGACGGTCCCGGTCGCGGCCATCTGCGCGCACTGCGCCTCCCCCTCCGCGGGCGCCTCGACGATCGGCACGTCGAGCAGGTCGAGGAGCTCGCGTGTCGTCTCCTGTATCGCGTCGGTGAGCCGCTGCGTGCGGGCCTCCAGCCGCGCCGCCTCGACCGCGTCGCCGCGCTCCTCGGCGGCCGCCCGACGCTCCTCGGCCTTCTCGCGCTTCTCGCGCCGTTCGGCCACCTCGTCGGCCTTCAGGTCGGTGACGGCGCCGTCGAACACCATCACCGGGATCAGGTCGTGTTCGAAGAACTTCGGGAGCCCTTGGACGACCCCGATCAGGTTCGCGACCTCGACGCCGTCGGCGGTGGTGTACTTCTCGTCGCTCGTCCACTTGACCGTGGTCGTGAGGTACCGGTACAGCCAGTTGTGCGCGTCCACGGCGACGACGCTCCCCTCGATCTCGGAGAAGGCGACGTCGCGGATCGACGCAAGGTCGCGGAGGTCGGCGTTTCCCATTACCGAGTGGTGGGGCGCGCCGCTATTAAACGCTGATCGGTCGGGCGGCTACCGGCGCCGCGACGACTCTCGACCCCGCCCGCGAGCCTGCCGACTTCTGGGCAGTTTATGTGCGTCACGCGCCTACGGCCACACGTTGGATGGTCTCCCCGTTCGAGGTGTTAGACGTCGACGAGGACGCCGACGACGAGGCGATCGAACGGGCCTACCGCGAGCGCGTGAAGCGCGCCCACCCCGATCAGGGCGGCTCGGTCGAGGAGTTCCAGCTCGTCCGCCGGGCCTACCGCGAGCTGGAGGCGCGCGACGAGAACGGCGAGGAAGGTGACAGTGAGACGACCGCGGCCGCCGACATCGACCTCGACGACGACAGTGACGCCGCCGAGGTACAGCCGACCCGCGTCGAGTTCCTCGACTACGAGGCGATCGTCGACTACGGCTGGTCGCTCGACGACGACGACCTCTTTCGGAAAGCCTCTCACGCCGACCTCGCCCCGGACGCTCACGGTCGCCTGCTCGTCCACCCCGACGAGAGCCTGCTGGAGGCGGCCGAGCGGAGCGGGTTCGCGTGGCCCTTCTCCTGTCGCGGCGGCGCCTGCGCGAACTGCGCGGTGTACCTCGCCGAGGGGGAGCTCTCGCAGCCGACCGACCACATCATGCCGGACGACCTCGCCGAGCGCGGGTTCCGGCTCTCCTGTAACGGCTATCCGCTGACCGACGAGCTGTCGGTCGTGTTCAACGTGAAACAGCGACCGGAGCTCGACGACCTCATCCTTCCGCCCGGACCGTTCACGCGCCGCTGACCGAGCGACGGGCGAGCGAAATTCGAAGCGCTCCGCTCGTGGCCGCGGACCTCAGAACGATTCGGCGACGGCCGCGACGACGGCGTCCTCGACGGCGTCGCGCTCGCCGGAGAGGAACTCGATTTTCCCCTCGCGGACGCCAGCGGTCGCGATGTCCGCCTTGGGCGCGAGCTCGGCCGCGCGCTCGGCCACGTCGCGGACGGAGACGTCCGCGGTCGTGCGCACGTACAGCTCGTCGGTGCCGACGCCCACCGTCGCGAACGGCTCCCCGTCGGCGCGCCGCCGGTGGAGGTCGTCCAAGAGGAGCGGCGTCGGCGGGAAGTCGTACCGGTGGGTGTAGCCGTCGGTGTCGAGCAGCGCGAACTCGACGCCGTCGACCGCCTCGGTCACGACGTTCGCGTCCGCGGTCTCGACCTCCGTCTCCAGCTTCTCGCGGAACTGCTCGGAGACGTGCGCCGCGAGGTTCCCGCCGTCAGAGAACAGGAGGTCGGCGATCAGCTCGCGCTTGTCCTGATACGACTGGTAGTACGCCTCCAGCGCGACCGCCTCGCGAAGTTCGGCGACGCGCTCGGCGTCGTAGCCGGCGTCGCGCGCGAGGTCGACGTACCGCTCGGGGGCGTCCGCCCAGTAGCTCACCGCCGGCAGGTGCCGGAGGTCCGCGCGGACCTCGTCGTTGATCGCCGACGCCAGCGAGGCGACGAGCGCGCCCGTCGAGAGCGTCTCGTCGCCGCCGACGTCCGACAGCTCCGGCGAGACGAGCGTGTCGACCGCGTCTCGCGTCTCGGTGTCCGCGACCGCGGCGTCGACGACGACGGCGTCGACCCCGTACACCGACAGCAGGTCGATGCCGTCGGCGGACTCGGTCGTCGAGCCGGCGCCGACGAGGAGGAACAGCGGGAGCTTCTCGTCGTGGCGGTCGCGGTCCTGGAGCATCCGCGTCGCGTCGTTGGTCGCTGCGTCCATGTCGTACACCGGTTCGTCGAGCGGGCGCCGGGTGAAGTAGTGGTACTCGGCGTCGCTTTTGGCGTGTTCGTCGCGGATCAGGGGGAGAACGGCTCGCTCGACCGCGGCGCCGGCGACGTAGCCGTCGGCGGTCGCCGGGTGGCGGACGACGATCGGCCGCGATTCGAGCACCGCGCGGCGGACCGCCTCGGCCGCGTCGAGCAGCCCGTCGGCGAGTTCGGCGACCGTCTCGTCGCCGCCGAGCGGCTGGAGCCCCTCCGGCCGCGCCTCGTCGGTGAGCGCCTCGGCCATCCGGCGGCGGACCGCTTCGGCCTCCTCGCCGTCGAGGAGGACGAGCGCCTCGGACTCGACCTGAACGTCGCCGCGGTGGCTCTCCACCTCACCGTCGACCCGCACCGCGTCGCCGACCTCGACGTCCGGGTACGCCCGGACGCCCGGCTCGACGAACGCGGCCACGTCGACGGCGCCCGTCTCGTCGCTGACCTCGAACACCGTCGGGCCGCCGGTCTGACGGACGCCGACGACCTCGCCCTCGATCCGGACCGACTCGCCGACCGCGTCCCCGAGCGTCGTGATCGACACGCGATCGGGCGTCTCGTCGTCTGCTGCGGTCTCGTCGTCTGCTGCGGCCGCTTCGTCCCCGTCGTCGGCCTCTCCGTCGGCTGCGGCCGCTTCGGCCCCGTTGTCGGTCTCCCCGTCTGCCGCGGTCGCTTCGACCTCGTCGTCGGACACGTCCGGCTCGGGGTCGGCGACTTCCGCGGCGGTCGTGTCGCCGTCTTCGGACTCGTCGTCCGCGTCCGGCTCGTCGCCCTCGTCGTCCTCGTCGACCGGCTCCGTGGTCTCCTCGGTCGGCTCCGCGGCCTCGCTGTTCTCGCCGGTGTCGTCGCTCTCGTCGGCGTCGCCTCCCTCGTCGGGGAGGTGTTCGCCGGCGGACTCCTGAACGAGGACGCCGCGGAACTCGCGGTCGGTCTGTCGGATCGACCACCCGAGGTCGATGTTCCCGTTGTCGCGGACGCCCTTCACTTGGACGAACACCTCGTCGCCCGGCTCCCAGTCGAGGCTGTCGAGGCGGCGGTCGAGCTCGGAGCGGTGTAACAGTCCGGTGACGCCGGGCGCGAGGTCGATGAACACGCCGAACTCGGCGTACCCGTCGACGACGCCTCGGTAGAACCGGCTCGGAACCAGACCGTCGGGAGAGTCGCCACGGAAGTCGAACACGACGTCTTCTTGGTGCGAGTCGCAGACGCGACCGCCCCCGACGTCGGTGCCACAGATGATACAGGATCCCATTTGAGTACACCGAGAGTCTCGGGCCTAAAACGGTTGTCGAAAGCCCGCTAGGCGCCTCGAGGAGAACGCGGCGCCCCTCCGGCGGTCACGCCGGGACGGACCGGTGCGTCACGCGCCGAGCAGCGTCCGCGCCGCGGCGACGACGCGGTAGCCGACGCCGTAGCCGAGCGCGGCGGGCGGGAGCGCGGCCGCGACCGTCCGGACCGGTCCAAGCCCGTGGACCGTCCGGAGCCCGACGACCAGCAGCACCGCGGCGTACGCGCCACAGAGAACCCGGATTTCGGGGACTGACGGGCCGGCCAGCGCCATCGGCGAACTCGCGTACGCGACGACCTGAACGGTCTCGCTCACCCCGCCGCGGTCGCGCAGCCCCAGCCCGTCGTCGAACTCGACGCTCGCTAGCACGACCGAGACGGTCGCGACCGCGGCGGTCAGGTGGAGGCCGACCGGCGCCGCCAGCGCGACCGCGACGAGGAAGACGACGAGCCCGGATAACAGTGCGGACGACGGGACGACGACGGGCACCGATCCGGGGTCCGTCGCGATCAGTCCGAGCGTGAACGCCGCGGCGACCGCGACCGCGAAGGTCAGCGCGGGCGCCTGATCGCCGGGCGTGATCCCGTTCGCGAACGCCCGCCGCGGCCGGACGAGGACCTCGATCCAGGTTCGCGCGATCCCCCGGAGACCGCGGGGTCGTCCGCCGGCGGGATCGCTCATCCGAGACGTCACGGTCGGAGTTCGACGGCGCGGGATAACCCGTTTCCGGTTCGGTTGCCCGTTTCCGGCTCGGTTCCCCGCTTCCGGTTCGGTTCGCTCCGCGCGAACCCGTCCCGATCCGGTCTCCGCTCGGCGCCGCCGTCCAAACTTATCAGCGCTGATACGCGGCGCGGAAATGCTTATATCGGTGCCGTCTGAGTGTCGGCCGAATGGTGGCCTTCCGAGACGACGAGCGCGGGTTCACCCCCTTGGCGGGGACGGGACTGCTCGTCGGAGTCGTCGTGTTGCTGCTCGCCATCGTCGGGGCGGCGGTGTTCGGCCTCATCGACGGCGTCGCGCCGCCCGACGCCGAGTTCGAGGGCCAACGGGAGGGCGGCGACCTCGTGGTCGTCGCGCTCGGCCCGGAGCCGGTCCCGGCCGAGGAGCTGTACGTCCGCGGCGAGGACCCGGACGGGAACGTCCAGTTCGGCGCGTGGCCCGGCGACGGCATCGTGAGACCGGGCGACCGCGTCCCCGTCCCGAACGCGACGGGCAACGAGAACTTCGAGGTCGTCTGGGAGCCGGTCGCGTTCGACACCCGCGAGACGCTCGGCAGCTACAACGGCGAAGACTCTGCGATCCAAGAGTGGGGCGAGGAGAACGGGGGCTCCACGCCGGGCGTCGGCGTCTGACGGCCTGACGGACGGGCTGTCGGGGCGACGTCCGACCGCGAGTTCATCCGACCGTGACGCTCACTCGACCGCGACTCACTCGACCGCGACCCGCTCGCCGCGCTCGTCCGACCGACCGATCGCGTCGAGGACGCGCTGGATCTCGTACCCGTCCTCGAACGACGGCTCGAAGGTGTCCCCCTCCGCGACCGCGGACAGGAACTCGTAGTTCTCGTGGACGAACGTGTGTTCCCACCCGATCACGTGTCCGGGGGGCCACCAGCGGTCGACGTACGGGTCCGACTCCTCGGTGACCAGCACCGTCTCGTAGCCGCGGTTCCCCTCCCGCAGCACCTCCAGCTCGTTGAGGCGCTCCAAGGAGAACTCGAGGCTCCCCTTCGAGCCGTGAACCGCGATCGTGTGGTCGTTTTTGTGCCCCTCGGCGACCCGGCTCGCCTCGAAGCTCCCGGTCGCGCCCGACTCGTAGTCGACCTGCGCGGCGTACGCGTCGTCGACCGTCACGTCGCGGTACTCCGCGACGTCACCGTTCTCGTCGTAGACGGGACGCTCGTCGACGAACGTCGTCAGCTGCCCGGAGACGCGATCGATCCCGCCGACCCGGTCGCCGACGAGGAAGTTCGCGAGGTCGATCGTGTGTGCGCCGAGGTCGCCGAGCGCGCCCGACCCGGCCATCTCGGCGTCCATCCGCCACGCCCACGGCGCGTCGGGGTCGACGAGCCAGTCCTGGAGGTACCGCCCGCGGACCTGTCGGATCTCGCCGAGTTCGCCGTCCTCGATCAGCCCCTTCGCGTACCGGATCGCGGGGACGAACCGGTAGTTGAACGCGGTCCCCGCGGGGACGTCCGCCGCGGCCGCCGCGTCGCGCATCGTCGCCGCCTCCTCGACCGTCGGGGCGAGCGGCTTCTCGCAGAGGACGGGAACGCCCTCTTCGAGCGCCGCGATCGACGGCTCGGCGTGGACGTGGTTCGGGCCGAGGTTGTAGAACACGTCCACCTCGTCGAGCGCCGCCTCCCAGTCGGTCGCGGTGTGCGCGAAGCCGAACCGGTCGGCGGCGTCCGCCAGCTCTTCCTCGTTGCGCCCGACGAGCGTGTGCCGCACGATCTCGGGCGCGTCCGGGAAGAACATCGGGAGCCGCGCGAGCGCGTTCGCGTGCGCCTTGCCCATGAAGCGGTACCCCAGTACGCCGATCTTGAGTGGGTCTCGTGTCATATGCGTCTCACCGTGGTCCGCGTCCGCAGCGTCACTCCGCCCAGTAGGCGTCGCCCGGCTCCGTCTCGAAGACGGCGCGGTCGAGCACGTCGACGGCCTTCTCTAACCCCTCCCGGGAGGAGGTGAGCGAGTCCTCGTGTTCGATGGACAGCGCGCCCTCGTAGCCGACCATCCGGAGCGTCGAGACGACGTCCTTCCAGTGTCCCTCGTCGTGGCCGTAGCCGATCGACCGGAACAGCCACGAGCGGTCGGCCTCTTCGGCGTACCCCGTCGTGTCGAGGACGCCCTTCACCCGGGCGTTCGCGTCGTACACCTTCGTGTCCTTCGCGTGGACGTGGTGGATCGCGTCGCGCTCGCCGAGGAAGCGGATCGCCTCGGTCACGTCGATCCCCTGCCAGTAGAGGTGCGACGGGTCGAAGTTGGCGCCGATCCGGTCGTTCGTCGCTTCGCGGAGCGCGAGCATGCCCGTCGGCTCGTACACCAGCATGTTCGGGTGCATCTCGATGGCGACGTCGACGCCGTGGTGCTCGGCGTGTTTCGCCAGGTCGCTCCAGTAGGGAATCGCCACCTCGTCCCACTGATAGTCGAGCGCGTCGGCGTGCTCCGTCGGCCACGGCGCCGTGACCCAGTTCGGCGTCGAGTCGCCGGGCGCACCCGCGGGGAGCCCCGAGAAGCAGGTCACGGTGTCGACGCCGAGCAGGTCGGCCAGCTCGATCGCCTCGCGCAGTTCGCGGTCGGCCGCCGCGGCCCGCCCCTCGTCGGGGTGGAGCGGGTTGTTGTGCGTCGCCAGCGCGGAGATCCGGAGCCCGTGGCCGTCGAGCAGCGCCCGGAGCTCCTCCCGCGCCGCCGCGTCGTCGAGGAGCGTCTCGGGGTCGACGTGGTCCGAACCGGGCCAGCCGCCGACCCCGAGTTCGACGGCGTCGACACCGAGATCATCGAGGTACGCGGCCGCGTCGTCTATCGGTTCGCCGCCCAAGGGAACCGTTAGCACGCCGATGTCCATGTGCGGAGCTACACCGACGCCCCGCATAAACCTTCAGGAAGCGTCGGGCGCGGCCGCGGTCGGCAGGGGCGGGCGCGTTCGTCGGCCGCGGCCGCAGCCGACGAACGCGCCGAGGGGTGTCTTCCCGTCACGACGAGCTGTGTCTTCCCGTCGCGAACCGCATGAGGTTTTAACGGGTGGAACGCGTATGACACGTCATGGGAATCCTCTCGCGCGCCTCCTACGTCGTCCGCTCGAAGGTGAACGCCCTCCTCAACCGGGCGGAGGACCCGACGGAGTCGCTCGACTACTCGTACGAACAGATGCGCGACGAGCTTCAGGACGTCAAGCAGGGGATCGCGGACCTGACGACTCAGAAGAAGCGGCTGGAGATACAGAAGCGCAAGCTCGAAGAGAACGTCGAGAAGCACAACCGGCAGGCCCGCGAGGCGGTCCAGCAGGACCGCGACGACCTCGCGCGCAAGGCCCTCGAAAAGAAGAAGTCGAAGATGAGCCAGATCGAGGAGCTGGAGGGCCAGATCGCCGAGCTGAACAACACCCAAGAGCAGCTCGTCGAGAAGAAGAACAAGCTCCAGAACCGCATCGAGGAGTTCCGCACGAAGAAGGAGACGATGAAGGCCCGCTACGAGGCGGCCGAGGCCTCCTCCCGCGTCTCCGAGGCGATGACCGGCGTCGGCGACGAGATGGAGGACGTGGGGCGCTCCATCGAGCGCGCCGAGGAGCGAACCGAGGAGATGGAGGCGCGCGCGGAGGCGATGGACGAGCTGGAAGACTCCGGCGCGTTCGAGGACGCGCTCTCCGACAAGGACAGCATCGACCGCGAGCTGGAGAGCCTCTCGACCGACAGCGAGGTCGACGCCGAGCTGGAGACGCTGAAAGGCGAGCTCGGCAAAAGCGAGGCGGCGGACGACGGCGACGCGGTCAGCGACGAGGAGGTCGACGCTGAACTGGAGGACATCGAGAGCGAGATGAACGCGGACGATCTCGAAGCCGACCTGAGCGACGACTCGGGCGCCGACCTCGACGAGGAGCTCGACGTCGAGCTGGAGGAGTCCGAGGCCGACGCAAACGAGAAGCAGAACTGAGGCGTCGAGTCTCGTTGCGGTGACTCCGTTATCGCCCACAAGAGACGAGACATCGCACTCGCCACCGAGAATACGGCAGAGAGACGCGCTCTCGCCGCGGGATTTTATACGATCGGACACGGATCGGCCCGTAGCGATGGTCCCCAAACACCTCATCTGGATCGGTGGGTTACTGATCGCGATCCCCCTCCTCCTGGCCCTGCTGAGCGCCGCCTGGATCTGGGTTCCGATCGGCCTGTTCGTGTTGGGTGTCGGAATCGTGCTCTACGGGTTCAAGATGTACCACGAAAAACGGATGAGAGACAGATCCGAACGGAGAGACTGATCGAGAGAACGGACCGTTTTGCCGTCTTCAAACCACCCGCCGTTTCGGCCTGACGTGTCTTCGGAGAGTGGGCCGTGCCGCGACAGTCGCCTTTCGACTTCCGGATCCCCTCACTCCCCTGCGGGGCGCGCGCCGGTCCCCGCGCGGTCCTGCTCCGTGAGCCGAATCTCCCCGTCTGGGAGGCGAACCCCCGCGTACGGGTCCTCGGCGAGCAGCAGCGAGCCGTCGATGTCGGCGTAGTCGAGGAGCGGCGCGAGCTGCGCGGCGGCCGCGATCGACGCGTTTGACTCGATCATACAGCCGCACATCACTTCGAGGCCGTGCGCCCGGGCGGCGGCGATCAGTCGCCGCGCCTCGGAGAGGCTCCCGGCCTTCATCAGCTTCAGGTTCGCGATGTCACAGCGGTCGGCAATCGCGGGCACGTCCGCGGCCGTCACGCAGGACTCGTCGGCGGCGATCGGTAGTTCCGAGCGCTCGTAGACGTACCGGAGGCCTTCGGGATTCTCGGCCGGGACGGGCTGTTCGACGAACTCCACGTCGCGGTCGGCGAGCCACGCGCTCTTCGCCACCGCCTCCTTCGGCGTCCACGCCTCGTTGGCGTCGACGCGCAGCCGGGCGTCGGGCGCAGCGTCGCGGACCGCGTCGACCAGCTCGCGGTCGCGGTCGGTGCCGAGCTTGATTTTCAACACGTCGTAGCCCGCCGCGACGGCGTCGGCGGCCTTCTCGCGCACGCGGTCCGTCTCGTCGAGCCCGATCGTGAACGACGTCTTCGGCGCGGCGCTCGGGTCGAGCCCCCACAGGCGGTACAGCGGGACGCCGAACCGCTTCGCCGCGAGGTCGTGGACGGCGATCGAGACGGCGCAGCGGGCGGCCGGGTTGCCCTCGACGACCGCGCGCAGCTCGGCCTCGATCTCGCGGATCGCGTGGGGGTCGCCGACGCGCTCGACCGCGTCGAGGAGGGCCGGCAGCACCGCCGCCACGGTGTCGGCCGTCTCGCCGTAGTGGCTCGACGGCGCGGCGCCGCCGATACCGGTCGTCCCCGAACCGTCCGTGATCCGCACGATCACGTTCTCCGCCTCGGTCTGTGTCCCTCGTGAGATGCCGAACGGGTTCTCCAGCGGCAGCGAGACGCGCTCGAACTCGGCTTCGAGGCTCATTCGCCGCTCCCGTCTCCGCCGCCCCCGAGTCCAGCGTCGACGATCCCGTCCACGATGCGGTCCGCGCCGTCGCGGACCGGGTCGGCGGCCGGAACTCCGACCTCGTCGGCGAAGTCGGCCACGGTCTCCGCGGCGGTCGCGTCGTCGGTCACGTCTTTCGTGTTGACCGCGCCCGCGACGACGCTCGTCTCGTGGACCGGCGTCGCGAGGCCCTCGTAGAGGTCGACGTAGTCGGCGAGCGGCGGGAGGTCGAACGACTCGTAGCCGTGGACGGCCTCGCGGCCCGCGGCGTGACAGAGCACGAGCCCGTCGGCCATCGACCCGTGGAGGATGCCGCAGGTGACCGCCGAGTAGGCGGGGTGGACGATGCTCCCCTGCCCCTCGACGACGAGGAGGTCGTGGTCGTCGCCGACCTCGACGAGCATCTCCTCGACGGCGCCCGCGGCGAAGTCCGAGACGACGCGGTCGATCGGGTTCCCCCAGCCGGCGATCATGATCCCGGTCTGTCCGGTGGGGACGAACGCGGCGTCGACCCCGCGCTCGCGGGCGGCCGCGACGATCTCCAGCGAGGCGGTCATCTTCCCCACGGAGCAGTCGGTGCCGACCGTACACACCACGTCGGCGTCGACGTCGCCCGAGGCGTCGCTAGCGACCGTCAGGTCGTCGTCGGGCTTCCGGACGTCGACGAGGTCGACCCCGTGTTCATCCGCGAGCGCGGCCAGTTCCGCGTCCTCGTTTAAGAAGTAGTGGAGGCCGCTCACCACGTCGCAGCCGGTCTCGATCGCGGCCTCGACGTCGCCGCGCCACGACTCGTCGAAGCCGCCGCCGATCGGCGCGATCCCGATGTACAAGGCGTCGAGGTCGCCGTCGGCCGCGGCGTGCGCGTCCGCGAACGAGTCGACGATCGGCGCGTCCGCGAGGTCCGGGACGTGGTCGCGCACGCGGTCGCCGGCGCGGTCGCGGTCGAGGACGGCCCGGACGTCCTGGTCGCCGTAGCGCATGACGCCGAGGGCGGTCTTCGCGCGGTCGGGGAACTTCTCGTGGGCCAGCACCGCGATCCGCTCGTGGTTCATGCCGAGACGGTCGCCCCGGGAGTTCTTAAAAGAGTCGAGGGTCGGCCGAGCGGCCGACTCGGCCGTGGCGATTCCATCGGACGAGAACTAGACCATCGCTGCGACATTTATAAACGAACGATGTGCGGTGGCGCGTGCCTGCGAGCGGCCGCCCTCGGCGGCCGCGAGACAGCACGCGCGAGGGAGTCGGCCGACCGGAGGGAGGCCGACGAGGCTGGGGAGGGGTGAGGTGCGGTCGCGGTGCTGTGCGGGTGGGACTCGAAGGGGCAGCCGGGAGGACGAAGACGCGCGACGCAAGGACCGCAAGGAGCGAACGAAGTGAGTGACTGAGGACCGCAGCGAGCGCATCGAGTCCTCCCGGCTGGGGCTTCGGGGGTGTCGGTGTCGGAGAATCGTTTATAAACAGATACGTACAGCCGAGCGACTGGGGCTTCGGAAGAGTTCGTGTCGATCGGCCGTTTATAAACATCGTCGTACGGCCGCGGCTGGGGCTGCGTCTAAAAGAACGACACGGAAATCGAAAATCCCGGATTCAGGCGCTGCCGTCGACGAACTGGTCGGCGCCCTCGTAGAACCAGTAGCCGTTCTCACGCATCGCGCGGCCGAGCTCCTGGTGGAACTCGACGAAGTCGGCGAACTCCTCTTTCTCGACGCCCTCGAAGATCTCCTCGACGGAGACGACCGTCTCGAAGTCGATCCGGATCGGGTGGTCGCCGTACTGCTCGACGTACTCCGCCGCCGTCAGCGGGAAGTCCTCCTCCTCGTCGATCTTCTTCGCGAGCACGGCGTGGCCGTACTGCCGCATGCCCTCGCTCCCCTGCTCGCCGTCGGGGTCGTGTGGCCAGTCCATACCGGGGAATTTGCCGGATCGGGGATAGTGGTTTCGGATGCGGCGGTGGCGACTGACCGCGCGCCGCTCGGCGCCCCCGCAGCCCGCACAAGACACTTCACGGCGCTCCGCGTCGACCCGGGTGTGCGCCGCAGAGCCCTCCTCGCGTCCGCGGCCGCCTTCTCGACCGTCCCGCTCGCGGGCTGCCCGACCCCGCCGTGGAGCGACGACCCGACGACGATCGAGGGCGCCGAGGTGACGTTCCGACGAGCGTACGACGGCGACCTCGACGTCACCGAGGGCGGCGGGAACGATGTCGCCGAGGTGCGCCGACGCCTCGACGAGGACCCGCCACGGCTGGTCGTGGCCGGATCGCTGCTCGACGGGCCCACGCGCTGCTACCGCGTTTCGCTGTTCGAGGTGGCGCTCGACGACGCGACGCTCCGGCTCCGAATTCGGTCCGAGGACGACCCCGACTCGGACGCCGACGTCTGTTCGGACGTCGCCGAACCCCATCCGTACGCGGTCGCCGTCGCGTTCACCGAGGCACCCATCCCGGACCGGGTCGCGGTCCAGCACGGCGACGAGACGGTGCTGGAAGAGAGCGTATAAAAAGCGGACGCCGCTCAGTCGTCGGCGGACGCCGCGTCGTCGCCCGCGGCCTCGATGCCGACCTCGATCTCGGCGGCCGCGGCCTTGTACTCGGGGATCTTGGCGCGCTCGTCGAGCACGTCGTTGGTGAGGCGGTTCGCGGAGGCGGCCGCGAAGTGGGGCGTGGTCCAGACGACGCCCTCCTTGATGTCCTCGGTGACGTCGGCGCGGACGGTGATCTCCCCGCGGCGGGACTTGAGAACCACGTCGTCGCCGTCCTCGATCCCGTACCGCTCGGCGTCGTTCGGGTGGATGTCGACGAAGTTCTCCGGGTGTTGGTTCGAGAGCGTCGGCGACCGCCGGCTCATCGTCCCCGTGTTGTAGTGTTCCTCGAGCCGGGCCGTCGTGAGTACGAGCGGGTACTCCTCGTCGGGGACCTCCTTCGGCTCCTGGTGGACGACGCCCTCGATGCGACCGAGGCCGTCGTCGGTCTCGAACTCGTCTTCGTAGAGGTACGAGTCGCCCTCGTCGCCCTCCTCGTAGCAGGGCCAGTGGATCCCCGTCTCGCCGAGCGCGTCGTAGGTCATCCCGTGCATGATCGGGCACACCTCGCGGAGCTCCTCGAACACGTCCTCGGGGCCGTCGAAGTCGAACTCGTCGCCGTCGAACAGTCGGTCGCCGACCTCACAGAGGATGTCGAGGTCGTGGCGCGTGTTCTCGTGGACCTTGTGGACGCCGCGCATGCGCTGGACGCGGCGGTCGGTGTTGGTGACGGTGCCGTCGCGCTCGGCCCACGTGGTCGCCGGGAGGACCACGTCCGCGAGTTCGGCGGTCTCGGTCATGAAGATGTCCTGGACCACCATGAAGTCGAGCTCCTCGCGGAACCGGCGCTCCGTCTCGTTGCCGTCGGGCTCGCTCATGATCGGGTTCTCGCCCATGACGTAGAGCCCGTGGACGGTGTCGCCGATCGCGTGCGAGATCTCGACGTTCGTCAGCCCCGGCTCCGAGGGGACCTCGAAGCCCCACACGTCCTCGACGGACTCGCGGGCCTCGTCGTCGTCGACGAGCTGGTACCCCGGGAGGACGTTCGGCATCGCGCCGACGTCGCAGGTGCCCTGAACGTTGTTCTGTCCGCGCAGGGGGTTGACGCCCGTGCCCGGGCGGCCGAGGTTCCCCGTGATCAGCGCGAGGTTGATCTCGTTTTGGACGTTGTCGACGCCGCAGGTGTGCTGGCTCATCCCCATCCCGGTGAAGATGGCGGCGTCGTTGGCCATCGCGTACTTCTCGGCGGCGAGCTCGATGTCTTCGAGCGGCACGCCGCACTCCTCGGCGGCCGCCTCCACGTCGAAGTCCGCGAGCGTCTCTTTCAGGTGGTCGAACCCCTTGGTGCGCTCCTCCACGAACGCCTCGTCGATCCAGCCCGCGTCGGGGTCCTCCTCGTGGCGCTCTAAGATCGTCTTGAGGACGATGTTCAACAGGGGGATGTCGGTGCCGGGTTTCAGCTGGAGGTGCATGTGCCGGTCGGTCTCGTCGATCTCGAACGACCGGGTGGTCTTGTTCGCGTGCGGGTCGACCTGAATGACCGTCGCGCCCTCCAGTACGGCCTGCCTGAAGTACTGGCTGTTGGCGATCGGGTGCTGCTCGCCCGGGTTCGCGCCCTGGATCCACAGCACGTCCGCCGAGTCCTCCAGGTCGGCCATGCTGTTCGTCATCGCGCCCATCCCGAGGCTGGTCCGCAGCGCCCAGACGGTGGAGGCGTGACACATGCGCGTACAGTTGTCGACCTGATTGGTGCCGTACCGCCGCGCCAGCTTCTGGATGAGGTAGTTCTCCTCGTTGAACGTCTTCGAGGAGCCGAAGAATCCCATCCCGTCCGGGCCGTGTCGGTCGCGGATTCCCTCCATCTCGTCGACGACGCGGTCGAGCGCCTCGGACCAGGTCGCCTCGCGGAACTCGCCGTCCTCCTTTATCAACGGCTCCGTCAGCCGGTCCTCGTGGTCGACGACCTGCGTCGCCGCCCCGCCCTTGATACAGACGCTCCCCTCGTTCACCGGCGCGTCGGCCCACGGCATGAAGCGCATCTCGCCCGGCTCGTCGCCCTCCAGCACGCGGATCCCGCAGCCGACGCCGCAGTACGGACAGATCGTCTTCGTCGCGTCGTCCGGTTCACTGGACATCGAGCCCACCACCGTTGTGTGCGTACATATAACATGATTCATCGTCACAATTCATGAGTGTGTCGGTGGGGCGCCCGGGAAACGGCCCCGGTGATCCCCGTTCGGGGCGAGTCACCGATTAACAAAATCAAGGCAATTCATATTAACCGTGAAATATCATGGAAAAACATTTACTATGGTTTGTTAACACGATACAATCGGAACCAACATGAGAGCAGTTGTCTATCAGGGCCCCTACGAGGTGGCCGTCGAGGACGTGGACGAACCGGAGATCGAACACCCGAACGACGTCGTCGTCGACATCACGACGTCCTGTATCTGTGGCTCCGACCTCCACATGTACGAGGGGCGGACCGCGGCCGAGGAGGGGATCGTCTTCGGTCACGAGAACATGGGGATCGTCAGCGAGGTAGGGGAGGCCGTATCGACGTTAGAGGAGGGCGACCGCGTCGTCATGCCGTTCAACGTCTCCTGTGGCTTCTGTCAGAACTGCGAGGAAGGGTTCACCGGCTTCTGTACCAACGTCAACCCCGGGTTCGCGGGCGGCGCGTACGGCTACGTGGCCATGGGCCCGTATCCGGGCGGACAGGCCGAGAAACTGCGCGTCCCGTACGCCGACCACAACGCCCTGAAGCTGCCCGAGGGGCGCGAACACGAGGACGCGTTCTCGCTGCTCGCGGACATCTTCCCGACCGGGTGGCACGGCACCGAGCTGGCGGACC
Source organism: Halorubrum sp. GN11_10-6_MGM (assembly GCF_005435165.1). Lineage (GTDB taxonomy): Archaea > Halobacteriota > Halobacteria > Halobacteriales > Haloferacaceae > Halorubrum. The sequence goes on along the minus strand of NZ_SGUC01000011.1, from coordinate 35,209 downwards.
TCCAGCCGGGCGAGTCGGTCGCCATCTTCGGCGCCGGCCCGGTCGGCCTGATGGCCGCCTACAGCGCGAAGATCAAGGGCGCAGCGGAGATCTACGTCGTCGACCAGGTACCGAGCCGACTGGAGCTCGCGGAGGAGCACTGCGACGCGCACGCCATCGACTTCTCCGAGGGCGACCCGGTCGACCAGATCATCGAGGAACACGGCGGGATGGTCGACAAGGGCGTCGACGCGGTCGGGTATCAGGCGACCGACCCCGACGACGTCGACCAGGACACGGAGGACTACTCCTACCAGCCGGCCAAGGAGAACCCGGCGGTCGTCCTCAACAACCTGATCCGGGTCGTCCGTCCGACCGGCCAGCTCGGCGTCCCCGGGCTGTACGTTCCGGAGGACCCCGGCGCGCCCGACGACATGGCCGCACAGGGGCGGCTCGGTATCGACTTCGGGAAGTTCTTCGAGAAGGGGCTCAAGTGCGGGACCGGTCAGTGTAACGTGAAAGAGTACAACCGGTACCTGCGCGACATGATCATCGAGGGCCGCGCCGACCCGAGCTGGGTCGTCTCGCACCGGGTCGACCTCGAAGAGGCGCCGGAGATGTACGAGGCGTTCGACGCCCGCGAGGAGGGCGTCACGAAGGTCCTGCTGGAGCCCTGAAACACCGGCTCAGCCCCTCGCGATCGATCCGCCGTTTTTTCCGCCGCACTCACGCCCCGAGCCGCGCCTTCGTTACGCCCTGAGCCACGCCTTCGGGTGGTCCGCCCGCAGATGCGTCTGGTACCGTCTGATCAGCGTCGGGTACGTGTCGGCCACGCAGTGCCAGTCGCACAGGTCGCACTCGCGTTCCACTCCGTCGTCGCCCCCGCGGACGTGTCCGCCGCGTCTGTAAGTCGCCATTTTCGTTCGTCGACGCGGGTCCCCCCGTGTCTACGGGTTGTAAACGTTCCACACGGTTCAGGGTGTCGTCGGCGTCGAGTCCCCCGAAACGCGGGGGGTTCGCCGCCCGCCCCCTCGCGACTCGGTGCGCCGAAACCGGTATGTCACTCCGGGGCGTGGTCCCGGACATGTGTCAGTACTGTAACTGGGCCTTCCACGACGGGTGGGGGGAGCTGCTGAAGTACGACGAGACGTACCAGTCGGCGGTCGGCGCGGAGACGGAGTCGACCCACGGGTTCCACGACGAGTGGGACGACCTGCGGAGCGAGCTGGGTATCTAAACCGGAAACACCGCGTCCGGGTCGGCCGTCGGGTCGTCCCCGTCCGCGACGAGCCCGGTCAGCTCCGTCCGGATCCGCGCCTCGTCGAGGTCCTCGCCGATGAACACCAGCCGCGTCCGACGGTCGTCCTCGGGCCCCCACTCGCCGATCGGCCCGGCCTGAACCGACGGCCCGGCCTGACTCACCCCGATCACCTCGTCGGTGCCCGCCACTCGGACCACGCCCTTCGCGCGGATGATCGACCCGTCCCAGTCGTCGAGCCACTCGGCGAGCGCGCCCGGGTCCAGCGGGTCGCCGGAGCGGTAGACGAACGATCCGACCCCGTGGGCGGCGGCCGCCCCTTCGGGATGGGCGTGGTCGTGGCCGCCGCTCTCCTCCCAGTCGTGGTCGTGCCCTCCGGCTTCCTCGTCGGCGATGGCGCGCTTCCAGCCCGCCGACCCCTTCGCCGCCTCGAAGTCGAACCGCCCGGTGTCGAGCACCTCGTCGGGGTCGACCGCGGAGTAGGTGGTCCGGATCCGCTTCGCCCGCGGTCCCAGCCGCTCCGCGACCGACTCGATCCGGTCGAGCACGTCGTCGGGGACCATGTCGGTCTTGTTCACGAGGAGGACGTCACAGAACTCGATCCCCTCGACGAGCACGTCGGCGAGCGGCCGGTCGGTCTCGGGCTCCGCTCCGCCCGGAAGCGTCTCGCCCGCGTCGAACTCCTTCCAGAAGCCGTAGGCGTCGAGGACGGTCACCATCGTGTCGAGCCGGAACCGCTCCCGGGGGTCGACGTCGCTGTCCGCGGTGCCCTCGGTGAACGCCCGCGCGATCGGGACGGGCTCCGAGATGCCCGACGACTCCACGAGGAGGTAGTCGAACTCCCGGGAGTCCGCCAGCGCCGCCGCCTCCGAGAGCAGGTCGTCCTGGAGCCGGCAGCAGATACAGCCGTTCGAGAGGTCGACGACCCCCTCCTCGTCGTTCTCGCGGGCGATCTGGTCCGCGTCGACGTTCACCTCGCCCATGTCGTTCAGGATGACAGCGATCCGCCGGTCGCCGGGGTTCGCGAGCAGGTGGTTCACGAGCGTCGTCTTCCCGGCACCGAGGTAGCCGCTGAGGACGGTGACCGGGATACGGGAGTCTGTCATGTGTGCTACCAGTGGCCACGGCTGTATGAAACGATCGATCAGGTTGATGAGACGAACGTTCATCCGTCCCACCGCCGTACCGCAGCGCGATGGACCTGAGCGAGTCGACGATCCGGGACCGCGCCCGGGAGTACGCCGAGGCGGAGCCGCTGTACGACGTGGAGCGCCAGCACGTCGAGACGGTCCCGATGACGTTCGCGGGCGACGAGTACGGGCGCCGGGACGCCCAGTGGATCGTCCGGTGGTACTTCCGGCGGTACCTCGGGGAGTACCCGGACCGGGTGCGGCGCGAGCGGGAGGAGGCGTTCCGCGACAACGCGTTCGACGACGTGATCGACGCGCTCGACGCCGCGGTCGACGCGGTGGGGGCGATGGGAGCAGTGGAGGCGGTGGGGACGCAACACGACGACGAACTGGACGTCGACGCCGCCCTCGACGCGCTCACCGCGCTCGACGGGGTCGACGTCGCGGTCGCGTCCGGGTTCTGCCAGTTCCTCGCCCCGTCGCGGTTCGTCGCGATCGACCGCCGGACGTGGACGGTGTTGGCCGCGGCCGGCGAGCTCGACGGCGACTACCCGGACCCGCCCTCGGCGGCCGACTACCGCCGGTTCGACGACGCCTGTCGGGCCGTGATGGACCGGACCGGCGTCGACGCGTGGACGCTGTACCGGGCGCTGTGGCGGTCGTTCTCGGACGCTCCGGCCGACGCTCCGTGAGCCCTACTCGACGACCTCGACGACGGGGTCGTCCGCGATCAGGCGCGTGAGGACGACGCGCGGCACGTTCGCGCGGTGGAGGATCTCCCCGGCGACCGCGCGGGCCGCGGTCGCGTCCGCCTCGTCGTCGACCTTGTTCACGACAGGGATCGCCGTCGCGCCGCTCGGGACGCCCTTCAGCCCGCCGGCGGGGCTCGCGAGGACGGTCGAGACGTCCGCGGGGCGGAGCTCGTCGCCGATCTCGCGACCGGTGATCGCGGCGACCTCCTCCGGCCGGTGGACGAGCTCCTCGGTGAGCGGCTCGCCGACGACGTGCGCGCTGGCGATCGGGACGACGACGTCGGCGTTCTCCGGGATCTGCGGCTCGTGTTCGGCGGGCGCCTTGAACTCGCGGAGGCGCGCCCCGTCCGCCTTCACGAGCGTCGCGCCGGGCGCCGCGTCGGCGATCTCGGCGACGGTGTCGGCGTCGTACCCGAGGTACCGGTCGGATCGCTCGCGCTCGGGGACCAGCCCGAGCGGCCAATCGCCCTCGCCCGCCTCGTCGAGCGCGGCCACGGGGTCCTCGGTGACGCGCACCGCGGCGACGCGGTCGTCGAAGATCGGTATCCGGACGCTCGCGGTCACGACCGGCCGGTCGAGCCGGTCGGCGAGCGCGAACAGCGTCGACTTCTTGCCGCCCGCCCCGACGACGCAGACGGTCGCGTCCCGGGCGTCGAGCGCGGTCGTGAAGTCCATGGCCCGGCGTTCGGTCGCCGGCGGCCTCACTCTAACGGTCGGGCCGACGCCGCGCCGGGCGACGGGAGCGGGAGATCGACGGGAGCGGGAGATCGACGGAAGCGGGAGGGTGGCGGGCGAGCGAGCGACCCCCGCGTCGAACAGATTGATACGTCTCCGCCGCGCAAGGCGTCTGAATGCGTCGAAGCCGCACCCGCGTCCTCCGCGTCGACCTCTCGACGGGGGAGACCGCCCGCGAGCGCGTCCCGCGAGAGTGGCGACGCGACTACGTCGGCGGGAAGGGGCTCGGGGCGCGCTACCTCTACGAGGAGCTGTCGCCGGGGGCGGACCCGACGGGACCGGCGAACCTCCTCGCCTTGTTCGTCGGGCCGCTCGCGGGGTACCTCCCGGGCGAGACGCGCTACGCCGCGGTGACGAAGTCGCCGCTCACCGGCGGCTTCCTCGACTCGTACGCCGGCGGCGACTTCGCCGACCGGCTCGCCGGGTCGCTGGACGACTGCCTCGGCCTGCTCGTGACCGGCGCCGCCGAGCGTCCGGTTCGGATCGAGATCGAGGCGGGTCGAGCCCGGATCGAACCGAGCGACGCGTGGGGCGCCGACGCCGCCGAGACGGCCGAGCGGTTCCCGGACGCCGGGGTCGCCTGCGTCGGCCCGGCGGGCGAGCGCGAGGCCGCGTACGCGACGGTCGCGAGCGACGGCGGCGCCCACCACGCCGGTCGCGGCGGCGCCGGCGCAGTCATGGGCTCGAAGCGCCTCAAGGCGGTCGTCGCCCGCGACCCGGCGCCGACGGTCCCCGACGACCTCGCCGCGCTCCGCGACCGCGACGCCGCGGCCTACGGCGACGATCCGACCGGCGAGTGGCAGGCGGCCGGCGAGACGGTCGAGACGGTCGACTACGCCGACGAGGTCGGCATCCTCGCGGCCGAGGGGTGGACGGGGACCGGCTTCGACGGGGCGGACGACATCGGCGTCGAGGCCGCAATAGAGCGCGCGACGGGCCGCGAGGGAGTCGCCGAAGCCGGCGACGGGGAAGAATTCGCCGTCCCCGGCGGCTTCCGGATCGACACGCCGGACGGCGAGGTGATCCCGCGCGGCGCGGCGCCGATCACCCTCGGCGCCGGTCTCGGCATCGACGACTTCGACCGCGTCGTCGACCTCTGCGGGGTCTGCGACCGGCTCGGACTCGACGTGATCGGGGCTGGCAACGCGGTCGCGTGGGCGATCCGTGCGGGGGAAGCGGGAGTCGTCGACTGTTCGGTGTCGTTCGGCGACGCGACGGGCGCCGAGCGCCTCTTAAAAGCGATCGCGGCTCGCGAGGCGCCGTCCGACTTCGAGGTCGCCCCCGGCCTCCCCGACGCGCTCGCGGACGGAATTGACGCCGCAGTCGCCCGGTTCGGCGGCGCGGAACTCGTTCCCACGGTGAAGTCGATGGCGCTGCCCGGCTTCGACCCGCGCGCCGCGGTCGGCGTCGCGCTCGCGTACGCGACGAGCGACCGCGGCGCGTGTCACCGCCGGGCGCGACCGCAGGACCGCGAGCCGCTCGCCCGCCCCGGCCGCTCGCCCGCCGACCGGGTGCGCGACGTCGTCGGCGAGCAGAACGCCCGGTCCCTGCTGTGGAGTCTGGTCGTCGACGACTTCGTCGGCGAGGCGGTCTGGGCCGACCTCGGCGCGGAGTGGCTCGCGGCGGTCGACCACCCCGCGGTCGCCGACGTCGCTCCCGAGGGCGATCCCGCCGCGCCGACCGACCCGGTCGCCACGCTGGCGACGACGGGAGAGCGGATCTGGACGCTGACGCGGCTGTTCAACGCCCGAGAGGGGTTCGACCGCGCGGACGACGCGCTCCCCGAGCCGCTCCGCAGGTCCGCGCCCGACGGGACGCCGGGCGTCGACGCCGACGCGTTCGACCGCCTGCTCGACCGCTACTACGCGGCGCGCGGCTGGGGCGAAAACGGGCTCCCGACGCCGGAGACGCTCGATCGGCTCGACCTCGCGGCCGTCGTCGACGACGCGACCCCGACGGACGATCGACCGATCGATTTCGCCGCGGCGACCGACGCAGACGACTGACGAGTGTTACAAGTAGTTCCCGCGACCGCGCGAGTCAGCGCCGCAGTCCGCCCTCCGACTTGATCCGCATGATGTGCCGGACGTTGAGGTAGATCTCCTCGGGCGAGGTCTCCTCCTCGGCGTCGTACAGGTCCGAGACGCGGTAGAGGACCGCGGACAGCTGTTTGCTCTCCGAGCTGTCGCCCCGCACGTCCTCGGCCACGTCCCGGAGGAACTCCCGGACCTCGTCGTCCGCGGCGAACGCCTCCTCGGCCGCGTCGGCGGCCGACTCGGGGACGACCGGGTCGACGCCCGCGGCCGCGAGGGGGTCCTCCCGGTCGGCGTCGCCCGCCGCGGCGTCGCCGTCCGCGTCGGTCATCGCCCCTCGCTCACCCCGCGACGGCGCACGACCCCGGCGTTGTTCGCGACGTTCTCGACGAGTACCTTGAACGCGTCCGCCGTCTCGCCGTCCTCCAAGACCACCGGCTCGCCCTCGTCGCCGCCGGTGCGCACGTCGGGGTCGAGCGGGACTCCGCCGAGGAACGGGAGGTCGTGGTCCGCGGCGAGCGCCTTCCCGCCGCCGGAGCCGAATATCTCGTGGAAGCCGCCGCAGTCCGGACAGCGGAAGCCGGCCATGTTCTCCGCGATGCCGAGGACGTTCGTGTCGTGTTTGCCGAACATCCGGAGCCCCTTCACCGCGTCGTCGAGCGCCACGTCCTGCGGCGTCGTGACGATCACGGCCCCCGTCAGCGGTAGGGTCTGGAGGATCGTGAGCTGGGTGTCGCCGGTCCCCGGCGGGAGGTCCATCACGAGGTAGTCGAGCTCGCCCCACTCGACGTCCTCGACGAGCTGGGTGATGATCTTGTGGACCATCGGCCCGCGCCAGATGACGGGGTCGTCCTCGCCGGTGAGGAAGTCCATGCTCATCAGCTTCACCCCGAACCGCTCCGGGGGAACGATCGTCTCGCCGTCCGTCTCCGGCCGCTGCTCGGCCGACACCATCCGGGGCACGTTCGGCCCGTACACGTCGGCGTCGAACAGGCCGACGCGCGCTCCCAGCTCCGAGAGCCCGGCGGCGATGTTGACGGCCATCGTCGACTTCCCGACGCCGCCCTTCCCGGAGGCGACCGCGATCACGTTCTGGACGCCCGGCAGGACCTGCTCGTCGGCGGAGAGGTCGTCCGGGATTGACGCCGACAGCTCGACGTCGAGTCCGGTGTCCGCGAGCGCCTCGCGCACGTCGTCTGCGATCGCCGACTCGCTCGGGGAGAACGGAGCGCCGAGCGCGAGCGACACGCGGACCGTGCCGCCGCCCCCGTCCTCGCCGGACTCGACCGCGACGTCGTTCACCAGTCCGAGCGAGACGATGTCGCCGCCGAGATCGGGGTCGCGCACGTCCGCGAGCCGCTCCCGCACGTCCGATTCGTTCATGCTCGGACGGAGGGAACTCGGTCGAATAAGGGTTCTGTACGGACCGCGGTCGACGCGGTCTCGCGTGCGCGGATCGCCGATCTGCCACCATGCTTATATCCGGCTGTCAGGAACCCGTACGCAATGGCACAGCGCAGCCCGTTCGGAGATCGGATCCGGGTCCTCCACGTCGAGGACGACGAGGCCTTCGCCGACCTCACTGCGGCGCACTTCGAGCGGATCGAGGCCGACATCCGCCACGAGACGGCCCGGACCGTCGCGGCCGCGGAGCGCCGGTGTCGCGGCGACTCGTTCGAGGCGGTGGTCTGCGACTACGACCTCCCGGACGGGACGGGTATCGACCTCCTCGAACGCGTCCGCGAGGACGAGCCCGAGCTACCGTTCATCCTCTTCACCGGGAAGGGAAGCGAAGAGGTCGCGAGCGAGGCGATCTCCGCGGGCGTCACCGACTACCTCCAGAAGCGCGGCGGGACCGACCAGTACGAGGTCCTCGTCAACCGGGTCCGGAACGCGGTCGACCGATACCGACTCAAGCGACAGGTCGACCGCGTCGCCGCCGCGCTCGAAGCCGCCAGCGAGCCGATCGGCGTGCTCGGCGCTGACGGCACCTATCTGTTCGTCAACGAGGCGTACGCGTCGGTGTACGGCTCCACTCCCCGCGACGTCGTCGGCACGCACTGGGAGAATTTCTACCCGGAGGAGGAGGTCGAACGGTTCACCGAGGAGGTCCTCCCGCAGGTGACCGACGAGGGGCACTGGAACGGCGACGCCGTCGTTCACGGTTCGGACGGCGAACTGCTCCGCGAGCGACTCGCGCTCACGCACACGACCGGCGGCGGTCACGTGTGTATCATCAGGGAAACGGAGCCGATGGAGGGGACGCCGGCGAGCGCCGGGACCGACGACCCCCCGGAGGCCGATGGGCCCGGTGAGACCGACGACCCCACTGAGACCGGCTGAACGCCAGCGGCGTCAGTCGATCCGGGTCCCGGCGTCCTCGCCGCGCAGAAACGGCGCCAGCCCGTCCGCGCCGAACACGTGCGCCGGCGCGTCGAGCGCGAGCAGTTCCCGAACCTTCGCGGCCATCCCGCCGGAGACGTCGGTCGCGTCGCTCGCGCCGAGCGCGTCCGCGACCGCCCCGAAGTCGTCGATCTCGGGGATCACCGCCCCGTCGCCGTCGAAGACGCCCGGGACCGTCGAGCAGACGCCGACGCGGCGCGCGCCGAGCCCGGCGGCGAGTTCGACCACCAGCTCGTCGCCCGAAACCACCGTCACGCCGTCGCCGGCGGTCGCGACGCCGTCGCCGTGGAGGACGGGGACGAACCCCTCGCCGAGCAGCGTCGCCGTCGACCCGAGCGGGAGGTCGAGCCCGCCGTCGGCGCCCTCGCCCCGCGACGCGAGCGACAGCGGGTGGACCGGGACCGCTGGAACGCCCCGCTCGCGCAGTCGGTCCAACACGCGCGCGTTCAGCCGCTTCATCGCGCCGTGGACCGCAGCCACCGCGTCCGCGTCGCGCGTGCCCGCCGTCGTCGACACGCCGTGTTCGCTGGCGTGGTGGTGCCCGAAGCTCCCGCCGCCGTGGACGACCACGAGCCGGTCGACCTCGCCCGCGGCGAGCGCGTCGGCGACGGCGTCGCAGGCGGCGTCGAGCGCCGCGTCGTCGAGCGTCTCGGGCCGGTCCTTCTCGGTTATCAGGCTCCCGCCGAGCTTGAGCACGACCGGCGGGGAGTCGCCGACCGGGGCCGGCACTCCGGATCCGTCGCTCACGGCTCCACCACCCGAACGCCCTCGGTCGCCAGCTCGGCGCGGAACGCCTCCTCGCAGCCCTGCGTGAACGAGAGCGCGGTCTCCGTCGCGTCGCTCTCGTCGAGCGCGACGATACAGCCGCCGCCGCCCGCGCCGGTGAGCTTCGCGCCGTGCGCGCCCGCGTCTCGCGCGGCCCACACCATCGCGTCGAGCGACCGCGCGGAGACGCCCAGCGCGGCGAGCAGCCCGTGGTTGAAGTCCATCAGCTCGCCCAGCTCGGCGAGCAGACCGGGCGCCGGGGGCTCCTCCGGGTCCGCGTCTGCGAGGAGCTCCTCGCCCGTCCGGACGAGATCGCCGATCGATTCGACGGTGTCAGCGGCGAACTCGTGTTCGTCGCGCAGCGCGCGGACGCCGGCGACAAGCTCGCCGGTGTCGCCCGCGCCGCCGTCGAAGCCGACGACGAACGGGAGGTTCGGGGCGTCGATCGGCTCGCAGTCGTCGCCCGCGACTCGCACCGCGCCCCCCATCGTCGAGCAGAAGGTGTCCGCGCGGGAGGCCTGCCCGTCTTGGACCTCGAACTCGGCCTGATACGCCCGCTCCGCCAGCTCGCGGCGGTCGAGCGGCTCGCCGAGCGCGCGGGTCGCGGCGTCGATACCGGCCACGACCACGGCCGCCGACGACCCCAGCCCCGCGCCCAACGGGATGTCGCTCTCGACGGTGATGTCGAAGCCGGCGTCCGGGGCGTCGGCCGCCTCTCGGGCCTGCTCGACCGCGGCGTCGACGTAGCCCATCGCCGCCTCGACGAGCGGCGTCGGCACGTCGACGTCGGGGCGGTCGCCGGTGCCGCCGGCGTACTCCACCGTGAACCCGTCGAGCGTGAGGTCCTCGGCCTCGACGCGCACGTGGTCGTCCTCGCGCGGCTCGGCGCTCACCGTGGCGCGCCGCTCGATCGCCGCGGGCACGGCCGGCTCGCCGTAGACGACGGCGTGTTCGCCGAAGAGGTACACCTTCCCCGGCGCCTCGCAAACGGTCATACGACGACCGTCGCTCCGCTGGCTTACAGTCGTTGCGCTTGCCGGAGCGGGCGCGCTCCGGTCACTCGCCGTCGCGTATCGGCTCGCCGGACCGGACCGCCCGCCGCAGTCCGATCTCCGCCACGTCGCCGGCGCGTTCCGCGCTTCGCCGCAGCGCGCGGGAGACTCGCCGGAGCTCCGCCGCGCGCGGTCCCCCCTCGTCCAGTCCCCGATCCAACGCGTCGATCCGGTCGCGCGCCTCGCGCAGGTCGCCGATCGCGTCCCGAGCGACGGCGCCGCCCTCGTCGCCGAGGACGACGCCCACGCCGGTCGCCGCGATCTCGCGAACCGCCCGCCCGACCTCCCGGCACGACGCCAGTCGCGACTCCGTCGGCGGGTCGTCGAGGGCGGCCGCGGCGTCGCCGATCTCCGCAGCGGCGTCGCCGATCCGACGGAGCTCGCGCATCGCGGTCCACGACTCGAACAGCTCCGGCCGGGTCGCGCCGAGCGCGTCGACCTCCCCGAGGTCCGCCGCGCCCCGGGAGACGGACCGCTCTATCATCGCCGCGAGGCGTTCGACCTGATCGTCGCGGGAGTCGACCGGCGACGCGTCCGGCGCCGCCGCGAGCGCCTCGACGGCGTCCGCGTGGATCGAACGCACCGTGAACGCCAGCTGGCGGAGCGACTGGCTCACCGAGACCTCCGCCGAGTCCAGCATGATCCGCACCGTCGTCTCGGTCTCCGACTCCGCGGCCACCGACATGCCGATCCTGCCCCGGGCGATCCGCTCGACGACCCGCCGCTGCGCCGGGGCGGGCGGCCCGTCCCGTTCGATCGCGACCTCGCGCGCCCCGGCGGCGTAGGCCGCTCGCAACGTCCGCTCGATCACCGCGGCGTCGGTCGACTCGACCCGAGCGACAGGCGGCGCGTCCGCGTCGCACCCGTCCTCGGTCTGGACCGCCAACACGCCGTCGATGTGGTCGTGGAGCGTCACGGTGTCACCGGCGGTGACGCCCTGCGACTCGGCCCACCCCTTCGGCAGCGAGACCGTGTACGTTCCGTTTCCGACCGTCTGGACCTTGCGTGTATCCATGTTCAGTAGAGCAGTTCCGGGTCGTTCTCCGCCATGTACAGGGTGCGAGCCGCGATGTTCACGGCGTGGTCCGCGACGCGTTCGAGATCCCGGATCGTCAGGAGGACCCGCGAGACGTCGTCCAACAGCCGCTCGGCGCCCCACCCGTCGTCGTCGGTCCCGGCGATCAGGTCGCGGGTGACGCTCTCGCTCGCGCGCTGACAGAGCGCGTCGACCTCGTCGTCGGCCGCCGCCACCGCCCGGCACGCGCCCGGGTCCGCGGTCCCGTACGCCGACAGGCTTCGTTCGACGAGGTCGCGCGCGGCCTCGCCGATCGCGTCCACCGCCACGTCCGGCGCCACCGTGCGCCTCGCGGCCCGCGAGTAGTTCGCGAGGTTGACCGCGAGGTCGCCGATCCGTTCGAGGTCGGTGATGATCTTGAACGAGGCGGTGACGAACCGGAGGTCCCCGGCGACCGGCTGTTGGAGGGCAAAGAGGTCGACGCAGCGGTCCTCTAACCGCAGGTACGTCGCGTTCACCTCTGCGTCGCCCTCGACGACCGAGCGCGCCAGCGACTCGTCGCGGCGGTCGATCGCGTCGATGCTCTCGCCCAGCCGCTCCGTCACCAGATCGCCCATGGCGAGCACCTCCGAACGGAGCTCGTCGAGCGAGTCCTGATAGCGTTCTCGGGGCACGCGATTACCCGAACTTCCCCGTGATGTAGTCTTCCACGCGCTCGCTGTGCGGGTCCTCGAACACCTGATCGGTGTCGCCGTACTCGACGAGCTCGCCGCCCGTGAGGAACACCGCGGTCTGGTCGGAGATGCGCGCGGCCTGCTGCATGTTGTGCGTGACGATGACGACCGTGTACTCCTCCGCGAGGTCGTCGATCAGATCCTCGATCTTCGCGGTGGCGATCGGGTCGAGCGCCGACGCGGGCTCGTCCATCAGGATGACCTCCGGGTCGACGGAGAGGCAGCGCGCGATACAGAGCCGCTGCTGTTGGCCGCCCGAGAGGCCGAGCGCGTTGTCGTCGAGCCGGTCGCTCACCTCCTCGTACAGCGCCGCGTCGCGGAGACACCGCTCGACGAGCTCGTCGCGCTCCTCGGCGTCGCTCCGGTTCAGCAGCCGCGCGAGCAGCCCCGTGTCGAGGTCGCCGTGCTTCTGCGGGCCGTAGGCGACGTTCTCGCGGATCGACTTGGGGAACGGGTTCGGGGACTGGAACACCATCCCCACCCGCTTCCGGAGCTCGACGAGGTTCACCCCGTCCTGATATATCTCTTGGCCGTCCAGCTTCACCGACCCGTCGATCCGGGCGGAGCTGACGCGGTCGTTCATCCGGTTGAGACACCGGAGATACGTCGACTTCCCGCAGCCGGACGGACCGATCAGCGCGGTGACGCTCTGCTCGGGGATCTCCATCGAGACGCCCTTCAAGGCGTGGTCGTCGCCGTAGTGGACGTCGAGGTCCTCGACGGCCATCTTCGCGTCGCCCCGGAACTCGTACTCGGTCCACTCCGACCGCGTCTGCTCGACGGTCTCGCCGGCGGTCGTCGTGAGCGACTGGTCGCTGTTCGCCGTGAGCGACTGGTCGCTGTTCGCCGTGAGCGGCTGGTCGCCGTTCGTCGTCGCGGTCTCCGTCTGGGGGTCCGTCGTGGTCTGTGGGTTCGTGTTCTCGCTCATTGGTAGTTACGTGTGCCTGAGCCGCCGCCGGAAGTAGTAGCGCGTCGCGATGCCGATCGCGTAGAAGGAGAGGACGACGACGAGCAGGACCAGCGCCGTCGCCCACCGGAACTCGTCCGCGTTGCCGACGTTGCTGCTCGCGCCGACGCCGGCCGAGATGAGGGCGTACAGTTGGTACGGGAGCGCCGACGTCGCCTCCATCAGCGCCGGGTTCGCCACGAACGGCGGCGCGGTCGTGAACTGGAAGCTCCCGAGGACGTCGACCGTCTGCGAGCCCGGGAGGAACGTCCCGCCGGCCATCGTCAACAGGATCGGCGCGGTCTCGCCGGCGATGCGGCCGACGCCGAGGATGACGCCGGTGACGACGCCCGGGAGCGCCGCCGGGAGGACGACGCTCCGGATCGTCTGCCACTTCGATACCCCGAGTGCGGCGCTGGCGTCGCGGTACTCGTCCGGGACGGAGAGCATCGCCTCGCGAGAGGTGATCACCACAAGCGGAAGCAGCATGAAGCCGAGCGTGATCATCCCGGAGAGCAGCGACTTCCCGTTGCCGAACCGCGGGACGAGGAAGGCGAACCCGAACAGCCCGAAGACGATGCTCGGGGTACTCCACAGCCCGTTGGTGGCGACTTCGACGACCTGCGTGAACCGGCCGCGCTCGGCGTACTCGGTGAGGAACAGCGCCGCGCCGACGCCGAGCGGGACCGCGAGCACGACGGCGCCGACGACGAGCCAGACCGTCCCGACGATGGCGGGTAACACGCCCTGGAAGTCGTTGAACAGGGCGACGCCGTTCATCACGAACGGGACCGAGACCGGGAGGGCGACCGACGCGCCGAGGACCGTCGTCTGCGGCCCGCTTCCGAGGCCGAGTTCGGCGCCGTTCAGCAGGCCCGGGAGGCCCTGGACGGCCACGTAGGCGACGAGAATGAGGAGGAACGCCACGATAGAGAGCGCGTTCAGATAGACGAGAACGTACGCGCCCATGTGACGCCCGCGAGCGCCGAAGCCGCCGTACGCCTTCGCGGACGCCCAGCCGCCGTACAGGGCAGCGAACAGCGTCGACGCGGGAATGAGGAACTCGGCGGTGATCGCGGCCTGCTGCGTCCAGCCCAGCTCCCACACCCACTCCGGGCCGATGACGCCGCTCAGGAACACGAGCCCCGTCAGCGCGAGGAGGCACCCGAGCGGGAGCGTCGACCCGAGGTCCTCGCAGGGGAGGACGGTGAGCGCGAACGCGGCGCCGCCCGCGGCGACCCCAGCGACGACGCCGACGGCGGTTCCGAGGCCGAGCGTCTGACTCGCGGCGCTCCCTCCGACGACGACCCACGGGAGGGCGGCGCCGAGGCCCGCGACGAGCCCGACGCTCCGATCGGGGTCGGTCTCGACGTAGCCGAGCCGCGAGCCGACCCCGAAGGCGACCACCGCGACGCCGAGCGCGGTCAGGAGGCCGCCGAGCAGCGTCACGGTCCCGACGCCGAACAGGGAGCCGGTGAGGCTGACGCGCTCGAACAGCGCCGCGACGGCGAGCGCGAACAGGACCGCCGAGAGGCCGACGGCGGCGCCCGCGGCGGCGTCCGTCTCCGTGGTCTCCGACTCGACCAGCTTCGCGTCGGTCCGACGCTCGCCCGCCATCAGATCTCACCCCCGAGCCGCTCGTGCATCCGCCATTCGATGTACTGCGCGCCGATCGAGATGACGAGGACGGTGACGAACAGGATCACGCCCGCGACGAACAGGGCGTCCATCTGGAGCCCGTCCGCCTCGCCGTAGTTCCGCGCGATGATCGAGGTCAGCGTCTCCTGCCCGTAGAAGACGTTGACGAGCGGCTCCGTCAGTCGCGGCACGCCGCGGAGCATCACCGTGGCGGCCATCGTCTCGCCGATCGCGCGCCCGACGCCGAGCAGGACCGCGGCCGAAACGCCGGAGAACGCGGCCGGCAGCGTGATCGAGGTCATCGTCTGCCAGTCGGTCGTCCCCATCGCCAGCGACCCGCTCTTCATCGATTCGGGGACGCTGCTCAGCGCGTCCTCCGCCACGGAGACGACCGTGGGCAGGGCCATCAGCCCGACGACGATGCCGACGAACAGGTACGACCCCTGTCCCGTCGTCTGGAACTGGTCCGAGGCCCACGGCCCGAGCACGGTGAACCCGATGAACCCGTAGACGATCGAGGGGACGCCGGCGAGGATCTCGACGCCGGGCTTGATGACCTCGCGGACGGTCGGCGGGGCGATCTCCGAGAGGAACAGCGCCGCCGAGACGCCGAGCGGCGCGGCGACGACCGACGCGATGAGCGTCACCATCACCGTCCCGTGGATCATCGGGACCATCGAGTACCGGATGGGCGGCGAGACGGCGTCCCAGTTCGGCTGGATGAACATCCGGAGCCCGGGCACCGTCACCCCGAACGCCGTCGCGCTCTCGTACCGGATCACCGGGACCGACTCCCGGAAGATGAACACGATGATCAGCCCGAGGATGAGGATCGTCGAGACCGTCATCATCAGCGCGATGGTGTACGCCGTCTCCTCCTGGTACAGGACCCAGCCGATCGCCGTTGACGTCGCGAAGGCGACGAACGGGACGATCGTCAGGTCGGAGACCGCCAAGAACCCGACGAGCGTGGCGAACAGCGACAGCGTCATCGCGGCGACGATCGCCAGCGCGGGCGGGTCCGTGTCATCGACGAACCCCCGCAGCCGTCGGAGTCGGGCGGTGAGCGCGCCGCGCACGCGTCCGTTCAGCGCGTCCGTTACCGGTGCCATGTGTCAGTGCTCGAATTCATTCGCGTTCCGTGTGGTCGATAATTGGGGCTCATATCGGAGACGGGTGCCGAGCGTCAGGGGGACGGGGGTCGAGCCGCGTCGGCGCCGCGCGAGTGCGGTCCGCACGCGGCGGCGAACCGTCGCGTGGCGACGGCCGAGTCCCGGACGGGTTACGCCGAGAGGAGCTCTTCCGTGGCGACCGCCGAGACCTGCTCTTTCATCGCTTCGAGGTCGCTGGTCGGGAGCGGGATGTAGTTGTTCCCCTCGACGAAGACGGTCTGCCCGAACTCGTTGAGGAACATGTTGACGAACGCCGCCTCCCGCGGGTCGTAGCCACCGCCGTCGGGGTTGTCCTCCTCGATCAGCGTGTACATGTGGAGATCGCGGTTCAGCGGGTACTCGCTGTCGAAGATCGTGTTCTCCGCGTCCCGGCTGGTCTCGTACAGCGTGCCGTCGAAGTTGATCGCGATGGGCGTCACCTCCAGCCCCGTGAACGCGAGCGCCATGTAGGCGATGGCGCCCTCGTTCTGGGCGACCGCCTGCGCGACCTGCTGGTTCTGTCCGAAGCGCGTGTCGACGCCGGACATCGAGGCGTCGGCGCTGCCGAGCATGTTCAGCCGGAACGAGGTGTCCGTCCCCGAGCCCTCGGCGCGGCCGATGGCGTAGATCTCTTGGTCGTAGTCGACCCCGTCGATCTGGTTCCAGTTGGTGATCTCGTCCTGGTAGATCCCGCGGATCTCCTCGCCGGTCAGCTGAGTGACGCCGGCGTCCGCGACGTCGGAGCTGACGACGACGGGTTGGCCGTCGCGGCCGACGACGTTGTCGACGACCGTGCTCTCCGCCTCCTCCTCGCTCCAGTCGAGCTCGGCCGTGATCGGTCCGGAGGAGTTCCCGATGTCGACGAGCCCCTCGGTGACGGCCTCGCAGCCGGTGCCCGAGTGGCTCAGGCCGACGGTCGTCGGGAACGGCGGCGAGGAGCGCTGTTCGCTCGGTTCGAAGCCGAACTTCGACGCGAAGTAGTCGGCGATGAGCATGTCGTCCGCGCCGTCGGACGAGAGCTGGTTCCAGCCGGGGACCGACCCCTCGTCGTTCGAACCCCAGTACTCGCCGTCGCTCGGCGGCGCGTTGGAGTTCCAGTAGGAGCTCCCCGTGTTCGAGATGGGGTACACCGTCGACGAGCCCTCGGCGTTGAGCAGCGCCGTGTTCGGGCCGCTGCCCCCGTCACCGCCGTCGCTCCCGTCGCTCGACCCACCGGAACTCCCGCCGCTCGACCCACCGGACCCACCGTCCCCGCCGTCGCTCTGACCGCTACAGCCCGCCAGCCCAGCGGCCCCGAGAGCTCCGGACGTGATGAGAACTGTCCGCCGCGACACGCCGCCGTCGACCCAGTTGCGGTCTGACATCGAGTAAAGGCACAGCGCGGTCTATTAAACTGGTTTATATTTTTGATATATCCGCATCCGTGACCGGAGAGAGGAGTCAGTATTCCCCATATCGGTACTAGCGAATTCATTAGAATATATAGCCGCATATAGCACTCTGATGGCCTCTATCGCATAATTTAGAGCCCTGACCGAAGGTATAACACCCCGCCGTCGAATACGACCGGACATGGCCCGCCCCGCGACGGAAGACGTTTCAGTCGACGTACTTGTCGACGAAGTTTCCGACCGAGTGGACGCGGATCCGGCGTCGATCCGTCGTCGGCTCGATCCCGTCACCGACGACGGGACCGTGACGGCCGCGGCGTTCGAGTCGACCGTCACCGACGTGTCGCAGATCCTCGCCACCGCCGAGACGCGAGTCGACCTCGTGACGCGCGCCCGCGAAGACGCGACCGCCGCGGCCGCCGACGCGCCCGACCTCGACGTCGTCGAGGTTCGGAGCCGCGCGTTCGAGGCGCGGCTCGGCGACCTCCGAGCGGAGGTCGAGGCGCTCGGCGACGATCTGGGGGCGGCCAGGGCGGACCGAGAGTCGCCGACGGACGTGTACCACGCCGCGGTCGACCTCCACGAGGTGACGACCGGCGCACAGGACGTCGTCCGGGTCGCTCACGACCTCGAGACGGAACTCGAAGCGTTCGAGGCGTGGATCGCCTCCGCGAACCGCCGCCACGACGGCCTCGTCGACGAGATCGAGGCCGCCGAGGAGTCCGCCCGGTCACTCGCGGAGACCGTCGACGCGCTGCGGGCCGCCGAGGAGCCCGACGCGGAGCGCCGGTTCGACGCGGGCGTCCAGGCGCGCGTCCTCGACCTCGTCGTCGCCGACCTCCGGGCCGAGGCCGCCGACCTCCGCGCGTGGGCGGACCGCGACGGCGTCGCCTTCCCCGACGGCGTCGACGAGCGGCTCGACGAACTCGCGGCCGCGGTGACCGCGAGCTCCGAGGCGCTCGCCGACGGGCCGGAGCCGGCCGACCGGTACGCGGAGCGACTCGACGCCCTCGACGAGGAGCTTTCCGCGGTCGAACCGCCGGTCGCGTGGAGCCGCGTCGACGGGGCGGTTGCCGAGGCGCGGGCGGCGCTATCGACGAGCGCGACCGACGGCGGCTGACGCAGCCCCTATCTTTTCGGCCCGCCACCGTGTCCGGTCTGTCATGACACAGATCCCGTCGCTGATCGGCCGCTCGCTCGCGAACTTCGTCGAGGGACTCGTGGTCGCGGTTCCCCGACTGCTGTCGGGGCTGACCTTTCTCGTGTTGGCGTACCTGACGGTGCGGTTCGTCCTCTCGCTCATCCGCGGATCGATCGACCGGCTCTACGTCGGCGACCGCGAGCTGGTCGGCGATCTCATCGTCACGCTCGCGTCCGTCTTCCTCTGGTTCGGCGTCGCGCTCACCTTCCTGAAGGTCGTCGGGATGGGGGACATCGCGGCGAGCCTCGGCACCGCCGTCGGCTTCGTCGCGCTCGGGGTCTCGTACGCGCTCTCCGAGATGATCGAGGACACGGTCGCCGGCGTCTACCTCCTGCGCGATCCCGACTTCAACCCGGGGTACCGTATCGAGGCGAAGGGCGTCACCGGCACCGTCGCCGCGATCGAACTCCGGAAGACGCGGATCGACACCGACGCCGGCGACCGCGTCGTGGTGGCGAACCGCGAGATTGAGGCGAAGTGGACCCACGACGTGCCGGCGGCGGACGAGTCGGCCGCCGGCGACTGAGGGTGGACCGCGGCGCGCTGGCCGCTGCTGGCGGACAGTGAACGGTCGAAACGGAACCGGGAACTCGAAAAGCGACCGCCTTAGAGTTCGTCCTCGAAGTCTTCGAGGGCGAACACCGTGTCGGTGCCGCGGCGGTCGAGCGTTTCGTTGGCGAGGAGCCAGTA
Source organism: Halorubrum sp. GN11_10-6_MGM (assembly GCF_005435165.1). Classification (GTDB taxonomy): domain Archaea; phylum Halobacteriota; class Halobacteria; order Halobacteriales; family Haloferacaceae; genus Halorubrum. The sequence goes on along the minus strand of NZ_SGUC01000011.1, from coordinate 16,336 downwards.
GACGACCGACAGCGCGCGGCGACCCTTGTTGTTCGTCGGGATGACGAGGTCGACGTTCGACAGCTGGTTGTTGGAGTCGCACATCGCGATCACCGGGATACCGACGGTGATGGCCTCCTTGACGGCCTGCGCGTCGCCGATCGGGTCGGTCACCACGACGACGTCCGGCTCGATGTAGCCGGCGTAGTCGGGGTTCGTCAGCGTGCCCGGGATGAAACGCCCGGTGCGGGCGCGGGCGCCGATGGCGTCCGCGAACTTCTCGGCCGGGAACCGGCCGTACTGCCGCGAGGACGTGACGAGGATCTGCTCGGGATTGTAGTTCGAGAGGAAGTCCGCGGCCGTGCGGATCCGGTCGTCGGTGAGGCTCACGTCGAGGACGTAGAGCCCGTCGTCGCGGACGCGGTGGATGAACCGCTCCATGTCCGCCGTCTTCTGCTGGGTCCCGATGTGGACACCGGCGGAGAGGTAGTCCTCGACGGGGATCAGCAGATCGACGTCGTCGTCGGGCATGACGTCGTCGTCGAAGGGGGAGGCCTCCTCCTCGTCGGCCTCGCTTTCGTCGTCGCCCGCGGCGGTCTCGCTCTCGGCGTCGGCGGGTGTCTCCTCAGCGCCCGCGTCGGCGGTCGGTTCCTCGGTCGTGTCGGCCTCCTCCTCGACCGCCGCGTCGACCGCCTCGGTCTCCGCGTCGTCGTCGAGTTCGACCGCGTCGTTGTCTTCGCTCATGCGTGGTGTGGGTCCGTCATACCGCGTCGTCCGCGATGCGGACCAGTTCGTTCAGCTTAGCGGTGCGCTCGCCACCGACCGTACCGGTCTTGATGTAGCCGGCGTCGGTCGCCACGGCGAGGTGTGCGATGGTGGTGTCCTCGGTCTCGCCCGAACGGTGCGAGATGACCGTCTCGTATCCGTTGCGGGCGGCGAGTTCGACGGCGTCGAACGCGTCCGACAGCGTCCCGATCTGGTTCGGCTTGATCAGGATGCTGTTGGCCGCGCCCGCGTCGATCCCGTCTTGGAGCCGCTCGACGTTGGTGACGAACAGGTCGTCGCCGCAGATCAGCGTCCGGTCGCCGACCCGGTCGGTCAGCTCGGCGAACGCCTCGTAGTCGTTCTCGTCGAGCGGGTCCTCGACGTACGCGAGGTCGTACTCGTCGACGAGACTGGCGACGTACTCTATCTGCTCGTCGGCCGACTTCGTCTCGTCGCCGTAGACGTACGCCTCCTCGTCGTCGTCGTACAGTTCGGCGGCCGCCATGTCGAGGCCGAAGCGGATCTCGAATCCGACCTCGTCTTCGACCCGGCCGACCGCCTCGTCGACGACCTCGAACGCGTCGGCGTCCGAGATCGGGGGCGCCCACGCGCCCTCGTCGCCCTTCGCCGCGGGGACGCCGCGCTCGTCGAGCACGTCCGCGACCGCCGCGTGGACCGCGGCGTTCGCGAAGACGGCCTCCGAGACGCTCGGCGCGCCGACGGGCGCCGCGAGGAACTCCTGGATGTGAGTCGCCTCCTTGGCGTGTTCCCCGCCGCCGACGACGTTGCCGAGCGGAATCGGGAAGTTCTCGCCGCGGAACGCGCCGCCGAGGTGCTGGTACAGCGGCGCGCCGAGCACGTCGGCGGCGGCCTTCGCGGCCGCCATCGAGATCGCGACCGCGCTGTTGGCGCCGATCGCGGAGAAGTCGTCCGTCCCGTCGGCGGCGCGCAAGGCGTTGTCGACCGCGCGCTGGTCGCCCGCGTAGACGCCTTCGAGGCGGGGCACCGCGTGTTCGCGGGCCTTCGCGATGGACTCGCTCGCGGGCAGTTCGATCGCCTCGTACTCGCCCGTCGAGGCGCCGCTGGGAGCCGCGCCGCGGCCGAAGCCGCCGGACTCCGTGAGCACGTCCGCCTCGACCGTCGGGTTGCCGCGGGAGTCGAGGACGCGGCGGAGCGAGACGCTCGTGATTCGCGTCATCAGCTCTCCCTCCGGACCGTGAAGGGGAGCGCGCCCGCGTCGTACTCCTCCGCGGCGACGAGGATCGGCTCCGTCTGGTCCGTGTCGATCAGCACGGGCGCCCCGTAGGACACCTGTAGCGCTCGCGCGCCGAGGATGCGTGCCTTCTCGTACCGATTGTATCGCTGTCCTGACATAGTTACTGGTACGGCGAGACGACGTCGACGAGGTCGCGGTGGCTCACCAGCATGCGCCGGCAGCAGTGCCGGTCGACCCCGAGGTCGTCGAGCACCTCGCCGGGGTCCTCGTCGCCCTCGCGAGCCCGCTCTTTGAACTCCTCCCAGTGTTCACCCACGACGTTGCCGCACGTGAAACACCGGACGGGGATCATCATGACTGGATCACCTCAGCGGTAGGACTTCTGGTAGCGAGCGCGCGCGCCGGGTCCGCCCCACTTCTTGGGTTCGGACTGGCGCACGTCGTTGACCAGCAGGGTGCGGTCGAAGTTCATGTACGCGTCGCGCAGCTCCGCGTCGCCGAGGTGCTGGACGAGCCCGCGGGCGATGGCGGTCCGCGCCGCGTCCGCCTGGCCGCTGAAGCCGCCGCCCTCGACGTCGATGTCGATGTCGACGCCGTCGCGGAGCTCCTCGCCCGCGATGCGGAACGGCTCCAGCATCTTGAGCCGCGCCTGCTCCGGTTCGACCAGCTCGACTGGCTGGGAGTTGATTCGCACGCGACCCTCGCCCTCGCGTACGGTGGCGCGGGCGACGGCCGTCTTCTTCTTGCCTGAGGTGTTCGTTACCATGTGACGTTGGCTCCCAGAGACTCGGAGATCTCCCCGAGCGTCGTGAATTTGATGTTCGAGAGGCGGTCGAGCGACGTGCCGTCGAGGACGACGCCCTCGACGTCCTCGTCGCGCTCGTAGGGGTTCCCGACGTACACGCGCACGTTCGAGAACGCCTCGCGGCCGTCCTCCGACTTGTACGGCAGCATGCCGCGGATGGCACGCTTGAAGATGCGGTCGGGGCGCTTCGGGTAGTACGGCCCGCTGTCCGAGCCCAGTTCCGCGCGCTTGTGGTACGTCTCCATCGTCGCCTCCTCGTTGCCGGTGATGACGGCGCGCTCGGCGTTGACGACGGCGACGGTCTCCCCCGCGAGGGCGCGCTGCGCGACCTCCGAGGAGACGCGACCGAGGATGCAGTCGCGGGCGTCGACGACGACGTCCGCGTCTATCTTCGCGAGGCTCATCGGACCACCCGCACGTTGCTTCCTTCGGGGTTCTGTTCGACGTACTGTTCCAGCGTCACCGCTTCGCCGGCCTGGTCGATCTTCGTCCGGGCGGTCCCGGAGAAGTCGACGGCGGCGACGGTGACGTTCGTTTCGAGCACACCGCTGCCCAGCACCTTGCCGGGGACGACGACCGTCTCGTCTTCCTGAGCGTACCGCTCGATGCGGCCCAGGTTGACCTCAGCGTGCGTGCGCCGTGGCTTCTCCAGTCGGTCGGCGACGTCCTGCCACACGTTGGCACCGGAGTCACGCGAGACCGACTTCAGATCGGCGATGAGGTTCTGTAGTTTCGGATTCGTCTTGCTACTCATAGCTGTCTCTCCTGATCGGAGAGTTCGTGGAAAACGGAGTGCAGGGAGCAGGATTTGAACCTGCGGACCTCTACAGGACAGCGCCCTGAACGCTGCGCCGTTGGCCTGACTTGGCTATCCCTGCGTGCACTCCACCGTATTCCGGCTCCCTTCAAACCACTTTCGGTCCCGCCGTCCGCCGGGTCGGCCGCGGGCGCTCCGACGGTCGGAGCGGCGCCGCGGCTCGCGGCGGGGGCGACGGTCAGGGTGTTGGTTCGAAGGGCCGTCATTTCCTTAGACTGCGACTTTCGTCTGTAGTTCGTCCGCGCGCTCCTCGATGGAGTCGATGGCGCGGAGCAGCAGTTCCTCGACGTCGAACGAGCCGTCCGTCTCGATGTGGAAGACGAACGCGCCCGGCACGTCCTCGACCGCGACCTCCTTCCCGGGGAACCGCTCCGAGAGGTCGTTGTCGAACTCGTCCGTGAGCTCGATATCACCCTCCGGCGTCTCGATGACCCCGCGGAGGATGTTCGGCTCGTCGTCGTCGAACTCGCCGCGGTCGCCCTCGACCGAGACGCGCTGGAGGTGGCGGTAGCCGACGGAGACGCCGCCCTGGTGTTTGGCGTGCTCCTTGCCGGTGTCGAGGACCGCGTCGGCCTCGAACTCCAACCGCTGTCCCTCCTTCAGCTCGATGATCGGGACGTTCTCGTCGGCGACCTCGACCAGCGGATCGCTGCTCTCGATGTCGCCGGAGTACGCCGTCGCCGGGCCTTCGACGTCGAGCGCGAGGGTGACCTCGTCGCCGATCTCGAAGTCGTCGAGCGGCGTCGTCAGGGGCACCAGCCCCAGACGCAGACCGATCATCTCGTCGAACATGACCGAGGAGTTCTCGACGAACCGAACGGTGTCGATCGAGAACGTCGGGACGTCGGCGATCATCGCGCGGCGGATGCCGTTGGCGAACGCCGGCGTGAGCCCGCGGATCAGCACCCGCGCGCTGCGTTCGTCCCGTTCGACGTACTGGACGTCGAATTCGTCTTCGGTCATGTCAGACTCGCTTGTTCTTCGGCGCCTTCGTCCCGTCGTGCGGGATCGGCGTGACGTCCTCGATGCGCCCGATCTCGACGCCCGCACGCGAGAGCGCGCGGATCGTCGCCTGCGCACCGGGGCCGGTGGACTTGTTGAGATTGCCGCCGGGGCCGCGCACGCGAACGTGTACGCCCTCCAGACCGGCGTCCTTGACGCGCTCGGCGACGACCTCCGCCATCTGCATGGCGGCGTACGGCGACGCCTCGTCGCGGTTCTGCTTCACCACGGTGCCGCCGGACGACTTGGCGATCGTCTCGGCGCCCGTCTCGTCGGTGACCGTGATGAGCGTGTTGTTGAACGATGCGTAGACGTGGGCGATGCCCCACTTTCCGTCCTCGGATTCACTCATGGTTGGTTACTCCTGTGACTCCGCGCGCTCGGGGTGGAGATCGTCCGCGAGCGGGCTCGTCTCGTCGAAGGCGATGGCGCCTTCGTCGTCGACGTCCACCTTCACCGACGGGCGCGTGACGCGCGCTCCGTTGACGGTGATGTGGCCGTGAACGATGAACTGGCGGGCCTGCTGGGTCGAGGAGGCGAACCCCTGCCGGTAGACGACCGTCTGGAGGCGACGCTCCAGCAGGTCCGTCACGTCGAGCGACAGGACCGTCGAGATGTCGTCGTTGTCGCCGAGGATGCCGATGCGGCGGAGCCGCGTAACGAACTCCGCGCCGGCGTCCTGGGCGGCGTCGACGTCACCCTGCGCCTCGCCGAGCAGCCGTCGGGCCTCCCGACGCATGTTGCGCAGCTCGGACTGGGCGCGCCAGAACTCCTCTTTGTTCTTCAGGCCGTACCGCGAGAGGAGGTCGGACTCCTCGGCGATTCGCTCGCCCTGGTACGGGTGGTTCGGCGTCTCGTAGCCCTTGGTGTTCTTTCCGGTGCTCATTCCTCGTCACCGCCTTCTTCGTCGGCCATCTCCTCGCGGATCTCCTCGACGTTGACCCCGATGGTCCCCTCCGAGCGACCCGTGGACTTGGTGCGCTGGCCGCGGACCTTCTGCCCGCGCTTGTGGCGCACGCCCTTGTACGATTCGATGATCTTCATCCGGTTGATGTCGTGACGGCGCTTCTCGTCGACGTCCGTGCCGACGAGGTGCGTCGTCTCTCCGGTGAAGAAGTCGTTCTGTCGGTTCGTCATCCACGACGGGACGTGGTCTTCGAGGTTCTCGGCGATGTCGACCACCGCGTCGATGTCCTTCTCGTCGAGGAGCCCGAACGTGGCGTTTCTGTCCACGTCGGCCTTCTCGGCGACCAGCCGCGCCGTGCGCGTGCCGATGCCGTCGAGTTCGGACAGGCTTCGCTCGACCGTCTTCGTCCCGTCGAGGTCCGCGCCCCCGATCCGAACGAAGTACTGGAGGTCTTCCTCCTCCTCCGGCGAGTCGTCCTGTGATTCTTCCGTGCTCATGTGTTGGTTGTGGTGAGCCCTACCGGCGCGAATCCGGCGGTACTCGTCCGTTCGAGCGTTGCGGCGGGGATTCGAACCCCGGAGGCAGTGACGCCACAGAGTTAGCAACCCTGCGCCTTGGGCCAGGCTTGGCTACCGCAACCCGCGTTGTATCATCGCCCTCGTGGACTCGGGACCCGACGCCCCTGCAGTTCGTGCGTTCGTATGCTCCCGCTTTCGGTACTTAAACATCACGAAACGGTCGGGTCGCTGTGGGCGACTCGCACGGTCGATGCGCGCGCCGTACCGCGACCGCTGAGCTCTCGTTTCGAGGGGACTGCCTATCAGTGAGACGCAGTATTCGTTTCAGTGGGGCGCGTCATCCGTTTCCGTGAGGCGTACTGTTTAGTGGGTCCCGCGGGAGGGTGCGAGTATGAAGGCCGTTCAGTTCGCCGAACACGGCGACCGCGACGTGATCGAGTACGGCGAGTTCCCCGACCCCGAGCCCGACCGCGGGGAGGTCCTCGTCGACGTCAAGGCCGGCGCGTTGAACCACCTCGACATCTGGACCCGACGCGGAATGCCCGGCATCGACTTGGAGATGCCGCACATCCCCGGCAGCGACGCGGCGGGCGTCGTCGAGGCCGTCGGCGAGGGCGTGACGCGCTTCGAGCCCGGCGACCGCGTCGCCGTGAGCGCCGGCGTCTCCTGCGGGAACTGCGAGTTCTGCCGGGCGGGCGAGGAGTCGCTCTGCGTCTCCTTCCACATCATCGGCGAACACGTCCGCGGCGTCCACGCCGAGACGGCCGCGGTGCCCGCCGAGAACCTCGTCCCGGTCCCGGACGGCGTCGACTGGGAGGTCGCTGGCTCCGCGTCGCTCGTCTTCCAGACCGCGTGGCGCATGCTCCAGACGCGCGCCGACATCGAGGCGGGCGAGAAGGTCCTCGTCCTCGGCGCCTCCGGCGGCGTCGGCCACGCCGCGGTCCAGATCGCGGACCACGCGGGCTGTGAAGTGTTCGCGACCGCCTCCACCGAGGAAAAGCTCTCGCACGCCGAGGACTGCGGCGCCGACCACGTCATCGACTACGAGGCGAACGACTTCGCCGAGGAGATCGACGCGCTCACGGGCAAACGCGGCGTCGACGTCGTCGTCGACCACGTGGGTGAGGCCACCTACCCGAACTCGCTGAAGTCGATGGCGAAGGGCGGCCGGCTCGTCACCTGCGGGGCGACGACCGGGCCGAACCCGGGCGCCGGGCTCAACCGCATCTTCTGGAACCAGCTGTCGATCATCGGTTCGACGATGGCGACCCCCGGCGAGGTCGACGACGTCTTGGAACTCGTCTGGGACGGCACCTTCGAGCCGCGCGTCCGCGAGGTCCTCCCGATGAGCGAGGCCGCGCGCGCACACGAGATGATCGAGAACCGTGAGGGCTTTGGCAAAGTGGTGGTTAAACCCGACAGTGAGCTCTGAAACCGACGCCGGCGCGGACGCGACTGCCGACGCAGATGCGACCGCCGACGGCACCACCGACGGCGGCTACGTCCACGTCCCCGGCGCCGAGGGCGGTGCCGGCCTCGCCGACAGCGGTGGCGACGGCTCGCGGGACCCGACCGTCGACGCCGACGAACCCGCCGCCGACGGCTTCGGTCGCAAGGGATGGGCGCTGACGGCGGCGATCTTCACCTGCGCCCTCGTCATCCCGGGGATCATCTACGTGTATCCGTACGCCGCGGGCTGGTTCGGCCTCCCCTTCTTCGCGACGTACCTCGCGCTCCCGCTCGTTCCCGCGGTCCTGCTCGGCCTCGTCGCGGTCTGGTCGATGACCGCCGCGACGGCCGACGGCGAGGAGTGAGCGGGCCGCCGTCCCCGTCCGATCGGCCCTCCGAGTCCGAGCGCCCCGTCGCGCCGTCGAACGACAACCGTTTTGAACGGCACCCGCGCAGTGGTGATATGTTGATCACCGTCTCCGGCCCGCCAGGGAGCGGGAAGAGCACCAACGCCGTCCAACTGGCAGACGCGCTCGACCTCGGGCACGTCTCCGGCGGCGACATCTTCCGCGAGATGGCGGCCGAACGCGACATGACGCCGGTCGAGTTCAACGAGTTCGCCGAGGAGGACCCCCAGATCGACCGCGACCTCGACCGCCGGCTCCGCGAGATCGCCGTCGAGCGCGACGACATCGTCCTCGAATCGCGGCTCGCCGGATGGCTCGCGGCCGACCACGCCGACTTCCGGTTCTGGTTCGACGCGCCGCTGTCGGTCCGCGCCGAGCGGATCGCGGAGCGCGAGGCGAAGCCCGTCGACCGCGCGCGAACGGAGACGGAGCGCCGCGAGACCTCCGAGAGCAAGCGGTACCGCGAGTACTACAACATCGACATCGAGGATCTGTCGATCTACGACGCCGCGTACAACACCGCCCGCTGGGGGCCCGAGCGCTTCCTCGACGTCCTCGTCGCGACCGTCGAGGCGTACGACCCCGACGACGACGAGGGGAAGGCGCCCGTCGAGGGCGTCGTCTACGACTTCTGAGCCGCACCCGCCGCCAACCTCATGACAGACGACTCCGACGCCGACGCTCCCACCGACGCCGCCGCCGACGAGGCGGGGCCACTCAGAGCCCCGCCCGGCGAGCGCTCGGTGCCCGAGCTGCTTCGGTTCGGCGTCGTCAACCTCGACAAGCCGGCCGGCCCCTCCTCGCACCAGGTGTCCGCGTGGGTGCGCGACGCCGTCGACGAGACGCTCGCGGCGCTCGACCCGGATGGTCCCTCCACCGGCGGCGTCGCTCACTCCGGCACGCTCGATCCGAAGGTCACCGGCTGTCTCCCCACGCTGACCGGCGACGCGACGCGCATGGCGCAGGTGTTCCTTGAAGGCACCAAGGAGTACGTCGCGGTGCTGGAGCTCCACGGATCTCCACCGGCGGACTTCCGAGACGTGGTCGCGGAGTTCGAGGACGAGATCTACCAGAAGCCGCCGCGGAAGAGCGCCGTCAGCCGACGACTCCGGACGCGGACGGTCCACGACCTCGACGTGCTGGAGGTCGACGGCCGGAAGGCCCTCCTCCGGATCCGGTGCGAGTCGGGGACGTACGTGCGGAAGCTGTGTCACGACATCGGGCTCGCGACCGGTGTCGGCGCGCACATGGGTCACCTCCGGCGCACCGCCACCGACCCGTTCGACGACCGCGATCTCCGTACGCTCCAGGACTTGGTGGACGCGCTCACGTGGGCCGAAGACGGCGACGACAGGTTCCTCCGCGAGGTCGTCCGGCCGGCCGAGGACGCCCTGACGCACCTCCCCGCGGTGACGATCGCGGGGTCGGCCGCGCGCAGCGTCGCGACCGGGGCACCCGTCTACGCCCCCGGGGTTATCGACGCCGATGACGCGGCCCTGCGAGGCGACACAGAAGATGCCGGCGAGGACACCGGCGACTCCGAGCCGCCGCTCGTCGCGTGTTTCACCCCCGACGGGACTGCGGTCTGTCTCGGGCGAGTCGTCGGCGATCCCGACGCCGACGCCGGGACGGTCGTCGCCTTGGAGCGCGTTCTTTTATGAACCCGCTACCCCGGATACAGGTATGATCGATTCGGGTGCGGGCGGGGACGACGGCGGACGGGTGGAAGTCGGCAGCGCGAGCGCCGCGCCGGGCGCGGTCGATCGGGGGTGGCTCACGGTCGCGGATCTCCCGACCGGGGGTTCGGAGCGGCTCCCGGTCGTCGTCGCGAACGGGGCCGCCGACGGACCGACGCTCTGGCTCACGGGCGGCGTCCACGGCGACGAGGCGACCGGCGTCGCGGTCGTTCAGGACGCGGTCGCGGCCTTCGGCGAGGGGCTCGCCGACCTCGCGGGCGCGGTCGTCGCGGTGCCCGTGGTCTCCCCGGCGGGACTGCGTCGGAACGCGAGGGAGACGTACTACGCCGACGAGGACCCGAACCGTCACTTTCCGGACGCCGACGCGGAGTCGGCCCGTCCCCCGGAGCTTCAGGAGCGGATCGACGCCCGGCTGTACGCCGCGATCACGGGCGACTCCCCGGCCGACGCGAACGACGTTCCCGTCGAGACGGCCGGAACGAACGCCGCCGCGGACGCGCTGATCGACTGCCACACGGCGGGCGTCGGCAGCGAGCCCTTCGCCATCCGCGACCGCGTCCTCTACGGCGACCGACGGAGCGAGTCCGAAGCGGCCGCGCTCTCGGCGGACCTCGGCCGGCTGGTCGACGCCTTCGGGCTCCCGGTCGTCCGCGAGTACCCCGCGGCCGAATACGTCGAGGAGAACCTCCAGCGGTCGACCGCGGGCGCGGTCCTCAACGAGGCGGGCGTCCCGGCGTTCACGGCGGAGTTGGGCGCACCCAGCGTCGTCGACGACGCTCTCCTCGACGCGGGCGTCGCGGGCGCGGTCGGCGTCGCCGTCGAACTCGGGCTGCTGGAGCTCGAAGCCGTCCCCCAGTCGGTCGACGAGCCCGGCGGCGGCGTCGAACCCGCACCCGTCGAGTTCCCCGTGCGGCGCTTCCGCGGGCCGACGGCCGACGTGTCCGGGATCGTTCGGCACCGCGTCGCGGCCGGCGACGCGTTCGACGAAGGCGACGTCCTCGCGGACGTCGTCAAGCCCGCGGGCGAAGCGCGAGCGACGGTCCCCGCCGACCGCGACGGGTACGTCCTCGGTCGGTGCGAGGGACTCGCCGTCTACGAGGGCGATCCGATCGGGAGCCTCGCGGTCCGGGACGACGGCGACCTCGTGGCCCCGAGGGACGCCGACGAGGAGTGAAGCGAAGTCCTTAATTACCGGACCGCCGTTCGTCAGCGTGTAGTCAGGGACCGTGGGGTAGTGGTATCCTATGCGGATGGGGTCCGTATGACCTGAGTTCGACTCTCAGCGGTCCCATAAAAATTCTGACTGCTTCTCATTATCAGCAGCCTCAGAACCATCTAACGCCCGAAAACAGCGTTCTGGGGGTGCGCTATGAACCGCCAGATCGGCGGTTCCGACGACACCGGGCAGTGCCGGTTCTGTGACGGTCACGTAACTGATAGATTCCATGCCGTCTTCGGCGACGAAGGCGGCGTCGCACACCGCTGCTTCGGGTGTACTGCCCCCGTCGCATCAGCCGCGGCAGCGCCGTCGGTATCGGCCTCCACGACGGCGAGATCGCGCTCCCCGCACAGCCCTCAGACAACTGAGCTGCGAGTCGAGCGGGGTATTAGACAATCGGTGTCGGCTCGCTTTTCTGCTGTCTGTCGCCCGCCCCGATCCCACAGGGAGGTTTCGATTCGCTCACGTGTGGGTAATTAACGGATACATACCTCTTTGCCGGTGTGGGATATTAACAAGACATGAAACGAACAGGAGGTGCGTTCAAGATCCTCCTGATTGTGGGGATCATCTTCCTCGCGGGATGTGCCGGCGCAGTACCCGGCGAGCAGGCACCGACCGGATCGGACACGGGCGACGAGGCGACGGGTGAAACGGCGAACGGGACCCTCGAAGTCCACTACATCAACGTCGGCCAATCAGTCAGTACGCTCGTTATCGGGCCGGAGGGCGAGACGATGCTCGTCGATACGGGTCACTACAACGACGACGGCGAGTACGTGCTGGAGTACCTCCGGCGACACGACGTCACGCGCATCGACCACCTCGTCACCTCGCACAACGACGCCGACCACATCGGCGGCAACGCGGCGATCATCGAGTACTTCGAGACGGAGGCCGACGGGATCGGCGCCGTCTACGACCCCGGAATCGCCGCGAGCACGCAGACGTACGCCGAGTACCTCGACGCCGTCGAGGAACACGACGTGACGCTGTACGAGACGCGCGAGGGAGACACGGTCTCGTTCGGTGCGGTCGACGTCGACGTGCTCGGACCGCCCGAGCCGTACCTCGAAAGCGAAGCGCGCAACGAGAACAGCATCGTGCTCAAGCTCACGCACGGCGAGACGAGCTTCATGCTGTCCGGCGACGCCGAAGACGACCAGGAGGAGTACATGATCGACACGTACGGCGCGGCGTTAGGGTCGACGGTGTTGAAGGCCGGGCACCACGGCTCGTCGAGCTCGTCGAGCGGGCCGTTCGTCGACGCGGTAGCGCCGCAGGCGGTCGTCATGTCGAGCGCGTACGACTCGCAGTACGGACACCCGACGGAGGAGGTCCTCCAGCGCTTCGCGGACCGGTCGATTCCGACGTACTGGACCGCCACGCACGGGAACATCGTCCTCGTGAGCGACGGGAACGGCGTCTCCGTGCGGACGCAACGCGACGCGCCCACTGACCCGCTGGCGATCCGCGACGCCGAGCCGATCGAGCCGGGCACGAGCGGCGGAGTCGTCGAACGCGCTCGGCTCGGCGGTGACCCGGTCGGCGCCGGCTCCGGAGACGGCACTGACGACGGCGGCGACGACACCGGCGACACCGACGGTACCGGCAGTGACGACGAGACGACCTCGACCGACCCGGCCGCGGCGCTGGCGGTCGCGGCGATCAACGCGGACGCCGAGGGCGACGACGGGGCGAACCTCAACGACGAGTACGTGGTCTTCGAGAACGCGGGCGACGAGGCGATCGACCTGTCCGGGTGGACCGTCGAAGACGAGGCGTCGCACAGCTACGAGTTCCCGCAGGGATTCACGCTCGACGCGGGCGCGACCGTGACGCTCCGGACGGGCAGCGGCACGGACACGGACACCGACCTGTACTGGGGAGCGGGCTCGCCGATCTGGAACAACGCCGGCGACACGGTGACGCTCTCGAACGCCGACGGGGAACACGTCTTGGAGGTGAGCGACGAATGACCGATATCGACCTCCCCGACGGCGAGTACACCGCGGTCGTCGACAGCGTCGAGGACGGGCTCGCGACGGTGTTCTTCGAGCGCGACGGCGGCGAGATCGGGAACGCGGTGCTGGAGGCCTCGCGGCTCCCGTCGGACGGACGGCACGCGGACGCGATCCTCTCGGTGGTTCTCAGCGAGGGGCGTATCGAGTCCGCCTCGTACGAGCCAGAGCGGACGGAGCGTCGAGCAGAGGCGGCACAGGACCGGTTCGATCGGCTCTCGAAGCGGCCGCCGTCCGACGAGGAGACGTAGCTGGCTGACGACCGAGTTGGCGCCGTGGGATCAGTTCTAACCGCTGTCCGGGAGCCTCGTCTCGGTCCCGGCTCGCGACAGATCAGAACCTGTGACCTTCTCCGTCATCTATTTAATCGCGCTGACGTGTGGGTTTGATATTCAATGAGTCAAGCGACGCTCGGGAGCGGACCCTACCGGAACTCCAGCCTCTTCTCCGGCTACTATCTCGACGAGCGCGTCGCCGACCTCGACGCGTGGGACTGTGACGCGGAAGCCGAGGAAGCGTTCGAGCAGATCCGCGACCTCTGGAACCGGGAGGGCGCCCTCTTGCCCTCCTACAAGGAAGACGAACTGATCGACACGTGGATCGCCGAGGTCCTCGACATCCTCGGGTACGGCACGAGTTCCGAGGTGACGCTCCCGGACGGCGGTGGCTACGTCGACCGACTGCTCTTCGAGAATCCGGACACGCGCCGCGAGAGCGCCAAACAGGCGCTCGACAGCGGCACGGAAGGCCACTTCTCCCGGGCGCTGTCGATTCTCGAAGCGAAGCAGTGGGACGCCGACTTCGAGAAGTTCTTCTCCGAACAGCGGTCGTACCGCGACGCGTCACACCAGATCAAGTTCTACCTCGAACGGACTCCCGGCGACCTCAACTGGGGGATCCTCACCGACGGGAAGAAGTGGCGGCTCTACGGGACGAAGGACTACGAGACCCAAACCTACTACGAGGTCGACCTGCCCGAGATCCTCGAAAGCGGGAACCTAGAGGCGTTCAAGTACTTCTACGTCTTCTTCCGGCCCGGTGCGTTCGTCGAGACGGCGGGGAGTTCGTTCCTCGACGACGTGTGGTCCGAGTCCGAGACCGCGGCACAGGAACTCGGAGAAGACCTCCAAGACAACGTGTTCCGGGCGCTCCGCGTCCTCGGGAAGGGGTTCGTCGAGTCGAACGACCTCGAAATCGATCCCGACGACGAGGACGGGCTCAGCGCCGACGAGCTGAAAGAGCAGTCGCTGGTGCTGCTCTACCGGTTGATGTTCGTCCTCTACGCCGAGTCGCGGGGGCTGATCGACCCCGACGACCCGGCAGCCAGCGAGGAGTACCAGGAGTACTTCAGCCTCGAAGCGAAGCGCGAGGAGATCCTCGACGAGGTCGACGGGCTCGACGTCGAGTCGGGCGCGGCGTTCGATCGCGAGTTCAGTCAGTACTCGTCGTCGATCTGGGGACGGCTCACGGAGCTGTTCGAGCTGATCGACGAGGGCGAAGAGGACCTCGACATCCCGCCGTACAACGGCGGGCTGTTCAGTCGCGAGGACCACGCGTTCCTGACCGAGAACGAGGTGAAAGACCCGTACATCGCGGAGGTGGTCTACTGGCTGTCGACGACGGAGAACGAGGCGGGCGAGCACGTCCCCGCCGACTACGCCGACCTCGACACGCGGCACCTCGGGTCGATCTACGAGGGCCTGCTCGAACACGAGTTCCGGATCGCGGGGCCGGAGGGCGTCGCCGCGGTCTCGGAGGACGGCGGACAGGTCTGGAAGTCGGGTGACGAGGTGTCCGTCTCGGAGGCGGTCGAAGTCGTCGACGAGGGCGGGCTGTACGTCGTCAACGACGACGGCGAGCGGAAGGCGACGGGCGCGTACTACACGCCGGACTACGTCGTGACGTACATCGTCGAGGAGACGATCGATCCTCTGCTCGACGAGATTCACGAGGACCTCCGCGCGGAGGACTACGAACCCGAGACGGTCGAGTACGCCGCGGAGTTCTTCAACCGGGTTCAGGAGTTGAGCGTCCTCGATCCGGCGATGGGGTCCGGGCACTTCCTCACGAAGGCGACGGGCTACCTCTCGAAGCAGGTGATGGACGAGGTGCGGGCGCTCGACGAGCAGGGCGGGTTCTTAGACGAACAGCACATCCGGCGGCAGATCTCGAAAGAGGTCATCTACGGCGTCGACATCAACGAGATGGCGGTCGAGCTGTCGAAGCTCTCGATGTGGCTGGAGACGCTCGCGGCGGATCAGCCGCTGGCGTTCCTCGATCACCACGTGAAGCCGGGGAACTCGCTCGTCGGGAGCGACATCACGGAGGTCCTGAGCGACGACGGACCGGGCGACGACGACGGGCAGATCACGCTCACACAGGCGTTCGCTCGCGTTCGGCAGGACACGCTCGAACACGTGATGGACCTGATGGCGGACTTACTCGCGTACGACAACGAGACGCTCGACGAGATCAAATCGATGGAGGATCTGTACCACGAGATCCGGGACGATCCCCTCTACAAGCGACTCTTCGAGTTGGCGAACGTCCACACCGCCGAGGAGTTCGGCGTCGACGTGCCCGAGGACGCCTACGAGCAGATGGCCGGTGCGATCGAAGACGAGGACGATTGGGCGGAGATCCGCGAGGAGCCGTGGTTCAAAGCGGCACAGGCGACGGCCGACGAGCAGGACTTCTTCCACTGGGAACTGGAGTTCCCCGAGGTGTTCTTCGATTCGGAAGGCGAGAGGATGGGCGAGGCAGGGTTCGACGCGGTTGTCGGGAACCCGCCTTGGGTGAATGCTTGGCAAATGACGGAGTCGGATGTAGGAGGATCACTCCGTGATGGTATCAATGGGACAAATCCATTTTCTGAGGTTCTAGAAGGCCACTGGGATCTCTATGTGCCTTTCTTGCTCAAATCCTATTCTCTAATCCGAAATGAAGGGTATCTATCATTTATTATTCCAAACGCATTCTCAAGGGAAAAGTATGCGGAGCCAGTTAGGGATCTCTTTTTAACTAATTCTGACATTAAAACTGTCGCACCATCTGGAGATGTTAATGTCTTCTCAGGCGTATCGAGACAGACGATTGTCCCAATCATCTCAAAAACTGATTCAGCGGTAGAATCCAAGCCAATATCGATTGACGAGGACTTCATCAAAACAAGGCATCGGACTTCTAATCCGAAGACAGTCGACCAGTCTACGTTCCACGAGACGCCGGGACATCAGATACGCTATGGCTCAGGTCTCAAGGAATTGGAATTGCTCCAAAACATAGATGGTACGTGTTTACCCT
Source organism: Halorubrum sp. GN11_10-6_MGM (assembly GCF_005435165.1). Lineage (GTDB taxonomy): Archaea > Halobacteriota > Halobacteria > Halobacteriales > Haloferacaceae > Halorubrum. The sequence continues at coordinate 231 of NZ_SGUC01000011.1, read as the reverse complement.
GAAGACTCAACAATCGGAGCAGCTTGATCCCGTGAGATCATCTCGTTGTCGCGGACAACTCGCCTGAGTTCGTCGTAAGGATTGCGTCCCTGCTGGCGCCACGTCGCCAGCAGGGACAAGACTGTCTCGTGGACGAACATTCCTCGGTCATTACGAAGCGTTCCGATGATTTTCCGGAGAACAACGGGTTCACGGAGTGCGTTCTCTGCGGCGTTGTTCGTCGGGGAGACC
>NZ_SGUC01000116.1 GCF_005435165.1 Halorubrum sp. GN11_10-6_MGM | reverse complement strand
GCCAGTGAGTCTGTTACTGAAGTGCTTAGCGAAGGCTTGGGCGAGGCTGTCGAGCCTATGCTTTTCGTGGCTGAGCGGCGATACAACGGGGTTGGAGTGGTCATTGGTGGGTGGAAACCACTTGATACACGTCCGAAAGGCCTTGACACACGTGCGAAACACAACCCCCACTCAGCGGCCACAAGGCAACGTGTCGACCTCTTGCCCGAGTCGGTGATCGAGGACCTACTGGAGCGTAGTCCGTTGGGAAAGTGTCCTCGCAAAGACATCCCAACCGACCTGTACGAGGACATCATCGAGTGGCGCCCGATCCTTGCTGAGTCAGAACCTCTAGCCGCGATCTTCCAGATGAACACGCTGGCGATGGGTCGGGACGAGGACTGGCACAAGGAGGGCGATTGTGTCGGCATGGTGTACACGCACGAGGCGATCTTCGCGGCGTTCGGGATGGCACCGAGTACTGGCTACCACCGCGGCCTGAACTCCGCGATGCTCCTGGAGCTCTACCGGCGGAAAGTAGATGAAC
>NZ_SGUC01000115.1 GCF_005435165.1 Halorubrum sp. GN11_10-6_MGM | reverse complement strand
GCGACATTCCGGTACGCGACATTCTCGGCGATCTGCCGGAGCCTGAGAGCGACGAAAGGGAGGCGTGACGGGAGGCTGTGGCCGTCTCGTCTCCGAGCGCTTCCGGATCGACAAGCAGTGGATCGTGCCTGGCGATCGTCGGGGCCTCCACCCCGGGCTGCTCCAAGAGCTCCTCCACGTCATGCGATTCCGTGAGGCCGCGGTGCGTCCGGGGCGGTGCGTCCGGGTCTATCCCCGCGGGTGCGGGGTCACCCCTGGTACAGTTTGTCAGGAGCCGGGCGCTACGGGCCCGTCGCTCCGTGTATCGCGCCGAAAACGCGCCAGTCTGTCGCAGGAGGATCAATGCGTGGCGGGCTACAGCGCCGCCTACCGCGTTTGAAGCATAGGGGGCATTCGGGGAAACCGCAATGTCAAAGAGCAAACCCCCCTGTCACTCAATCTCTGCCAGGAACTTCATCGGCAGCGTGGGGTCGTCTTCGTCGATCTCCGGCTCCTCCACCTCTGCCTGCTCCAGGAGCTCCTCTACGT
>NZ_SGUC01000114.1 GCF_005435165.1 Halorubrum sp. GN11_10-6_MGM | reverse complement strand
GCGACGGGCGCTACCTGCTCGACCAGACGCCCGCGCCCGGAGAGGGGCAGAGTTGGGAGGACTACGTGACCGGCGAGATCGACTTCTGTTCACCGGCGATGGACGAGTTCCTCGTCAACGGCGACGGGATCCCGGTGTTCACGCTCGACGACGTGAAGCCCGGCGACTCCGGCGAGGTGACGATCAGCCTCCACATCTGTGACAACCCCGCGTACGTCTACCTCGCGGGCGAGCTAACCCAGGCGGAGAACGGGCAGTCCGAGCCCGAGGCGGACGCGGACGACACGCCCGACCAGGGCGACCTCGCCGACGCCATCGAGGTCTGCGTCTGGTACGACGAGGACTGCGACAACGTGTACGAGCCCACGGGCACGGGCGAGCGGCAGGAGCTTGAGGTCGCCTTGGTCAGCGACACCTCCGGCTCGATGAGCGGCGCGAACCTTTCGGCGCTACAGGCGGCCGCAACGAGCTTCGTCGGTAACCTCTCGTCGCCGGACGAGGCCGCCGCGATCTCGTTCGCGAGCGGCG
>NZ_SGUC01000113.1 GCF_005435165.1 Halorubrum sp. GN11_10-6_MGM | reverse complement strand
GTCTACAAGGACCAGGGCATGGACCTGCTGCGCCGCATGATTGAGGAGCTTCAGGAGATTGCCCGTATCGACCAGCAGCCGGAAATGGAAGGCCGGCGAATGGTGATGATCCTCGCCCCGCACAAGAACAAGTAGGGCGACCGCACCCCCGACGTGGGCCTGCCGACGCGTGCGTTACTCCGCCCGTGCCCGGCTCCTTTTTGTGGACTCTGTGCGGACGGGAACGCCCGTGCGCTCCTCTCAGATGTGGCGTGTTCCACTTCTTCGTACTTCGTGAATGAATCCCCTCGGGGTGTTGCTGCCATGCCCAAGATGAAATCCCACAGCGGTGCCAAGAAGCGCTTTAAGAAGACCGGCAACGGCAAGATCAAGCGCAAGAAGGCAAACAAAGGACATCTGCTGACCAAGAAAAACGCAAAGCGCAAGCGCCAGCTGCGCAAGAGCGTGGTCGTCGACGACAAGGCGAACCGGGACCGGATCAAGCGCATGCTGTCCACCTAACCGCGCCGAAGACGCCGGGCGGCCTGCCGGATGGAGAGC
>NZ_SGUC01000112.1 GCF_005435165.1 Halorubrum sp. GN11_10-6_MGM | reverse complement strand
GCGAGTCGTTGTCGCGCCGGTACGCGAGGCCGAGGGTAAGGGGCACAGTGGGCTCTACGATCTTTGCGTACCCCACGCCGGGACGCTGGATCTGCACGTTCGAAGCATGGGCGATGGACACCCCTAGCCCCGCCTCCACGAGCCCGAGAAAGCTCTCGCCCCGTTCAATCTCCTGCGGAATCTGCGGGGTAAACCCGGCCTCGTGGCAGGCGCGCACGTAGGCGTCGTGGATGCGGGGCGCCCCGCTCCGCGCCCAGATCACGTGCGGCTCGCCTTCGAGCTCCCGGAGGGGGACGGACGTTCGGTCGGCGAGGCGATGGCCCGTCGGGAGTACGACCACCATCGGGGCCGTAAAGAGGGGCTGCACCCGCAGGCCGCGCTCGTTGATCGGCAGAAACAGGAACCCGACGTCCGTCTCCTTCCCCCGCAGGGCGTCCACCTGTTCGCGGGTGGTCTGCTCGACCAGATCGAGCTCCCCGTGGGGGCGCTTGGACCGAAAGGTCTTGATGATGGCGGGGAGCCCGCTCCGCATCGCGCTCGCCGCGTAGGTGATGGTGAGCAGG
>NZ_SGUC01000111.1 GCF_005435165.1 Halorubrum sp. GN11_10-6_MGM | reverse complement strand
CCTGGGAAGTCGTCTTTGTTGTAGGTCACGATGCAATCGCAACCGGCCTCCACAGCAAGCTCCAAGATCATCTCGTCGTCTGGGTCCTTCAAACGTGGGCGCCACAGAAAGTGGATCTCATGATGCCTCCCAATCCTGCACAGGTAATCAATTGCATCAGTAATATCTGTTTCCGTCAACTCCAGATCATGCTTTCGATCTCGAAGCACCTCTTCGTACTCTAACACGAGGGGAACTGACAAATGGATTTCAAACCGGTCAGACCCGAGAAGCGAAAGGAGCGTGAAGGAGGCACCCCGCCTGGAGCGAAGCCCCGAGTAAAGGACATTCGTGTCAAGTACAACCTGTGGCGTGTGGCCCATATTGGTACTATATGTGGCACCAGCGCCAAGATCAAGCCCTGTAAGTCCGTCACAGAGGGTTGGAAGACGTTCGCCTATTTCTCCGGCAGGTCTTGGATCGGCCGCGTGGGCCCTAATGTCATAGGCTCATGTTGGGTCGAGGGTGAAGCTAGGCTCCATCAGCATTCGAAGGAACCCTCCAGTCACCTCCTTGAGGTTGTGTTC
>NZ_SGUC01000110.1 GCF_005435165.1 Halorubrum sp. GN11_10-6_MGM | reverse complement strand
GACTAAGGAGAGCATGCTCGGACCCGGCGATTACGACGATTGGACCTACCTCATTTCGGGCAAGTCGGCGTCGAACCGGCGGTGGACGGGCCAGATCCGCGAGGAACGCCGGCAGCTGATCAAGGACAACGAGCCGGTGATTGAGCCGCCCAAGTCCGCACGGAAGATTCAGGAGTACCTCAACTCCGTGCCTCAGCAGTATTTTGGCCATGGGGCGCACGGCAACCTCCGTCCGTCGAAATTGGACGAGGCGATCTGGACCGTGGCCGACACCATCTCCGAGGAACAGCGCCGCGACCAGGAGCTGCGGAAGCTCTACTGGATGCGGAAATTCCCACAGCCGCTTTACCTGCCCTGCGACCGGTTCCCCAGGTTGAAGTGCGACTACGCGAATCAGGCGATGAACCTGCCGTCCGAGGTGCTCCGCTCCATGTACATCGAGCGGGACTACGAGCTGGACCTCTCGAAGGCGCACCTGGCCTCGTACGTGCCCGTGGCCAAGCGCGAGGGCCTGGACGTGCCGGTTCTGGAGAAGTACCTGGAGGCCAACCTCAACGACAACGAGGACCTCCTGAAG
>NZ_SGUC01000109.1 GCF_005435165.1 Halorubrum sp. GN11_10-6_MGM | reverse complement strand
TGATAAGGGGGCGGTCCATCGCCAGAATAATGTCTCCTTCTTCGACGATCAGATGTTCGTACGGGCCAACCTCGTCTTCTGGCCAGTATTCAGTATCGCCCCACTTCAAGTGCCCCGGTGCTACGTTTGCACCACGGAGTAGAGGCATTCCCTCGTCGGTAAATCTGTCACTGCTGAATGCGTACCCTGAGTCAAGGAGACTGATTTGCTCAAATCGAACCCACTTCCAGCTTGACGGAAGTGAAGGTAACTCCGAAGAGTCAACCGAATCTGGTTCGGAGTAACGGTCTTTCCAGCCGTCCGGTGGCGTTTTTCCTTTCGAGTCGTAGCGTTTCGTTCGATAGTCTTCTTCCCAGCGGTCTCGCCGCTTCTCCAGAACCCGTTCCAGCAACTCATCGGCGGGCTCGGGGTCGTGGGTGCGGCGCCAGTCTGCGGTGAGGCGGCCCTCGACGGCGGCCTGCAGGACGCTCATACGGTAGCGCTCCAGCTGCTGCTCGGCGGCCCGAAGGTCGCTCCGTCCGGCGTCGAGGTTGGTGAACAGCTCTTCGATCTTGGCGACGATGCGGCGCTGTTCTGGGA
>NZ_SGUC01000010.1 GCF_005435165.1 Halorubrum sp. GN11_10-6_MGM | reverse complement strand
CCGCCGACAGCGACAACTCCCCGTCGATCGGTCCGTGATTCTCCCGTCGAGACCGTCAGTACAACCGCTTCGATACAAAACTCAGGCTTCAGAAACAGCTAGTCGAGGATGCTTTGTGAGGTACTGATACTGAGATAGATTTTGACGACGATACTGACAGGAGTCTGTATATCACCGAGGTTTTTGAACGACGAATACTAACACGGCTTCAGTATTATTGTGAACAGCTCGGCTTCGATTATAGACGACTAATCATACAGACATTTAATCCGTATTCGTTCGAGCAGTCATATGGCAAATTCCCCACCTTCTATATCGAGTCAAATCTGTCATTTTCAACAGAATCGCTCCATAGGAGAGAACCCGAATTTAACGATATTCTCGATATAACTTCGCTTTCTGTTGCCGCTCCGTACTGTGATGTGGTTGTTGGTGAGCGATTCTTCACGGGGATGCTACACCGATATGACGTGGAGGAAAAGTACGACACGAAGATATTTGGGTCAGTCGTGGACTTCTACGATTGGCTAAAGGCTGAATTGGATTGAATTAGAAGACTTCTAAATATTCTTCTACAACTTCCCTCTCCTCGTCGGTGAGGTCGAATAGGTCGTACACCGTCTGGTCGATCTCGGCTTCCAGTTCCTCGATACTTGTCTCCTCGACGGTCTGCCGATCTGTCTCCAGCCCCTCGATGAGTTGTTCCACGCCGTCACGAGTACGTGGTATCGGAATCGTCTGCTCCTCTCCCTTCTTCATGTTCCGGCCATCTACAGCGGCGTGAACATACTGCGCTCGAAGCTTCCGCTCCTCCCGATCACCTCGATCCATGAGCGGATCGGAGATCTCATCGGAGCGACCAGCGGTAACAGCGAAGCGGCCCTCTGTTCCTTTTTCCTGAATGTCTGCGTTTACCGGGTAGCGTCGTGTCTGCCACTCGTAGTCGATGTACCCGAGGTCGCCGTCGAAGTCCCCGAGATAGGCTTCAGGGAAGCGGTCAGTTCTGCTCTCCAAGTCGATATTGTCTGTGATTTCTCCGGCCCGTTCACGCAGGGTGGTGAATTCCCCATCTGGTTCCGAGGTTATGCACGGAAGCTTTTCGACGTACTGCGAGCGGTACTCGTAGTACCCACCCGCTTTGACTGTCGTGATGTGCTTGAAGTAGAAGTCAAGAGCCTTTGAGTTCAACTGGCAAGCGATCTCTTGTGTATTCTCTCGGAATCGCTCAGTAAGGAGGACACCGTAGGCAGTTGTGAAGTACCAAGTCCCCGGCTCGTCTATCATGAAGGTCGCATCTTCCGAAATGTGAGCTTGGACGATCTTCGGGTTCTCGAACTTGCCGAGGTTCTTCGGGTAGATGTAGCCGTACCAATCATCACGCCCCTCCATCCGTCCTCCCTCCCGAGCTTCAAGCGCCTCTTTGTGGTCGGTTAAGAAGTCCCATGTCTTTGGAAGGTTCTCCCGTAGGTAATCCTGCGAGTAGAGTCCCGCATCGAGTTCTCCGTGATCGTCTTTCTCCGCAAAGTAGGGGTGAACAACGTGCAGACCTGACCAATCCCCCCGCCAGCGTTTCACTTCGTCCCCTTGCAGGAATGGTCGAAGAAGATCTGACTCAACCTCGTACTGCTTCGACTCACCCGTGGGAACGACGGTGACAACGTCACCGGTATCGTCTGACTCTATCCGGTCAGCATCCAGTACGTCAACGATGTAGATTTTGTTTGCGCTCGTCCGTATCCCCTGAAACACGGCGTCAGTAACCGACTCGATGCGGTCGTCAGCTTCATTTTCGAGCTTGCGGAATACTTCCAGTTCTTCCGGTGGCATCATCGACCAATAGCCGTCGCCAAGTTCCCCTTGGGGAAAGTCGAAGACGTCGATAAACTCGTCCGAGTACCCCGGTTCTCCACGATGGTCGCGCACAGCGGCGACGATCTCCTCGTCCAACGCCCTCCCCGTGTCCTCATCGACGTTCGCTTTCACCCGGACACACCGAATCTGATTCTCCTCACGAGCGTCTTCGTCCGGTTCGTCTTCCGCAATTACGATAGCCGGGTAGTTCGTCGCGTCCTTGAACACGCCTGAATCCCGGAAGTCGTACACTTCATCGAGGGCGGTTTCTTCTCGAAGGACACGACGAAGCCCGTCCCCGTAGTCAGTCACCATGAACTGGTTCGGTGTGATATATCCGAGCCTCCCCGTTCCTTCTTCGAGCCAGTCAATTCCCCGCTCATAGAACGGACAGTAGAGATCGTAGTTCCCAGTAGTGGAGTCGTACAGTTCGTCGAGGATCGCTTTCTGCTGATCGGGAAGGTTCTGAATACGGACGTAAGGAGGATTGCCGACGACGTACTGGTACTCCATGTAGTTCTTCACGACAAGCGCGAGGACGCTGTCCTCGAACATCTTGAACAGCCGTCCGTCACCGTGATCCTCTCGGAGGTAGCGAACCGTCGCGAGAATGTCGTTGACGTACGGCTCGAAGAACTCCTCGACACCCTCGTACTCACGAGTCGTGTAGCGATGGATTCCTTCTTCGAGGCCGCCACCGTACTCCCACCAACTCTCCTGCATGTGGAATTTCACCACATCGAGGACGCCCTGTAGGGCCGCGTAATACTCTCCGAAGTTCCGAATCCCGGCGTTCATCTTCGCTGTATCGTACTTAGGCATCCGCACCCGCTGGACGAGGAAGCCGTCCTCCAGTTCGGAGTCGGCCACTTCGTCCTCATCGACCTCGATGGGGAGGGGCACGGGAATCTTCACGTCCTGATTGTCCTCCGTGATCGAGTCGAGCGTCATCTGCGTCTGTCCGTCGTCACCGAGATCGATCCCCGTCAGTTTACGCTCGTTCCGCAGGGAGTCAGTTCGGAAGATCGGAAGCCGCCGGATTGTGAAGCTCTCAGTCTCTCGCTTCGCCTCCCGGTACTCGGGGAGGATAGTAACCATGAAACGAATCTGCGCCATCAACACCGCGAACGGGTGAATGTCGAGTCCGACGATGTGCGGCGTCGTACATAGTTCGGTAAGGTGTTCCGACCAATCGGGGTCGTCGTTGTACCGGCGCACGTCGTCGAGATAGCGATTGACCGCTTCGACGAGGAACGTCCCTGAACCGCACGACGGGTCAATGAGGCGTTCCTCTGAGACGCCTACGTTGTAGTCTACGCCGTCCATGATGTAGTCGATGACCGGCTGTGGTGTGTAGAACTCCCCAAGGGCCTTGCGGGTCTCGGGGTCGAAGTACCGCTGGTAGAGATCTCCGAGCGGGTCGCCCTCGATCTCCGCGAAGTCGAACTTGAGAACGGCGAAGGAAACGCGAGCGATAGCGCGACTGAACCGCTCGCGAGTCGCCGGACTCACACGACTCACCTCGCTTCCTTCTTTTGCCACATCGCGGAAGCGGGTGTACGGATTGTCGTGTTGGCTCGCGGTCTGTTCACCGTAGCCGTCAGTCCACCAGATGAAAATGTCGTCCTCGAACAGACTCTGGACGAGCTGATTCCGCATGTCCTCGATCATCCCGTTCGCCGCGACAGGATAGGCGTCCAGTTCGATGTTCCCGCTGAAGCCACCGAGTTCATCGAAGTACCGACGAAGCCCCTTGCTGTTCGGGAAGAAGTCGTGATCGTCGGTGGCTTTCGCTAAAAGAAGCCGTGCGAGAAGCGCGTGACCGGACTCCAGACAGAACATGAAGTCCCGAAGTGATTGCTTCCCACCGATGAACGGTTCCCACGAGTCGGGTGTCTCGTCCGGTTCGCTCGCGTAGCTGGCTTCCCAAAAGTCGTACGCCCCCTTGACGAACTTCGCTTCCTGCTCGTCGCGGAGTTCAACGAGCAAGTCCATCATCGCCGTCACGAGATTGGCGAAGGGGCTGTCCTCCTCCAAGCGGAAGGTCTCGAAGAAGTGTTCCTGTCCGAGTTGGCCGTCGAGTTCCACTTCATCGAGGCCGTCGAGGAACGCTGTGACGCTCTCGGGGTCGCCAATATCCCATTCAGGCTTTTGGAGGGCCGCTTCGAGATCGGCGGCGTCACTCTCTGTCGCGTCTTCGAGTGAGATCGTCAGAAGTCGGGAGTGACCCTCTCGGCGGTAGAGTCGGAGTTCGTCTCCGTTGGTGAGAACGCCGTAGTCGGCCTTGAGTTCGTCTACGTAGTGGAACAGTTGATCTTCGTGAGGGCCGAGTTCCCGACCGCTCGTTTTGAACTCGTAGACAGCTGTGACTGACTCGTTGCTGTCGAGCGTGACGTAATCCGGGCGTCGATTGTCAGGAAGCGTCCACTCGCTTCGAAGGTCGTGGCCTGCTCCCTCGTAGCCAAGGAGGGTGTAGAAATTCTCGTTCAGGAAGGTATTCTCCACGTCTTTTTCGCTCATATCCTCATCCAGACGTGACGCGATTCCGTGAAGGGAGTCCAGAATCGCAGACGAGTCGGGCATATCGCCTTCGAAACAGCCACTCATCAAAAAGGTGACCACAGACTCCCATCAACGCCGTTCGCTCCGTGGGCTTCTCCGATGGGAATCAGCACATCGAGGGCGGGGTTCTGTCGTTCGGGTAACGATGAATCAGATCACGATGATTACCCCGCCTCGATGCGATTGTCAGCACGGGAGAGATTCGATAGATCGCCGTCGTCGTTCGTCTCGTGTTTCGGCCCATCGAGGCAGTTATGGTAGCATCAGTCTTCCTTCGGCAGTTCTTGAAGCGGTTTGTCGGATTCCATGTGGGGGTTTGGGAGCCGCCAGTAGTTTGGAGGTGATGATTACCTATGTGGCATGCTACACTACACCACAACGATGTGGTTCTGCTTGAGGACACCTCAGAGAATATCATACAACAACTACCATATTCATATATAATATGTAATTATGATATGTTTGCTAAACGGGGAAGTAACAAGTATCACACATTATCTGCCCCCTCATACACTACAGTATATACTACTGTGTATGACCCCTTCAGACTGAGTAGTGTATCAGTTGAGTGTACAAGTTAGAGTGTAGAGTAGAAACCCCCTCCTCGATGTGTTTGAACACACTATTAGACCTACTGTGATTCAGTCACGAGTATAACCGCGGTCAACAGTAGTGTATATACAGTAGTAGTAGCCCGCTCTGATGCCGATGAGAGTGAGGGGGTGACGGCGTTGGTATCGGATTCAATTCTAAAGTACCTGATAAGCCGCTGGTCGGCGTTTGTTTCTCGGTGAAGGGAAGTCATCATATCGGCTCACAAAACGGCTCACGAGCTGTCTGTGGAGATCGGTGACTGAATCCCAACGATTAGTAACAGATTTATTATAATAGTCAAATACTACTAGAAAAATTATAATTTACTGATGGGGTTAGAACATTATGTCGCCCTCTAAGCGCGGGCTTAGGTAGCTTCGTCTGCGAAATTTCTCTCCTGAGGTCAGAAAAATCGGGAGGCACAGAACGATCAGAACAGGGTGTATAGACGATCTAAATAAAGACAAAGATCGGTCTTTAATTCTTTGATACTTACTTTTATATGGGTATAGAAACAATATTCATACAGAAATGATGGTTACTGCCGAAGATATTGATCAAGTTGATCCGAAAGCTGTGACTCTCTCAGAAGGGACTCTGGGATACAACATTCGTGCTGAGGGAAATCACGTAGGTGCCATCGAAGGATACCCCGGACGTATCGAGTACCTCACGGTTGAGTTAGCGTGGGAGGAGAAGGGGATCGCACGAGCGGCGCTCAATACGTTTATCGACCTAAGCCGGAAACAGGGGCTTTCTGAGGTCACGACGAACAACGCAACTCATCCTGCGATGGAACACATCCTCAAAACAGAAGGATTCGAAGAGCAGTCCGACGGCCGCAAGTGGGTGAAAGAAATCTAAGGCAGATTTCGTTCGTTAAATGTCGGCCCGACTGATCCAGCTATCCATCGCCTGCTTTTCTTTCTCCCATTGGCCCTTGCTCTCCGCCTGCCACTTCCCGATGCGTTGCCAGCTATCGTTGTGAACCCACCAGTAGAGCGCGAGCTTCTTTTTCGAGCTGTCCTTCTTCGTGTAGAGGATGACCGCGCGCCACCAACCGTCCTCCTTGTAGAGGGTGTTGCCCTCGATCACGTCGATGTGGTCGCTAACAGGGAACTTGCTCACGAGAATAGCTCCTCGGTGTCAACGTCCTGCGTCTGAGCCGTCACATCTGCCTGAGCCGTAGAGAATGAGGTGTGGTTCTCGTCGTAGTCTTCGAGGACTTCCTCATTCTGTTTGATGAGCCGTTCAATGCGTAGCGCAAGAGCGTCGATCTCGGGAGTCGATTTGCTCTCCATCCACCGTGAATTTCTGATCGGGGATTGTCAAGATACCGATTGTTTAAATCGAGATTCGATCAAACTAACAGAAGGTTCGCTACCATAAGATAGTATGAGTAGATAAGATATCATATGTTTATTCTCAGTCACTAAGCCAAAATCCGGAGGAAAGTTCGTTTTAGGGCTGTAGTTGCTGTTCCTCTTCCCACTCTATCTCCCCCTCGATGCGTTCTAACACGGCAGAAGCATGACTCCGATCTTCAGGATCACGCTTGCGATCTTCAACGATCTGCTTCATTTCGTGTTCGAGAAACGCGAGGAGGCGTGGGTTGAGATCCATATCTAAATATCAGTTTCTATATGTATATAACCACCGAATTGGCGATGACAGATATAGCCGCTTCGTATTGCGATCTGTGGTTCTACATGGGTGTTCTTTGGGTAACAACGTATGCTTTTGACCGACACTTTTATGTCAGTTCTGTGCGTTTACACTATTGTCGTAAGTGAGATGGGGTTCCGATCCCCGAATATTGGCGCTTCAGAGGCTGTGTAGGCCATTTGCGGTGCGGTGCCTTCCAAGCTCATGGCCCGGGTTCAAATCCCGGCCGGCGCATCCTTCCGCACACTGCGAACGAGGAGCGACAGCGACGAGTGAGTCCGTGCGGGAGGATGCGCCGAGGGATTTGAATCAGAGAGCGAGCGTAGCGAGCGACCGTGGTTCAAATCCCGGCCGGCGCACTCACTTCGTTCGTGCGCCGCCCGTACTCCCACTCGCTCACTTCGTTCGTGCGCCGCCCGTACTCCCACTCGCTCACTTCGTTCGTGCGCCGCCCGTACTCCCACTCGCTCACTTCGTTCGCTCGCGGGAGTCCCGGCCGGCGCATTTCTCGAACGGAGTGAGAGAAATCGCGGCCGAGTTTGTGCCCTCCCAGACGCGCGCAACGAGCGAGCACGTCTGGTTCCGGTTCGAACACATCCGGAGCACCGCGGTCGGGGGCTATAGGCTCGCCCCGCCGTCGACCCACACCGTCTCGCCGGTCACGTAGCTCGCGTCCTCGGAGGCGAGGTAGAGGTACGCGTCGCGCAGGTCCGCGGGGGTCCCGGCCCGAGACGGGAGGCCGTCGGACCCGTCGATCTCGCTCGCCTCGTCGGACCAGCCCTCGCGGATCTCGGTGGCGATCGGCCCCGGCGCGACCGCGTTCACCCTGATCCCGTGTCCGTCGAGTTCGAGCGCCGCGCTTCGCGTGAGAATCTGGATGCCGCCCTTCGTCGCCGCGTAGTGCGAGTGGTTCCCCTCCGGGCGCTCCGCCGTCGTCGACGAGGTGTTCACGACGACCCCCTCGACGCCGCGGTCGATCATGTCCTTCGCGGCCAGCTGGGTGCCGAAGAACGCGCCCCTGAGGTTGACGCCGTGGACGAAGTCGAAGTCCGCGGGGTCGACGTCGAGGAACCCGAGGCTCCGGTGGACTCCGGCGTTGTTCACCATCACGTCGACGCCGCCGAAGGACCGGGCCGCCTCGACGGCCGTCTCGATCTGCCGCGGCTCGGAGACGTCGGTCTCGACGAAGGCGCCGGTGCCGCCGCGCTCCTCGATCGCCTCGTGCGTGGGCGTCTCGGCGTCCCGGTCCTTCGGCGTCTCCCGCACGTCGGCGTTGATCACGGTCGCTCCGGCGTCGCCGAACCCGAGCGCGACCGCGCGGCCGATCCCGCTCGATCCGCCCGTGACCACGACCGTCTCGCCGGCGAAGTCGGCCTCGATGGTTCCCATACCGACGGTCGGAGACTGGCGATCAAAAAAGGTCGGTGTCGCGGCCGCGGCGGATCGCTCTGTCCCGGCCGCAGCGGATCGCTCAGTCGTCGTCGGCCGCGGGCTGTTCCGCGTCTGCCTCGGCGCCCGCCTCGTCTCGCGGCCCGCCGGCGTGCCCCTCGTGAGCGACGGCCGTCGCCATGAGGTGGGGCGGGATAGCGGGCACCTCGTCGGCGCCGACCGGACCGTCGCGCGCGATCTCCTCGGTCGAGCGCGGGAACTCGCGGAGCTCCTTGTGGATCGCGAGACCGGCCTTCGCGCCCTGTCCCATCGCGACCGGAACCTGGTTGTGGCCGGGCGTGATGTCGCCGACCGCGAACACGCCGTCCTCGCTGGTGCGGCCGTGGTCGTCGACGTCGATGGTGCCGTCGTCGTTGCGGTCGCAGCCCAGCCCCTCGGCCAGGGCGGTGTTGTAGTCGGAGCCGTACATCGCGAACCCCCCGCGGTACTCGCGTCGGGTGCCGTCCTCGAACTCCAGCGCCTCCAGCCAGCCGGAGTCGGGGTCGTTCTCGACCCCCGAGACGTCCTCCTCGACGACGTCGACCGGATGCGCCTCCAGCTGCGCGGCCGTCTCGTCGCTCCACGTCGGCTCCGCGCCCCGGGTCAGAACGTCCACGTCGTCGGTCACGTTGAGCATGATCATCGCGACGTGGGCGGCGGCCTCGCCGTGCCCCATCACGTACACCGGCTCGTCGACGAACATGTAGGCGTCGCAGTGGAGGCAGTAGTGGAGGCCCTTCCCCGTCCGCGGCAGCGGCGGATCGGGGCGCTCGTCGGAGAAGCCGGTCGCGAGGACGACGCGGTCAGCGAGGATCTCGGCGTCGTTCGTCGTCAGCCGGAACCGGTCGTCCTCGGTGCGCTCGACGTCGGTGACGAAGCCGCGCTCGAAGGCGCCGCCGTACGACTCCACCTGCTCGCGGCCGGTCTGGAGGAACTCGTTGCCGGAGACCTCCTCGGTGACGCCGATAACGTTGTGCGTGTCGGCCATCATCGCCGCGCGGCCGCCGCCGCGGTCGATCAGCACCGTCTCGTGGCCCAGTCGGGCCCCGTACAGCGCGGTCGTCAGTCCGGCCGGCCCGCCGCCGACCACCGCGATCTCGTACTCGTCGTCGGACGAACTCATTGCCCGCGATACGCGCTCCGCCCGTTTAAATGGCGTCGTGGTGTGCGCGACCCGCGACCAGCCACCTCGGCCGCGTTCGACGCGGTCGAACCCGAGTCGAGGGCGTCGCCGCGATTCGACCCCGTCCCCGGAAGTTTATGCGTCCGTCCCGCGTTCGGTCGGTCAGTGCCCTCTCGCCTCGCGCTCGCTGTCGGCCTCCTGCTCGTCGGGACTGCGGCCGACGTCGGAACGACGTACGTCGCGCTCTCCGGGAGCGAGTACGTCGAGGGATCGCCCGTCGGCCGGCTGTTCATCGCCCGGTTCGGGCTCCTCGGCGGGATGCTCCTCACGAAGGCCGTCGGGATGGCCGTGATCGGTGTTCCGGTCGCGGTCGCCGGCGGCACGCGGCGGTTCGTCGCGACCCTGATGTGCGCGGGCGTCGGCGCCCTCTCGCTAGCGGTCGCCGCGCGGAACCTCCTGTTCGTCGCGGGGCTGTGGCCGTGACGCTCGCGTCGTCGAGCGCGCCGTGAACCGACGGGCGGCCTCGGCCGCCGCGACCCCGGCGGTTCCGCGATCCCAGCGATTTTGCCCCGCCGGCCACAGGCGAACGTATGTCACGCCAGTCCGCTCCGGGGTCGTCCCCGCCCGAGACCAGACGCGAGGTCGTCACCGAGACGCTCCACGGTGTCGACGTCGACGACCCGTACCGGTGGCTCGAAGGCGACGACGACGCGGTCCGCGAGTGGGTCGACGCGCAGAACGACCACGTCGACGCCGCGCTCGACGACGACTTGCGGGAGCGGCTCCGCCCGCGCTTCGAGGACCTCGTCGAGGTGGCCGACTACGGACCGATCGCCGTCCGCGGGGGCCGGTACTTCGCGACGGTCCGCGAACCGGGAGCCGACCACGCGCGACTCGTCGTGCGCGACGCGCCTGACGACGACGACACCGTTCTCGTCGACCCGAACGCGTGGGCGGCGAACCGGGACGAGGACGCCCCGCCGCGCTCGATGGCGTGGTACGTCCCCTCGCACGACGGCGAGCGCGTCGCGGTCGGCGTCACCGAGGGCGGCGACGAGAACTACGACGTGCGGGTCCTCTCGGTTCCCGACCCGAGCGACGAGCGGTCGAGCCTCGAACCGTCGGACGACGACGGTTACGGCGCCGGCGTCGAGGAGGTCGCGGTCCTCCCCGAGCGCGGCCGCGTCAACGCCGGGAGCCTCGCGTGGGAAGCGGACGGCGAGGGATTCGTCTACGTCGCCACCGGCGGCGCGGCCGACGGCGCCCAGATGGACAAGGAGATCCGCCGGTTCCGGCTCGCCGAGGGTCCCGACGCGGAGAGCGTCCTGCTCGAACACGACGATCAGCACGTCTGGCCGCGGGTCACCGTCGACCCCGACTCCGGGCTGCTCGCGGTCGCCTTCTCCGAGATGGTGGGCGGCACCGAGTGGTACGTCCGCGTCGACGGCGAGCTCCGGCCGGTCCTGACCGACACCGACGCCGAGACCTCGGTCCGGTTCCACGACGGGACGGCGTTCGTCTCGACCGACCACGGCGCGCCCCGACGGCGGCTGCTCGCCTGCTCCGTCGACCGCTTCCGCGAGGGAGACCTCTCGTTCGAGGAGTGCCGCGAGGTGCTCCCCGAGGGCGAGGGGATCCTCCGATCGGCCGTGCCGACCCCCGAGCGGCTCCTCGTCCACCGCCAGCGGGACGCGCACTCGCGGCTCTCGGTCCACGACCGCGACGGGACGCACCTGCGCGACGTGTCGCTGCCGGCGTACTGCTCCGTCACGTGGGTCTCCGGGAACCGCGACGCACCCGAGGCGTTCTTCGGAGTCACCGGCTTCGACCGGCCGCCGGCGGTCCGCGGGCTGGATCTGTCCGGCGAAGCGGGGGACGGCTCCGCCGACTCGACGCCGATCGATTCGGTCGGCATCGATTCGGTCGACATCGACGCGCCCGACGACCTCGTCGTCGAACAGCGGTTCGTCGACTCGACGGACGACGCCGAGGTGCCGGTGTTCGTCTGCTACCGCGAGGAGGCGGAGGTCGACGGCCCCCGCCCCACGCTGCTGTACGGCTACGGCGGGTTCCGGAACAGCGTCACCCCCTCGTTCGGCCGGTTCCGGCTGCCGTTCCTCGCGGACGGCGGCGCGTTCGCGGCGGTGTGCGCCCGCGGCGGCTACGAGTACGGCGAGCCGTGGCACGAGGCCGGGATGCTGGCCGAGAAACAGCACACCTTCGACGACTTCGTCGCGGCCGGCGAGGCGCTCCGCGAGTCCGGGCTCACCGACGCCGACCACCTCGCGGTCGCCGGCGGGTCGAACGGCGGGCTGTCGGTCGGCGCGGTCGTCACGCAGCGGCCGGACCTGTGGGCGGCCGCGCAGTGCGCGGTGCCCCTGCTGGACATGCTGCGGTTCCACCGCTTCCTGCTCGGCGAGTCGTGGACGACGGAGTACGGCCACCCGGAGAGCCCGGAGGCGTTCGAGTACCTCCGCGCGTACTCCCCCTACCACAACGTCGACCCCGACGCGACGCACCCGCCCGTATACTTCACCACGGCCGCGAGCGACACGCGCGTCCACCCCTCGCACGCCCGGAAGATGACGGCGCGGCTCCAGACCGAGGTCGACGGCGGGCCGTTCCTGCTGCGGACGAAGTCGGCGACCGGCCACGGCGTCGGCAAGCCGACCTCGATGGTCGTCGACGAGCAGACGGACTCGTGGGCGTTCCTCTACGAGCAGTTGGGGATCGAAGTCGGCGACGACTGACCTACCTGCCCTCGTAGAGGCGCTCGGCCGTCGTCTCGGGCAGGTCGGCCTCGCGGACCGCCTCGGCGACGCGGTCGACGTCGTAGCTCACGCGGTGGGTCTCGACCGCGTCGACGCCCTCGGCCGTCGTGTCGAGGACCGCGTACCCGGCTCGCGGGTCGCCGTCGCGTGGCTGGCCGACGCTCCCGGGGTTGAGCACGAATCCGCCGGCCACCCCGCGGACTCCCTGAACGTGGGTGTGGCCGAGGACGATGCCGTCGTAGTCGCCCATGTGTCGGTCGAGGTTCGGGAACTCCTCGGGGTAGACGTAGGCGTCCTCGCGCTCCGGGGCGGGGTGCGAGTGGACGAGCAGGTACCGGTCGTCGGCGAACGTCTTCGCGCGCGGGAGGCCTCCGATCCAGTCCCGCTGCTCGTCGGAGAGCGACGCCTTCGCGCGTTCGAGCCCCGCCTCGGCCATCTGGTTGGCGGCGTAGCGTTCCGGGGTCTCCACGGTGCGGTCGTGGTTCCCGCGCACCGTCGCGGCCGCGACCTCGCGCACGCGCTCGACGCAGTCGGCCGGCCACGGGTTGTAGCCGACCACGTCGCCCGCGCAGTAGATCCGGTCGACGGCGGGCATGTCGTCGAGCACCGTTTCCAGCGCGGGGAGGTTCGCGTGGACGTCCGAGATGAGGCCGATCTTCATCGAGATGTGGTTCGATCGGCGGGAGTGAATAGGTTGTGCCGGGCGGCGCGTGTCGCGGAAGGGGACGGAGGCGGTCCCCGAAGCTCTGGAGTCAGTATGGGTGAAGTCTCTCCGCGGTGCTGTGGCGCGTGCCTGCGAGCGGCCGACAGGCCGCGAGTCAGCAGGCGCGAGGGACGCGGCGACCGTAGGGAGCCGCGAGGCTGGGGAGGTGTGCGGTGCGGTTGCGGTGCTGTGTGGGGTGGGACTCGAAGGGGCAGCTGCGAGGAGGAAGACGCGCGACGTAAGCACCGCAACGAGGGAGCGGTAGCGACCGAGTGAGGAGCGCAACGAGCGCATCGACTCCTCGCGGCTGGGGCTTCGGTGGAAGCAGCGGTCTCAGCTGCAACTGTGTCGTGGTGAGCGACCGGCACTTCGACGGTCTTCTGTCCCGTATCTTACGCCTTCACCTTCTCGCGGAAGCGCTCGCGGACCTTCTCGATCTTCGGCTGCGCGTGCATCGAGCAGTAGGCGTCCGTCGGGTTCTTCTCGAAGTAGTCCTGGTGTTTCTCCTCGGCGCGGTAGAACGTCTCCAGCCGCTCGACCTCGGTGACGACGTCGTCGTCGTAGCCGCCCTCCTCGTCGAGCGCGGCCACGTAGTTCTCCGCGATCCGGCGCTGCTCGTCGTCGTGATAGAGGACGATCGAGCGATACTGACTCCCCACGTCCGGCCCCTGCCGGTTCAGCTGCGTCGGGTCGTGGACGGTGAAGAAGATCTCCAGAATCTCCTCGTAGGAGAGCGCGTCGGGGTCGTACTCGACCTGGATGACCTCAGCGTGGCCGGTGTTGCCGGTACACACCTCGCGGTACGTGGGATCGTCGGCGTGGCCGCCGGCGTAGCCGGAGGTGACGCTCTCGACGCCGTCGAGTTCCTTGAACGCCGCCTCGGTACACCAGAAGCAGCCGCCGCCGACCGTCGCGGTCTCGGTGTTCGTCATGGAGGGACGTTGGCGTCGGAGACGTATTAATGGCGCGCGAGATGGGACGCCGGCGAGTCGACTCCGACGAGAGGGCGACCGAAGACACATTTCCGTGGCGCGACGATCCCCGCCCGATGATAGCGTGGCTCGGCGGCGAGAGGAACGTGATCTCGTTGTTGATTCCGCTGTTCGGGATCTGTCTCCTCCTGATCGCCGGCAGAGTGACCGAGACGAACCGCGCGAGACGGTACGTCCTCGCTGGGTTCGCCCTCTGGTTCGGCTGCCGAGTCGTGATCGGACTCGAAGCGGGCACTCTGGTCTCGTTCCCCCGCCCGATCGGGCTCATCGCCGCTCTCTCGCTATTGATCGGATTCCTGTCTCTGACGCTTTACGGGCTCTACGTCCTCTCGAAGGGGAGCGATCCGATCGCGTCGCGGCTGGCGCCGTGACCGCGACCGCCGAAGCCCCAGTCGCTCGGCTGTACGAGGTCGGCTTTGTTTATAAACCACTGAGCGACACGGATACCACCGAAGCCCCAGTCGCTCGGCTGTACGAGGTCGGCTTTGTTTATAAACCACTGAGCGACACGGATACCACCGAAGCCCCAGTCGCGAGGCAGGCGCACGCTCGCTGTGCTCCTCGGTCGTTCGCTTCGCTCACTCCCTGTGGTGCTTGCGTCACCTGCGCCTGCCTCGCGACTGCCCCTTCGAGTCCCGCCCACACAGCGACCGCACCTCACGCCTCCCCAACCTCGTCAGTCGCCCTCGCTTCGCTTCGGGCGACTGACTCCCTCGCGCGGCGCTGCTCGGCCGCAGAGCGGCCTCGCAGGCACGCGCCACCGTGATGCGGGTTGGGGACTCTCGTCGTCGGATTCGGGTCACTCTCCCGAACGCGTTCGCCCGGCAACCCTGCGGTCGAACGGTAGACCTTTGCCGCCGCCCGCACCAGTTTCGATATGGTCTCGCTGGGACTGGTGGTGGCGCGGTTCAACGACTCCGTCACGGAGCCGATGGCCGAGGCCGCCCGTGAGGCGGCCGCCGACCGCGACGCCGTCGTCGTCGACGAACTGAGCGTGCCGGGCGCGTACGACAGCCCGCTGGCCGCCGACCGACTCGCGCGGCGCGAGGACGTCGACGCGGTCGCGGTCGTCGGCGCCATCGTCACCGGCGACACCGACCACGACCGCGTCATCGCGAACGCGACCGCCGAGAAGCTCACCGAGGTGAGCCTCGACCGGGACACTCCGGTCACCTTCGGCGTGAGCGGCCCCGGGATGTCCGGCGCGGAGGCGCGCGAGCGGATCGACAAGGGCGCGGACGCGGCCGCGGCCGCGGTCGACCTCGCGGAAGAACTCGACTGACCGACACCGGCGACTCCGAACACGACAATGACCGACGCATACGACTTCTCCGAGCGAATCGGACGTGTAGAGCCCAGCGCGACGCTGGCGATATCGAACCTGGCGGCCGAGAAGGAGGCCGAGGGCGCGGACATCGTCGACCTCTCGGTCGGCGAGCCCGACTTCGACACTCCGGACAACATCGTCGAGGCCGGGAAAGCGGCCCTCGACGCGGGCCACACGGGGTACACCTCCTCGAACGGCGTCCCCGAGCTCAAGGAAGCCATCGCGGAGAAGCTCCGCGGCAACGGCCTCGACGCCGACGCCGACGAGGTGATCGTCACCCCCGGCGGCAAGCAGGCGCTGTACGAGACGTTCCAGACGCTGATCGACGGGGGTGACGGGTCACACCCGTCACCCAGTGGGACGTCGTCCCACGCTGGCGACGAGGTCGTCCTCCTCGACCCCGCGTGGGTCTCCTACGAGGCGATGGCGAAGCTCGCCGGCGCCGACCTCTCGCGGGTCGATCTGGCCCCGCACGGCTTCCAGCTCGAACCCGCGCTCGACGAGCTCGCCGAGACGGTCTCGGACGACACCGAGCTGCTCGTCGTCAACTCCCCGTCGAACCCGACGGGCGCGGTGTTCTCCGAGGCCGCGCTGGAGGGCGTCCGGGACCTCGCCGTGGAACACGACGTCGCCGTCATCTCCGACGAGATCTACGAGCGGATCGTCTACGACGCCGACCACGTCTCGCTCGGGAGCCTCGACGGGATGGCCGACCGCACTATCACGGTCAACGGCTTCTCGAAGGCGTACTCGATGACCGGCTGGCGGCTCGGCTACCTCCACGCGACCGAGGAGTTCGTCGGCGAGGCGGGGAAGCTCCACTCCCACTCCGTCTCCTGCGCGACGAACTTCGTCCAGCGCGCGGGGATCGAGGCCCTCGAAAACACCGAGGCGTCGGTCGAGGAGATGCGCGCGGCGTTCGAGTCCCGTCGCGACCTCCTCGTCGACCTGTTCGACGAGCACGGCGTCGACGTCGACGTCGGTGACGGCGCTTTCTACATGATGATCCCGGTGGACGACGACGACCAGGCGTGGTGCGAGGCCGCCATCGAGGAGGCCGCGGTCGCCTGTGTCCCCGGCAGCGCGTTCAACGCCGACGGGTACGCCCGTATCTCCTACGCCGCGAGCGAGGAGCGCCTGCGCGAGGCGGTCGACCGCCTCGTCGCGAACGACCTGCTGTAGCCGTCGCCTGCGCCACCGTTTTCACGCCGGCCGCCGAATCTCTAGCGGGTGATGACATGTACCAAACGATCCTCTACCCGACGGACGGGAGCGAGGGGGCGGCGACCGTCGCCGACCACGTTCGAGAGCTCGCGACCGCGTTCGGCGCGAGCGTCCATGTCCTGTACGTGATCGACTCCCAAGCGGCCGACTTCGGCCTGTCGGGCGCGTTCCTCACTGACGAGGGCACGGGCATGGGCGCCGACCCGGCGCCGGACGACGACAGCGGCATGGTCGGAGAGGGGGCGGACGCCGAAGCGGCGCGCTCCGCGCTCGCAGACCGGGGAGCGGAGATCGTCGAGGCGGCGGCCGCGAGGCTCCGAGACGGCGAGTCGGCGCCCGAGGTTCACACCGCCGTCGAGACGGGGACGCCGCACTCGGCCATCCTGGAGTACGCCGACGCGAACGGCGTCGACCTCGTCGTGATGGGGACGCACGGCCGGACCGGCGTCGAACGGTACCTGCTCGGCAGCGTCGCGGAGAAGGTCGTCCGGCTCTCGGACGTCCCGGTGCTGACGGTGCGGGCTGACGAGGACGCGTGAGGGTGAACGGAGCGCGTGAGGGTGAACGGAGCGCGTGAGTTCGCGGGACCGCGACCGGTCCGTCGGCGCGAGCGTCCCCGACGAGACGACTCGGGGGAGTCGACCGCCGGCCGACGGATTTTCGGCCCCCGTCGACCACCCTCCTTCATGAGCGATTCGGAGCCGACAGTGATCGACGACGACGCTCGCGAGGCCCTCCTCGACCGCGTGAACAGCCCGAGCGCGACCGTCGGCGCGAGCGTCCCAGACGAGGTCGACGTCCACGGGGAGGCGGTCGACCTCTCCGCGTTCATCGTCGAGAGCCGGAAGGTCGACGCCGTCCCGCCCGCGCTCGACCGGAAGGTGTCGGCGGCCCGCGAGTCCCTCGAAACAGAACGGGAGCGGCGCGTCGAACGGCTGGAGACCGAGCCGGTCGACCGCGAGACGGCCGAGACGCTCGCCGAGGAGGCGATCGGCATCGACCGCGCGCTGAACGCGCTGGAAGGGATCCGGCGCCCGGGGTTCGCCGACGAACACCACGCCGACGCGCTGGCGGGCCACGAGCGCTGGCTCGCGTTCGTCGATCAGGTGCGTTGACCGCGCCCCGATCGATCGACCGAGATGATCGACCGGGATCGCGGCCACGCCTGCGGCGCGGCCGACCGCGAACGGTCGGTTTCCGGCCCCTTCCGAAACCCTTACTCGCGGCCCGCGTGGTACGTTCGGGTATGAGCGACACCGCAGCGTCCGACGACGGCGAGGCCGCCGTCGACGCCGAGGAGGTCAGACACGTCGCCGACCTCGCGCGGGTGCGGCTCGACGACGACGAGGTCGACGAGTTCGCGGCGCAGTTCGGCGACATCTTAGAGTACTTCGACGCGCTCGACGAGGTCCCCGAGACCGAGCGCGAGGAGGACCTGGTCAACGTGATGCGCCCCGACGAGATCGAGGAGGGGCTCTCGCAGGAGGCGGCGCTCGCGAACGCCGAGGAGACGGAGGACGGCTTCTTCGTCGGGCCGAAGGTGTCGTAGATGGCGGCCGACATCAACGCCTTCGTTACGGAGGCGACGATCGAGGGCGACGCGGACGCCGAGAGCCCCCTCGCGGACGCGACCGTCGCGGTGAAGGACAACATCTCCACCGCGGGGATCAGGACAACCTGCGGCTCCGAGATGCTGGCGGACTACGTCCCGCCCTACTCCGCGACCGTCGTCGACCGACTGACCGAGGCGGGCGCGACGGTGGTCGGGAAGACGAACATGGACGAGTTCGGGATGGGGACGACGACGGAGACCTCCGCGTTCGGCCCCACCAGAAATCCGGTCGACACCGACCGCGTCCCGGGCGGCTCCTCCGGCGGCTCCGCGGCCGCGGTCGCCGCGGGCGAGGCCGACGTCGCGCTCGGCTCCGACACGGGCGGCTCGGTGCGCTGTCCGGCGGCGTTCTGCGGCGTCGTCGGGATCAAGCCCACCTACGGCCTCGTCTCCCGCTACGGCCTGATCGCGTACGCGAACTCCCTCGAACAGATCGGGCCGATCGCGGGCACCGTCGAGGAGGCGGCCGCCGCGCTCGACGTCATCGCGGGCGACGACCCCAACGACGGGACCACGCGGGACCTGCGCGAGGTCGACGGCGCGGACCCGTCGACGAGCTACGCTGCGGCCGCCGACGGCGACGTGGCGGGGATGACGGTCGGAATCCCCACGGAGCTGTTCGAGGGGGCCGACGAGCGCGTCGTCGAGACGGTCGAGGCCGCGATCGCCGACCTCGAAGCGCAGGGGGCTGAGACGACCGAAATTTCGCTTCCCTCCGTCGAGCACGCGGTCCAGGCGTACTACGTGATCGCCATGGCGGAGGCCTCCTCGAACCTCGCGCGCTTCGACGGCGTCCGGTACGGCCACCGGAGCGAGTCGGACGGCAACTGGAACGAGTCGTTCGCGGAGACGCGCGAGGAGGGGTTCGGCGCCGAGGTCAAACGTCGGATCCTGCTCGGCACGTACGCGCTCTCGGCGGGGTACCACGACAAGTACTACGACAAGGCGCAGGACGCCCGCGCGTGGGTCCGTCGGGACTTCGAGGAGGCGTTCGACGATGTCGACGTGGTCGCCTCGCCGACGATGCCCGTCCTCCCCTTCGAGCTGGGCGAGAGCCTCGACGACCCCCTGCGGATGTACCTCGCGGACGCGAACACGACACCGGCGAACCTCGCGAATCTCCCCGCGATCTCGGTGCCCGCGGGCGAGGCCGACGGGCTGCCGGTCGGACTACAGCTCGTCGGGCCGAAGTTCGGCGAGGCGGCGATCGTCCGCGCCGCGAGCGCGGTCGAGGACCGATGAGCCTCACGGACGAGGAACGCGAGCGGCTTGCGGACGTGGTCCGCCTCCAGCCGACGAAGAACGGCGAGCTTCAGGACGCGTGGGGGATGGAGAGCGGCAGCGAGGTCCACGGCTACCTCGAAAACCACCTGAAAGAGTACTACTACCGCGACGACGACAGCCTGATCCGCGCGACGGCGGAGGCGAACGACCCCGTCGACGTCGAGCCGGGCGTCGAGCCCGACGCGGTCGCGCGCGGGGCCGTTCCGGAGACGATCCGCGTCCCCGAGCTCGAATCGCAGGTCGTCGATGTGCTCGCCGGTCCGGACGGGCGCTCGCAGTCGGTCGTCAGCGTGCTCAACGCCGTCCGCGAGGCGTTCGACGCCGACCCCGAGGTCGACGCGGTGCGGCGGGCGCTCCGCAGCCTCGAACGGAAGAACGTCGTCGAGGTCGTCTACCGCACCGTGCCAACGTTCCGACTCGCGGTCGACCGCGACGAAATCACGGTCGAAATCGAGAAGTAAGCGGTCGGCGCGGTTGCGGGGAGCGGACCGACGCGGTCGAGGCGCGGCGGACGGTGCGCGGTCGCCGCCGACCCCGCCCGTCGATACGATTTTGTACCGAGGCGGGGACCGTGCTAGCGATGGCCGACGACGAGACCCTCCGCGAGCGGTTCCGCCGCAACGCCAGCGGCATCGCCGCCACGACGGTCACCGGGATCTGGCTCGCCGCCCTCCTCGCGAACTTCGACTGGTGGCTCCCGTTTATGCTGTTCGGGTACATCGTGATCGTCCCCGTCGTCTCGATGCTGTTCGACGAGGACGACGAGCAACGGGAGTCCGTTCACGTCCAGTCCGCGTCCGGCTCCGTCCGCGTCGAACGCGGGAACACGGCGGCGCGCGACGAGGCGACCGACGACACGACGGACGCGCTCGACCGGCTGCGAACCCGGTACGCCAACGGCGACCTCACCGACGAGCAGTTCGAGCACAAGCTGGACCGGCTGCTGGAGACCGAGACGCCCGAGGACGCGGCCGAGTGGGCCGAGCGAAACCGGTCCGCCGCTCGGGAGCGCGACGCCGAGTACGAGCGGTAGGGCGACGGCCGGGTTCGCGGCGCTCCCGCGAGCGGCGCGGGCGAACCTCAAGGTTCAATGCGCGCGGGCGACTCGACCGCGTATGAGCGACCAGGAACTGCGAAAGGAGGCCCACGACCTCGACGTCACCGTTTGGGTCGGGAAACACGGGATCGACTCGGTCGTCGACGAGCTGGCGGACCAGCTCGACGACCGCAAGCTGGTGAAGGTGAAGTTCCTCCGGGCGGCCCGCGGCGGAACATCCACCGACGAGCTCGCCGCCGAACTCGCCGAGGCGGTCGGCGCCGACCTGATCGAGACGCGCGGCAACACGGCGGTACTCCACTGATGAGCGCCGCGGACGGTGCCGTCGGGATCGTCGCCGTCGCGGGGACGCTGGAGCCGTACCTCGGTCCGCTGACCGGCCTCGTCGTCGACGCCGCGATCTTCCTCGCGGTCGTCGTCGCGACGTACGTCATCTACAAGTCGGTCGTCACGTCGCTCGCCCAGCGCGTCTTCGACAGGCAGGGGCTCGACGAGCACGCCCGGCGCCCGCTCCAGAAGATCGTCGCGTTCCTCGTGCTGTTCGCGGGCGTCACGGTCGCGTTCGGCGCGGCGGGGTATCAGGGGTTCCTGCGCTCGCTGGCGACGATCGCGGCCGCGGCGACGCTCGCGATCGGCTTCGCGCTTCAGGACGTGATCAAGAACTTCGTCGCGGGCGTCTTCATCTACACCGACAAGCCGTTCCGCATCGGCGACTGGATCGAGTGGAACGATAACTCGGGGATCGTCGAGGACATCTCCTTCCGCGTCACCCGCGTCCGCACGTTCGACAACGAGCTGCTCACGGTGCCGAACCACACCCTGACGAGCGACGTGGTGAAGAACCCGGTCGCGAAGAAGACGCTCCGCCTGAAGTTCGTGTTCGGGATCGACTACGAGGACGACGTGGAGAAGGCGAGCGAGATCATCGTCGAGGAGGGCGAGAAGAGCGGGGCGATCCTCGAAGAGCCCGCCCCCTCAGTCCGCCTGACCGAACTGGCCGACTCCTACGTCGGCCTCCAGTCGCGGATCTGGATCGAGGACCCCTCGCGGGCGGACTTCGTGAAGGCGCGCGCCGACTACGTGAAGGCCGTCAAGGCGCGCTTCGACGAGGAGGGCATCTCGGTTCCGTTCCCGCAGCGCACCGTCTCGGGGCGCAACGAGTGGACGGACCCCTCCTCGTTCGGCGGCGACTGACGGGGAGACCGGACCCGACGCGGTGAGCGAGCGTCGGCCGCCTCCCACGGGGTCGATAGTAACCCACTAGTGGGTTCGCGTGGTCGATGCGTCCATGCACGTGGTCGTCATCGGGGCCGGCGAGGTCGGGACGAGCATCGCCGCGAGTCTCGCGTCGGACCACGAGGTCGTCGTCGTCGACGTCGACCCGGACCGGGCCGAGCAGCTCAAGTACGAACTCGACGTTCTCACCATCGCCGGCGACGGCACGACGTCGGAGATCCAGTCGGCCGCCGACGTCGACCGCGCCGACATGGTCATCGCCTGTACCGACGACGACCAGACGAACCTCGTCGCCTGCGGCACCGCGAAGACCCTCGGCGACGGGTTCACGATCGCCCGGGTGAAAAGCACCGAGTTCCTCCGCACGTGGGAGGGCAGCGAGGGCGCCTTCGGCGTCGACTTCATGGTGTGTACGGACCTGTTGACCGCGGAGAACATCGTCCGCGTCATCGGGCTCCCGGCCGCGGTCGACGTCGATCCGTTCGCCGGCGGACTCGTCCAGATGGCGGAGTTCGAGATCGACGAGGAGAGCCCCGTCGCCGGACAGACCATCTCGGAGGCCGACCGGTTCGAGTCGCTCACCTTCGTCGGCCTCTTCCGCGACGGCGAGATGACGATCCCCCGCGGCGACACCGACATCGCCGTCGGCGACCGCGCCGTGGTGATCGGAAGCCCGGAGAGCGTCCAGTCGTTCGCGACCGACGTGGCGCCCGAGACGACCCCGGATCACGCCGACGAGATCGTCGTCGTCGGCGGCAGCGAGATCGGCTACCAGACCGCCCGGCTGCTGGAGGAGCGCGAGTTCAAGCCTCGGCTGATAGAGCGGGACGCCGACCGCGCGCGCTGGCTCGCGGAGAACCTCCCGAACACGGTCGTGATGGAACACGACGCGACCGACACGGAGTTCCTCACGCGCGAACACGTCGACGAGGCCGACATCGTCGTCACCGCGCTTCGGTCCGACGAGAAGAACCTCCTCATCTCGGTGCTCGCGAAGCGGCTCGGCGTCGACCGCGTGATAGCCGTCGTCGACAGCCCGGACTACGTGACCGTCTTCGAGGAGATCGGCATCGACATCGCGATCAACCCCCGCACCGTGACCGCCGAGGAGATCACGCGGTTCACCTACGAGAGCGTCGCGGAGAACATCGCGGTGCTGGAAAACGATCAGGCGGAGGTCCTCGAACTCGAACTCACCGAGGGGTGCGGGCTCGTCGGGCGGCCGATCTCCGAGATCGTCGCCGACAGCGACGTGCGGTTCGTCATCGGCGCGATCACCCGCGACCACGAGCTGGTCACGCCCCGCGGGGACACCGTCCTCCGGGCCGGCGACCACGTCATCCTGCTCGTCGAGTCCGACTCCGTGGGCGACATCGCCTCGATGGCCTGAGATGTCTTCCGGGTCGAGGATACGAGTCGGCTGGCGGGCGAGCGTGGCGCTCACCGGCGACGTCCTCGCCGCCCTCCCGGTTCCGCTGGCGTTCCCGTTGCTGGTCGCCCTCTACTACGGCGAGTCGCCGCTGCCGTTTCTCGCGGCGATCGGCGTCTCGCTGGCGCTCGGCGCGGCGTTCCGATCGGTTCAGGACCCCTCGGTGGACCTCGGCCCCCGCGAGGCGTTCCTCGCGGTGGCGCTGATCTGGTTCCTCGTCGCCGCGGTCGGCGCGATCCCCTTCGTCGTCGCGGGCGTCGGGACGATCGCACACCCGGTGAACGCCATGTTCGAGTCCATGAGCGGGCTGACGACGACGGGCGCGACCGTCCTCCGGGACTTCTCCGTCCACTCGCGGTCCGTGCTGATGTGGCGACAGGTGATCCAGTGGCTCGGGGGGCTCGGTATCCTGATCTTGGCGACCGCGGTCCTCTCCGAGATCGGGGTCGGCGGCGCCCAGCTCATGGAGTCGGAGTCACAGACGCAGGACGTCAACAAGCTCACGCCGAAGATATCGCAGACGGCACAGCTCATCTGGGGGATCTACTTCGGGCTCACGGGGCTCGCGATCGCGGTCTACTTCCTGCTCGGACTCGCGGTCGACCCGCGGATGGACCTGTACAACGCGGTCGCACACGCGTTCACGTCCGTCGCGACCGCCGGGTTCTCGCCGGAGCCGCTCTCCGTCGGGGCGTTCCACCCCCTCATCCAGTGGGCGGTCGTCCCGTTCATGGTGATCGGCTCGACGAGCTTCGTGCTCATCTACTTCGCCATCAACGGCCAGCCAATGCGCCTGCTGAAAAACGAGGAGTTCCACTTCTATCTCGGCGCGATGGGAACGCTCGCGTCGATCGTCGCCGCCGGGCTGTTCCTCAACCCCAGCACGACCTTCGGCGTCGAGGGGACCATCCGGCACGCCGTCTTCAACGTCGCGTCGATCGTGACGACGACGGGGTACGCCAGCACTGACTACGTCCAGTGGGCGCCCGCGGCGAAGCACATGCTGTTCATGGGAATGTTCGTCGGCGGGATGGTCGGGTCGACCACCTGCTCGATCAAGTCGCTGCGGTGGCTGGTGGCGCTGAAGTCGTTCAAGCGGAACCTCTACACCGCGATCCACCCGGAATCGGTTCGCCCCGTCCGGATCACGGGGAAACCGATCGACGAGGGGGCGATCCGCGACATCTACGCGTACCTCCTCCTCAGCATCGTGATCTTCTTTCTGCTCGCCGTGATCATCGTCGTCGACGCCGAACGGGGGAACGTCCGCGTGGACGAGTTCGAGGCGCTCGGGGCCGCGGCGACGACGTTCCTCAACATCGGTCCCGCGTTCGGCGACGCAGGGCCGTACGGGACGTTCGCGACGTTCCCGTTGAGCACGCGGGCCGTGATGATCGTCCTGATGTGGATCGGGCGGATCGAGATCATCCCCGTCCTCGTGCTGTTCACGAAGGCGTTCTGGACCTCCTGACCGGCGCCGACCCGCCGCGGTCCGCCGTTCGCCGGCCGCGGCGCATCCGCCCATCGACGGCTTCTTGTCGCGCCGGACTGCTACGACGGGTATCGGAACCTCCGAGGGACACTCGTGACACGGACCATCGACGCGCGGGCGACACTCAGCTACACCGGGAGCATCGTGAAGTTCCTCTCGGCGTCCATGGCGGTTCCGCTCATCGTCGCGCTGATATACGGCGAGGACGCCCTGGCGTTCGCGGCGTCGATGACGATCGCCGTCGCGATCGGCGCCGCGCTCGAACGCCTCGACGACGAGCCCGCCCTCGGTCCGCGCGACGCGTTGGCGGTCGTCTCGCTCGCGTGGCTCATGGCGGCGGTCGTCGGCGCGATCCCCTACGTCATCGCCGGGTACGGCACGCCGTCCGCGCTCGCGCACCCGGTGAACGCGCTGTTCGAGTCGATGAGCGGCTTCACGACCACCGGGGCGACCGCGACCGCGGAGATCAGCTTCGAGCGGCACTCGCACGCGGTGCTGATGTGGCGGCAGCTCACGCAGTGGCTCGGCGGCATGGGGATCATCGTGCTGATGGTCGCCATCCTCCCGCAGCTGGCGGTCAACGGCGCGCAGCTGATGGAGTCGGAGGCGCCCGGGCCGGGGCTCCAGAAGCTCACGCCGCGGATCGTTCAGACCGCCCGCGCGCTCTGGCTCATCTACCTCGGGTTCACCGTGGCGCTGATCGTCATCCTGGCGCTGCTCGGGCTCACCGGCTACGCGCCGGAGATGGACCTGTACAACGCGATCGCTCACGGGTTCTCGACGCTCCCGACGGGCGGGTTCTCGCCGGAGGCGGAGAGCATCGGCGCGTTCTCGCCGGTCGTCCAGTGGGCGTTCGTCCCGTTCATGGTGATCGCCGGGGTGAACTTCGCGCTGTTCTGGTACGTCCTCAACGACGACCCGCGGGAGATGTTCGAGAACACCGAGTTCCGGGCGTACCTCGGGCTCGTGACCGCGTTCGCCGGAATCCTCGCCGTCGGGCTGTTCTACGGCGGTGCGCCCGCGACGGCGATCGGCGGCGTCACGGAGGGAGTGCCGGAGAACGCGCTCCGACAGGGCGCCTTCCAGATCGCGTCGCTGCTGAACTCGACCGGATTCGCCACGGCGGACTTCGCGCAGTGGGACACGCAGACGCAGTTCCTCCTGCTGTTCGCGATGTTCATCGGCGGCTCCGCGGGCTCGACCGGCGGCGGGATCAAGGTCATCCGCTGGCTCATCCTGCTGAAGACGCTCCGGCGGGAGCTGTACACGACGGCGAACCCCGACGTCGTCCGCCCGGTGCGGCTCGGCGGCGAGGTCGTCGACGAGGACGTGATCCGCGGCATCCTCGTGTTCACGCTGCTGTACTTCCTCGTGTTCGCCCTGTCGGCCGTCTTCATCGAACTCGACACGACGCGGATCGGCGAGGGGCTCACCGGCATCGAGGCGTTTGCGGCCTCGCTCGCGACGATCGGCAACATCGGCCCGGGCCTCGGTCCGCTCGGCCCGTTCGGGAGCTACGAGTTCCTGCCGAACACGACGAAGCTGCTGATGATCGGGCTGATGTGGATCGGTCGGCTGGAGATCGTTCCCGTGCTCGCGCTGTTCGTCGCGGGCGTCGACGAGCGGTGAGTTCCGGGCCGGGTGACTCTCCGGATGGGCGACTCCTCGCGACGGACGACTCCTCGTGCCGGGCGACTCCTCGTGCCGGGCGACTCCCCGCGACGGACGACGTGACGCCGGCCATCCGAAAACGCGAGGCCATCTTCTTAAGCGGCGCCCGACGTAGTGTCGGCATGGACGGACCCGACGACACCACCGGTCAGAACCTGCTCGCTCACGTCCTCCTCCCGGTCGCGAACGAGGAGGACGCGCTGGCGACGGCGCGAGCGCTCGAACCGTACGACCCGGAGCGAGTGACCGCGCTCCACGTCGTCGAGAAGGGCGACGGCGTCCCCGACAAGACGCCGGTGGAGCAGTCGGAGGAGCTCGCGGCCGAGTCGTACGCCGCGGTCCGGACGGTGTTCCCCGACGCGGGCGAACACACCGCGTACGCGCGGGACGTGGTCGAGGCCATCTTCGACGTCGCGAGCGAGGTGGACGCGAGCGCGATCGCCTACCGGCCGCGGGGCGGGAACCGACTGTTCCAGTTCCTCTCCGGCGATCTCTCGGCCGAGTTGGCGACCGAGGCACCCGTTCCCGTCGTCGCGCTCCCGCGTGCGGAGTCGGACGAATGAGCCGGCGTCGCCCTCGCGGAACCGACTCGTTCGGGCGCTGACCCGGGATTCGACCGATGCCCCGAACCGACGATCGATCCGTGCCGCGCGGCGACGATCGACCGACGGTGATGGTCGCGCTCTCGAACCCGCGGACGGAGGGCGCGCTCGTGGCGGTCGCCGGCGCTCTGGCCGCGCACCGCGGCGGCCGCCTCCTCGCGGTCCACGTCGTCACCGTTCCCGACCAGACGTCGCTGGAGAAGGCGGCGGCGAACCGGGAGAAGCTCGACCGCTCCTCCGCGGAACTGCTCGACGCCGCCGTCGCCAACGCCGCCGCGTTCGACGCTCCGGTCGAGACCAAGACGATCCTCTCGCACCGCGGGATCGGGGAGGTGTTCGACGCCGCGCGGGCGAGCGACGCCGACGCCGTCGTGATGGGGTACGGCGGAGCGCGGTTCGCCGGGGGGCGCGTGGAGGGGTCGCTCGACGAGCTCGCCCGCGACCTCCCGTGCGACTTCCTCGCTCTGGACGGCGAGCGCCTCGACCCCGATGAGGTGCTCGTGCCGACCGCCGGCGGCCCATCCTCAGACCTCTCCGCCGAGGTCGCGCTGGCGCTTCGGGAGACCGCTGGGGCGAACGTCTCGCTGCTCCACGTCGTCGAACCCGGCGGCGAGGCGGCGGGCCGGGAGTTCCTCGCGGACTGGGCGGCGGGGCACGGGCTCGGCGACGCCGACCTGCGCGTTGAGGTCGGCGACGTCGAGCCCACGATCGGGCGGCTCGCGCCGGCGTACGACCTCGTCGTCGTCGGCGCGACCGAGCGCGGGCTCCTGTCGCGGATCGTCCGCGGGTCGCTGACCTTCGGCACCATCGAGCGGCTCGACACCCCGGTGCTGCTCGCCGAGCGGCCGTCCTCGCGGTCGCCGTTCGAGCGGCTGTTCGGCAGTCGCTGAGGCCGAGGCGCACCCGGTTCGGGCGACTCCCGCTTCCGGCTCGGAGGACCCCCACTCCCGACGCCGCCGGCGCAATCTTCGCTGTGACCGGAACGTTCATAAACAATCTTTATAGATCGCGGGCGGCTACCGGGTCCCATGTACGACGACGAGGAGCTCTCCGCGATCCGCGAGGCGAAGGCGTCGTGGGAGGCGGAGACGCTCGACCCGACCCTCGACCGCCACGGGGAGCGAAGCGAACGGTTCGCGACCGTCTCGAACCGCGAGGTCGATCGGATCTACACGCCCGACGACGTCGCCGACCTCGACTACGAGGACGATCTGGGGTTCCCGGGCGAGTCGCCGTACACCCGCGGCGTCTACCCGACGATGTACCGCGGGCGGACGTGGACGATGCGGCAGTTCGCGGGGTTCGGCACCGCCGAGGAGACCAACGAGCGGTTCCGCTACCTGATCGACGAGGGGCAGACCGGGCTCTCGACCGCCTTCGACATGCCCTCGCTGATGGGGATCGACTCCGACGACGAGATGTCGCTCGGCGAGGTCGGCAAGGAGGGCGTCGCGGTCGACACGCTGCGGGACATGGAGATACTGTTCGACGGGATCGACCTCGCCGAGGTGTCGACCTCCTTCACGATCAACCCGAGCGCGCCGGTGATCTACGCGATGTACGTCGCGCTCGCGGACCGGCGCGGCGTCCCGCGCGAGGAGCTCAGGGGGACCCTCCAGAACGACATGCTCAAGGAGTTCATCGCGCAGAAGGAGTGGGTGGTCCCCCCGGAGCCCTCCCTCGATCTGGTGACGGA
The DNA here is from genome assembly GCF_005435165.1 of Halorubrum sp. GN11_10-6_MGM. GTDB lineage: Archaea > Halobacteriota > Halobacteria > Halobacteriales > Haloferacaceae > Halorubrum. Next base: position 60,796 of record NZ_SGUC01000010.1, on the reverse strand, counting down.
TACGATCGAGTTCGCGGTCGCGGAGACGCCCAAGTTCAAGCCGATCTCCGTGTCGGGCTACCACATCCGGGAGGCGGGGTCGACCGCGGTCCAGGAGCTCGCCTTCACGCTCGCCGACGGGTTCGCCTACGTCGAGGCGTGCCTCGACCGCGGGCTCGACGTCGACGCGTTCGCCCCGCAGCTCTCCTTCTTCTTCAACTCGCACAACTCGCTGTTCGAAGAGGTGGCGAAGTTCCGCGCCGCCCGCCGGATCTACGCCAACGTGATGGAGGAGTGGTACGGCGCGGAGACCGAGGCGTCGAAGCAGCTGAAGTTCCACACCCAGACCGCCGGGCAGTCGCTGACGGCCCAGCAGCCGCTGAACAACGTCGCGCGCGTCACGATTCAGGCGCTCGCGGGCGTGCTGGGCGGCACTCAGAGCCTCCACACCAACTCCTTCGACGAGGCGCTCGCGCTCCCCTCCGAGCAGGCGGTGCGGGTCGCGCTCCGGACCCAGCAGATCATCGCCGAGGAGTCGGGCGCGGCCGACATCGTCGACCCGCTCGGCGGCTCCTTCGCGGTCGAGAGCCTCACCGACGAGACGGAGGCGGACGCGATGGCGTACATCGAGGAGATCAGAGAGATGGGCGACGGCTCCGTGCGCGACGGGGTCCTGCGCGGCATCGAGCAGGGGTACTTCCACCGCGAGATCCAGGAGTCGGCCTACGAGTACCAGGAGCGCGTCGACGAGGGCGAGGAGACGGTCGTCGGCGTCAACGCCTACGCGATCGACGAAGACACCCGTCCGGATCTCTTGAAGATCGACGAGACCACCCGCGAGCGACAGCTCGCTCGGCTCGAATCGGTGAAAGACGAGCGCGACGACGACGCGGTCGCGGCCGCCTTGGACGACCTCCGCGACGCGGTCGCGGCCGGCGAGAACGCCATGCCCGAGATCGTCGCGGCGGTGAAGGCGTACGCGACGATGGGGGAGATCATGGAGGTGTTCGAGGCGGAGCACGGCACGTACCGCGAGCGGATCGGGGTCGCCTGAGCGTGTGAAAACGGGGAGGGGACCGACGGAGCGGACGGCGTCACGCCGTTTCGACCGGGCGAGCGGACTCCGCGCACCACGCGTTGCCCCGGCGGCCCGCCCGCCGGAGGTCGAGCTCGACGATCGAGCCGGCGTCGAGCGACGACAGCTCGGCCTCCACGTCGGGGTCGTCGTACTCGACGACGTACAGCGTCCCGTTGCGCGGGTACTCGCGGAGCGTTATCGCCCCGTGGTCGTTACACGCGTCGACGACCGTGTACTTGCCTGTGCGGTCCATCCCGTTCGCGCTACACAGTGAGTCGTGTTAACGGTTGTGTAGTCGAGGGTGGCGGGCGTGCGCCGCGATCGCCCGGGTCGCACGCGAACGGTCCATTTTAAACGGCGCGTCGCCTCGCTCGGGTATGACGGAGACGGAGATCCCCGAGGACCACCCGCGGTACGCGTCGCTCGTGACGCGCCACCGGATCGAGGCGGGCGTCGAGAAGGGGATCACCTCGAAGCAGGGACTGATCGCGCAGGGGCGCGGCGAGGCGTTCGACTACCTCCTCGGGGAGCGCACGCTGCCGAGCGCCGACGCGGCGGCCCGGGCGGCGGCCGCGGCCCTCCGTCTCGCCGACCACCCCGTGATCTCGGTGAACGGCAACGTGGCGGCGCTCGCGCCGAGCGAGACGGTCGACTTTGCGGAGGCGGTCGGGGCGGATCTGGAGGTGAACCTCTTCAACCACACCGACGAGCGCGTCCGCCGGATCGCCGACCACCTCCGCGACCACGGCGCCGACGAGGTGAAGGGGCTCGCGGGAGACGGCGAGATTCCGGGGCTCGACCACGCGCGCGGCGTCGTCGACGCCGACGGGATCGAATCGGCCGACGTCGTCGTGGTGCCCTTGGAGGACGGCGACCGCGCCGCCGCGCTCGACGCGATGGGGAAAACGGAGATCGTGATCGACCTCAACCCCGGCAGCCGGTCGCCGCGGACCGCTGACGTGCCGATCATCGACAATCTGCTGCGCGCGGTGCCGAACGTCACCGACCACGCGCGAGACCTCGCGGACGCGACGCCCGCGGAGTTGGAGCGGATCGTCGACGAGTTCGACCCCGACGCCGCGCTCGACGCCGCTGAGGCGGCGATCCGCGACGGGTCGTTCGCCGACGAGGCCGACGAGACCGACGCCGAGTGAGGAGGGTTCCAGTACCGAGTGAGGAGGGCACCGGTACCGAGCGACGAGGGCGCGAGCATCGGGTGGCAGCGGGGTCGGCCGCCGCTCGCTCCGCTCGCCGGAAGGCAAAAGCGTGTGCCGCCCTAACGTGCGGTATGGAACTCGACGAGACGGACCGGGCGATCCTGCGAATCCTCCAGGAGGACGCGCGGACTCCGTTCTCGGAGGTCGCGCGACGGATCGACATGTCTAGCGCGACCGTCCACGACCGGGTCAGCCGCCTCGAAGAGGCCGGCGTGCTCCGCGGGTACCACGCCGACATCGACCCGAAGGCGGTCGGCTACGGCGTCGGCGCGTTCGTCGGGCTGCGCGTCGAACAGGGGCGCGAGGAGGACGCGCTCGAACGGCTCCGCGGCATCGACGGCGTGCGCGAGATCCACCTCACCACCGGCGAGTGGGACGTCATCCTCCGGGTCGTCGCGGCGGACACCGACCGGCTCCGAGAGCTGATGTTCGAGCGGATCGCGGAGACCGAGGGGTTCTCGCGCTCGCAGACGATGGTAATCCTCGGCACCGACTACGAGCAGCCCGGACCGCCCCTCTGAGCGCGCGCGGCGCCCAGCGATCGCCCCTCTGACCGTCTCGGGACCGGAACGCTCAACTCGGGACCTCCCCGAACGGTGACCATGAGCACAGCCGTCTCGGACGGGTTCGATCCGTCGCCGGAGCGCGCGTGGGCGGCCATCGTCGGCGGCGTCACGGCGCTTTTGGCGATCGGATCGATCGTCTTCCCGCGCGTCGTCTACGATCGGTTCCTCTGGCGCTACTTCTGGGGGCCGGTCGTCGCGGACGGCGAGGGCGCGCAGTGCGCGGTCCGCGAGCCCGGCGGCACCACGGAGCTGCTCGGCAGCAGCGCGGCGTGCGAGGCGGCGCGAAGCGCCGGCGAAGTCGTCGCGGCGCCGGGGTACACCACCTTCTCGACGGTGAGCTACGTGGTGATCCTGCTGGCGATGCTGGTCGGCGTCGTCTTCCTCCTCCGCCGGCTCGACATCGCGACGGAGCTCCGGTTCTTCTACGCGCTGTTCCCGTTCATGCTGTTCGGCGGGGCGATGCGGACGGTTGAGGACGCGGGCGTCGCCGCGACCGCGGCCGGCGTCGAACCGCTGATCGCCTTCCCGGCGAGCGCGGTCCTGATCAGCCCGTTCATCTACTTCACGGTGTTCCTGTTCACGCTCGCGTGCGTCCTGGCGGCCTACGGCCTCGAACGCCGCGGCGTCGTCGACGACTACGCGCGGCCGCTGTTCGCGTCGGGCGCGGCGGGGCTCGCGCTCGCCGTCGGCTACCTCTCGTACCTCGCCGCGACCACCGACTACGTCACCTTCTACCCGCAGGTGCTCGTGCCGACGCTCGTCATCGCGACCATCGCGACCGCGGGCACGTGGGCGCTGGCCACGCGCCGGATCGCGACGATCCGACAGGGCACGGGCGCGGCGGGGATCGTGATCATCTGGGGGCACGCGATCGACGGCGTCGCGAACGTGATCGGGCTCAACTGGATGCCCGCGCTCACCGGCACCGCGAACCTCGTCCCGAAACACGTCGTCAACGCGCTGATCGTCGACTGGACCGGGCGGCTGCTCCCGGAGTCGATCGTCTCCGTCACCGGCGACGCGTGGCCGTTCCTGCTGGTGAAGCTCGCGGCCGCGACGTTCGTCGTCTGGGTGTTCAACGGCGAGATGTACGAGGAGTCGCCGCGGTACACGCTGCTGCTGCTTATCACCGTGCTGGCCGTCGGACTCGGGCCGGGGACGCGGGACATGCTGCGCGCGACGTTCGGGGTTTAGAAGATGGGCTGTAATTTCATCGTTTGTTTATAAGTGGTTGCTATCGGCGACGCCTGTAGCGTCGCCGCAATCCGGACCACCCACTTATAAAAAGCTAACAGTGGATCGGCGGCGAAGGCGTCCAAAGCCCCAGCCGGGAGGGCGGCGCACGCTCGCTGCGCGCTTCAGTCGCTCACTTCGCTCACTCCTTCCAGTGCTTGCGTCGCCTGCGCCGCCCTCCCGGCTGCCCCTTTGAGTCCCACCAGCCCCGCACAGCACCGTAGCCTCACGCCTCCCCAGCCTCGTCGGCGGCTCCCGTTGGTCGCCGCCGACTCCCTCGCGCGTGCTGCTCGGCCGCTTCGCGGCCTCGCAGGCACGCGCCACCGCCGACTATTTACAAATGGTTTCGGAGAACTCTCCAAGACCGCTCACCCCATCCCACTCCGCAACGACATCTTATAAGCCGTCGCGGCGGGAACGGACTCGGTAATGCTGGACGGGGTCAACGTCGCGCTCGGCGTCTCGGGGAGCATCGCGGCGGTGAAGGTCGTCGAACTCGCGCACGAACTGCGCCGGCACGGCGCGAGCGTCCGGGCCGTCATGTCCCCGGCGGCGACGAACATCGTCCACCCGTGGGCGGTCGACTTCGCCACCGACGAGCCCGTCGTCACCGAGATCACCGGCGACGTGGAGCACGTCGAACTCTGCGGTCGCGAGGGCTGGGCCGACGTCCTGCTGTTGGCCCCGGCGACCGCGAACACGGCGGGGAAGGTCGCGGCCGCGGTCGACGACACCCCCGTCACGACCTGCGCGACGACGGCCTTGGGCGCGGACGTGCCGGTCGTGATGGCGCCCGCGATGCACGAGCCGATGTACGACCACCCGGGCGTCCTCGACGCGCTCGACAAGCTGGAGTCGTGGGGCGTGCGCTTCGCCGATCCCCGGGTCGAGGAGGGGAAGGCGAAGATCGCCGCCGAGGAGGATATCGTGACGGAGGTCGCCCGCGCGACGACGCCGCAGACCCTCGCTGGGACGCACGTCGTCGTCACCGCGGGCGCGACGAAGGAGCGGATCGACCCGATCCGCATCCTGACGAACCGCGCCTCTGGCAAGACCGGTCGAGCGGTCGCGCGGGCGTGTTACGTCCGCGGCGCGCGAGTGACGCTCGTTCAGGACGGCCCCGAGGTCCCCTACGCCGACGTGGTGTCGGTCGAGACCGCCGACGAGATGATGGACGCCTGCCGCCGGACGGCGGCGACCGCGGACGCGCTGATCTCCGCGGCCGCCATCTCCGATTTCACCGCCGACGCCGTCGACGAGAAGATCCGGTCGGGGTCGCCGCTGTCGGTCGAGTTGGAGCCGACGCCGAAGCTCATCGACTCGGTGCGCGAGGCGTACCCCGACCTGCCGATCGTCGGGTTCAAAGCCGAGACGTCGGGCGACGACGCGGCGATGGTCGCGGAGGCCGAGCACATCCGCGACCGCGTCGGACTCGCGTTCGTCGTCGCGAACGACGCGAGCGTGATGGGCGACGACGAGACGCGCGTCCTCCTCGTCGGGGGGGAGGGGACCGAACCCGAGGAGGCGGTCGGGTCGAAGAACGCGGTCGCGGGGCGCATCGCCGACCGCCTCGCGGCGACGCTCGACGCGGCGGCGTGAGCGGCGATCCGAGCCGTCGCCCCGTGGATCGCCGCTCGACGCGTCCCGCGAGGGCCGGCGAGCCCGGCGACTCGCGCGGCTCGTATCGCCCGCCCCCGGCAGGGTTACCGCGGATACAAACTGTTTTGGGGCGGTAGAGTAACCACACGGGTAGAACATTCATGTGTAACGAGACGGTCACGCACGACCCCGTGGGAGGTGTGGTGGGTGGCTGACACCGATCCGCCGGCCGGCGGCGCCGACCCCGACGCGACCGCGACGGCCGATTCCGGTGCGGGCGCGACGGTCGGTTCCGGCGCGGGCGCGGCGGCCGAGTCCGGCGATGCGTCGGAGACGGACGCGGAGTCCGACTCGGCGGCGGGCGCGGTGATCGTCCCGGTCGAACCGACCTCCACGCTCCGCTCGACGATCGCCCACGTCGCGGCGAGTGCGGCCGAAGACGGCGCTTCCGCGATCCACCTCGTCGAGATTGCCTCGTGGCGCGACGGGGACCCGGAGAGCGACGACCGGGCCGCCGCGGCCGAGCGCGTGCTCGAACGCGTCTCGGCGTGGACGACCGCGGACCTCGACGACTCGGAGGCGCCCGGCGCCGCCGACGTCGAGGTGGTCACGGCGGTGCTCGGCGCGGACGACTACCTGTTCGGCGCGGACGACTACGTCCGCGTCCTCGCGGAGTACGCCGAGGCCAACGGCGCCGACCGCGTCGTCTTGGACCCCGAGTACACCCCGGTCGGCAACACCACGCTGCTCCAGCCGCTGGAGTTCGCGCTCTCGAACACGCCGCTGTCCGTCGAGACCGCGCCGGTCGACCGGCCGACGCGCCGCGAGCGGTTCCGGACCGAAGCGACCACTGGCCGGTTCGTGGCACTGTTCGGACTGTCGCTGGCGTTTTACCTCCTGTTAGGTGATCCGACCTACTGGTTCGACGTCGTGACGGGCGTCGCGACCGCTGCGGTCGTGTCGACCGTCCTCTCACGGGTGAGCCTCGACTCGAACCCGGCGATCCCGCGGACGCCGATGCGAATCGTTCGGGGGGTCATCTACCTCCCCGTGCTGTTGTTCGAGATCCTGAAGGCGAACCTCGTCGTCGCCCGCGTCATCCTCGACCCGCGGCTCCCGATCGAGCCGACGATGAACCGGATGCGCGTGATCGTCGGCAGCGGTCTGCCGCTGATGACGCTGGCGAACTCGATCACGCTGACGCCCGGCACGCTCACGGTCCGCGCCCGGGACAGCGACCTCTACGTCCACTCGCTCCTCCCGTGGGCCCGCGAGGGGCTGTTCGACGGCTCCCTCGAGCGGTGGACGCGCTTCGTCTACTACGGGCGCCGGTCGGCGCGCCTGCCGACCCCCCGCGAGCGCGACGACGTCGCGATCCTCCAGGGCGACGACGCGACGGAGGAACTGCCGATCGCCGCCGCCGACGGCGGCGCGGTCGACGCGGACGGCGAGACCGAGTCGACTGCGGACCCGAGTGACGCCGACGGGGTGACGGACCGATGAGCCTCGTGGACGCCCCGCTCGCGGCCGGCTACACCCTCGGCGACTTCCTGCTCGTCGCGGCCGCCGGCTTCGCCGTCCTCGCGGTCGGCATGCTCTACCGCGCGGTCGTCGGGCCGACGATGCAAGACCGGGTGCTGGCGGTGAACGTCCTCGGGACGAACACCGTCGTCATCCTCGCGATCCTCGGCGCCGCGCTCGGCGAGCCGACGTTCCTCGACATCGCCCTGGTGTACGCGCTGCTCAACTTCCTGATGGCCATCGCCATCTCGAAGTTCACCGTCGAACGGGGTGGTGTGCTGTGACCGCGGCGACGCTGGAGGCGGCCCGCGTGTGGCTGGTCGTCGCGCTCACGCTGCTCGGGCTGTTCTTCTCGTTCGTCTCGATGGTGGGCGTGCTCCGGCTGCCCGACGTGTACTCGCGGGCGCACACCGCCTCGCAGGCCGACACGCTCGGCGCGGGCTTCGGGCTCGCGGCGGTCGCGCTCACCGTCGGACTGGCGGGCGCCGGCTTCAAGTCGGTCCTCCTGCTGTTCTTCATCTTCGTGACGAACCCGACCGCGGCCCACGCCATCGCGCGGGCCGCCTTCGAGGAGGGAATCGTCCCGTGGATCGAGGGGGATGATCGGCGATGACGGGCGCGATAGCCGGCGTCGCGTCCGGTCCGCTCGGCGCCCCGGTGGTCGCACAGGTCACCGCCATCGAGGCGAGCCTGTTCGTCTTCGTCGTGTTGACCGCGCTGTTCACGGCGCTCGCGCGCGACGTGCTCGCGGCGGTGATCATCTTCGGCGCGTACAGCCTCGGGATGGCGGCGCTGTACACGTTCTACCGCGCGCCCGACGTGGCGATGACGGAGGCCGCCATCTCCGCGGGCGTGACTACCGTGCTGCTGCTCCTCACCCTCGCGAAGACGACCCGCATCGACCACGAGGCCGCCTTCGAGTCCGTGAACCTGCCCGCCGCGGGCGCGGTCGGGCTGTTGTTCGCCGGGCTGATGCTCACGATGGCCGACATCCCGGCGGTGGGCTCGCGGGACGCGCCGATCTGGTCGAACCCGGACGTGAGCCAGTGGTACATCGCGCAGACGTACGCGGAGACGCACGTCGAGAACACGGTGATGGCGGTGCTGGCGGCGTTCCGCGGCTTCGACACCTTCGGCGAGGCGGTCGTCGTGTTCGCGGCCGGGATCGCCGCCCTCATCGTCCTCCACCGGGAGGTGTTCGCATGAGCGGTACAGGTTCCGGTCCCGGCGGGGACGCCGAGACCACTTCCGACGGCGGCTTCGGTCGGGACAGGCCCCAGCGCAGCGACGGCCGACTCGACTCGGAGCGCCGGCAGGGGACACCGTACACGGAGAGTCAGGTGATCATGCCGACGGTGAAGATCGTCGCGCCGTTCGCGTTCACCTACGGACTGTTCGTCACCTTCCACGGCGCCGGCTCGCCCGGCGGCGGATTCCAGGGCGGCGCGATCGTGGCCGCGGTCGTGTTCATGATCGCGTTCGCCTTCGGGATCGAGGCCACCCGCCAGTGGCTCGCGAACGCCGCCGTCGTCGCGCTCGCGGTCGGGGGCACGCTCGTGTTCGCCGGGATCGGCCTCGTCCCGGTCGCGCTCGGCGGCGCGTTCCTCCAGTACGAACTGCTCCCGATCCCCGACCCCGTGAAGTACGGGATGGAGGGCGTCGAGATCCTCGGGATCGGCACCATCGTCGCCGGCGTCCTGATCGGGCTGTTCTTCGTCCTCGCGAAGGGGTTCAGCGACGCGGGCGGGTTCGGCGACGGGGGCGCCTTCGACGACGAGGTCGGAAACGAGCCGGACGTCGGTGACGGCAACGAAAGTGACGACGGCGAATCGACCGGCGACGACGGCAACGAGACCCGCGACGACAACGGGACCGACGACGGCCAGTCCGCCGCCGGGGCTACGGGCCCGGCCGCGACCGACGGGGGTGAGCGATAGTGCTCGCGCTCGTCGACGACCTCGACGCCGTCGGAATCAGCGCCTCGGCGCTCGCCTCGGCCGGCGGCGCCGTCGACGTCCTCGCGACGCGACACGCGTACGTCGCGTTCGCGCTGCTGTTGTGTATCGGCCTCTACATGATGATAGCGAATCCGAACCTCGTGAAGAAGATCATCGGACTCAACCTGTTTCAGACGGCGATATTCCTGCTGTTCATCGCCTCGGCGTACGTCGAGGGCGGATCGATCCCGATCGTCCCGACGGGCGGTCCGGACGGCGGGCTCTACGTGAGTCCGCTGCCGCACGTGCTCGTCCTCACCGCCATCGTCGTCGGGGTGAGCCTCACCGCTGTCGGGCTCGCGCTGTGTATCCGGATCTACGACGAGTACGGCACGCTCCGGACCGACACGCTCCGCGAGCTGCTCCGCGACGAGGGGTCGATCCCGTCGCGACGGTCGGCGGAGGCAGCGAACTCGGACGGGACGCCCGCCGCCGGGGCGTCGAGCGCGCCCGATTCGGGAGGTGAGACCGATGACTGACGTCCTCCTGCCGCTCGCGGTCGTCGTCCCCATCCTGGCGGCGACGCTGCCGCTGGCGCTCGGGCTCCGGTACGACCGCGTCGGCTGGCCGATCGCCGCGGTCGGCACGACGGCCGTGGCCGGAATCGCGGCGGCGATCGCCGCGGAAGTGGTGTTCAACGGCCCCTTCGACCACGCGCTGGGCGGGTTCCTCCCGCCGGTGGGGATCGAGCTCGTCGCCGACCGGCTGTCGGTGGCCGTGCTGTTGCTCGTGGCCGCGGTGTCGGTTGCGACGCTCGCGTTCGCCCGCGTCGCCGGGCCGCGGGGGAACGCCTTCTACAGCGCCTACCTCCTGTTGGTCGGCGGGCTCGTCGGGATGACGCTCACCGGGGACATGTTCAACCTGTTCGTGTTCCTCGAGATCACCGGGCTCACGACGTACGCGCTCATCGCCTCGGACCGCTCGGGAGCGAGCGCGTACGCCTCGCTGAAGTACCTCGTCGTCGGCACCGTCGGCGCCTCGCTGTACCTGCTCGGCGTCGGCTACGCCTTCCTCGCGACGGGGACGCTGAACATGCTCGATCTCCAGGCGCAGATCGTCGCGCAGGCGGGCTACGGCGACCCGCTGGTCCGCGCGAGCTACGCGTTCATCGCCATCGGACTCGCGCTGAAGATCGCCATCTTCCCTGTCCACTCCTGGCAGCCGGACGCCTACCAGCGCGCGCCGGACTCGGTCACGACGATCGTTGCCGCGCTGGTGTCGACGACGAGCGCGTACGCGCTGATCCGCGTGACCTACACCGTGTTCACGGTCGACTTCCTCGCGGCCAACGAGGGGATCGCGACCACGCTGCTCGTCGTCTCGACGGTCTCGATCGTCGCGGGCTCCGCGCTCGCGGCGATACAGTCCAACCTCAAGCGGATGTTCGCGTACTCCTCGGTCGCGCAGTTCGGCATGATCGGCGCGGCGATCGCGCTCGCGAACGAGACCGCGCTGCTGGGCGGAATCGTCCACCTGATCGGCCACGGGATCATGAAGTTCGGGCTGTTCCTCGGGATCGGGCTGCTCGCGCTCGGCTACGGCACCGGGGAGATCGAGGACCTCGCGAGCGCCGCGCGCGCGGCCCCGTACACGTCGGGCGCGGTGGCCGTCCTCGGGCTCGCCCTGGTCGGTATCCCGCCGTCGATCGGGTTCCTCGGCAAGTGGTACATCGGCGTCGGCGCGGTCGACGCCGGGCTCGGCGGCGGCCCGATCGGGATCGCGGTCGCCGCGGCGATATTCGTCAGCACGCTGTTCACGCTGTCGTACGTCGCGCGACTGTTAGAGCGGTTCTACTTCGCCGGCGCCGGGCTCCCCGGCGACCACGGCGAGGTACCCGGCGCCGGCGGTGACGGCGCGGCGGCGACCGATGGGGGCCGCGCAGATGACGACGCGGCGACCGACGGCGGCGACGACGCCCCGGCTGACGGCGGCGAGCGGTCCGTCGCGAAGACGGCGGACGGGCTGCCCGCGCCCGTCAAAGGCGCGCCGCGGTCGTCGATCGTCCCCGACCGGGTGCCGACGGCCCCGCTCCTGGCGCTCGGGCTGGCGGCCCTTGTGACGGTCGCGCTCGGCTTCGGCGGCTTCGCGCTCGCGGCGTGGTTCGAACCGTTCCTCGCGGAGGTGTTCGCATGACAGACGTCATTCTCTCAGACCCACGACCCCTGCTGGCGGTCCTCGTCTCGTTCGTCGCGGCGTTTTTCATCGTCGCGTCGCACCGCTCGCCGAACGTCCGCGAGGGGTGGACGCTCGTCGCGTCGCTCGCGAAGTTCGGCATCGTCGCGTCGATGTTGCCGGCGGTGCTCAACGGGCGCGTCTTCGAGTGGTCTGCCGGGGCGTTCCTCCCCGGGATCGGCGCGCCGATCGAGTTCGCCCTGCGGGCGGACGCGCTCGGCATGCTGTTCGCGTTCCTCGCGAGCGGGCTGTGGATAATCACCTCCTTCTACAGCATCGGCTACATGCGCGGCCTCGACGAGCCCAACCAGACCCGGTACTTCGCGGCGTTCGCGGTGTCGCTGGCCGCGACGATGGGGATCGCGTTCGCCGGCAACCTCGTGACGATCTTCGTCTTCTACGAGCTGCTGTCGATCGCGACGTACCCGCTCGTCGCGCACGACGAGACGGCCGAGGCGCGCTCGGCCGGCCGCAAGTACCTCGCGTACACGATGTTCGGCGGCGGCGTTCTCGTGTTGGCGGGCACCGCGCTCGTCTACCTGCTCGCCGGCAACGTCGACTTCACCGCGGGCGGCATCGCGGAGCTCGCGAACGCCGACCCCGGGCTGGCGATGCTCGCCTTCTTCCTGCTCGCGATCGGGTTCGGCGTGAAGGCCGGGATCATGCCGCTCCACCAGTGGCTCCCCGAGGCGATGGTGGCGCCGACGCCCGTCTCCGGCCTGCTCCACGCGGTCGCCGTCGTCAAGTCGGGCGCGTTCGGCGTCTCGCGTGTCGTCCTCGACGTGTTCGGCCCAGAGCTGGTGTTCGACCTCTCGCTTCCCTTCGGCTTCACCGCCGGACTCGCCCTCTCGACGATCGGCGCGATCACGCTCACCGCGGCCTCGCTCATCGCCCTCCGGAAGGACCACCTGAAGCGCCGGCTCGCCTACTCGACGATCAGCCAGCTGAGCTACATCATCCTCGGGCTGGGGCTGTTCGGCTGGTACGGGCTCGTGGGCGCGCTGCTCCACATCCCGGCGCACGCGTTCATGAAGCTCACCCTGTTCTTCTGTGCGGGCAACATCCACGTCGAGACCCACACCGACTACATCTCGCAGATGGCGGGGATCGGCAAGCGGATGCCGCTGACGATGGGGGCGTTCACGGTCGCCTCGCTGGGGATGGCGGGGATACCGCTGCTCGCCGGCTTCGTCAGCAAGTACTACATGCTGATCGGCGGGGTTCGGATGGGGATGAACTTCACCCCGGTCGCGTACTACCTCGCCGGCGCGCTCCTCCTCTCCGGCGTCCTCAACATCGCCTACTTCTGGCCGGTGATCTACACCGCCTTCTTCGAGGCGGAGGACGCCCACGACGCGAAACCCCTCGTCGACTTCCCGCTCGGCGGGGAGTCGCGGTCGATCGTCGCGGCGACAGACGGTGGCCGCGCAGACGGCGACGCGGCGACCGACGGTGGCCGCGCAGGTGACGACCCCGACAAGGGAGATGACGACGATGAATCCGGCGACGAGGTCGACGACATCGTCGCGGACGCGGACGGCTCGGCACCCGACGACTCGACGCCCGACGCCGCCGACGGCGTCGACGAGTCGGCGGTGCCGGACGCCGACCTCGACGACCTCCCGACCGACGAGGAGGGCGTCGTCCGGCCGGACTTCGCGGCGAGCGAGCGCGACTTCTCGGAGCCGGTCGAGCGCGTCGACACGGGCGACTACGCGGTCGATCAGCGCCCGTCCGACGCGGACGTGCCGTTCGGTCCGGGGCGCGGCGACGCGAGCTCGACCGACGCGAGTTCGACGGCCGCCGTCGAAGCGGACCGCGGCGCCGACGAGGCCCGCGGCCCGGACGATCCGCACGGCGACCACGACGACGACCCGCACGGCGGGCACGACGCCGACACGCACGACGACGGCCATCACGGCGGTCCGCCGGCGGGCGGCTGGGAGCACATCGCGGGGCTCGCCGCCCTCCGCGGGCGCGAGTCGACGTGGTTCACGCTCGGGCCGATCCTCGCCGCGATGACGCTCGCGGTGTTGCTCGGCGTGATCCCCTACGAGATGGGCTTTCTGGAGCTGATAGAGCTCATCGTCGACACGCGGCTCCCTGAGGGGGTGGTGCGCCCGTGACGGTGCCTACCGACCTCCTCGCGTCGATTCCGCCGTACGTCCTGGTCGCGTTCGCGGCGCTGGCGGTGCTGGCGCTGCCGCGGCGGGCGGGGCACGCGGTCGCCGCGCTGGCGACGGCGTTCGCGTTCGCGCAGGCGGTGCTGCTCGGCGACGGCGGCACCGGCGCGCACCTCGCGACGACGTTCCTCGGCTTCGACGTCGTCTTCTTCAACGTCGACCAGTTCTCGCTGCTGATGGGGGTCGTCGTCGGCTTCCTCGCGACCGCGGCCGTGCTGTACGCCTACGGCAGCGAGGCGCCGACGTGGATGACGGCGTTCGCGATGCTGTACGTCGCCACGACCCTCGGAACGATCTACGCCGGCGACTGGCTCACGCTGGTCTTCTTCTGGGAGCTGACGGCGGTCACCTCGACGCTGCTCGTCTGGCAGCACGGCGGTGCGGCGGTGCGGGCGGGCTACCGCTACGCGCTGTTCCACGGGACCGGCGGGACGATCCTGCTCGCCGCCGTCGTCGTCCACTTCGTCCACGCCGAGACGTTCCTCTTCTCGGCGACGGCCGGCATTCACCCGGCGGCGACGGTGTTGGCGGCGATCGGGATCGGGATCAACTGCGGGTTCGTCTTCCTCCACAGCTGGCTGCCGGACACCTACCCGCGCCCGCACGTCGCGGCGTCGGTGTTCCTCTCGGTGTTCACGACGAAGACCGCGGCGTACGTGATGTACCGCGCGTTCCCCGAGGGCGGCATGTGGCTCGCCTACCTCGGCGGGTTCATGGCGGTGTACGGCGCGTTCTTCGCGCTGCTCCAGTACGATCCGCGGCGCCTGCTGTCGTACCACATCCAGGCGCAGCTCGGCTACATGCTCGCCGGGTTCGGGCTCGCCACCGCCGTCGGCGAGTTCGCCGTCGTCGGTGGGTTCGCGCACCTGTTCAACAACGTCCTCTACAAGAGCCTCCTGTTCATGGCGGTCGGCGTCGTGGTGTACCGGACCGGCGTCGAGGACATCCGCGAGATGGGCGGGCTCTGGCGCGTGATGCCCGTCACCTTCTTCGTCTACCTCGTCGGCGCGGCCTCCATTACCGCGGTGCCGGGGTTCAACGGCTTCATCTCGAAGGGGATGGTGCTCGACTCCGCCCACGAGGTCCACAACTACGTCCTGCTGCTGGACGGCGGGCTGCTCTGGTGGCTGCTCGTCCTCGGCGGGGTCGGGACGTTCATGTCGTTCATCAAGCTCGGCTACTACGTGTTCTTCCACGGATCGGCGACGCTGACGCCCGACGACGCCACGCCGTTCCAGACGATCGGGATGGTGCTGGCCGCGGGCGCCTGCGTCTTCTTCGGCGTCTTCTACACGCAGCTGATCGAGCTGATGCCGTTCACGGACCTCATCCTCAGCGACGAGGTCTACTTCAAGCCGTACAGCCAGAGCCACCTGACCGAGAGCGCCGCGCTGCTGGTCGCCGGCTTCGTCGGCTTCTTCACCCTCAAGCGCCCGCTCGGCTGGCTCGCCCACCGGATGCCCGACGTCGACCGCGTGCTCTTCCCGGCCGCCTTCTACCTCGGCCGCGGCTCGGTGTGGGGGGTCACGGAGCTGTGGGCCGCCGTCGACCGCGCGACGATGGCGGTCGCGGGCGCGGCGATGCGGACCGCGTCCGACCCGCGCGAGGCGCTCTCCCGCGCCGGCGTCGACGTCGAGATCCGCGCCGGGATCGGTCGGAGCGTGCTATTCCTGACGCTCGCGGCCGGGGTTGCGCTGGTCGCCTTCCTGCTGGTCTGACCGGCGGCAGCGTCGCTCCGGCGCGGATCACTCCCCGCCCGTCCGGTCGTCGTTTCGCCGTGCCTGTCCGCTGAGCGTGAGGAAGCCGACCGCGCCGAAGAACGCGACCACGAAGCCGGTGACCGCGGGGCCGCCGTCGCCGGCGTACTCGGCGAACAGCAGCGGTGCGACGCTCACGCCGAAGAGGCCGAGTCCGTAGCCGATTCGGTCGGTCCGGTCCTCGAACCGCGGCGCCGCCGCGAGCAGCGAGACGTCCCGTGCGAGGTAGAAGTACGCCGCTCCGACGTAGACGGCGCTCGTGGCGAGGGCGGCCGGGACGGAGGGGACGAGAGCGTAGACGCCGGCGCCGACGAGGAGGCCGACGGCGACGGCGAGCGGGAGGGAGCGTTTCACGGACTCCAATTCGGTGGAAAACGGATACAGGCCGCGGGCGACCGCTCAGTACTCCTCGTACGCGAGGTTCATCATCCACTGCGAGAAGGCGTCGGCCTGCGGGTCGACCTCCTCCTCGCCGATGAACGGCGAGAGCATGTCGTCGGCCATCAGCAGCGAGAAGTCGAGGTCGCGCGGCGCGGGCTCCAAGTAGAAGGTGTTGTGGCCGTCGTAGACGGTGTCCTCTCGCTGGATGAGTCCCGACTCCTCTAACGCCTCGGCGACGCGACTCCCCTTCCGCGAGGAGACGTCGAGTTCCTTCCAGAAGTCGCTCTGGTGGATCCCACCGGTCTCGCGGATGAGTTCGAGGCCGGCGCGCTCGTCCGCCGACAGGTCGGACTCGATTTCGGACGCGCTCATAGTCTCACACGCCTCCCGAATCGCTTAAAACTGGCTTTCCGGTCCCACTCGCCTCACCCGCGCCGGCGCCGTCTCACAGACGGCTGAACGCGAACTCCCCGCGAGCCGGATCCAGCGAGACGACACCCATACCGCGGAAGCCGAGGTTGAGCAGGTGCGGGCGACCGTCCCTCCCTCCGCCGGGGTCGTACCCGAACGCGTGCGAGTGGCCGCTGAACGCGGCGAACACGTCGTGGTCCCGGATCGCGAGCGCGAGCGCGATCGATCCGGTGTGGAGGAGCTCCCGGTCCGTCTCTCGCGTGCCGACCGCGTGGTGGCGGTCGAACGACGTCCCGAACGGCGGCACGTGGGTCGCGAGCAGCGCGTCGGCGCGACCGCACAGGCGGTCCGACAGCCGCTCGTACCTCGCCTCGATCGTCTCGACGCCTCGGCGGAACGCGGTGGCCTCGCCGTCGGCGATCCCCAGCGACGCCGCGGCGTCCCGGATCGACGCCGACCCGCCGACGACGCGGTGGCACGCGTCCAGCAGGTCGTCGGCGATCCGGTCGGCGGCGTACCGCCGGTCCTCGCGGGGAGACGTTCGGGGGTCGAGCGCGTCGAACTCGGTCTGCGGGAGCGGCGGCGCGAGCGACCGGCGCTCGCAGCCCCAGCCGACGACCGTGAGGTCACCGAGCGTCCGGGCGCTCAGGTGTTCCGCGGTGGCGCCGGGGACAGGGGCAACCACGCCTTCCGGCATCGGCGCTGGGTCGTGGTTCCCCGGCACGTAGACGACCGGGATGTCCGTCGCGAGTCGTTCGATAAACCGGCGCGCCAGTTCGGCGTCGTCGTCGCCCGCCCGGTGCGTGAGGTCGCCGACGACGAGCGCGGCGTCGACGTCCTCGGGCGCCGACACCGCGTCGATGTCGTAGTCGCTGGCGGCGGGTTTTAGATGGAGATCGCCACAGACGAGGAGTCGCATCGTCCCGACGTTCGCGTCCGGGATGATAACGTTCTGGACTGCTTGCTACCGTGGCCCACTCTCGTTCCGCCTCTCGAAGACACCGGGCCCGCACGGAATCTCGCCGTGGGCCGGGTATTTCGGATCAGGCGTCGCCGACCGCGAACTCCTCGGGGAGCCCGACCCGTTCCGTCGGCGTCTCGCAGGGCGGGCCGTCGGCGTACGCAATCTCGGGGGGCGAGCCGGTCCGGATACGGGTGAGCGACCGCGTGCCGAACTCGTCCCCGTGGAGACAGGCGCCGTACTCGTGGTCGGCGAGGACGCCGTTCGCGCGATCGAGCCACGACGCGCCCGACTCGCCCGGTTCCGGCACGAGCGCGCCCGCGATCCGTCTGGCGCTGTCGGCGCGTTCCTCGCCGAACGCGCGCCGGCGCTCGGGGACCGCGAACCGCTCCGCACCGTTGACCACGCCGCCGACGTTGCCGACGACGTGGACGCCGGGATCGAGTCGAGTCACGACGAGGCCGCCGTCGTACGTCAGCAGGAACGCGGCGCGGTCGTCTGCGAGGACGAGGTTGAACCCGTCGTACGCGCGCTTGTCGAGTTCGCGCTCGACCGCTCGCACCGCCGCCTCCGCGGAGGGCGCCGTCAGGCAGTCCCGGACGAGCAGCCCGCGCGACCGCTCGCCCTCGCGGTCGGCGTCGAGCCACCGATTCGTGACCGCGACGACGAGCCCCCCCTCGGAGACGCCGATCCACGTCCCGCCGGCCTCGGCGTCGCGCGGGGCCACGTACCGGACGAGGTCGTCGGTACCGTTGCCCGACTCGTCGTCTTCGCTTTTTTCGAGGTCGTCGCCCTCGCCGCCTTCGCTCCCGCCGTCGTCGTCACCGTCGCCGGTCCGCACCGCCGGCGGTTCGCTCGGCCGGTCGAGCGCCTCGTCGCGAGTGGCCGCGAGCGCGACGGGGGCGTCGCCGAACGCCCGCCACGCGAGAGTCAGGGTACACACGGTCGTCGGTACGCCGGACCGACTGAAAACTCCACGGGGGATCCGGAGCACGTGTTTACTCACAACAAAAGAAATCTTTTGAGTACTGGCCGCTAGAGTCGAGGTATGAACGCGATTGCCGTCTACGAGGGAGCCGACGAACCGGTCGTGACAGAGAAGCCGCGACCGGAGCCAGCGCCCGGCGAGGCGCTGGTTCGGACCCTTCGGGTCGGCGTGGACGGGACCGACCACGAAGTCATCGCCGGCGGACACGGCGGCGCGCCCGCGGGCGAGGACCACCTCGTGTTGGGCCACGAGGCCGTCGGCGTGATCGAGGACCCGAACGACACCCCGTTCGAGGTCGGCGACGTCGTCGTCCCGACGGTACGTCGACCGCCGAACGGCGCCAACGAGTACTTCGCGCGCGGCGAACCCGACATGGCCCCGGAGGGAGAGTACCACGAACGCGGCATCGTCGGCGCGCACGGGTTCATGGCGGAGTACTTCACCAGTCCCGCGGAGTTCCTCGTCGAGATCCCGCCGTCGCTCGCCGAGTGGGGATTCCTCGTCGAGCCGGTCTCGATCGCGGAGAAAGCGATCGAACACGCGTACGCCAGCCGGTCGGCGTTCAACTGGGACCCCGAGTCGGCGCTCGTGTTGGGAAACGGGTCGCTCGGGCTGTTGACGGTCGCGACGCTCGACGACGCGTTCGACCGGATCTACTGTCTCGGGCGGCGCGAGCGACCCGACCCGACGATCGACATCATCGAGTCGCTGGGGGCGACGTACGTGAACTCGAACGAGATGGCGATCCCGGAGGTCCCCGACGCGCACGAGCCGATGGACCTCGTCTTCGAGGCGACGGGCTACGCGCCGCACGCCTTCGAGACGATCGAGGCGCTCGCGCCCAACGGCGTCGGCGCGCTGCTCGGCGTTCCGGGCGACTGGGAGTTCGAGATCGACGGCGGGCGGCTCCACCGCGAGTTCGTCCTCCACAACAAGGCGCTCGTCGGCAGCGTCAACTCGGGATACGGCCACTTCGAGTCGGCCGTCGAGTCGCTCGCGGGGCTCTCGGAGTCGTTCCTCGACGATCTCGTGACGGGCGTCCACGGACTCGACGACTTCGAGGCCGCGTTCGCGGATGACGACACGACTATTAAAACGGCGGTCGAATTCGCCGCGTATGAAGAACGTTGACGACCTGATAGACAGCGCTGCGGAGCTCGCGGAGCGAGGGCTCTCGAAGGGAGAGATCGCGGACGAGCTGAACGTCTCCCGCGAGACGGCGAGTTGGCTGGTCGAGCGCGGCGGCGGGACCGAGGCGACCGAGGCGACCGCGGACGCGACGGCGTCGGCCGACATCCACGTCGACTGGTCCGCGCTCGGGCGCGACTCGACCCGGCTCGGCTACGCCGCGAGCGCGATGGCGGACCTCCTCGCGAAGCAGGGCGAGGACGTCGATCTGACGGTCGGCGTCGAGAAGGCCGGCGCACCGCTCGCGACGGCGGTCGCGGACCGGCTCGACACCGATCTGGGCACCTACGCCCCCGCGAAACACCAGTGGGACGAGGGCGATATCGACGAGCACGGCGGGGGGTTCTCGCGGAACTTCGCCGCGATCCGGAACCGCGACTGCTACGTCGTCGACGACATCATCACGTCGGGGACGACGATGCGCGAGTCGATCGACGCGATCCGCGAGCAGGGCGGCGAACCGGTCGCGTGCGTCGTCCTCGTCGACAAGATGGGATACGACGAGATCGACGGCGTCCCCGTCTACTCGCTCGTCGACGTCGTCCGCGTCGACCGCGACGAGTAGGGTCGCGGCGTCTCCGCTCGCCGCGAGGTTTATAACTGACCGAGCGCCCGCTCTACGAGCAACGCTCGTTCCGTGCGGAACCCATTTGGCTCGGCGTCGCCTACTCGGTCGTATGACGTTCAGCCCCGAAGCGGACGCCGACACCGAAGAGATCGAAGCGCGCGTCGAGAACACCATCGCCGACAACGACGTGGTGCTGTTCATGAAGGGGAACCGGCTGATGCCCCAGTGCGGCTACTCGAAGCGCGCCGTCGAACTCATCGGTCAGCACGTCGACGAGTTCGAGACCGTCGACGTGCTTCCCGCGCTCCCCCAGTACCGCGAGGCGCTGGAGTCGCACAGCGGCTGGGAGACGATCCCCCAGACGTTCGTCGACGGCGAGTTCGTCGGCGGCAGCGACGTGCTCGGCGAACTCGACGAGCGCGGCGATCTCGCCGCCGAACTCGGCGCCGAGTAACGTCGGCTCGCGGCCGGATTCCCCTCTCGAAGCGTGACGCGCGGCGGCGTTCGTCGCGCCGATCCCAGTATCTCGAAGGGCAGTCCATATAAACCCACGGTGCCTACGTGGGGTAGGTGCAGCCGTTGCCGCTGCCGCCGTGACCACCGGTTCGACCCCACCGCATTCCACAAACAATGACAGGCCGCGTGTTCCGACTTCATTCGACGCTCGAACTGCCACTCGAAGACGTAGAGACGTACTTCGACGAAGATCCCGATCTCCCGCCGGAGATCGACGACATCGACATCACGCGTCGAAACAACACACTCATCATCAAGGCCCTGTCCGACGACGAATCGATCAGCAAGTACACGCCGACCGCCCAGCTGAAGGCGTCGGTCACGGAAACCCGCGTCTGGGAGGAGGAGCCCCCGCGCGCCGGCGGTCCGCAGTGGATGGACGACGAGGAGGAGGAGATCCCCTCCGAGCTCGTCGAGTTCGCCTGCTTCAAGGGCGACCGCGAGACCGTCCTCCAGAACTCCGCGCTCCAGTACCCCATGTTCTTGGTCCTCCGCAAGATCGCGACCCTCTCCGAGAAGGGGACGCTGACCGCGATCACCGAGGAGGACGGCGAGCTGGAGGCGACCCGGATCGTCGAGGGCGAGCCGCGCCCCGCGAGCATCGAAGTCGTCGAGAGCCCGCAGGGCGCCGGTGACGGCGACGGCGGCGTCAACTGGCGCGACAACGAGTTCATCTCGGACTGAGGCGGCGCGCTCGCCGCGGCCGACCGCCGCGAGACACGCGGCTACGCCGAGGCGGCCGCCGCCGCACGCGCTCCGACCGCCGACGCTTTATCCACGCGACTCTCGCTTCCGGGCATGAGCAACTGGGTGAGCCTCTTTTCCGGCGGGAAGGACTCCTCGTGGGCGCTGTACCGCGCGCTGGAGGAGGACCTCGACGTCTCCCGACTGCTGACCGTCCACCCCGCCGGCGATTCCTACATGTACCACACGCCGGCGACGGAACTCGCCGGGCTTGCGGCCGAGAGCGTCGGCATCGACCTCGTCGAGGTGTCTCCCGACGACTTCGGCGCGGACGACGTCGACGACTCGGGCGCGCAGGGCGACGCGGAGCTGGAACCGATGGAGGCCGCGCTCCGGGAGATCGCCGCCGCGGACGATCTCGACCTCGCGGGCGTCACCGCGGGCGCGGTCGAGAGCGAGTTCCAGACGAACCGAATTCGGGGGATGTGCGATCGGCTCGGGATCGACCTGTTCGCGCCGCTGTGGCAGCGGGACCCGGTCGAACTGGCCGAGGCGATGTTCGACGCCGGCTTCGAGATCCGGATCGTTCAGGTCGCGGCGTACGGGCTCGACGAGTCGTGGCTCGGGCGGCGGTACGACGCCGACGCGCTCGACGACCTGCTCGCGCTCCGCGAGGAGTACGGCGTCCACCCGCTCGGCGAGGGCGGC
The DNA here is from genome assembly GCF_005435165.1 of Halorubrum sp. GN11_10-6_MGM. Lineage (GTDB taxonomy): Archaea > Halobacteriota > Halobacteria > Halobacteriales > Haloferacaceae > Halorubrum. The sequence continues at coordinate 39,089 of NZ_SGUC01000010.1, read as the reverse complement.
GAGTTCGAGACGTACGTCGTCGACGGCCCGCACATGGACCGTCGGATCGACCTCACGTACGACGCGGTCTGGGAGGGCAACCGCGGCCACGTCGAGATCCGGGACGCGCGGCTGGAGTGATCGAAACCGCGTCCGCGAACTCCGCGCGGTTCCCCGTTACGGCCAGTTTCCGGCTTGGTCGTACGCGTTCACGATACGCCCGATACCGACGACGTACGCCGCGGTCCGGAGGTCGCGCACGTCGTTCGACTCGTAGGTGTCGACCAGCGTGTCGAACGCCTCCGTGATCACGCGTTCGAGCTCCTCGTTGACGCGCTCCTCCGTCCAGCTGAACCGCTGCCGGTTCTGTACCCACTCGAAGTAGGAGACGGTGACGCCGCCCGCGTTCGCGAGGATGTCCGGGACGACGTGGACGTCGCGTTCGGCGAGCACGTCGTCGGCGTCGGGCGTGAGGGGGCCGTTGGCCGCCTCGACGATCAGGTCGGCGCCGACGTCCGCCGCGAGCTCGCCGTCGATCGCGTTCTCCAGCGCGGCCGGGACGAGGCAGTCGACGTCGAGCGTGAGCACCTCGTCGTTCGTGAGCGCGTCCGTCCCCGGGAACTCCGTCACAGAGCCGGTCTCGGCCTTGTGCGATTTCACTTCGCGGGGGTCGAGCCCGTCGGGGTCGTGGACGCCCCCCGAGGAGTCGGAGACGGCGACCACGCTCGCGCCGAGGTCGTCGAGCAGCGCGGCGGCGACGGAGCCCGCGTTGCCGTACCCCTGGACTGCGACCGTCGCGCCCTCGAGGTCGCGGTCGAGCCAGTCGAACGCCTCGCGGGTCGACAGCGCGACGGAGCGCCCGGTCGCCTCGACGCGCCCCTCGCTGCCGCCGGAGTCGATCGCCTTCCCGGTGATGACGCCGGGCGCCGTGGTGTTTTCGAGGGTCTCGTACGTGTCTTTGATCCAGTTCATCTCCCGCTGGCCGGTGTTGACGTCGGGCGCGGGGATGTCGCGGTCCTCGCCGATCAGCGGGCGGAGCTCGGTCGCGAACGCGCGCGTCATCCGCTCCAGCTCCGTGTCGGAGTAGTCGGCCGGGTCGATCGCGATACCGCCCTTCCCGCCGCCGTACGGCACGTCGACGACGGCGCATTTGTACGCCATCCACCCCGACAGCGCCTTCACCTCGTCGCGGGTGACGCCCGGGTGATAGCGGATGCCGCCCTTATACGGGCCGCGGTCGCCGTTGAACTGGGACCGGTACGCCCGCACGGTCTCTAGGGAGCCGTCGTCGCGCTCGAACGTCAGGTTCGTCTCCAACACCCGCTCCGGGTTCTTCAGGCGCTCGATGACGCCCGAGTCGGCGTCGACGACCGCCGCGGCGTCGTCCACCTGCTCTCGCAGACTCTCGAACGGATTCGCCTCAGAAGACATGGTCGAATCTCCTCGCGGCCGGGGGTTAATTGTGACGGACGAGCGCGTGGGAGGCGCGTCGCACGCCCTCGCCGGCGGTCGGTGTCGGGCGCCGGAGCTACCGGTCGGTGTCGACCCTCGACGCTACCGGTCGGTGGTCGAACACCGACACTACCGATCGGCGTCGGGCGCGCGGTCGAGGACCCGCTCCGCCTGCGCGATCAGCGGCGCGTCGATCATCTCGTCGTCGACCCGGAACACCGCCCGCCCCTCCCGCTCCGCCTCGTCTCGGGCGTCGAGCACTCGCTCCGCCCACTCGACGTCTTCCGGGTCCGGCGTGAACGCCTCCGTGATCGGCTCCACCTGCGCCGGGTGGATCGCGAGCTTGCCGTCGTAGCCGAGCCGCCGCGCGAACGCTGCGTCCTCCCGGAGGCCCGTCTCGTCCGAGAACTCCGTGTACACGGTGTCGAGCGCGTCGACGTCGACCGCGCTCGCAGCGAGAACGACGTGCTCGCGGGCGTACAGCACCTCGGTCCCCTCGTCGGTCCGGGTCGCGCCCACGTCGGCGGCGAGGTCCTCCGCGCCGAAGACGAGCGCGTCGGTCGCGTCGGCGGCCGCGATCGACTCCGCCGCGAGGACGCCCGCCGCGGTCTCGACGAGCGCGAACACGGCGAGGTCGCGTCCGCGCTCGGTGTACAGCGCGGCGACGCGTTCGACCCGGTCCGCCCCCTCGACCTTCGGGAGCATCACGGCGTCGAGTCGGACCGACCCGTCAGAGGGGCCGTCGCCGAGGACGCCGTCGAGATCGGTTGCGGGCGACTCGGCGGTCAGCCGGACGCAGACCTCCGCGCCCGGGTCGAAGGCGGGGTCCGCGAGTACCTCGCGGACCGCCACCCTCGCCTCGTCCTTCCGGTCCGGGGCGACGGCGTCTTCGAGGTCGAAACAGATCACGTCGGCGCCGGCTCCGGGCGCCTTCCGCATGAGGTCGGGACTGTCGCCGGGCGAGAACAGCAGGCTTCGGCGTGGCATGCCGGCGACTCCGCGGGCGAACGGGTAAAAGCCGCCGGCCGCGCGGCGAGCGACACCGCTTTTACGCCGCCGGCCGACCGGGGCCTCATGCCAGGCCTGTACTACGAGGAGTTCGACGTCGGCGAGACGATCGAGCACGCGACGCGACGGACCATCAGCGAGGCCGACAACCAGCGCTTCTGTGACATGACGATGAACCAGCAGCCGCTCCACCTCGACGCCGACTTCGCGGCCGAGACGGAGTTCGGCGAGCGACTGGTGAACGGGCTGTACACCACCTCGCTCGCGGTCGGGATCTCCATCCCGGAGACGACCGACGGCACGATCGTCGCGAACCTCTCGTACGACGACGTCGAACACCCGAACCCGGTGTTCCACGGCGACACGATCCGCGCGCGCTCGACCGTCGTAGACAAGCGCGAGACGAGCGACGGCGAGCGCGGCGTCGTCACGATGCGCGTGGAGGCGTTCAAGATCGTCGACGGCGACGACGACGTGCTCGTCTGCGAGCTCGAACGCACCGTCCTCTCCAAGAAGCGACCCGACGGGGAAGACTGACGCGGAACTCCCGGCCCTCTCAGTCCCCTTCGGCGGCCAGCAACAGCCCGAGGTACGAGGTCCGGACCTGGTCGCCCGCGTCGAGGCCGAGTCGGTCGAGCGCCGCTACCGCCGCCTCGCGCGCGGCGTCGACCTCGGTCTCCGCCTCGACCTCGCGCTCGATCTCGACGTACTCGTCGAGTCCGGTGACGGCGTCGAGCGTCACGGTGAAGCCGTCGTACGCCCAGAACTCGCGCCGCTTTTCGACCGTCGCGGCCGGTTCGAAGCCGAGTCCGGCGAGGACCGCCGCGAGGGCCTCGCCGTCGTCGACGCCCGTCTCGTGTTCGGTCCGCGTCTTCGAGGCGTCGTCGAGGAGCGGTCCCTTGTACGTCACCGACGCGTCGGGCCCCGCCACCGCGTCGGGGTCGTCTCCCGTCGACGACTCCTCGCCGCCGTCCAGCGGCGTCTCGCGACGGATCCGGAGCGCCTCGTCGGTCTCGGCGAACTCGCGGTGCGGCGCGTCGTAGTAGGTGTCCCGCTGCCGCTTGGCGGCGACGCGCTCGGCCCCGACCTCGCGGAGGCGCTCGCGCGTCGCGTCCAGATCGGCCGGGACCTTGATCTCGACCTCGTACATGTCCGGAGGTGCGGCCGGGGCGTTCATAAGGAGCGCGGGACTCCGCCGGCTCCGCGGACCGACCGTCGGGGCGCTCGTACCGCCGCTTCAGGCGTCGGATCGGCGCTGTCGCCCGCTCGCCGCCGGACTCCGGGCCGAACCGTGCTTCTTAAGGGTGTAACAGGTGACCTTGAGGTATGAGCGATCAGGAGCAAGCGGACGCGGCCGCGGAGGCCGAGGAGACCGAGACCGAGACTGACGCCGACGGACTCGAAGACGGCGACTTCGTCCGCGTCGCGTACACGATCCGCACGGCCGACGACGGCCGCGTCATCGACACGACCGACAAGGAGACGGCCGAGGACGCCGAGATCGACGTCGACGAGTACGAGTTCGAGCCCCGAATCATCGCGCTCGGCGCCGGCCACGTGTTCCCCTCCGTCGAGGAGGCGTTCATCGGCGGCTCCGTCGGCGACGAGGACACGGTCGACGTTCCGGCCGAGGACGCCTTCGGCGAGTACGACCCCGACGAGGTCGAGACGGTCAAGGCCGACAAGATCCCCGAAGACGAGCGCTACCCCGGCGCGCAGGTCCAGATCGACAACCGCCAGGGCCACCTCGAAACGATCATCGGCGGCCGCGCCCGCGTCGACTTCAACCACCCGCTCGCCGGCGAGGACCTCGAGTACGAGTACGAGATCCTCGAAGCGATCGACGACCGCGAGGAGCAGGCGGCTGGCATGCTTGGGATGTACCTTCAGGAGGCGCCCGAGGTCCGCATCGAGACGGTCTCCGAAGAGGAGGAGGAGACCGTCACCGAGGACGACGACGGCGAGGAGACCGTCGAGACCGAGGAGGTCGAGAAGGACGTCCTCTACGTCACCGCGACGCAGGCGATGCAGATGAACCAGCAGTGGATGTTCCAGAAACAGCAAATCGCGCAGGACCTCATGGACCGCCTCGACCTCGATCGCGTCGTGATCGAGGAGGTCATCGAGGGCGGCGGCATGGGCGGTCTCGGCGGCATGATGGGCGGCATGGGCGGCGCCGGCGCCGGCGACGTCGACATCGAGGAGGCGCTCGAAGACGTCGACGTCGACGCCGACGAGATCGTCGACGAGATCGACGAAGAGTAACCGGATTCCTTCCGCTGCCGGTCGATTTTCCCGTTTTTCGGCCCGCCGAGCGAGCGCCGTGACCGCCGAACGGATCCCTTTTGGCCGCCGGCGCGTCCACACCGAGTATGGAGATCGAACGGGCACGCGAGGACGCGCTCGTCGCCGGGGTCGCGGGCGCGGCGACGGTCGCGGTCGCGCTGCTGTCGAGTTTCACCGCCGTCGTCTCGGTCGCGACGCTCCCGACGCTGGCGCCGCTCGCCGTCTACGCGCTGTACCTGTTCTCGCGGAAAGGGGGGCCGTACGGAGCGTTCGACACCGCGCGCAACTGGGCGGTCGCTGCGGCGATCGTCGGCGTGATCGTGCTCCTCTCGTCTGCCGTGTTGTAGGCGCGGAGGCGATCCGGCCGCGGTGTCAGGCGATGTCGCGGCTCGTGTCGACGGCGACCTCGTCGGTGAGCTTCAGCTTCAGCGGCTCTTCGAGGGCGGCGCCGCTCCGGAACTTGGCGACGACGAGCCGATTCGCGATCTCGGTCCCGGTGACTGTCGTTCGAAGGTCGAACACCACGTCCGCGACCTGCTCCGTGATCCGCCGCATCTGTGGGTCCTCGCCGCCGCGGAGCGCGTGGAGCAGCGCGACGCCGCCGGCGTCGTCGACGCTGGAGCGGACCCCGTCGAGGAACTGGGCGTACGCCGCCGGCGACGCGGCGTCCTCCAGCGGTTCGACGGAGTCGACGATCAGCGTGCCGTCCTCGGGGAGATCGCCGATCAGCGACGCCGCCTCGTCGAGGTCGCCGGCGTCGGCCGTCGCCTCGACGGTGGTCTCCTCGTCGCCGTCGCGGCTAAGCGCCGCTTCGACCGCGTCGGCGGACCGGACGGTCGTGAGGTAGCGACACCGCCGAACCCGGGCGAACCGGTTCAGGATGAGCTCCGACTGGCTGTCGGGGTTCGCCTTCAACACGACGACGCTACCGCTCGGGAGCCCTCCGCCGAACTGTCTGTCCAGCACCGAGATCCCAGTCGGAAGCGTCTCCATACCATCGCTGCCGCCCGTGGACGTTTGGGTCTGTCGGTGGCGGCTCTCTCGACCGGTCGCGAGCCCGTCGTCCGCCGTTCCGGCGTCCCCGCTGGGGGCGATCCTCACGCGATCTGCCAGCCGCTCGCCGCCGCGGTCTCTCCGAGGCGCGAGGCGAGGTCGTCGTACGCGCTCCGCACGGTCGGATCGGCGAGCGGGGTCCCTCCGCCGTCCGGAATCGCGCCGAGGACGGGGCAGCCGAGCAACGAGCCCACGCGGTCCGGCACGCTCGTCGCGCCGATCACGACCGCGCCGACGGGCGGGCAGTCGAGCCGCCGCGCGATCGCCGCCGTCTTCGCGGCGTCCCGGAGCGCGGCGCGCCTGAGCGGCGTCGCGATCAGCGCGCGATCCGCCGCCCGCAGGGGCGCGGCCACGTCCGGCGACGCGCCCGCCGGACTGTCCAGCAGCGTCGGCGCGCCCTCGGGCGTCGCGCCGTCGAGCGCGCCGAACGCGGCGTCCGCGTCGACCGACCGCGGCGCGTCCGGCGCGGCGAGCACCGTGGGCGCCGACCGATCGGGTCGAACCGGCTCCGTCCCGCGAACCGCGCCGAGGACGGTCCGGAACTCCGTCCCCTCGGCGCGGTGTTCGTCCCCGGGCAGCGTGGGATCGGTTCCGGTCTCCGCGGCCAACCTCGCGAGGTTCGGGAGATCCCAGTCGGCGTCGGCCGCGACCACCGGTGCGCCGCGCCGCGAGAGCGCCCGGGCGAGCCCGAGGGTGGTCGTCGTCTTTCCGCTTCCGCCCTTACCGCCGGCGACGGCTATCACGGCGGGCGTGGGTCGGTATGAGGGATAAGGAGTCGGCCGGTGTCACCGCGGGCGCGGCCTTCGCTCGTCCCGCGGCGGGCGCGGACCGAGGGTTAATCCTGACAGCAGCCGCCGGCCTCGCCGCCGAAGTCGACGGCGAGCGGCTCGGAGATCGCCTCGTTGACCGATTCGAGCGTGTCCTCCAGCTCGTCTTGCGCGTCGAGGTACTCGCTCATCACCGGCATCGCGTGAAGCTCGTCTTGCGCCTCCTGAACGCGCTGCAGCTCGGCGTTCGTCGCCTGCCCGGTCTGACGGGCCTGCATGAACTCCGCGCGGAGCTGCTCGAACTCGTCGATCTGCGCCTGGACTTCCTCGTCGCGCTGGACCGCCGCTCTCGTCTCCTCGAAGCGCTCGTACTCCGGGGTTTCAGCGATCCGCTCGCCGAGCTCTCGGCCGAGGTCCTCGATGGAGACCTGTTCGACGCTCATGTCCGGACATCGTGGCCGAGCGGTTTGAACCTGCCGGAGCCGGGGGTCCGAGCCCGCTTCCGACGCCCGCTACGGCGCCTGCGACGCGACGAACTCGACGACCGCGTCGAGCTCCTGCGGGCCGATGCCGTGGCCGCCCGGGAAGCTCCCGTGGGTGATGTCGGCGCCGACGGCCTCGAGACGTTCGACCGCCGCGTTCGTTCGCGAGTCGGGGATAACCCGGTCGCCGGCGCCTGCGCCGACGAAGACCGGCTTCCCCTCGATCCCGTCCGGATCGAGGTCCGCGTGCGACTCCGCGAGGTAGCCGTGGAGCGCGACCACCCACGCGTATCGGTCGGGGGCTTCGAGGAGCAGCGAGAGGCTCGTGATAGCGCCCTGACTGAACCCGAGCAGGCCGATCCGGTCGGCGTCGAGGCCGTACGCGTCGACCGCGGCCTCGACGCTCTCGACGATCAGATCGAGGCTGCGCCGGAAGTCCTCGGCGTCGGGCTGGCTCGACTCGAGGCCGCCGGCCGACAGGTCGAGTTCGTACCACGTGTACCCCCCCTGAAGTGGGTCAGGCGCGCGGAGGCTGACGACGTGGAGTCCGTCCGGGAGTTCGGCGGCGACCGGGAGCAGGTCCTCCTCGTCGGCGCCGCGACCGTGGAGGACGAAGACGGCGGGCGCGGGCTCGCCCTCGGGACTGTCGTCGGGCGCGACGTGGACGTGTTCGAGCGGAATGTCGGTCATCGGTGCGCGGTTGGCGAGGGCGGCGGTTAGGTCCGTCGGCCGCGGCAGCGACCCCGACCGATCCGTCGGCGGTCCCGCCGACGCCGGCGGCGCGACGCGGTCTCGCGGAGGCGGCGTGGTCTCGAGCCGTAGCTTATTGTGTCGTCCCATTGACGGGCCGGACATGGGTCCTCGCAGGCTCTCACTCGTCGCAGCGCTCCTCCTCTGTGTGACCGTGATCGTCGCCGCGCCGCCGGTCGACGCGCGCGCACCGCCGACGCCGGTGTGTGGCGTCTGCGACCTCGACCGAACGACGGCGGACGGCACGTCCGTGGTCGCCGGGGAGAGTTCGCTGGCCGTCACACTCCACGAGAACGGGTCGACGACGTGGGACGCACGCGTCGCGCTCGCGTCGGGCGGCGACGCGCTCGCGTCGAACGAGTCGCTCCGCCGCGCGGTCGTCGCCGACGCCGTCCGGGACGGGATCGCGGAGCCGACGAACGTCACCGCACGGGTCGACGGCGGCGTACTGTCGGTCGATTACCGCGACCCCACCGCCGCGGAACGATACCTCGGAACGGTGGTGTTCACCCCGTTGACGCCGGCGTCTCCCCGCAATCCCCTCGTCATCGGTGGTGAAGGGGCTCGCTATCTCGCGACCGACAGCCTGACCGTCCGCGGCGCCTCCGGCTGGGAGGTTCACGGCGACGCACCCGTGGCCGACGCTACCGGCGGACTGGTCTGGACCCCGGAGAGTGCCGGACCCGACGCCGACGAGCGTGTCCCGCTGGAAGTCGAACGGGACCCGGTCGCGGTCGAGGAGCGCGCGCTGCTCCCCGGTGTGCGAGCGTGGATCGCCCGGCTGCTCACCGGAAACAGCCTCTGAGACGCCCGTCGAGCGGAGAGGATCACGAACGTCGGGGACGAAATCCGTGGTCGAACGCGCCGTTTAACCGTCCTGCCGCACAAATCGTCCGATATGAGCGGCTCCACGGAGGGCGACCTGACGAAGACGGGGATGGCCCTGAAACACGACCGCGAGTGGGACTACGAACTCGACCGAATCTTGGAGGCCATCGAGGAGCGCGACGCCTCGAAGGTCGGCCTCCAGTTCCCCGAGGGGCTCAAGCGCCGCGGCCCGAAGGTCGCCGACGACCTCCGCGAGGTCGCGCCCGACGACGTGACGTTCATGCTCTCCGGGCAGCCCTGCTACGGCGCCTGCGACCTCGACACGTACCTGATGCGCCGGACGGACGTGTTCGTCCACTTCGGCCACACGCCGATGAAGGAGTCCGACAGCATCGTCTACGTCCCGCTGTTCTCGAACGTCGACCCCTTCCCGATCATGGAGGACGCGCTGGCGGAGGAGCTGTCCCCGCCTGAGGAGGACGCCGACGTGGGCCTCGTCACGACGGCCCAGCACATGAACCGGTTCGAGGAGATGACCGACTGGCTGGAGGAGCGCGGCTACGAGGTCCACACCCGCCGGGGCGACGACCGCCTCACGAAGGAGGGACAGGTGCTCGGCTGTAACTACGCCTCCGCGGACATCGACGCCGAGCAGGTCCTCTACGTCGGCGGCGGGAAGTTCCACCCGGTCGGCCTCGCGATGGAGCACCCCGACAAGCGGGTCGTCATCGCCGACCCCGTCAACAACGCGGTGTCGGTCGCCGAGCACGACCAGTTCCTCAAACAGCGGTACGCCTCCGTCCACAAGGCGATGGACGCCGAGAAGTGGGGCGTCATCTTTTGTACGAAGATCGGGCAGGGCCGCTGGGAGAAGGCCCAAGAGATCGTCGACAACAACGAGAACGCCTACCTGATCACGATGGACGAGGTGACGCCGGACCGCCTGCGGAACTTCGACATGGACGCGTTCGTCAACACCGGCTGCCCCCGGATCACGACCGACGACGGCCCCCGCTTCCACAAGCCGATGCTGACCCCCGGCGAGTACAAGGCCGCCATCGGCGAGAAGCCGCTCGACTCGATCGAGTTCGACACGTTCCACGACACCTGGTAACGCCTCGCGACGAACCGGAGGTCACCGCTTTTCGCCGCCGTCAAATTTCCACGAGAGCGACGCGTCTCGCTCCCGTCGCGACCGAACGAACGCGGCAACGGTCGACGCCGGTGGCGACTCTCGCCGCTCGACGGCGGGGCGCGCGTGTTTAACCGCCGTCAGCGACGTCGCCATCCTTTATAAATCGAAGTGCGGTGGCGCGTGCCTGTGAGGCCGCCTCGGGCCGAACAGCACGCGCGAGGGAGTCGGCCGACCGCAGGGAGGCCGACGAGGCTGGGGAGGCGTGAGGCGCGGTGCTGTGCGGGGCGGGAATCGAAGGGGCAGTCGCGAAGCGGGCGCAGGCGACGGTAGGACCGCAGCGAGGGAGCGAAGTGACCGAGCGAGGACCGCCCCGAGCGTGCGCCCGCTTCGCGACTGGGGCTTCGGCGGTGTCCGTGCCGTATAGCGATTTGCTAGCAACGACGTACAACCGAGCCGCTGAGACCCCGTTCGGTTCTCACGCCTCGCCCGGCGGGTTCAAGAAGAGCCCGTCGACCACGAGGACGCCGGCCGCGAGCGATCCGCCGGCGACGGGGAGCGTGTAACCCCGGGCGACCAGCGACGCGGCCGCGTACGCGGCGCAGAACGCGAGGGGGATCGCGAGCAGGATGAGGTCGGCGCGCTCGATCCCGCCCGGCGCCGCCGAGACGATCTCTCCCTGCCGCCCGCTCATTCCATGTACCCCAGATCCTGAAGCCTCTGTGCGATCTGCTTCGCCTCCGCCTCGGAGATCCCGTCGTCGGCCTCCATCTCCTGAACGACGACGTGTTTCACGAACTCCTTGACCGAGCCGAACGGCTCGTCCTCGATGTACTCCTCCACGTCCGCGACGAACTCCTTCCGCAGCGAGATCGTGGTGTAGTCGCTCATTGCCGACAGCCTCGCGCTCCGGGCTGATAAATCTTAATTACATCTAATTACGAGCCCTCGGAGCCGGTGCCCTCGGTTCCGTGACCGAAAAGGGCCGCGACCCCGGTCGCGATTCCGCCCACGCCGATCCCGCCGGATCCTCCGACCTTTTGGGGCAGCGCCACGTGGTTCCCACCGATGACGACGAACGACGGCCACATCCCCACCACGCACATCGGTAGCCTGCCGCGACCGCCGGAACTGCTCGACCTGCTCACCAGCCGTCAGGAGGGCGAGGCGGTCGACCCGGACGAGTGGGACGAGACGGTCGCGGACGCGACCCGCGACGTCGTCGACCGACAGGTCGAGACGGGTCTCGATTCGATCAACAACGGCGAGCAGTCGCGCGTCTCGTTCAACTGGTACGTCGCCGACCGGCTCAGCGGCATCGACGGGAAGCGGGAGACCGAGCTGTGGGCGGACCTCCAGGCGTTCCCCTCCTACGCCGAGGAGACGTTCAAGACCGACGTGATCGACCTCTCGATGCACCCGGTCGTCACCGAGGCGGTCGAGTACACGGGTCGCGAGGAGGCGGAGGCCGAGATCGACGAGTTCACCGACGCGCTGGCGGCCGCGGACCGCGACGTCGACGACGCGTTCATGACCGCCGCGTCGCCGAGCGTCGTCACCGCCACGCACGTCGACGACCACTACGGAGATTACGAGGAGTACCTGTTCGCGGTCGCCGAGGCGATGCGGACGGAGTACGAACTCGTCGCCGACGCGGGGCTCACCATCCAGATCGACGCCCCGGAGCTGCTGACGGTCGGCCACACCGCGGCGTACGCGGACGAACCCCTCGACGCCGCGAAGGACGCGACGCGACTCCACGTTCAGGCGCTCAACGAGGCGCTCGCGAACGTGCCCGCCGAGCAGGTCCGCCTCCACACCTGCTGGGGCAGCTACGAGGGGCCGCACCACCTCGACACCGACCTCGCGGAGATGCTGCCGCTGATCTACGAGGCGGACATCACCGGGCTCAGCGTCGAACAGGCGAACCCGCGCCACCAGCACGAGTACCGCGCGTTCGCCGACCACCCCGTCCCCGACGGCTGGACGCTCATGCCGGGCGTCGTCGACGTGAAGACGAACATCATCGACCACCCGGAGACGATCGCGGACCGCTTGGAGCGCGTCGCCGACGCGGTCGACGACGGGACGCCGCTCGTCGCCGCGCCCGACTGCGGGTTCGGCACGCAGGCCGGCCTCGGGATGGTCGACCCCGAGATCGCGTGGGCGAAGCTGGAGGCGCTCGTCGAGGGCGCCGAGATCGCGAGCGAACGGCTCGCCTGAGCGGACCGCACCGACGCGCCGGCCGCAAAACGGTTCTCTCGTTGACGTGACTCCTGCTAACGTTTATCACTCAAGCGGACGGCCGTTGAGGGAAGGCTCTCCGCAATGTCCAGGGTCAGGGGTTCGATCGCCGTGGTCCTCGTCGCGAGCACGCCGGACCGAGCGGCGGCGCTGCGGGCGTCGCTTGAGCGCGCCGACGACCGCCTCGCGGTCGAACCGGTCGAAACGGTCGACGCGGCCCTCGGGATCCTCGGAGACTCGCCGGTCGACTGTCTGGTCGCGGTCGGTCGGCCGTCGGAGCCGACCGGCCTCCCGACCGTCGAGGAGGTTCGCGACCGGCGTCCCGCGCTCCCGATCGTGTTCTGCCCCGACGAGGCGCTCGACCCGTCGGCCGCGGCCGCAGCGTTCGACGCGGGCGCCACGGACGTCGCGAGAGCGTCGGACGGGTCGGACCGAACGCCGGTCATCGCTCGCCGGATCTCGAACGCCGTCGCGTCCGCCCGTGCGGTCGCGGAGGCGGAGCGACAGCGCGACCGCCTAGAGGGGTTCGTTCACGGCGTCTCACACGACCTGCGAAACCCGCTCAACGTCGCGCAGGGACGGCTCGACCTGGCGCGGAGCGAGGGCGACCTCGCGCACGTCGACGCGGCGGCGTCCGCGGTCGACCGGACGCTCGAACTGATCACGGACCTGCTGACGCTCGCGAAGCAGGGCGAGCAGCCGGGAGAGCTCGAACCGGTCGAGCTGTCCGCCCTCGCCGACGAGTGCTGGGCGAACGTCGCGACCGGCGACGCGACGCTCGTCGTCGACACCGACCGGCGGATCCTCGCGGAGCCCGGGCGCCTGAAGCGGCTGTTGGAGAACCTCTTCGGGAACAGTGTCGAGCACGGCGGCGACGAAGTGACCGTCGTCGTCGGCGACATCTCGCCGATGTACACGACGACGCGCGCCGCCGCCGTCCTCCCGTCGGGGTTCTTCGTCGAGGACGACGGCCCCGGGATCCCCGAAGACGAGCGCGACCGCGTGTTCGAGGTTGGGTACACCACCGACCGGAGCGGGACCGGGTTCGGCCTCAACATCGTCTCCGAGGTCGCCAGCGCCCACGGATGGGAGGTCGCCGTCTCCGAGGGGTCTCGCGGCGGCGCCAGGTTCGAGGTGACCGGCGTCGAGGACGCCGACTGACCGCGTCGGGGTCGGCGACCGAACCCGTCGCGTCAGTCCGTTCGCGCGGCCCGTTCGACGTACTCGACCGCCGCCGCGGGCGAGTCCACGGGCTCCACTCCGTCGACCGCGTGGGTGTCCAGCCCCGCCACGGGGCGGCCCTGCGCGAGCGCGAGCCCGATCTCCGAGAGCGTGCCGCCCGCGCCGTCGACCGCGACCGCGGCGTCGCCGTTCATCACCACGAGCGCGTTTCGGGCGTGTCCCATCCCGGTCGCGATCGGGGTCGTGACGTGCGGGTTCGCGTCCGCACACCGGTCCGTCGGGAGGATGCCGATCGTCTCGCCGCCGGCCTCTCGCGCGCCGCGGCAGACCGCCTCCATGACCCCGCCGAGGCCGCCGCAGACGACGACGTGACCCCGCTCCGCGAGCCGCTCCCCGAGGGCCTCCGCGACCGCCGCCGTCTCCCCGTCGATCGAACTCCCGCCGATGACGCTGACTCGCATGGGTCGGTCGACGACCCGGACATGCGTAAAAACACTCGTTCAGGGGAGAAACGGCCGTCAGCTCCGATTCTCGACGTCGAGACGGCCACTGAAACCCTTATCCCGCCTCGCCGTGAATGGAGGTTATGACGTACGATACCGTCGTGTTCGACAACGACGGTGTCCTCGTGGGCCGCACGCGCTTCGACGTGCTCCGGGACGCGACCCGGAACGCGTTCGAGGAGTGCGGCGTCGAGGAGCCCGATCCGGACGACGTAGAGCAGATGACCATCGGTGCGACCCCCGGCAGCGTCGGCACCGTCTGTCAGACGTACGACCTCGACCCGGGGTCGTTCTGGCGGACGCGCGACGACGTGGTCTCGCGGGCCCAGCAGCAGGAGGCCCGCGAGGGCCGCAAGACCCCGTACGACGACCTCGACGAGCTCCAGGACCTCGACGTCCAGATGGGGATCGTCTCGTCGAACCAGCAGGCGACCGTCGACTTCCTCGTCGATCACTTCGACGGGTTCGACCGTATGGGCGCCGCGTACGGCCGCGAGCCGACGATCCATTCGCTCCAGCTCCGCAAGCCGAACCCGCACTACATCGAGCAGGCGCTCGGCGACCTCGACGCGGGCAACGCCTTATTCGTCGGCGACAACGAATCCGACGTGCGCGCGGCCGAGAACGCCGGGATCGACTCGGCGTTCATCCGCCGCCCCCATCGCCGCGACTGGGAGCTGAACGTCTGGCCGACCTGGGAGATCGAGAACCTGGCCGACCTCCACGACATCGTGGAGTGACGACCCGCGGACGCGGTGGCGATCGACCACCGGCGGGCTCGACGGATAGCGTCGCGACCGCCGATGAAGCGTTTAAATCGGATGGCGCGTAACTCGCTCCCGTGACCGACTCGCCCCCGTGGGCCGACCTCTTCGGCCACCCCGAACCCTACCCCGAGCAGGCCGACGGCATCGACGCCGCCGTCGACGCTGCGGAGGACGGCGGCTTCCTCGCGCTGGAGGGTGCCTGCGGAACGGGGAAGACGATGCTCGCGCTCACCGCCGGGCTCGACCGCGTCCGCGACCCCGACTCCGACTTCGAGCGCGTCTTCGTCCTCACCAGCGTCAAACAGCAGCTGCGTCAGTTCGAGACGGACCTGCGGGCGATAAACGACGATCTCCCGGACGGCTACGACCCCGTTTCGGGGCTCACGCTCGTCGGCAAGGCCGACGTCTGCCCGTACGCGCGCGAGAACCGCGGCGGGATCGACCGCGAGAACGTGTACGAGCGCTGCGAGGGGCTCCGCGAGCGCACCCGGAACCTCGTCGGCGACGGCGGGGCGACGACGACCTCCAACCTCGTGAGCGAGGCGCGGAGCCAGCAGGTCGGGCTCATGGACTCGGGATCGGCGGGAGCCGCCGGTGACGGCGCTGACGCGTCTGCCGCCGACTACCTCGCAGTCGACGGCGAGCCGACGCCGTACCGCCCGGACACCGAGGAGTACGACGATGTCGAGTTCTGCCCCTTTTACGCAGGCTTCCTCGACGACCTCTCGGAGGACGGCGACCCCGCAGAGGCGGTCCCGTTCGACGTCACGGAGCTCGGCCACGTCGACAGCGACGAGCTGGTCCGGCTCGCCGCCGGCCACGGCTCCTGTCCCCACTCGATCATGGGCGCGCTCGTCCCGGAGGTCGAGGTCGTGATCGGCAACTACTACCACGCGTTCGACCCCGTGACGACCGGCACGTTCACCGGCGCGCTCCTCGACGACTCGACGTTCGTCGTCTGCGACGAGGCGCACATGCTCGAACCGCGCGTCCGCGATCTCGTGAGCGACGCCGTCGCCGACGCGAGCCTCCGCGACGCGGAGAACGAACTCACCCGCGTCGTCCAGCCGCTCTCGTTCGAGTCGGCTGGCGCGGAGTCGGACGACGCCGCCTTGGTCCGCGGCGAACTGGAAGACGCCGACGTCAACGTCGAGGAGATCGAGGCGGTCCGCGAGTTCTACGCCGACCTCCGCGGCGAACTCGACCGCCGCGTGACCGCGCACCTCGACCGCGAGCGCCCCGACTGGCGGGCGTCGATGCGCGAGCTCGACGATACGGAGATCCCGCTCCGCGACCCCGAGGAGCCGGGCGAAGACGAGATCACGGCGTGGGCGGACGGCGAGGGGTACGGCGAGCGGGTCTGGGCGCGCGCCGAACAGGTCGGCGCGGTCGTCAAGCGCGTCCTCGACTCGCTGGAAGACGAGGACAAACAGCGCGCCGCCCCCGGCGTCGGTCGGACGCTCAACGCCTGGTACCGCGAGGGGCACACCGACTTCTTCCGGGCGATCGAGCTCGAACGCACGTTCGACGAGACGGAGCCGCCGGACTCGTGGCGGCGGGCGTACAACGCGCGCTTAGCGCTCCACAACTGCCTGCCGAGCGAGCCGATCGGCGAGCGACTCGCCGAGTTCGGCGGCGGCGTCCTCATGAGCGCGACGCTGGAACCGATGGACCTGTTCCGGGAGGTGACCGGTCTCGATCACCTCGCGGAGCGCGGGCGGCCGGTCGTCGAGCGGACGTACGGCCTATCCTTCCCCGAGGCGAACCGCGCGAGCCTCGCGGTCGACGCGCCGAAGTTCACCCACCAGAACCGCGGGGCGCCCGGCGAGGAGAACCCGACGCGGCTCGCGCACCTCGACGCGACGGCCGCGGTCGCGCGCCGCGACGGGAACGTCCTCGTCGGCACCCCGAGCTACGCCGAGGCGACGTGGATGGCCGAGGCGCTCGCCGACCGCCTCGACAAGCCGGTCCTGCTCGACGAGTCCTCCGGCGACCGCGAGACGGAGTCGCTGAAGGACGATTTCTTCGCGGGCGACGGGAAGGTGCTGGTGACGAGCCTCCGCGGAACGCTCACGGAGGGCGTCGACTACCGCGGCGACCGGCTCTCCGCCGCGGTCGTCTGCGGCGTCCCGATAATCAACACGGCGCGGCCGCAGACGCGCGCGGTGATCACCGCGTACGACCGCCGGTTCGAGTCGGGCTTCGAGACGGCGCTCACGGTCCCCGCCGTGCGAAAGGCCCGGCAGGCGGTCGGCCGCGTCATCCGCGGGCCGGACGAGCGCGGCGTCCGCGTTCTGCTCGACGCCCGATACGCCCGCGACTCGTGGAACGGCGTCCGGGAGTACCTCCCCGAACACGAGCGCGAGGAGTACCAGCCCGTCAGTCCGGACATGCTGGAGGTCGCGCTCGACCGGTTCGAGTCGCGGTCCCCGCCGGCGCCCGAGTGACGCGGGCGCCTCCCGCCGTGTGGTAGGGACTGACTATCGGGGTGGTACGGTGCTCGTAACTATCCCCCGGGGGAGAGTGTGGAGAGTATGTACTCCTCGTTCGAAGCCGAACGCTACCACGTCGTCTGTCGCGAGTGCCCCCTCGAACGCCTCTGTGACGCCTCGTCGGCCGCGGAAATGCTCGGTCAAAAACACGTCGCCGACACCGGCCACCGGGTCGCCGTCGAGCGGATCGCCTGAACGTCCGCGCTCAGACGACGTTCGAGTCGATGTCGCGCGGGTAGTTGGTGAGCCGCTCCGTCCCCGACTCGGTGATCGCGACCGTGTCTGAGTGGCGGTAGCCGTACTCGTCCGTGTAGAGGCCGGGCTCGATGGTGTAGACGTGCCCGGGCGCCATCACGGCGTCGTCGCCGTCGGACCGCTCGCCCCAGCCCCGGTCGATGTACGGCGGCTCGTGGGCGCCGAGCCCGATGTTGTGGCCGACGTGGTGTTGCGCGAGGTCGGTCACGCCCTGCTCCTCGAAGTACTCCCAGACGACCTCGTCGACCTCGGCCACCGGCACGCCCGGGCCCAGCGCGTCGATGGCGAGCGTCTGCGCCTCCAGCATGAGCTCGAAGTAGTGCTCCTGCTCGTCGGAGTAGTCGCCGACGAACATCGTCCGCTCTAACTCCGAGCGGTAGCCGTCGACGTTCGCGGTCGCGCCCGTAACGAGGACGTCGCCCTCCGAGAGCCGCTCGTTGGGGGTGTGGCCGTGCGGGAGCGCGGTCTCCTCGCCGGAGATGTAGCCGGCGTGAACCGGCCCGTCGCCCCGGACGCGAACGCTGTAGTTGTCACCGAGTGCGTCGAGCATGGCGCGGGAGGCCTCGGTCGACGCGCGCTGCGAGACGGTCGACGGGTGTGCGCCCGGCTCGGAGAAGTCGGCGAGGTAGCGGTGACCGAGGTTCGCCCACTTCGCGGACTCGCGGATCAGGTCGACCTCGTCGTCGGACTTCGCCCAGCGCATCCGGTCGACCCACGACTGCGTCTCGACGTCGAGGAACTCCGAGAAGGCGGGCCCCTCGTACCCCATCACGCCCGGGGGACCATCCGCGTCGGCGGCGATCGCGTCGACGCCGAGGTCGTTCATCATCTCGACGGCGACCGAGACGGGCTCGCCGCCGGGGTAATCGAAGTAGTGATTGACGGCGTCGATCCGCGGGTTGGGTTCGACGCGCTCAACCTCCAACCGCGGCACGGTGATCTCCACGCGGTCGTCGGTGACCGCGAGGACGACCGGGCGCTCCGTCTGGATGTGATGGAAGCCGGTGAGGTACTCGATCGCCGTCGCGCCGACCCACGTCGCGGCGTCGGCGTCGGTGTCGGCGAGGCGATTTCTGACGGCGGCGAGCCGGTCCGCGAAGGCCGACTCGGGGAGTCGCGTGGCCATGGCTCAAGATGTGCGAACGGGCCGATAAACGGTCGGGTAGCGGAACGGTATCAGCCGGGCGGCGAGACGCGTCGGCCGTCGCTCAGTTCTCGCGGCGGGCGAACGCGAGGTTGCCGGAGACGTTCTTGATGTAGGCGGTCACCGTCTCGCCCTCCTGTGCGCCGGGGACGAAGATCGTGTACTCGCCGCGCTCGGCGACGCCGTCGCCCTTGCGACCGGTGCCGACGATCTCGAGTTCGTAGGTGTTGCCGGACTCGACGGCGTCCTCCTGCCGCTGCGTGTTGGAGGTGTTCTGCTTCGCCACCGGGCGGAACGCCCCGCAGGCCTCGCAGCGGAGCATCGGCGTCCGGTTTTCGGTCTCCAGTCGGGTGTCCGGGAGGCCGCACTCCGAGCAGGTGACGAACGACTCGATGTACGAGTCGATCGCGGCCTGGAAGTCGCGCTCGCGGAAGTTCCCGCTGTAGCGCGCGCGGCCGTCCTCGTACTGGCCGGCCGTGCCGAGCTCCTGCTGGATCTTCGAGTGGACGTGTTCGGGGTCGCGACTCAGCGCGTCGGCGATCGCCGAGAGGTTCGTCAGTCGGGTGAACGCGCCGTCCTTCTGCGTTTCGGGGTCCGGAACCGACAGCCGCTCGTCGGAGCCGCCCAGATCGGGCACCTCCTCCATCGCGCGGTCGAGGCTCGATTCGTAATCCATACGGGAGGGAACGACAGCGCGACGGAAATCGCTTCCGGGTTCGGGATCGAGCGACAGAGACACGGCTCCGAGGCGAGAGACGAGATCGAAAAACGAAGGAACGGAAACCGAACGCGCGACTCGGCGTGTAGCGTTCGTCCAGAAGATAGCGGGAGGTAGATTTGAACCACAGTCACTCCGCACCGCCCCGTTCCTTGGTTCAAATCTTCTCCGGGGCTATCTCGTCGACGACGCTGTTCACGCCTCGCTGCGCTCGGCGTTCACGGTCGTCGACAGAAGATAGCGGGAGGTAGATTTGAACTACCGATCTCCGGGTTATGAGCCCGGCGGAATCTCCTGGCTATCCCATCCCGCTATCGTAGCAAAATCGCGTGCGACTGTTAAGGGTTCTGATCCCGACGCCGGTGTGCGATTCGTCCACGCGTCAGCGGCGGTCGCGCTCCCGCCGCCCGCGTCCGAGCAGGTCCGTCCCGTCACTCCTCGCTCGCCTCCTCGTCGTCCCCGCTACGCGCCGCGATGGCCTTCATCCGGATTCGCAACGCGATAACCGCGACGGCGCCGAAACCGACCGGAACGGCGACGTCGGCCGGATCGCCGGAGAGCGCCCGCTGCGCGGTGAGCCCCGCCATCAGCGCGAACATGAACGCCAGCAGTCCCGCGATCGGAACCACGTACCCCTCGTCGAACGCCGATCCCTCGGACTCGTCGCTCATTTCCCGCCTCTCCGTGGGCGACCGTGAAAAGGCTCCCGCGACGCCCGACCCTTGCGTCGGCCGCAAACGATTTCACTCATCATCGATAGTGATAGACGATGCACAAGCCGCTGTTGACGACGGACTTTCTGGACCGCGCACGGCGACACTACGCCGACGAGGAGGCCGTCCTCGCCGTGGACGGGACGCGCTACACGTACGCGGAGCTCGGCGAGCGCGCCGACCGCTTCTCCGCCGCGCTCCAAGAGCGCGGGATCGAGAAGGGCGACCGCGTCGCGGTGTTGGACCCCAACACGCACTACCACTTGGAGGCCGCCTACGGCGCGATGCAGGTCGGCGCGATCCACGCGCCGCTGAACTACCGGCTCACGCCGGACGACTTCTCGTACATGCTCTCGGACGCGGGCGTCGACGCCATCTACGCTGACGCCGAGTACGCGGAGAACGTCGAGGCGATCCGCGACGAGGTGCCCACCGAGACGTTCCTCACGAACGACGCCGACGCGGTCGAGGGCGACTGGGAGTCGTTCGACGACGCGCTCGACGACGCGGACCCCGATAGCTACGAGCGGCCGGAGATGGACGAGGACGAGGTGATCACGATCAACTACACCTCGGGGACCACCGGCGACCCGAAGGGCGTCTGTCGCACCCACCGCGCCGAGACGCTCCACGCGTACCTCATCTCGATCCACCAGGAGATCACCGACGACGACGTCTACCTCTGGACGCTACCGATGTTCCACGTCAACGGGTGGGGACACATCTACGCGATCACCGGTGCGGGGGCCCGGCACATCTGTACCCGCGGGGTGGACGTCGCGGAGGCGTTCGAGTGCATCCGCGGGGAGGACGTGTCGTACTTCTGTGCGGCGCCGACCGTCCTCAACATGCTCGGCGACCACTACGCCGAACACGGGGGCGAAACGGCCGGCGACAACGATGTCCGCGTCGCCACCGCGGGGGCGGCGCCGCCGGAGGCGACCATTCGCACCGTCGAGGAGGAGTTCGGCTGGGATCTCAAACACGTGTACGGCGCCACCGAGACCGGCCCGCTGATCACCACCTCCGACGCGAAGCGCCACTTCGACGCCGACTCCGACGACCGATTCGCCGTGAAGAAGACGCAGGGGATCGGCTACCTCGGCACCGACGTGCGCGTCGTCGACGAGGACGGCGAGGACGTGCCCGCCGACGGCGAGACGATCGGCGAGATCGTCGTCCGCGGCAACCAGGTGATGGACCGCTACTGGAACAAGCCCGAGGCCACCGAGCAGGCGTTCTCGGAGCGGCTGGAGGGGTACTACCACATGGGCGACCTGGCCGTCGTCGACGAGGACGGGTTCGTCTCGATCCAGGACCGGAAGAAGGACATCATCATCTCCGGCGGGGAGAACATCTCCTCGATCGAACTGGAGGACACCCTCTTCGAACACGACGCCGTCTCCGATGTCGCCGTCATCCCGGCGCCCGACGAGCGCTGGGGCGAGACGCCGAAGGCGTTCGTCGTCCCCGAGGGCGGCGACCCGAACGACGCGGCCGCGACGCCCGAGGAACTCAAGGCGTTCGTGCGCGAGCGCGTCGCCGACTACAAGACGCCGGGCGAGGTGGAGTTCGTCGCGGAACTCCCGACGACCGCCACCGGGAAGATCCAGAAGTACGAGCTGCGCGAGCGCGAGTGGGATGAGGAGGACCGGATGGTCGGCGAAGGGTAGAAACGCCTCAGGCCTCTTCGCCGCCGCTTTTCTCCTCGGGCCCGTCCGAGTCGGGGCTCCCCTCGTCGTCGCTTCCTTCCTCGCCGCCCGTTCGTCCGTCGCCGTCCGTTCCCTCGTCGCCGCCGGCGTCGCTCAGTCGGTCGGTGTCGATGCTCACACCGGGCGGGGTGACCACGAGGAAGCCCCGGAAGTGCATCAGCTCGCCGTCCATGTCCTTCACGTCGCGCGCGAAGGGGGCGGCGAGCTCGTTGAGGTCGCCCTCGATGGACAACACCAGCGTGTTCCCGTAGTCGACGCTGCGGACCCACGCCTCCGGGTCGGTCGTGCCGTCCAAGACGCCGAGGACGACGTCGCCGGCGGCCGCGAACGCCTCGTCCATCTTCGCCTCGGCGTCCCGCAGGTCGAGGTCCCAATCGCTCATACGTGGGGGTCGACAGGCGACGGCAAAAGCGTTCGGGAGCGGTGCGGCGCCCGGCGACGCCACCGTCGGTCCGTCGCCGCGCTCCTCGGCTCGCGGTGTGGTTAAGTGCGTCCCGTTCCCATCGGCGGATATGGAACGCACGCGGCGGTCCCTGCTCGCGGCCGGAGCGACGGTCGGCGTCGTCGGCGTCGCCGGCTGTCTCGGCGGGGGCAGCGCTGGCGGTGGCGGCGAACTGAACCTCGACACCGGTGAGTACGACTGCTCGCTCTCGGAGCCGACGGACCCGGACCTCGACTACCGGCCGACACTGGGGAACCCCGACGCCGACGTGACGGTTCAGGCGTTCGAGGACTTCACCTGCGGCCACTGTGCGACGTACAAGCTCGACCACTTCCCGACGATTCGGGAGGAGTACATCGAGCCGGGCGACGTCCACTATCAGCACTGGGACTTCCCGATTCCGGTCAACGAGACGTGGGCGGTCCCGGTGGCGAGCGCGGCCCGCGGCGTCGGCGCGCGCAACGGCGACGAGGCGTTCTTCGAGTTCGCCACCGCCGCCTACGAGTCGCAGGGGAACTACGGCGGCGAGGCCCTCGGCGCGGCCGCGGAGACCGCGGGCGCAGATCCCTGCGCGGTCCTCGCCGACGCCGAGTTCTCGGCGTACGAGGAGACCACCCAGAGCGACAGGTCCGAGGGCGAGTCGATGGGCGTCTCCGGGACGCCGACGATCTTCGTGAACGGGAGTCCGGTGGAGGGAGGATACGCCGCCGAGACGATCGCCGCGGCGATCGACGACGCGCTCTGACCGCCTGTATGGCCGGTTCGGCTCGTTCAGTCGGTTCGGCCGGTTCGGCTCGTTCAGTCGGTTCGGCCGGTTCGGCTCGTTCAGTCGGTTCGGTTCGTTCGGCCGCCCCAGTCGCGAGCGGCGAGTTCGGCCCCGGGAGCGTCGGTCTTTTGCCCGTTCGCCCCGTTTTATAAGTAGATGAGCGACGCCGACCCCGCCGCCGAAGCCGAGACCTCCCGCGGCGGCGAGCGCTCCGCCGACACCCCCGGCGGCGGTGACGCGGACGCGGC
The DNA here is from genome assembly GCF_005435165.1 of Halorubrum sp. GN11_10-6_MGM. GTDB lineage: Archaea > Halobacteriota > Halobacteria > Halobacteriales > Haloferacaceae > Halorubrum. Next base: position 16,166 of record NZ_SGUC01000010.1, on the reverse strand, counting down.
CGATCGCCGTCGCCTCGGCGCGGTCGTCCTCGCGGTGTTGATCTCACAGGTCCTCCTCTATCCGGGCGTTCCGGATCTCGTCGTCGCGCTCGGCGCGCCGGCCGGCATCGACGCCGGCATGTGGTTCCTCGTCGCGGAGTTCGGCGCGTTCGTGACGTTCGCGGTCGTCTGGGGCGCGCTCTCGGACGCGCTCGGGCGACGGACTCCCCTGATCGTCGTCGGAGCGTTCGGCGGCGCGGCCTCCTACGTCGCGCTCGCGTCGCTGCCGGGGCTCGGGCTCGGGTTCGAGGCCGCGCTCCTCGTCAGGGTGGTGGGCGGCGCGCTCACCATCGGCGCGTTCTCGCTCTCGATCACCCTCCTCATGGACCTCCGCGGCGGCAACGGCCGCAACATGGGGACCGCGGGGCTCGCGATCGGGCTCGGCGCGGCCGTCGGCTCGGTCGTCGGCGGCGCGCTCGCCGACCTCGGCGCGCTGTACCCGGTGTACGCCGGCGCGGTCGTGTTGGCCGCGGCGGGGCTGTTCGCGGCGAGCGTCGACGACCGCGCGGCGACGGGCCCGACTCGGGCGGGGAGCGACGCGGACGGGGGCGACGCCGCGCCGACCGCCGAGGTCGGCTTCCGCGACGTGCTCGCCCGCGCCCGGACGACGCCCGGCCTCCTCGTCCCGCTCGCGTTCGGCTTCGTCGATCGGCTGACGGCGGGCTTCTTCGCCCTCGTCGGCGTCTACTACTTCCAGGACCCGGCGACGTTCGGGCTGTCGGCGGCCGGGGCGGGCGCGACGCTCGCGCTCTTTTTCGTCCCGTTCGCGCTGCTCCAGTCGCCGTTCGGCGCGCTCTCGGACCGGATCGGTCGCTTCCTCCCCGTGGTGGCCGGGTCGCTCGCGTACGGGGTCGTCACGGTCGGCGTCGGCGTCGCGCCGGCGTATCCGATCGCCGCCGGGCTGATGGTGCTGGTCGGCGTCTGCGGCGCGCTGATGGCCCCGGCGACGATGGCGCTCGTCACCGACCTCGTCGAGCCGGAGGTGCGCGGCGCGGCGATGGGGCTGTTCAACGTGTTCGGATCGCTCGGCTTCCTCACCGGCTTCCTCATCGGCGGGAGCGCCACGGACGCGTTCGGCTACGCGCCCGCGTTCCTCGCCGTCGGCGGGCTGGAGCTGGCGATCGCGCTCGCCCTGCTGCCGGCGGTCCGTTCGATCTCGCCCGGCGCGGGCGTGGTCGGCCGGCTCGGCGCCGAGAGTTGAGATCGCCGGGGAACCGGCGACGACGCGAGGCGACCGGGCGACGACGCGAGGCGACCGGGCGACGCCGGAAAGCTACGACGCGGCCTTGTGTCACCGGTGTTACTTTAAATACGGCGTCTGTACGCCGGCGTATGGTACGACCCTCCCGTCGCCGCTTCCTCGGTGGTGGCGCCCTGACGCTCGCCGCGCTGACCGGTGTTCTCGACCCCGCGACCGACGCCCGCCTTCTCGACCGACCGGCCGGAACGCCGGCCGACCTCGACGTCGACGTCTCGGCGCCGTTCGCCGACGCCTTCCTCCCGGTCCCGACGCCCGACGCGCTCTCGACCGAGTACGCGACGGTGATCGCCGACCGCGTCGATGCCGACGCGACCGAGGAGCTGAGCTACCGCGTCCGTTCCGTGACCGACCGGCTCGGCGTGGACGCCGACGAGCTGTCGGCGACGGTCGCGGTCACGCCGGCCGGCCGCGGGGTCGGCCTGACGACGGCCGTCGGCGACTTCGACCGGCTCGACCGCGGCGAGACGATTGTAGTCGGTGCGGAAGACGGCGACGACGCGCCCGGCGGCGGGTCGGGCGACGACGCGCCCGCGGACGCCGAGACGACGGAGGAGCTCCCCGCGGGCTGGCGGCTGGCCGAGGACGACGAGGTCGCGCTCGTCACCGGCGACGGCGTCGCGGCGGCCGCCGTCGGGAGCGCCTCCCCGCCGACCCCGCGCGGTCGGTCGGCCGAGTCCGCGGACGACGACGGCACAGGCCGGGTCGAGACCGCCCGGACCGCCGGGCGCGCGGCCGCCGACGAGGCGGATCGATTGGCGGAGTCGCCGCTGGGAACGGCCGCACTCCCGAAACTCGGCGGGTTCGAGACGGTGCTTCTCGTCCCCGACGCCGCCGGCGGTCCGTTCCCGTCCGCGGTCCCCGACGGCGTCGAGGCGTTCGCCGCCGGCTTCGAGATCGCGCCCGAGGATCTCCGCGACCTGACGGGAACGGCGGAGAACGCGTACGCGATCCGACCGGCGGACGGCGCGGACGGGATCGACGACGAGACCGTCGAGCGGTTCGTCGGCGAGGTCGATCCGGCGGCGCTCGTCGAGGCGGAGATAACCCGATCCGACGGCGTCGTCCTCGTCGACGCCGTCGTCGAGGCGCCCCCGGAGCGGGACCCGGAGGCGTCGCCGGACGCCCACGTGCGGTCCCGGTTCGACCGCGACGCCGGAACGGTGACCTTCGAACACGTCGAGGGCGAGCCGGTCCCGGCGGACGAGCTGGAGCTGTGGCACGACGGTGAGGAGGTGAGCGACGCGGCCTTCGACGGGGACGCGTTCGCGACGGGCGACGAGGTCACCGTCGATACCGGTCTGATCGCGACCGTCGCGCTGCGGTGGTTCGACCCGGACGCGAACGCCTACGACGTCTACGCCCGTGAGCGGGTCGACCGCGACGCGTTCAGCCTCGACTACGACCTGTCGACCGAGACGCTGGAGCTCGCCTACGACGCCGAACGCGCCGCCGACGCGAGCGACCTCCGGCTGGTCCACCGCAGCGAGGACGGTACGCGGACGGTCGGTGACGAGTTCACCGACGGGACGCTCGCTCCCGGCGACGCGGTCACCGTCGAGGACGTGTCGATCGGCGAGAGCGTGCGGCTGGAATTCGACGTCGAGCAGCCGCCGGGCGTCGGTTTCGGCTCGCTCGTCCACCACCGGGTACGGCCCCCCCACGTCTGGATCCACTCGCGCGCCGAGGAGGGGACCGTCGTCAGGTACGGCGGGGACGAGTCCCGCCCCGCGGACGCGTTCGTGACGCTGGTCGACGGGGAGCCGGCCGACGCGCAGTTCCCCGACGAGTACGACGCCCTCTCAGGGAACGAGGAGCTGGCGCTCGGCGAACTCCCGCTCGGCAGCACGGTCACGGTCGAGTGGCACGAGCCGGACGACCCGGTCGTGGTCGCCGAGGAGGAGGTCGCGCCGAACACGCGCGCGTCGATCGAATACGACCCGGACGCGGGCGAGGTCACGGTACGGCACCGGGGCGGTCGCGCGCTGCCGGCCTCGGAGCTGGAGCTACAGGCCGGCCGGAAGCCGACCGACGTCCAGCCCGCGGACGAACTCGAGGAGTTCGGCCCGGACGACTCGTTCACCGCGCCGGTCCCGCCGCTCTCGCGAGTCCGGCTCGTGTGGACCGGCGGCGAACGCGAGCGGCACCTCGGCGGGACGACCACGGCCCGCGACGGCGTCGCGGCGACGTACGACGCCGACGGCGACACCATGACGGTCGAGTACGTCGGCGAACGCCCGGTCGACCCGGAGCGGTTGCGGGTGTCCGTGAGCGGCGCCGGCGGATCTCGGGGGCGAGAACGCGATCAGGAGTCGGCGTTCGCGGCCGAGTACGACGAGCTGACGACCGGGGACGCTGTCACGGTGACGGACGTCGGTCTTGATGACACCGTGATCGTCAGCGTCCACTCCGAGTTCGAGAACGGCGCCGTGACCAGCTCCGTCGCTCACTTCTCGGCGGCGCCGCGACGGGGATTCGTCGTCGACTCCGGCGTCGGAAACGACGGGGAGTCGGGGACGACCCTCCGTTACGTCGGTGAGGTTCGCCGCGACGCGGACGCGTTCCGGGTGCTGATCGACGGCGAACCGGCAGACGCCCAGCCCGCCGACGAGACGGACCGACTGACCGGCGGGGAGACCCTGTCGCTCGGTGAGCTGTCCGCCGGCGCGACGATCGCCGTCGAGTGGACCGGAGGCGACGAGACACGGACCGTGACGGAGCACGTGATCCCGCCGCAGGCGACCTTCGAGGTCGCGTACGAGCCGGCGGACGACCGGGACGAGGGCGGCGTCGTGACGTTCGCGCACGCCGGGGGCGACGCCCTCGACGCCGGCCACGTCGACGTCGTCGTGGAGCCGGCGACCGACGGGCTGCGCCCGTGGGACCCCGACGCCGACGAGGTGACCGCCGGCGACGAGACGACGGTCGCGGTCGACGAGGAGCCGCGGCTGGCGGTCGTCGTCTTCCGCGATCACGAGGTGCTCCACCGCGAACCGCTCGACCGCGACGAGTAGTCGGTCAAAACCAGACCGGCTCGCGGTCGAACTCCTCTGACGGTGTTTTACGGTACGAACGAGCCGAGTCCGGAGCTCCGCGATATCCCCGACCGGAACCTCCGCCGGGACGTGAGCGTCCTCGAACTCGGCTGCGGCTCCGGTTCGCCGCCTCGCACACCACGCGGACCGTTCGAGCGCCCGACTGACACCCCACGGCACGCAGTTGTGGGGAGCCCCTCCGCGACCGGACGCCGCGGCTCCGTGATTCGGCGACCGGACCCCTCGACCCCGTGATTCGGCGACCGGACCCCCCCGACCCCGTGACTCGGCGACCGGGTCACCGTTCGAGCGGAACCCGTCTTTCGCACGGAGCCGGCCCGGCCTGTTCGAACGCCGCCTCCGCCCCGAGGCGAGTCCTTTTAACCGGCGCGTCACCTCGGTTCCCGTAACTGATGGACCTCCTCGTCGTCGGCGCCGGTGAGATCGGGCGCTGGGTCGCCGACACCGTCTCGGCCGACGCCGCGCCCGTCGACGCGAGCGTCGCGTTCGCCGACCGCGACCCCGCCGTCGCGGCCGACGCCGCGGCGGGGCGCGACGCGCGGACGGTCGACGCCGACGGGGACTCCGTCCACGACGTCGTCTGCCTCGCGGTGCCGATGTCGGCGGTGCCGGCGGCGGTTGAGGCGTACGCGCCGCGCGCGGAGCGGGCGATCGTCGACGTCTCCGGCGAGATGACCGACGCGATCGCGGCGATGCGCGAGCACGCCCCCGGCCTCGAACGCGCGAGCTACCACCCGCTGTTCGCCCCGCCGCGCGTGCCGGGGAACGTGGCGGTCGTCGTCGACGAGTCCGGTCCCGCGGTCGCGGCGCTCACCGACGCGATCGAGGCCGGCGGCAACGACACCTTCGAGACGACCGCCGCCGACCACGACGCGGCGATGGAGACGGTTCAGGCGGGCGCGCACGCCGCCGTGCTCGCGTGGCGTCTGGCCGCCGACCCCGTCCGCGAGGAGTTCCACACCCCGGTCTCGGCCGCCTTAGAGGAGGTGGCAGACACCGTCACCGAGGGATCGCCCGCGGTGTACGCCGAAATCCAGCGCGCCTTCGACGGCGCCGAGGACGTGGCCGACGCCGCGGCGGCGATCGCGGACGCGGACGACGAGGAGTTCGCCGCCCTCTACGAGCGCGCTCGCGGCGACCGCGAGGGGCGGGAGCGGCTGGAGTGAGACGACGCGAACCAGACGAGAACCCAATGATCGACAGAACCGCGGTCCGGAACAACGCGAACTACCTGCGAAACGTCAGACCGATCGACCCCGACGAGATCGCCGAGTACATCGAGGGGACGCCGCACCCGGCGGTCGTCCGCGAGACGCTCCGCGAGGAGGCGTTCGACCTGCGCCTCCGCGAGCGCGAGGACGGGGCGTTCGTCCCCGTCGAGGAGACCCCCGTCGACCCGCCGGGCTGGGCGCCGAAGGAGCTGCCGGAGTCGTACGCGTTCGCGGTCGAGGACCTGCTCGTGCGGGAGTACGGCGCGAACTGGCACCGCGGTGACTCCGGCGACGAACTCCGCGAGCGGGTCCGCCGGCTGAAGACCGACTACCTCTACGAGAACGACGTCGAGTACGACCGCGTCGCGGCGCTCGGCTACGCGATCTACCACCTGCCGGCGTACTACGCGACGGTCGGCTACGTCCTCGACGACCTGACCGAGAACGGCCTGCTCGACCGGACGCTCCGCGTCCTCGACGTGGGCGCCGGGGTCGGCGGGCCCGCGCTCGGCCTCCACGACTACCTCCCCGACGACGCGGTCGTCGAGTACCACGCCGTCGAGCCGAGCGCCGCGACGGACGTGCTCGACCGCATGCTGGAGGAGACCGGTCGCAACTTCCGGACGACGGTCCACGAGACGACCGCGGAGGCGTTCCTCTGGGTCGACGAGCGCGCGGAATCTTCCGCCGCGACGGACGACCCGTTCGATCTCGTGCTCTTCGGGAACGTCCTCTCCGAGCTCGCCGACCCGGTCGCGGTCGCCGACGCCGCGCTCGACGCGCTCGCGCCCGACGGGAGCCTCGTCGCGTTCGCGCCCGCCGATCGGAACACCGCGATCGGGCTCCGGCGGGTCGAGCGCGCGCTCGTCGCGGGCGAGGGGTCGGGGCGCGGCGGGATGCCGGGCAGCGACGCCGAGATCTACTCGCCGGCGCTGCGGCTGTGGCCCGACGCGGTTCCGACCGACCCGGGCTGGTCGTTCGACGTCGCCGCCGACCTCGCGGTCCCGCCGTTCCAGCGCCGGCTCGACGAGGCGACGGCGCGCGGCGAGACCGACGATCCGGGCGAGTTCGTCAACGTCGACGTCCAGTTCGCCTACTCGATCCTCCGCCGCGACGGGAAGCGGCGCGTCGACGTCGAGGCGAGCGCGGAGCGGTGCGCGCGCATGGCCGAGTCGGAGCGCCACGTCACCGACCGGGTGAACCTGCTGGCGGTGAAGCTGAGCCACGACCTGAGCGAGGGCGACAACGCCCTCTACCGCGTCGGCGACGGCTCGCAGGCGACCGATCACTACCTCGTCTGTACGCGCGAGACCGCCCTGAACCGCGATCTGCGCGATGCCGACTACGGATCGGTCGTCTTCGTCGAGAACGGGCTGGTCCTCTGGAACGAGGACGAGGGGGCGTACAACGTCGTCGTCGACGACGAGACGGTCGTCGATCTGGTCGCGCCCTGAGAGGCGGAAGCGCTCCGCCGGCGGCCGCGGCTCAGTCCCCGGCGACGGGCTCGATCAACTCCGGGGCGTCGACCGCCGGCGAGTTCACCCGCGTCGACACCGGGTGTGCGGTCAGCTCGTCGCTCGGGTACGGATCGAGCAGGGCGGCCGCTTCGTCCGCGTCACCCCGGATCCACGTCTCCTCTTCGCCCGCGTCGGGATCGAGGATCACCGCCATCCGGTGGTGGAGGTCGGCGACGAGGTCGTTCGGCTCCGTGGTCACGACCGCGAACGACTCGATAACGTCGGGCCCGTCGGGGTCTTCGTCGCCCTCGCTCCCGCCGCCGAACGCGTCGAGCCCGGTCTGGGTCGTCTCCGGCGTCGGCGGCTCCCACCGCTCGTAGATCCCGGCCATCGCGAACGGGCGGTCGTCCTCGAACGCGACGCGGTACGGCGTCTTGCCGGAACCGCCCCCTTCGGGGCCGCCCTCGACCCACTCGTAGAAGCCGTCGGCGGGGACGAGACAGCGCCGGCGCTCGAAGGCGTCCGCGAAGCTCCGCTTCTCCCGGACCGTCTCCGCGCGGGCGTTGATGAGGTCGAACGACTCGTCGGCCCACGAGGGGGTCAGCCCCCACTCCATCCGGGTCGCCGCGGACGGGTCCTCGTCGGCGATCACGGGGAGCGACTGTCCCGGCGCGCAGTTGTAGCTCGGCTCCCGGTCGCCGAAGTCTGCGCCGAACCGGGCTTCGAGGTCGGCGGTCGGGGTAAAGAGCGTGTAGCGGCCGCACATACGTCCCACTTGGCGCGCGGCCACTTAACTCCGCGACGACGGCTCCGGCAACAGGTCCCACCGGTCGGCGATGACCCCGTCGACGCCGGCGGCGAGGAGCCGCTCGGCGTCGTCGCGGTCGGTCGCGGTCCACGCGTTCACCGCCAGTCCAGCCTCGCGTGCCACCTCGACGAACCCCGGGTCGGTCGCGACGTCGATCGGCGGGTGAACCGCGACACAGCCCAGTTCGGTCGCCGTCTCGACCGCGCGCTCGGCGTTCCCGTCCGCGACGAGCAGCGCGCGGGCCGTCGCCGGGCCGCGGTCTCGCAGCGCCGACAGCTCGCTCGGCAGGAACGACGAGAAGAGCGCGTCGACGCCGGCCTCGCGGACGGCGTCGAGGGCGTCGATCGCGACCCCTGCCTCCTTGAGTTCGACGTTGACGAGAAGGTCGTCGGGCGCGGCGGTGAGGATCTCGGGGAGCCGCGGGATCGGCTCGCCCGAGTCGAGGACCGTCAGCTCGCGGAGCTCGTCCCAGTCGGCGTCCGCGACGCGTCCGGAGGCCCCGGTCAGGCGGTCGAGTTCGGCGTCGTGGAAGACGACCAGTTCGCCGCTCGCGCACCGGCGCACGTCGATCTCCACGGCGTCGACGCGCGGCGCGGCGCGTTCGACGGCCGCGACAGTGTTCTCGGGGGACCGTCCGGCGCACCCGCGGTGGCCGATCAGGGTCGCTTCGGCGGGGGGTGTACGATCCGCCTCGGCGTTCGCGTCTTCTCCCCGCCTGTTCGCTCGGTCAGTCACGTGACTCCCTCCGGCTCGGACGACGTTAGCTTTTCGTCACTCCCCGGGCGCCCGGCTCCCGCCGACTTTTTCACCGCGCGACGCTCCGGGACGGACATGCGCATCGAGAACAGCTTCATCCCCGTCGAGGGGGTGGGCGAGACGACCGAACGGCGCCTCTGGGAGCGAGGGGTCACGACGTGGGACGACTTCGATCCCGCGGTCGACGTGCCGGGGATGGGGGCGACGACGACGGACCGGATCGAGTCGTTCATCGCGGAGGCGCTCGCGCGGCTCGACGACGGCGATTCCGCCTACTTCGACCGGACGTTCCCCTCGGGCGAGCGCTGGCGGCTCTACGAGAACTTCCGCGAGGAGACCTGCTTTTTCGACATCGAGACGACCGGGCTCGACGAGCGGCGCGACCGCGTGACGACGGTCAGCTTCCATCAGGGCGGCGAGACGACGACGCTGGTCGCGGGGGACGACCTCACCGCGCGGCGCCTCCGGGAGCAGTTCGCGGACGCGAGCCTGCTCGCGACGTTCAACGGCGCGCGGTTCGACGTGCCCTTCTTGGAGACCTCGTTCGACGTCGAGATCGACACGCCGCACCTCGACCTGATGTACCCCGCCAAACGGATCGGGCTCTCGGGCGGGCTGAAACCGATCGAGAAACAGCTGGGGATCGAGCGCGACCGGCCGGACATCTCCGGGCGCGACGCGGTCCGCCTCTGGCGCGAGTACGAGCGCGGGGACGAGGCGGCGCTGGAGACGCTCGTCTCGTACAACCGCGAGGACACGGTGAACCTTCGGACGCTCGCCGACGCGGTCTGCGGTCGGCTCGACGACGAGGTGTTCGTCGCCGCCCCGGACGGAGACGGCGACTGAGAGAGGGACCCGATAGGTCGCGGACGGCGGGTATGGACCGTCGAGACCTATTTCGTCGCCGGCGCGCGCCAGCGCGCGGCCGGAGCCGTCGGGACGGTTACCGGCCCAGGACGGTCCCGCTGTTGCCGACGACGACGGCGTCGCCGTCGACGTCGACCGCGTTCAAGTTCTCCCCGGTCGGCGTGTCGAGGAGCGCGCGGTCGTCGGCGGTGAGCTCCTGAACGACGCCGCCGCCCCCGACGACGTAGCCGGTCTCGCCGTCGGTTTCGACGTCGAGGAGATCGGCGTCGCCGAGCGCGTCGGGCGTCCAGCTCGCGCCGTCGTACGTCAGGAGGGCGCCGTTGCCGCCGGAGACGGCGACGTCGTCCGGCGCGTCGCTGTCGAGGCCGTAGAACGTCACGTTCGCGTCCTCGATGCCGATCGCGTTCCACGTGACGCCGTCGTCGGTGGCGAACGCGCGGCCGTTCGTGTCGATCGCGTGCCCGCTCCGCGGGCCGTGGAAGTCGATCGCGGGGAGCGCGGAGCCGCTGCCCGGCGTGACGTAGTCCCACGTGCCCGTCGCGCCGTTCTCGAAGCTGTAGTAGATCTTCCCGGAGTCGCCGGCGACGTAGAGGTTCGCCTCGCCGGCGGCGCCGGTGACGGCGACCGCGTTGTAGTTGTTCGTGTTGTCCATCGGCGCCGAGTGGTCCACGAGCGTGTCCGTCGCGGGGACGTACTCGCCGATGGCCCCGCTCGCGCCGACGAACCAGACGCGCTCGCCGTCGTCGGTGACGCCGGCGCCGTAGAGGTTGTTCCCGTTCCCGGTCGGACCGCCGTCGCGGAGCGTCCGCCACCCCTCGGCGCCGCGCGCCGCGAGGACGCCGCCGCCGCCGACCGCGAACCGACCGGCGTTCGCCGACACCACGTCGTGAAGCGTGCTGTCTGTCTCGGTCTTCTCGACGGTCCAGTCGCTCTCCGCGGCCGCGGCGACGCCTGTCACGCTTCCCGATGCGACGATCGCGCCCAGTCCCGCCAGCGCGGCGCGGCGGGTCGCCGTCAGCGTTCTGCTCATGACGCACCCGCCCCTTTCGGTGCCTGTTGTAAGTGCCTTGTGTCAGTTTAGAATTTGTGTGAAATTAAATCGGGTAAAATCGGGTTAACCGTCGGCACGAGCGGCGGTTTATCGGTTGACCCGTTCGGAACGCCACGAAAAAAGCGGCTTTCTAGGCGCCAATGCGGAATCTTCTGAGACTCGCCCAGTCGGAGCGAATGTGTTCTGACTGTCGGGTCAGGAAGCGTCCTCGGGCCCAGTCCCGTCCGTCGTCGACCCCGCGTCGGCCTTCACCGTCGGGGTCGCCTCGGCGTCGGCGTCGTCGTCGAAGTCGGCGTCAGTGTCCGATTCGTGGTCGTCGTCGTCCGGTTCGCGGCCGGCGTCGGCCCCAGATTCGTCAGTTTCGCCGTTCTTGCTCGTTTCGCCGTTCTCGGCATCGGTATCGTCCGCTTCCTCGTCCCCGGGTTCGTCGGATTGGCCAGCGTTGGCTTCGTTCGATTCGCCCGCCTCTCCGGCACCCGCTTCGCCCGCCTCGTCGGTCTCGCCCTCGTCTTCGGTCGCTTGGATCAGCTTCATCTCGCCGCGGGCCCGGAGGGTCCCCTGAATCTCGGCGCCGTCGTACACCACGAGATCGCCGGCGGAGACGTCGCCGAGGACGCGCGCCCCGGCTTCGACTGTCACGGTTCCGCCCCGGGTGGTCACGTCGCCGTGGATGATCGTCTCGGCGCCGACGGTGACGTCCTCGCGGGCGCGCAGCGAGCCGAACACCTCGTTGCGCTCCCCGACGCGGATCGACGCCGCGCGGAGGTTGCCGTGGAGGCGACAGTCGTCGCCGACCGTCGCCGGCGTCGACACGCGCCACGCGTCGTCGGAGATCTCGGCGCTCCGCGGAATCAAGAGGGGGTCGCGGACGTCGTCGCCGTCGGCGAGCGCCTCGGCCAGCTCGTCGGCGGCGTCGGTCTCGCCGACGCGTAACAGCTGCGAGAGGACGATGAAGTAGAAGACGATCGTCGGGACGGGATTGCGGATGACGATCCAGCCGTTGGCCTCGAACCCCTCCTCGATCGTCACGTCGTCGCCGATGTCGAGGTCGCCCGAAACCATCAGGCGGCCGGTGACCGTCACTCGCTCGCCGAGGTAGGCGTCCTCGCCGACCAGCACGTTGCCGTCGACGGAACACCAGGTGTCCAGCCGGCAGTCGCCCTCCGCCTCGATGTCGTTGGCGACGCGCACGCGTTCGCCGATCGCGACGTTGCGGCCGCGAACGCCGAGCTCGACGGTAGACTGCCCGCCCACGAGCACGTCGCCGTCGACGACGACGTCGTGCTCCTCGACGGTCGTCCCCGAGGGGATCGCGAGCTCCTCTATCGGACCGTCTCCTCGCAGCGACACACCGGGAGCAGTCGCCCCGCGCGTATAAACGGTACGGGGCGTCGGACGGGCGTCGGACGCGGGCGCGCCGCCTCCGGCCCGGCACCTCTCGGCACGTGAACTCCTACCGCGGCGGATCACGGTCGCCGCGCTTTTCAGTGCCCCGCCGAAGTGGCGCCTATGGGATTCGGATCGTACGACGAGAGCGAACAGAAGGACCAGGACGTCGACACCGACGAGGACGACGCGGTGAACGTCCACGAGAACGACCACGACGGGGAGGTCTCGATCGAGGGCGACGCCGACACCGACGACCTCGTCGGTCGTCTCTCCGAGATGCGCGACGACGACGAGTAGTCGATCGGCCGAGCGGATCTCGTCCTCGGCGTCGAAACGGCGACCGGCCCGTGTCGCGCTCCTTTTACAGATTCGCCGCCTACGCCGACGCATGAGCACCGAACTGACGTTCATCGACCGCGGGGTCGACGTCGTCTACGAGGGGACCGAGTTCGAGTTGGAGAAGACGCTGATCGAGGAGGCGACCGGGAAGTCGTACCGAGACGTCACCGACCACGAGGTCCTGACGATCGTCGCCGAGGACCCCGAGCTTGACGGGGAGCCGGTCCGGATCGGCGACGTGCTGTAACGGGCTACGCGGCGGCGCCCGCTCACTCCGCGGCGACGAGCTTGTACCCGCCGCCGTCGGCGTCGCCGCCGTCCGGGTCCGGGGCGCGCTCGGCGTAGTAGATGTCCCCGTCGACGACGCGGGGCGCGCTGGTTATCCACCCGTCGTGCTCGACGCGCCACACCTCCTCGCCGGAGTCGGCCTCGAGCGCGTAGAGGGTGCCGTCCTTCGAGCCCGTCAGGACGCGGTCGCCCGTGGCCGTCGCGCAGCCGGTGAGCGGGCGCCCGGTCCGGAAGCGCCACTCCATCTCGCCCGTCGACGCGTCGAGCGCGTACAGGTGGTCGTCGTGGCTCCCCATGTACACGACGTCGCGCTCGGGGTCGATCGCGGGCCCCGTCATCGAGAGGTCGCCCGTCTCGAAGCGCCAGTCCTCCTCGCCCGTCGCGAGATCCACACGGTACACGTTGAAATCCCACGAGCCGAAGAAGGCGGCGCCGTCGTACGTCGCGATCGGACCCTTGATCTCTCCTTGGTTCGAGCTCGGCGGGTCGGTCGCGAAGCGCCACTGGAACTCCAGACCGGGGAAGCTCCAGCAGTACAGGTAGCCGTCGTTCGAGCCGCACACCATCCGCCCGGCGTCGAGCGAGACGGCGGGCGAGGAGTGCGGGTGGTCGGTGGGGCGGTGGTCGGGCTCCTCCCACGTCACGTCGCCGGTCGCCGCGTCGACCGCGAACATGCGCCCCTCGGGGTCCGGGAACTCGACGGAGACGTACAGCTCGCCGTCGAGGTACAGCGGGCTCGACCCGATCGAGCCGCCGAGGTCCGTCGACCAGTCGAGCTCGCCGGAGTCGAGCGCGAACGCGTAGCAGACGCCGTCGTACGCGCCGACGTACGCGCGGCCGTCCGCGACCGCGGGCGTGCCGTGAATCCCGCGCCCCCCGGCGTTCGTCTCGCCGCGCCAGCGGACGTCGCCGTCGGCCGTTATCGCGAGGAGGTCGCCCGTGTCGCCCGGGAGGACGACGCCGCCGTCGGGGGTCGGCACCGCGCTCGCCTTCGCCGCGCTGTGCGTGCCGGTGTTCACCTCGGGGACCCGCCACGCCTCCTCGACCGCGTCGGGGACCGTCTCGTCGGGGTAGTACCCCCACCGCTCCAGCGACCCGCGGAACTGCGCGACGCCCGGGGGGAACGTCTGCGGCGTCGGGTCTCCTGCCCCCGGCTCGACGTCGGGGGCGTCCCGCTCGCGGTCGACCGGCGGACTGTCGAGGGAGGCGCAGCCGGCCGCGGCGGTCGCCGTCGCCGCGCCGACCGCGGCGAGCCACTCGCGTCGGGAGGGGGCGTCGGTCATCGGGCTAGCCGTCGCGCCGGGGTCGCTTTAGTGTGGCGCCCCGGCGGCGGGCGGGATTCCCGGTCCGCGGAGTGACCGGACGACTTTTTCCGCCGCTCGCCGTAGCGCGCGTATGGAGATCGGATTCGACCTCGGCGCGAACGTCCCGTCCGGCGTGCTCGCGCTCCACGCCGTCGTCGCCCTCGCGTTCCTCGGACTGGCGGGCGTGAACGGCGCGAACGGCGAGGCGATCGGGCTGGCGCTGTACCTCGCGATGGCGGGCATGATCGCGCTCGTCGGCGTCTTGGCCGGGCGGATCGTGGCGCGGCGGTGAGCGTCTCGGTCCGCGCGGGATTCCGAGCCGGTCCCCGAACCCGGAGCCGCGGCACCAACAGGTCCAAACTATTATTCAGACGTGGTTTCTGGTCACGAAGTAGATGGTCGATAACTTCAACGAGCGGGCGGATTTTATTTGGTCCATTGCCGACCTCCTCAGAGGAGATTACAAGCAGTCGGAGTATCAGAAGGTTGTTCTCCCGCTGACGGTTCTACGACGTCTGGATTGTGTAACGGCGCGGAACAAAGACGAGGTCCTCGAACGCTACGAGCAGCTCCAGGCGCAGGGCATCGAGAACGTCGCTCCCTCGCTCAAGAAGGCCGCCGACGCCGAGGTGTACAACACGAGCGAGTACACGTTCGAAATGCTGTGTAACGACCCGGACAACATCGCGGAGAACCTCCAGTACTACATCAATCAGTACGACGAGGAGACGAAAGAGATCTTCGAGAAGTTCGACTTCGGACACCAGATCCAGCGGCTCGACGACGCCGACCTGCTCTACAAGGTCGTTCGCCAGTTCGCGGAGATCGACCTCCATCCCGACGAGGTCCCGAACGAGGAGATGGGGTACATCTACGAGGAGCTGATCCGGAAGTTCAACGAGCTCAGCAACGAGACCGCCGGGGAGCACTTCACGCCCCGCGAGGTGATCGAGCTGATGGTGAATCTCATCTTTCAGGAGGACGACGAGGCGCTCTCGGAGCAGGGCGCGGTCCGCACCGTCTACGACCCGGCCTGCGGGACCGGCGGGATGCTCAGCGTCGCCGAGGAGTACGTCCGCCAGCTCAACAACGACGCCCGGCTTCACGTCTTCGGGCAGGAGCTGAACCCCGAGTCCTACGCCGTCTGTAACTCGGACATGCTGATCAAAGGGCAGGAGCCCGACAACATCGCCTACGGCAACTCCTTCACGCAGGACGGGTTCAAGCGCCAGCGGTTCGACTACATGCTCTCGAATCCCCCGTTCGGCGTCTCGTGGAAGAAGGTGAAAGAGGAGATCGAGCGCGAACACGACGAAGAAGGGTTCGGCGGGCGGTTCGGCGCGGGGACGCCACGGACCAACGACGGCGCGTTCCTCTTCCTCCAGCACATGATCAGCAAGATGAAGCCGCAAGAGGAGGGCGGCTCTCGGATCGCGGTCGTGTTCAACGGCTCGCCGCTGTTCAACGGCGGTCCGAACAGCGGCGAGTCGGCGATCCGGCGCTGGATCCTCGAAAACGACTGGCTAGAGGCGATCGTCGGCCTCCCGGAGAACCTCTTCTACAACACGGGCATCCGCACGTACATCTGGGTGCTCTCGAACGACAAGCCCGAGGAGCGCGAAGACGTGGTCCAACTCATCGACGCGCAGGACCTCTACGCCGAGATGGACGAGAGCCTCGGGGAGAAGCGCCACGAACTCGCGCAGGAACACATCGACGAGATCTCGCGTATCTTCGGCGATCTGGAGGCGAACGGGCGCTCGAAGGTCGTCCCCACGGAAGAGTTCGGCTACCGGCGCATCGTGATCGATCGTCCGCTTCGGATGAGCTTCCAAGCCACGGAAGAGCGCATCGAGAGCCTCGACGACGAGCGCGCGTTCACGAACCGCGACGAGGAGACCCAAGAGGCGGTGAAGGAGGCGCTGCGGACGCTGGACGCCGAGAAGCAGTGGATGGACCGTGACGAGTTTATAAACGATGTAGAGTTGGCGTTCAACATGAACGGCGTCGACGTGCGAAATAGCGTTTATAACGCGATCGAGCGGGCGCTCGGCGAGCAGAACGACGACGCGGAGATCGTGACCGACGGAAACGGTAATCCTGAGCATGATACGAGTATGCGACAACGCGAGAGAGTTCCACTTAGCAGAGATCCTGTCGATTACTTCGAGGAGGAGGTAGATCCCTACTTAGAAAATGCGTGGATTAATGAGAGCACGCTCTTCTGTAGGAGATTGTTGATACTGGCGAGCTGTCGCTGTCGTGTCGAAGAGGACAAGGACACCGCGTCAGCGGTGTCCGACACGGATGATTCCGCTAGATGTGTTTGGGTCGGAATCGGTC
>NZ_SGUC01000108.1 GCF_005435165.1 Halorubrum sp. GN11_10-6_MGM | reverse complement strand
GAGAAACAAAGGGCCCCACACTTTGATACGGCATCGTGAACTTTTGGCTCTGCTTACAGCGTTGGTATCCCGAATAATCACCGGGCATGCCGGTGGAGGCTCTCCTCTTCCGTACTGATTCTACACAGGTCGTGCCACAGGTCCGTCCCGTCCCCACCGAAGTGGGGAGTGAACGACAGCCCTGCACTGCACGGGAGGCTCGCTGCCGATGAACGGGCATGTTCTCGTGCTAAACCAGGACTACAGCGCCCTCACCGTCTGCAGCGTGCAGCGGGCCGTCGTGCTCATGCACCTGCAGAAGGTCCACCTCGTGGAATCGGCGGACGATCAGTACGTGCGTTCGCCGAGCGTGGAGCTGCCGTGGCCGAGCATCGTGCGGCTGAAGCAGTACGCCAACGTCCCGTACAAGCGGGTCATGCTCTCCCGCAAAAACGTCCTCAAGCGGGACCGCAACACGTGTCAGTACTGCGGGGCCCAGAGCAACCTGACCATCGACCACGTGGTGCCCAAGTCGCGGGGCGGGCGCGACACGTGGGAGAACCTCGTGGCGGCCTGCGTCACTTGCAACAATCAGAAGGGAGA
>NZ_SGUC01000107.1 GCF_005435165.1 Halorubrum sp. GN11_10-6_MGM | reverse complement strand
CGGTTGACAATCACTGAATCCGGTGGTTGGTAACTCACAGCAGCCACCGGGTTTCTGTGACAGGTAGTCTCAACGATATCGAATCAAGGGACAGCGCTGGCGTGAAGCGTTAAACTACAACGGATGCCGCACGTACAGATCCGTCACATCCACGGGACCAGAACTCGACGGTAGGTTGGCAATATTCACGGAGAGAGTGAACGGTTCGCCCGGTACAGGTTGGTCAACCGAGACGTCCACCGATTGAATCTGCACATTGGTCTGGGCAGCGCTGACGGGATATACACCCGTCATAGTAGTGGCAACTACGAGGAATACAAGAAGCGAAACAACGCCCCGATTCGTTCTGTTCCGCGTCATTTGTGGACTTGAATACTACCAACCAACGATGCAGAGAGTGGACCGTGGGCGATTAATTCCGGGATAGTGTGTGGTGTAGAATCTCCTCTATAAATTGGCTGAACGCTCTTGGGTAGAGGATTGTTGGTCAGTTCTCAGCAGTAGCTGGAAGTCACAGCAGGCAAGGGTGACGCGGCCGCGTCACCCGACGAACGATGTTCCCTATCAAGACGTTCGTCTCGGAGCGTCG
>NZ_SGUC01000106.1 GCF_005435165.1 Halorubrum sp. GN11_10-6_MGM | reverse complement strand
ACCTCCGCCTTTCCCCCGACCGACCCGCACACATTTTTCGGCTCGAACCGGCCGGCACGAGCGAGCAGACGCACGCCGCCTACGATCGCCTCGTGCACGCATAGCGGCGTTTGACCGTTGGCAGGTTGAGCGTTTTCACGTTCGGCCGTCAACGTGCCAACCTTCAACGTTCCAACCTTCCAACGCAGTACCCGAATGCCCGACGACTTCCTCGACGACCCCCTCTGGTACAAGGACGCCGTCATCTACGAGCTGCACGTCCGCAGCTTCTACGACTCGAACAACGACGGCTACGGGGACTTTCGAGGGCTTCGCGAAAAGCTGCCCTACCTCGAATCACTGGGCGTCAACACCCTCTGGCTGCTCCCCTTCCTGGAGAGCCCGCTCCGAGACGACGGCTACGACACCGCCGACTACTTCAAGGTCCTGCCGATCCACGGCGACCTCGACGACTTCCGGGCCTTTCTCGACGACGCCCACGCCCGCGGCATGCGGGTCATCACGGAGCTGGTGCTGAACCACACCTCCGACCAGCACCCCTGGTTTCAGGAGGCGCGCGACCCGGACTCCGACAAGCACGACTGGTACGTCTGGAGC
>NZ_SGUC01000105.1 GCF_005435165.1 Halorubrum sp. GN11_10-6_MGM | reverse complement strand
ATCGTGAAGATGTTCGACCTGGCCGACGCGGTTGACATCGGCGACCAAGACGAGTTCGAAGAGCACCTCGGCCGCGAGCTCGCAACAAGCGTCACGATCGAGAAGACGATCGAGATTGTCGACGAGGACACCGGAGAAGTGGTCGACGAAGAGATGGAGCGCGAGGTGCTGCTGCCCGCCGAGCACGAGCTGGAGGAGGGGGATTGGGAGGAGCTCGACGAGTACGACGTGAGCCGCCTCTATCTCGTGCGAGAGGATGTTGACGACGAGGCACTCGATAAGAGTACGCTCGTGGAAACCCTCCAGAAGGACGCCTCCCACACAGAGGAGGAGGCCCTTGAGGTCATCTACGAGAAGCTGCGCGGGAGCGAAGCGCCCGATCTCGACTCCGCCCGGGAGGCCCTTGAGCGACTCTTCTTCAACGAGGACCGTTATGACCTGGGCGATGTGGGGCGTCACCGCATGAACGCCCGGCTGGACGTCGACGTGGACACCGACGAGAAGGTCCTCACGAAGGAGGACGTGGTCGGCATCGTCCGTGAGCTCATTCGGCTCCAGAATGGAGAGAGCACGGCCGACGACATCGACCACCTCAGCAA
>NZ_SGUC01000104.1 GCF_005435165.1 Halorubrum sp. GN11_10-6_MGM | reverse complement strand
GCCATGTCGATTGGGACCGACATCCTCGCGGCACATCGGAAGCCGCCTCAGCTTGGAGGCATCGACCTGGAAGAAGAGCCGGACGATGACGTGATGGCCGCTGCCGCGGGGTTTGATAGCAACGGCTTCGGAGCAGGCATCCCCGCTGGTGGGACAGCTGGCTCTGCCGTCTGCGACATTGATGGAAGCTCGGGGGTCGTCGAGGACGACTACGAGAACGCTTACGTCCACTGCGGGAGCGGAGGGTCCGGCGGCTCTCCTCGCGGTCTTATCGTGACAGTACGGGTCAATCCCCACCCGGAGGATGAGCCCTTTGAGGAGAAGGTGGGAGTCGTTGCGATCCAGGAGGAATGTGAGGACAAGGGGGATTGCGACCTGTAGCCAAAGTTCTTTGCAGCCAAAGTTCCTAGACGACCGCCTTGGGCCGGACGCCCCGCGGCCACTGTCACGGGCGTCTCCGCCCGAAGCAGGCAATCAAGGCGGGATCTACGGTTGCCCCCATCAGACCCATACCAATTACCCAGGATCATAGTACACTTGCGGCCTCCAGCAGGTAGTCGTATCCCGTCAGAGAAGCAATCGCTTCGTCGGTATAGCGAGAGAAAAC
>NZ_SGUC01000103.1 GCF_005435165.1 Halorubrum sp. GN11_10-6_MGM | reverse complement strand
GGCTGGAGCTGTAAGCGGAGGCGGTCGTTCGGACCGGCGGCGCGGTGGACGCCGGTGAGGTGCCGCCGGTCGGTTACGAGGAGTCGTCGCCGCCCTGCGCGGCCTCGACGCGGTCCGCCGTCGACTCCAGCGCGTCGGCGAGGGTCCGTGCCTGCGCGGGTGAGAGGTCGATCTCGTCGGCGTGGGCCGTCAGGTCGTCGATAGCGGTGTTATCGAGTTCGACCTCCAGCGCGACGTGGTCGGGGTTCTCCCGCGGCGCGGTGACGTTCACGACGCCGGGCGCTTCGGCGACGAACTCGTGGCCGCGGGCGCGCCCCTCGACCAGGTCCAGCGTCGTGTAGGCGTTCACGCGGAGCAGGCGGTCGCTCATCGGGCCGCCCCCGGATTCGTTGCCCGCATCGTCAGTCGTCCGCCGGCGTCGACGGCGCGTCCTCCATCGAGTCGTGCTCCGCGTACGGGTACCACGTGCGCTTCGTGTTGTGCATCATCGGGTCCTCGTAGTCGGTCTCCTCCGGCTCGACGAAGGCGTCGAGCTCCGACTCGTCGTGACGGGCGACGAACGCTCGGAAGGATTCCCCCTCGTCGCGCCCGGCGGCGAAGCTCTCGA
>NZ_SGUC01000102.1 GCF_005435165.1 Halorubrum sp. GN11_10-6_MGM | reverse complement strand
ATTGATAGCTCAGATGTTCTTTCACATAGACCGTCTCGACAGGACGGGACGGATCGCCCTACGCCTCTAAGCGGGCACGTTATGGGACGTGTCTGTTGGGAATCCGAGGCAGGAAGGGGAGTGATGTGCCCAGTAGCAGGGCATAAAGAGCACTCCCTTGGCGATGCTCCAACAAGGTGAGATCAAGCGAACCGCTTTATGTCCCATCGGGAAACTAACCCCCTCACCAAAGCTACTGTAAAAGGAGACAAGGAAGCGTTATGGGGACACATTCCCGTCACCAGGTAAATTGGAAGCCGCTACCGAACGGATGACTCTCTATGCCCAGGACCGGGAACCATAACGAAGGTGAGCCTGAGATACGGGTTCCTCCCCCTGGTTGGAATCCGCTAAAATCCACGCGCTCTGGGTGGACATAGACCCTGAACCCTGCTTGAAAGGGTCTATTCAGGATAGCTGTCAGAGAGACAGTACAAGGGACAAACCGGATATGCGGCACCTACGTTGGAGGAAGATCAATGAGCTATCTAATCTAGGAACTCCTGTTGGGAGAGGCCCCCAGATTGGCCAGTGACCCTAACAGGAGGGCGGAGTCTGCATAGTAGTC
>NZ_SGUC01000101.1 GCF_005435165.1 Halorubrum sp. GN11_10-6_MGM | reverse complement strand
CCATGCGGGCCTACGCGCAGGCGGACGACCACCGCGTCGGATTCGGAACGGCGGACGGTCGGGTGCTCCCGGCGTCCTGTGCGTGATCCGAGGGCGGTGCACGGCGGCGAGGGGGGCGGAACGCAGACGAATTGGCAGGGCTGGAGCCGGGACGGTTGCCGCCGTGGCAGAGCCGCCGCCGCAGCCGTTGTCACAATTGCGGGCCCCTGCGCCTGGCCTGCCACCTCGTCCGTGTGCTCCGTCGAAGTGGCAGGCTGTTTGGGGATGTGTTTCGGGTGGTACACGAGTTGCTCTTGTAGGTGGGTGGAATTCGGCGCGAGAGGTCAGTCCACGGGACGGCCTCCGAGCGTTCTCACAGACTTTGCAACCGAACCCTTTATCCCATCATGACTCGCTTGACCCGCACCCGAAACCGCAATCTGAACGGCCTCCAGAACGAGATCGACCGCGTGTTCGACCGGTTCTTCCCGTCCCGGGACGAGAACGAAGAGGACACGTCCCCGCAGGCCGTGTGGCGCCCGCGCATGGACCTCACGGAGGCGGAGGACGCCTATCGTCTTCGCCTCGACATGCCCGGCATGAGCACAGACGACCTGACGATCAGCTACAAG
>NZ_SGUC01000100.1 GCF_005435165.1 Halorubrum sp. GN11_10-6_MGM | reverse complement strand
CCTCTTTTACGCGTCAGGCGGACGCATTTCGGACCTCGAAGATCTGCGCTGGCGCGACCTGAAAGATCGTCCAGACTTAGAGGGCCCCAACGGCCGGTCTGGCGGCCAGGTGACCTTTTTCGGCAAGGGCGGGAAGACCCGGGCGGTCACGCTGTATAGCAAAGTGTGGAGCCTCATCATCCGACTTCGAGACGACGAGAAAGCGGAGGGGTATGGCGCCCCCGACGATCCGGTCTTCCGCTCTCAAGTAGGCGGATGTGTCTCCCGAACCCAGATCTGGCGGATCGTGAAGAAGGCTGCGACCCGCGCCGGCGTGAAGCTCACCCAGAAGACCGATGCGGAGGGGGCTTTAAAGCGCGACGAGGAGGGCGACCCCATTATGACCTCCGAGGTATCGCCTCATTGGTTTCGGCACGCCCACGCGTCTCATGCCCTACAGAAGGGGGCCGACCTGGAGCTCGTCCGCGAAACCCTGGGCCACGAGAGCATCGAAACGACAAAGACGTACCTCCACGCACAGCCCGGAAAGTCCTCTTCCTACTACGTGGACGAGGCGCCGGACTTCAACGGATAGCAGCGCTCAGTCCGCCTGGGCCAGCACGTCCAATTGATGGGCGATGTAGGTA
>NZ_SGUC01000099.1 GCF_005435165.1 Halorubrum sp. GN11_10-6_MGM | reverse complement strand
CTGTTGATCCATGGACTGTTCCCCCATAGTCGCGGGAGTCCTCCCAGACTCACCTCCCAAGAGACCGACCCGGTCTGTGCGTCGACAGCGTAACAGATTCCCTCGTCGGAGCCAACGTAAACGGTTTCGCCGGCAACTGTTGGTGACGTATCAATCGATCTCTCGCTAATGAGACTATTCCAACGTACTTCCCCGGTTTCGGTGTCGATCGCGTAGAGAAATCCACCCGACCCGACATATGCGACCCCTTCGTGGACTGTAGGCGAGGATCCGGGCGTGTTTATGTTCGAATTATCGTGTGCCCACAACTCCTCTCCAGTCTCGGCGTCAACGGCGTACAGCACTGTATCGTCGGAGGTTGCGTAGACGGTTCCATCGACAACTGTTGGAGTAGTACCATAGTCTGCCCGATCGACACGCCACAACCGTTCACCGTTCTCGATTGAAACTGCGTGGAGACCACTCGTGTAGGTTCCGACATAGACTCGATCGTCGTGAATGACGGGTGCGCCGACGCTGTCCCCAACATAATCACGCCAGCGTAAGACGCCAGTTTCGGCGTCGATCGCGTACAACGAACCGTCGCCATGAC